>NZ_JBFUDW010000004.1:0-435883 GCF_056404515.1 Mesorhizobium sp. P2_C7 | reverse complement strand
GACCGGTGCGACCGGCGCGAGCGGCCCGACCGGTGCGACCGGCGCGAGCGGCCCGACCGGTGCGACTGGCGCAAGCGGCCCGACGGGTGCGACTGGCGCAAGCGGCCCGACCGGTGCGACTGGCGCAGGCGGACCCACAGGTGATACCGGCGCCACGGGTGCAACAGGTTCGACTGGCGCAGGCGGCTCGACCGGAGCCACGGGCGCGAGCGGCTCCACGGGAGCGACTGGCGCAGGCGGAGCCACAGGTGATACCGGCGCCGCAGGTTCCACTGGCGCCACGGGTTCTACAGGCGCGACGGGCGACACCGGAGCGACTGGCTCGACCGGCGCCGCCGGTTCGACAGGTGCGACTGGTTCGACAGGTGCGACCGGCTCGACTGGCGCGACGGGCGACACCGGAGCCGCGGGCTCCACTGGCGCAACCGGAGCCACAGGTGCGACCGGCGCCACGGGTGATACCGGAGCGACTGGCTCGACCGGCGCGTCCGGTTCGACCGGAGCGACGGGTTCGACAGGTGCGACTGGCGACACTGGTGCAACAGGAACCACGGGTGCTACGGGCTCTACCGGAGCGACCGGCTCGACTGGTGCCACCGGTGATACCGGAGCCGCGGGCTCCACCGGCGCAACCGGAGCCACAGGTGCGACCGGCGCCACGGGTGATACCGGAGCGACTGGTTCGACCGGCGCCTCCGGTTCGACTGGTGCGACTGGCGGCACTGGTGCAACTGGAACCACGGGTGCAACGGGCTCTACCGGAGCGACCGGCTCAACTGGTGCCTCCGGTTCGACCGGAGCAACTGGTTCGACAGGTGCCACTGGCGACACTGGTGCAACAGGAACCACGGGTGCAACGGGCTCTACCGGAGCGACTGGCTCAACTGGTGCCACGGGTGATACCGGAGCGACTGGCTCGACCGGCGCCTCCGGTTCGACCGGAGCGACTGGTTCGACAGGTGCGACTGGCGACACCGGTGCAACAGGAACCACGGGTGCAACGGGCTCGACCGGAGCGACTGGCTCGACCGGCGCAACCGGCGACACCGGAGCGACTGGCTCGACCGGCGCCACGGGTGATACCGGGGCAACTGGCTCGACTGGTGCAACCGGAGCCACAGGTGCGACCGGCGCCACGGGTGATACCGGAGCGACTGGCTCGACCGGCGCCACCGGTTCGACAGGTGCTACCGGCTCGACCGGAGCAACTGGCTCGACAGGTGCAACGGGTGATACCGGCTCGACCGGAGCGACGGGCTCGACTGGTGCTACTGGCTCGACCGGCTCGACTGGAGCAACCGGCTCGACCGGAGCCACCGGCTCGACTGGTGCTACTGGCTCGACTGGTTCGACCGGCGCAACTGGCTCGACAGGTGCGACTGGCGACACTGGTGCAACGGGTTCGACTGGCTCGACTGGCGCCACCGGTTCGACCGGAGCGACAGGTTCGACCGGCTCGACTGGAGCAACCGGCTCGACCGGAGCAACTGGCTCGACAGGTGCAACTGGTGATACCGGCTCGACCGGAGCCACCGGCTCGACTGGTGCCACTGGCTCGACGGGTGCGACCGGCTCGACAGGTGCAACTGGTGATACCGGCTCGACCGGAGCGACTGGCTCGACTGGTTCGACCGGCGCAACTGGCTCGACCGGCGCAACTGGTTCGACGGGTGCGACTGGCTCGACAGGTGCAACTGGCGATACCGGCTCGACCGGAGCCACCGGCTCGACTGGTGCGACTGGCTCGACTGGTTCGACTGGAGCAACCGGCTCGACCGGGGCCACCGGCTCGACTGGTGCGACTGGCTCGACTGGTTCGACTGGAGCAACCGGCTCGACCGGGGCCACCGGCTCGACTGGTGCAACTGGCTCGACTGGTTCGACCGGAGCGACAGGCTCGACGGGTGCCACTGGCTCGACCGGCGCAACTGGCTCGACAGGTGCAACTGGTGATACCGGCTCGACCGGGGCCACCGGCTCGACAGGTGCGACGGGCTCGACCGGCTCGACTGGAGCAACCGGCTCGACCGGGGCCACCGGCTCGACTGGTGCGACGGGTTCGACTGGTTCGACCGGCGCAACTGGCTCGACGGGTGCCACTGGCGACACTGGTGCAACGGGCTCGACCGGCTCGACTGGAGCAACCGGCTCGACTGGAGCCACCGGCTCGACAGGTGCAACTGGTGATACTGGTTCGACCGGCGCAACCGGCTCGACCGGGGCCACCGGCTCGACGGGTGCGACTGGCTCGACTGGTTCGACCGGCGCAACTGGCTCGACAGGTGCCACTGGCGACACTGGTGCAACGGGTTCGACTGGCTCGACTGGCGACACTGGTTCGACCGGAGCGACAGGCTCAACCGGCTCGACCGGAGCGACAGGCTCGACGGGTGCCACTGGCTCGACCGGCGCAACTGGCTCGACAGGTGCAACTGGTGATACCGGTTCGACCGGAGCGACAGGCTCGACTGGTGCGACTGGCTCGACCGGCTCGACTGGAGCAACCGGCTCGACCGGAGCCACGGGCTCGACGGGTGCGACTGGCTCGACTGGTTCGACCGGCGCAACTGGCTCGACGGGTGCCACTGGTTCGACCGGCGCAACTGGCTCGACAGGTGCAACTGGTGATACCGGCTCGACCGGAGCGACAGGCTCAACCGGCTCGACCGGAGCGACAGGCTCGACGGGTGCCACTGGTTCGACCGGCGCAACTGGCTCGACAGGTGCAACTGGTGATACCGGCTCGACCGGGGCCACCGGCTCGACTGGTGCGACGGGCTCGACAGGTGCAACTGGCGATACCGGCTCGACCGGAGCCACCGGCTCGACGGGTGCGACGGGCGATACCGGAGCGACTGGAGCGACCGGAGCGACTGGCGACACTGGAGCCACAGGTGCAACGGGCTCGACCGGTGCAACCGGCGCCACAGGTGATACCGGAGCGACTGGAGCAACTGGAGCCACGGGTGCAACGGGCGATACCGGAGCGACTGGCTCGACTGGAGCCACGGGTGCGACCGGCGATACCGGAGCGACGGGTTCGACCGGCGCCACGGGTGCGACCGGCGATACCGGAGCGACTGGCTCGACCGGAGCCACTGGAGCCACGGGTGCGACCGGCGATACCGGAGCGACGGGTGCGACCGGCGATACCGGAGCGACGGGCTCGACCGGCGCCACCGGTGATACCGGAGCGACTGGCTCGACCGGAGCCACTGGAGCCACGGGTGCGACCGGCGATACCGGAGCGACAGGTTCGACCGGCGCCACCGGCGACACCGGAGCGACCGGAGCCACTGGAGCTACGGGTGCGACCGGCGATACTGGTGCGACTGGTTCTACCGGCGCCACCGGCGACACCGGAGCGACTGGAGCAACCGGAGCCACGGGTGCGACCGGCGATACCGGAGCGACGGGTTCGACCGGCGCCACCGGCGACACCGGAGCGACTGGAGCAACCGGAGCCACGGGTGCGACCGGCGACACCGGAGCGACGGGTTCGACTGGCGCCACCGGTGATACTGGAGCAACCGGAGCAACCGGAGCCACGGGTGCGACCGGCGATACCGGAGCGACCGGTTCGACCGGAGCGACTGGCGACACTGGTGCAACGGGCTCGACAGGAGCCACCGGTTCGACCGGTGCTACTGGTTCAACAGGTGCGACTGGCTCGACCGGAGCAACAGGTACGGCTGGTTCGACAGGTGCTACCGGAGCCACGGGCTCGGGCGGTGGAACAGGTGATCATGACCACAATGGCAATAACGGCTTTGGCAATGGAGATCAGGATGCACCTGGTGGTTCCGGGAACCACAACAATGCCGAAAACGGCCCTGGTCACAAAGCCAGCGTCACCTCCACCTCGCTCGGCCTCAAGGACACTGCAAAATTCCTGCAGTCGGGCTCGACACATGGCAACAGTGATCACGACAGCCATGCGTCGTTCCGCAACCTGATCGGCCTGGCGTCCACATCGGTGTCGACAGACCTGCTCAATGTCCTCAAGACGATGAGCGGATTTGGCCAGAACCACAACAAGCCGTCGGGGGCGAGCTCGGATCTCACCTCGGACCAGACCAAGCATGGCGCCGGCTACGCCAGCGACGATCATTCCATCAAGACGACCCTGAAGGATCTCTTGAAGCCGCATGAGTAAGTAAGGAAAGTTAAATGGACCACGTCCGGAGACTGGTCCAGGTTTGAAAAAGGGGCGCGCGGACTTCGCTGGAAGTTCGCGCGTTTCCACTTCTTGTCGGTGCGGCATCGTCTTGCGGAAAGCCCCCCGCCGGCCATCTCTGGCTTCCGGCGAGGGCAGCGGATCGGCCTGGCGAGGCGATTATTTTTAGTAAGTCGGCGCAAACGGAAATGAAGCCGCCAAGCCTGCGATTTTCAAAAAGAATCCGCGCGGCTTCGGCTCTTCGATACTGGCCAAGTTCGGCCATCTTGTTCCTGGCCATTCACCAAATCTCCACTTTATAGTTTACAAATCCCTAATTTTCGATTTTACTAATGTGTGACACGGGGTGTGTCCGCAGGTCGCGCGGTAGGGTTGCCGACGTCCTGCGAAGTTTTGGGGAAGGATCTGGGGGTCGTTAAGCCACATCGCGGGCGATGATGGAGGCGCGTTCTTTGAGCGCGCCTTGAAAGCCGCGTCAACGTTGCCCGCCCACGGAGGCGGACAGGTTTCCCGTTCCAGAGTTCCCTCGCGTTTGGACGCCGATCCGTCGGCGTGACCAGTGGCGGGAGTGTGTCGTGGGTGGGGTGAGATTGCGTGCGAGTTGGGCCCGGCGCGGAGCGATTTCCGGCGTCGATAGGCCCGCAATCCGACAGCGGCGACGGACCGCCGCAGCCGGCGGCTGGCAGCTTGGCCGCCGCTGTTCCGCCCTCCATGAAAGCCTCAGCACCGCGCGGCCTGCCCGCGCGCCCGACCCCGTCGTGCCGGGCGTCGCCGGCGGATGCTCTCAGCTTGAACCCAGTTGGAACCAACGGGATCTCGCCATGGCCAGCGCCACCGAACTCGTTTTCGTCGATCCCTCGGTATCCGATCTAGGCACGATCCTCGGCAATTTGAGGCCAAGGGTCGAGGCGATCGTGCTTGATGCCAAATCCCCGGCCGCGCGCCAGATGGCACGGGCGCTCGAAGCTCGTGACGGCCTCGACGCCGTGCACGTGATCGCGCACGGCGCGCCCGGGCGGGTGTGCTTTGCGGCCGGCGACTGGTCGGCGCGCACGCTGCAGCACGATGAGGCCGATCTCGCCACGATCGGCCAGGCATTGGGTGGCTCCGGCGAGCTGCTTCTGTGGAGCTGTGACGCGGGCGCCGGCGCTGCCGGAGCCGATTTTGTCGATGCGCTGGCGCGCGCGGCGGGGGCGCCGGTTGCGGCCGCCACCGACCTGGTTGGGTCGCCGACGCTCGGCGCACGATGGAAACTGACAAGGAACACCGCGGCGCGGGCGCCGCTGACGGAGGAGGGTATCATGGGCTACGCAGCAGTGCTTGCCGCGATCGAGATCACGATCTCCGGCTTGATCCCAACCGGCATGACCGGCGGCTCGACGACCTACTTCGTGGTCGACAGGGACCACGGCACGATTGTTGGCAACCTCAATCTGCCGAACATAGCGAACAACGCCTTCCGGATCGCCGTCAGGGTGCCGGGTGGAGCGACGAGCCTCGACGTCGGCGTCTTTGACGAAAGCGGCAAGTTCACCTCGGCTGGCTTCACTGTGGATGTGCCCGCGCGTCCATCCGGCGCCGTCGGGCCGAAGGGGTGAGCCATGCTGAAGGACCTCACCTCGGATCCCTTCCATAGCCCGGCCGCCGCGCTGGGCCTTTACGCATCGACACACAAGGTTTCGCCCGCATACCCTCAGAGCGGGCGAGCCATGACGTTCGAGCCCGAAGTCCTGTTCATCGATCCCGCCGTCGCCGACATACCCGCCATCCTTGCCGGGCTGCGGGCCGGCGTGCAGCCGGTGCTCCTCGACGCGGCGCGGCCGGCGGCCGCACAGATGGCGGCGGCGCTGGCCGGCCGCCAAGGCCTTGCGGCAGTGCACATCATCGCCCACGGCGCGCCTGGGCGCGTCGCCTTCGCGGCCGGCGAATGGTCGCGCGAAACGCTGGCGCGCGACGCCGGGGACCTGGCCGCGATCGGCCGGGCCCTGGCCGAAGACGGCGACCTGCGGCTGTGGAGCTGCGAGACGGGTCGCGGCGCGGCGGGTGAGGCGTTTGTCGAGGGCCTCGAGGATGCTACCGGGGTGTATGTCGGCGCCGCCAACGCTTTGGTCGGCGCGGCGTCCCTGGGTGGACAATGGGAGCTGGCGGGCGGGCAAACGGCGCCGCTGACGACGGCGGGGGTCGCGAGCTATTCGGGCATCTTGAGCGTGGAAGTTACCCTTAATGGGACGCTTGATACAACCGGTGCAGTCTTTGCTGTTGAATACTATGTCACCACTTCTACCGGCGTTATTGTTGGCAGCTTCTCGCTTCCGTCTAGGGCGGTCGGTGGCTCTCCTCCCGTCTTCTCGTCAGTTGCGATTTTAATAAACGTTCCTTCGACTGGAGTGGCGACAACATATACAATTACTGCGCTCGTCCCACAGTCGGGTAACAACTCCAATCAGGATTTTACCCAAGTTGCGGCAGGAACCTTTACGGTTCCGGCTTCTGGCGTTGGTGCGGTTACGGTTGCCGGTGCGGACGCCATTGCCGGCAACGGTGTCTTTGCGGTAACCCCTTCATCTGCCGGAACAAACATTGGCCCGACCGGCGCCACAGGTGCGACGGGTGCGGGCGCGACGGGTGCCACCGGCGCCACGGGTTCGACCGGCGCAACGGGTTCGACAGGTGCGGGCGCGACAGGTGCGACCGGCGCCACGGGCGCTACAGGATCGACCGGCGCCACAGGTGCGACTGGTGCCACGGGTTCGACTGGCGCCACAGGTTCGACTGGCGCCACCGGAGCCACAGGTGCGACCGGCAATACGGGCGCCACTGGTTCCACAGGCGCGACTGGTGATACGGGCGCCACAGGTTCGACCGGAGCAACCGGAGCCACAGGTGCGACCGGCGATACGGGCGCCACGGGTTCCACAGGCGCGACTGGTGATACGGGCGCCACAGGTTCGACTGGAGCAACCGGAGCCACAGGTGCAACCGGCGATACCGGTGCCACAGGTTCGACTGGCGCCACGGGCGATACTGGCGCTACGGGTGCGACCGGCGCAACCGGAGCCACAGGTGCGACCGGCGATACTGGAGCGACGGGCTCAACAGGTTCGACCGGCGCGACCGGCGATACGGGCGCCACGGGTTCTACTGGCGCGACTGGCGATACCGGCGCTACGGGTTCGACTGGAGCAACCGGAGCCACAGGTGCGACCGGCGATACGGGCGCCACAGGTTCGACTGGAGCTACTGGCTCGACTGGCGCCACGGGCGATACTGGCGCCACGGGTGCGACCGGCGCAACCGGACCCACAGGTGCGACTGGCGATACGGGCGCAACGGGTTCGACAGGCGCCGCTGGCAATACTGGCGATACCGGCGCAACTGGCTCGACCGGTGATACCGGCGCCACAGGTTCAACTGGAGCCACGGGCGCAACCGGTGATACGGGCGCGACTGGTGATACGGGCGCCACAGGTTCGACTGGAGCAACCGGAGCCACAGGCGCGACCGGCGATACCGGCGCCACGGGTTCAACCGGCGCCACAGGCGATACGGGCTCGACTGGTGCAACCGGCGATACCGGAGCCACAGGCGCGACCGGTGATACCGGTTCTACTGGCGCAACCGGCGATACCGGAGCCACGGGCTCTACCGGTGCCACAGGTTCGACCGGAGCAACCGGAGCCACAGGTGCGACCGGCGATACGGGCGCCACCGGCTCGACAGGGGCAACTGGCGATACCGGCGCAACAGGTTCGACTGGCGCAACCGGCGATACCGGAGCCACGGGCTCTACCGGTGCCACAGGTTCGACTGGRGCAACYGGAGCCACAGGTGCGACCGGCGATACCGGCGCGACGGGTTCAACCGGCGCCACTGGCGATACGGGAGCCACGGGTTCGACTGGAGCAACCGGAGCCACAGGTGCGACCGGCGATACYGGCGCSACGGGKTCRACCGGCGCSACYGGCGAYACGGGAGCCACRGGTTCGACCGGAGCCACAGGCGCGACCGGCGATACCGGTGCCACGGGTTCGACAGGCGCAACTGGCGATACGGGAGCCACAGGTTCGACTGGAGCAACCGGAGCCACAGGTGCGACTGGTGATACGGGCGCCACGGGTTCGACTGGAGCAACCGGAGCCACAGGTGCGACCGGCGATACCGGCGCCACGGGTTCGACAGGCGCCACTGGCGATACGGGAGCTACAGGTTCGACTGGAGCAACCGGAGCCACAGGTGCGACCGGCGATACCGGCGCCACGGGTTCGACCGGCGCAACCGGCGATACGGGAGCTACGGGTTCGACGGGAGCAACCGGAGCCACAGGTGCGACCGGCGATACGGGCGCCACGGGTTCGACTGGCGCCACGGGCGATACTGGCGCCACGGGTTCGACCGGCGCCACTGGTGATACTGGCGCTACGGGTGCAACCGGCGCGACCGGCGATACGGGCGCCACGGGTTCGACAGGCGCAACCGGCGATACGGGAGCCACAGGTTCGACTGGAGCAACCGGAGCCACAGGTGCGACCGGCGATACGGGAGCCACAGGTTCGACAGGCGCAACCGGCGACACGGGAGCTACTGGCTCGACCGGAGCAACCGGAGCCACAGGTGCGACCGGCGATACCGGCGCCACGGGTTCGACCGGCGCCACCGGTGATACTGGCTCGACCGGAGCAACCGGAGCCACAGGTGCAACCGGCGATACGGGTTCCACGGGCTCGACTGGGGCAACCGGCGATACCGGCGCCACGGGCTCCACCGGCGACACGGGAGCTACTGGCTCGACCGGAGCCACAGGTGCGACCGGTGATACGGGCGCCACGGGTTCGACAGGCGCGACCGGCGATACTGGAGCCACAGGTTCGACTGGAGCAACCGGAGCCACAGGTGCGACCGGCGATACCGGAGCCACTGGCTCTACCGGTGCAACCGGCGATACCGGTGCCACGGGTTCAACCGGAGCCACAGGTGCGACCGGCGATACGGGCGCCACGGGTTCGACAGGCGCAACCGGCGATACGGGAGCTACTGGCTCGACCGGAGCCACAGGTGCGACCGGCGATACGGGTTCCACGGGCTCGACTGGGGCAACCGGCGATACCGGAGCCACGGGCTCCACCGGTGCCACGGGTGCAACCGGCGATACCGGAGCGACGGGCTCAACAGGTTCGACCGGCGCAACCGGCGATACCGGAGCTACTGGCTCGACCGGTTCAACCGGAGCCACAGGTGCGACCGGCGATACGGGTTCCACGGGCTCGACTGGGGCAACCGGCGATACCGGAGCCACGGGTGCAACCGGCGATACCGGAGCGACGGGCTCAACAGGTTCGACCGGCGCAACCGGCGATACCGGAGCTACTGGCTCGACCGGTTCAACCGGAGCCACAGGCGCGACCGGCGATACGGGCGCCACCGGCTCGACTGGGGCAACTGGCGATACGGGAGCGACTGGCTCTACAGGCGCAACGGGTTCGACTGGAGCAACCGGAGCCACCGGCGATACCGGCGCAACGGGTTCGACCGGTGCAACCGGAGCCACCGGCTCGACTGGCTCGACTGGCTCGACTGGTTCGACCGGAGCGACAGGCTCGACGGGTGCCACTGGCTCGACTGGTGCGACTGGCGATACCGGCTCGACCGGAGCCACCGGCTCGACGGGTGCGACTGGCTCGACTGGTTCGACCGGCGCAACTGGCTCGACAGGTGCGACTGGCGATACCGGCTCGACCGGCGCAACTGGTGATACCGGCGCCACTGGCGATACTGGAGCCACAGGTTCGACTGGAGCAACCGGCGCCACAGGTGCGACCGGGGATACCGGAGCTACTGGCTCGACCGGTACAACCGGAGCCACAGGTGCTACGGGTTCCACCGGCGCAACTGGTGATACCGGCGCGACGGGCTCTACGGGTTCAACCGGAGCAACCGGCGATACTGGAGCGACGGGCTCTACCGGTGCCACTGGTTCGACTGGGGCAACCGGAGCCACAGGTTCGACCGGCGATACGGGTTCCACTGGCGATACCGGCTCGACCGGAGCGACGGGCTCGACTGGTTCGACCGGCTCGACTGGCTCGACAGGTGCGACTGGCGACACTGGTGCAACGGGTTCGACTGGCTCGACGGGAGCAACCGGCTCGACGGGTGCCACTGGTTCGACCGGCGATACCGGCTCGACTGGTGCGACTGGCTCGACTGGTTCGACCGGCGCAACTGGCTCGACGGGTGCCACTGGCTCGACTGGTGCGACTGGCGATACCGGCTCGACCGGAGCCACCGGCTCGACTGGTGCGACTGGCTCGACTGGTTCGACCGGCGCAACTGGCTCGACAGGTGCGACTGGCGACACTGGTGCAACGGGTTCGACTGGCTCGACCGGAGCAACCGGCTCGAAGGGTGCCACTGGCTCGACTGGTGCGACTGGCGATACCGGCTCGACCGGAGCCACCGGCTCGACTGGTGCGACTGGCTCGACTGGTTCGACCGGCGCTACTGGCTCGACAGGTGCGACTGGCGGCACTGGTGCAACGGGTTCGACTGGTGCGACTGGCGATACCGGCTCGACCGGAGCCACCGGCTCGACTGGTGCGACTGGTTCGACCGGCGCAACTGGCTCTACAGGCGCCACTGGCGATACTGGAGCCACAGGTTCGACTGGGGCAACTGGAGCCACAGGTGCGACCGGCGATACCGGCGCCACCGGCTCGACTGGCGCCACCGGCTCGACGGGTGCGACTGGCTCGACTGGTTCGACCGGCTCGACGGGTGCGACTGGCTCGACTGGTTCGACCGGCGCTACTGGCTCGACAGGTGCGACTGGCGACACTGGTGCAACGGGTTCGACTGGTGCGACTGGCTCGACCGGAGCCACCGGCTCGACTGGTGCGACTGGTTCGACCGGCGCAACTGGCTCTACAGGCGCCACTGGCGATACTGGAGCCACAGGTTCGACTGGGGCAACTGGAGCCACAGGTGCGACCGGCGATACCGGCGCCACCGGCTCGACTGGCGCCACCGGCTCGACGGGTGCGACTGGCTCGACTGGTTCGACCGGCGCAACCGGCTCGACGGGTGCGACCGGCTCTACCGGCGCTGCGGGCTCGACCGGTGCAACTGGCTCTACAGGTGCCACGGGTGCAACGGGTCATACCGGCGCTACGGGTTCGACTGGTGCGACTGGTCATACCGGCTCAACCGGCTCGACTGGAGCAACGGGTCATACTGGTGCGACCGGCGCCACGGGTTCGACGGGCGCCACCGGCCATACCGGCGCGACGGGCTCGACTGGTGCGACTGGTCATACCGGCTCTACCGGCTCAACCGGCTCGACTGGAGCAACGGGTCATACTGGTGCGACCGGCGCCACGGGTTCGACGGGCGCCACCGGCCATACCGGCGCGACGGGCTCGACTGGAGCAACTGGCTCTACAGGCGCCACGGGTTCGACTGGGGCAACCGGCGATACCGGAGCGACGGGCTCTACCGGTGCCACAGGTTCGACTGGGGCAACTGGGGCTACTGGTGCGACCGGCGATACCGGTGCCACAGGTTCGACTGGAGCAACCGGCGATACCGGAGCGACGGGCTCTACCGGTGCCACAGGTTCGACTGGGGCAACTGGAGCCACAGGTGCTACGGGTTCCACAGGCGCAACTGGCGATACCGGAGCAACCGGCTCGACTGGAGCGACGGGCTCTACAGGCGCCACGGGTTCAACCGGTGCAACCGGCGATACCGGAGCTACTGGCTCGACCGGTGCAACCGGAGCCACAGGTGCTACGGGTTCCACCGGCGCAACTGGTGATACCGGAGCGACGGGCTCTACAGGTGCTACGGGTTCGACTGGTGCAACCGGCGCCACGGGTTCGACTGGTGCGACTGGCCACACCGGTGCAACCGGCTCGACCGGCGCCACGGGTTCGACTGGTGCGACCGGCCATACCGGTGCGACTGGCTCTACCGGGGCTACCGGAGCAACGGGTCATACTGGTTCCACTGGTTCGACTGGTGCGACTGGTGCGACTGGTCATACCGGCTCGACCGGAGCAACCGGCTCGACTGGCGCCACTGGTTCGACCGGTGCGACTGGTCATACTGGCTCTACCGGAGCAACCGGCGCGACTGGAGCAACGGGTTCGACGGGTGCGACCGGCTCTACCGGCTCGACAGGCTCTACCGGTGCGACTGGCTCTACCGGGGCAACCGGAGCAACGGGTCATACTGGTTCCACTGGCGCCACTGGTTCGACGGGTGCGACCGGCCATACCGGTGCGACTGGCTCTACCGGGGCAACCGGAGCAACGGGTCATACCGGCTCTACCGGCGCCACTGGTTCGACTGGTGCGACTGGTCATACCGGGTCAACCGGCTCGACCGGAGCAACGGGTTCGACGGGCGCGACCGGCCATACCGGCTCGACCGGCTCTACCGGTGCGACTGGCTCTACCGGGGCAACCGGAGCAACGGGTCATACTGGCTCTACCGGAGCAACCGGCTCTACCGGAGCAACGGGTTCGACGGGTGCGACCGGCCATACCGGCTCGACAGGCTCTACCGGTGCGACTGGCTCTACCGGGGCAACCGGAGCAACGGGTCATACTGGTTCGACCGGCGCCACTGGTTCGACTGGTGCGACTGGTCATACTGGCTCTACCGGTGCAACCGGCTCGACCGGAGCAACGGGTTCGACGGGCGCGACCGGCCATACCGGCTCGACAGGCTCTACCGGCGCGACTGGCTCTACCGGGGCAACCGGAGCAACGGGTCATACTGGTACCACTGGCGCCACTGGTTCGACCGGTGCGACTGGTAATACCGGCTCGACCGGAGCAACCGGCGCGACTGGAGCAACGGGTTCGACGGGTGCGACCGGCCATACCGGCTCGACAGGCTCTACCGGTGCGACTGGCTCTACCGGGGCAACCGGGGCGACCGGCGCGACTGGAGCAACGGGAGATCCAGGCGCCACGGGTTCTACGGGTGCGACCGGCCATACCGGTGCAACCGGCTCGACCGGAGCGGCGGGCTCGACCGGTTCCACAGGTGCGCCTGGTCCGACTGGTGCGACCGGTTGGGGCGGTGATCATGACAAGTATGACCAGCATGGTCACCATGGCCATCATGGCAACAACGGCAACGGGAATGGCAATGGCAATGGCAACGGCCACGGCCACGACAACGACCACAAGAACAGCAGCAATTCAGGGAACGGACACAACAAGCATGACCACGATGGCAAGCCGGGTAACGGTCACGCCGGCAAGGTCACGTTCGAGTCGCTCGGGCTCAAGGACGCTGCGAAATTCCTGCAGTCGGGCTCGACACATGGCAACAGTGATCACGGCAGCCATGCGTCGTTCCGCAACCTGATCGGCCTGGCGTCCACATCCGTGACGACAGACCTGCTCAATGTCCTCAAGACGATTAGCGGATTTGGCCAGAACCAGAACAAGCCGTCGGGGGCGAGCACGGATCTCAGCTCGGACCAGACAAAGCATGGCGCCGGCTTCGCCAGCAACGACCACACCGCCAAGACCCTGAAGGATCTCTTGAAGCCGCACGAGTGAGCAAGAACCTTGAAGAGAGACGACCGACAGAAAAACGTGCGCGCGGATCTCGCGGGAGAGCGGATTCGCGCGTTCATCATCTCAAGACAAGGAGTGGCATGAGAGTCGCGCGGCCGATCAGTTCGGAGTACAGTGGGGCATTGCGGGAAACCGAGGCTGAAACGCCTCGGCCCGGGCATTGTTGAACCTCGCCCTGCGTACCGGATGAGAAGTCTATGGTGAACGTCCCTGTGAATGCCGAAAACCAGCCGGTCCCGATCCGTGCCGGCACCGAAGCCGAAGTCGCGACGGGCAGGGCGGACGGCGAAAACGCGGCCAGGATTCCCGGCGGACCCGCCGAGTTTGACCGGATCCAGCCGCGCCTCAAGGCGATGCTGCGGGTCGCGCGCTATCATGGCGTCGAACTCGACCCCAACGAGTTCAGGGCGGCCATCCCAAGCCCGGTCCCGAACGCGGCTGACCTCTCGCAATGGGCCCAGAACGGCGGCATGTGGTCGCGCGCGCTTCGTATCCGCTGGTCGCATCTCCTGCGCTTCGAGCACACGGGGCCGGTCGTCCTGCTGTTCAATGACGGTGGCGCGGGTCTGCTCACCGGGGCCAGCCCGGAGCGGAAGGTCGTCTTCCTCAAGAGCGCGGGCGCGCCAGATGATGACGAAGCCATCGCCATCGACGAGTTGCGGCTGTCGCAGGTGTGGACGGGTGAGGCGGTGTTGTTGCGTCCGGCGCGATCCTACATCGCGGCCGATGCGCCTTTCACCCTTCGCTGGTTGATCGACCTGGTACGGCAAGAAAGCCGTTCCATGCGTGACATCGGTATCGCCTCGTTCACGCTCAGCGTCCTTACCGTTCTGCCGCCGATCATCGTCATGACGTTGGTCAACAAGGTGCTGCAGTTCAACAGCGTTTCGACCCTCGTGCTGCTGTCGGCCATAATCGCCGTCCTGTTCGTTTACGAGACGCTCCTCGGTCACGCCCGAAGGCTGATCATCAACGTCGTCGGCGCCAGGCTGGACACCAAACTGAACTTGCATGTCTTCAGCAGGCTCCTGCGTCTGCCACTTGACTATTTCGAGCGTCATCCGGCCGGCCAGACGATGTATCACCTCGCGCAGATCTATCGCATCCGCGAG
Organism: Mesorhizobium sp. P2_C7; assembly: GCF_056404515.1. Lineage (NCBI taxonomy): Bacteria > Pseudomonadati > Pseudomonadota > Alphaproteobacteria > Hyphomicrobiales > Phyllobacteriaceae > Mesorhizobium > Mesorhizobium sp. P2_C7. The sequence continues at coordinate 421,004 of NZ_JBFUDW010000004.1, read as the reverse complement.
TTCCTGACCGGAAAACTCCTCAGCACGTTCCTCGATCTGATCACGCTCTGCGTGCTGATCCCGGTGATGTTCTACATCAACGCCACCCTTGGCTGGATCGTGCTTGCCTGCGCGGGCGTGATCATGCTGATCATCTTCGCCTTTCTCGCACCCCTGCGCCGCAGCTACCAGCAGGTGGTTGAAGCGGAGACCTGGAAGTCGGCGGCGCTCGGCGAAACCGTTGTCGGCATCAAGACGGTGAAGGCGCTCGGTCTGGAGCCGCAACGCAAGGCGCTTTGGGACGAGCGGGTGGCGGACGCGGGCAGGGCCCGCCTTGCCTTCGGGCAACTCGCCAACTGGCCGCAGACGCTTGTCACGCCAATCGAGCGTGTGATGGTCCTCGGAACCATGTTGATCGGCGCTTATCTCGCGATGAGCGACACCTCTGGCTACATGATCGGCAGCCTGTTCGCATTCATGATGATCGCCCAACGCGTCGCGCAGCCTCTCGTTGGTCTTGCTCGACTGGTCGAGGACTTCGAGGAGGTAGGGGCGGCAATCGGCGAAGCAGGATCCGTCCTCAACCGACCCCTGGAAAGCAGTTCGAATTCCACCGGCCTAAGGCCGAAGCTCGTTGGCGAGATCAGTTTCCGTGACCTGACCTTCTCCTACCTCGGCACCAAGACGCCGGCGCTCGACCGGGTCAGCTTCGACATTCCGGCAGGGACGATGTTCGGCATCGTCGGGCGTAGCGGTTCGGGAAAATCGACGGTTGCGCGGCTGCTGCAGGGGATCAATCGCGATTACAGCGGTTTTCTCAAGCTGGATGGCGTCGACCTCAAGGAAATCAACCTGCGTCACCTTCGCCAGGGGCTCGGCGTGGTCCTCCAGGACAATTTTCTGTTCCGCGGGTCGATTCGCGACAACATCATCGCCGGGCGCCCCGGCCTGACCCTTTCGGATGCCATGCGAGCCGCCCACCTTGCCGGCGCCGAAGAATTCATCGAACGCATGCCGAACGGCTATGACACCTATATCGAGGAAGGGTCGCCCAACCTGTCGGGCGGTCAAAAGCAGCGGCTGGCGATCGCGCGCGCGCTCATCCACAATCCGACCGTCCTGATCCTCGACGAGGCGACCAGCGCGCTTGACCCGGAGAGCGAGGCGGTGGTCAGCGCCAATCTCATGCGCATCGCCAAGGGCCGCACGATGATTATTGTCTCGCACCGGCTTGCCTCGCTGACCGAGTGCGACCAGATCCTGGTCATGGATCAGGGCAAGGTCCTCGATGTCGCGCCGCACGCGACCCTGCTCGAACGATGCGCGCTCTACCGCCAGCTTTGGTTGCAGCAGAACCGACATCTCGACAGCCGTCACGGTCGTCTGGCCGCCGTGCCGCCGCGACTTGTTTGAGCATCGGCTTCGGGGCGCCCCATGAGCAGCATCAGCATCACCCAATCCAGCCTTCCCGCCCGCCGGCGCCGGACAGAACCAAGCGATCCGACGATGCCCGCCATCCTGGAATTCCAGTGGCCGTCGACGGCTATCGCCAATGCGCCTGTTCCGCGAATGGCGCGCAGCATCGTCTACATCATCTTGAGCATGGTCATCGCCCTGATAACACTTGCAGGGATCATACCGGTCGATCAGGTCGTCACCACCAGAGGGCTTGTGGTCTCGCAATCGCCAAACATCGTGGTGCAGCCGCTCGAGACAGCCATCGTGCGCTCGATCGAGGTACGCGAAGGACAGCGCGTGCGAGCCGGTCAAACGCTTGCGCGCCTCGATGCGACCTTCGCCTCGGCTGACCTCACCGCGCTGGCGACACAGGTTTCGACGCTTGAGGCCGAAGTGGCGCGGTTGAAGGCGGAGGCCGACGGCAAGCCCTTCAACTATGACGGCCTGGACCCGAGCTGGACCTTGCAGGCGTCGATCTATGATCGCCGCAAAGCCGTCTACGACGCCAAGCTGTCGAGTTTCGACCGGCAGAGCGATGAACTCAGTTCCGTGATCTCGCGTTCCCAGTCCGATGCTGACGGCTACCGCCAGCGGCTGGCCGTCGCGGCCTCGATCGAACAGATGCGCAAGCAACTGGAAGAAAGACAGGTGGGGAGCCGCCTCAACACGCTTCTGGCCGAGGACAACTCGGCGGAAATGTCCCGGGCGCTCGGCAACGCCTTGCAGACATCGGAAGCCGCCAAGCGACAGCAGGCGACGGTGTCCGCGGACCGCGATGGCTACATCCAGAGCTGGCGCGCGGAAGTCTCGCAGGGCCTGTCTGAGGCGGGATCGCGCATGTCGGACGCCCGCGAGCTTCTCAACAAGGCAAAGCTGCGCAAGCAACTGGTCGAGCTGAAGAGCGAGGCGGACGCCATCGTCCAGTCGGTAGCCAAGGTCTCCGTCGGCTCGATCCTGCAGTCCGGCGACCGATTGATCACGCTGGTGCCGGACGACGCGGTGCTGGAGATCGAGACGAACATTGTCGGTCGCACCAGTGGGTTCGTCCACGTCGGCGACCCCGTGGCCATCAAGTTCGACACCTTTCCTTATTCGCAATATGGCCTGGCTCATGGCACTGTGCGCGCGGTCAGCCCGGATTCCTTCTCGGCTCGCGAACAAGCGCGCGACCCGAACAGCTCGTTGGCCATGCTGCCATCGGACACTGACCTGTTCTATCGCACGCAGATTTCCATCGACCAGGTCGCCCTCCATGGCGTGCCCGCCAGTTTCACGATCAGCCCCGGCATGCCGGTGACCGCCGACGTCAAGGTCGGCCGCCGCACCGTGCTCAAGTACATTCTCGGCGCCATGCTCCCCGTAGGCCAGGAAGCGATGCGGGAGCCATAGGCTTGGGTGCCGTGCCGCGACAAACGGAGGTATGAGTTCTCGCATCGATGGCAATCCTTGACCGGCTGACTGCCCTTGCCCCGCCGGCGCTGGTGTTGCGCCGGGCGATAAAGCTTTCCGACAGCGGCAAGCCTTCAGAAGCCTTTCCGCTGATGGCAATTGCCGCGCGCGCCGGCATCACCGAGGCCGAATACCGGGTCGCTCGTTGCTATCTCGAAGGTTTGGGTGTGCCGCCGAGCCGGTCGGAAGGCGCGCGCTGGCTGCGGCGGGCGGCCGATCACGGCAGCCCCGATGCGCAGTCGCTTCTCGCCGCGCTTTACGTGGCTGGACTGGCGACACAGGAGCCCGACGGCAATCGCATCGGATCGGAAAGCCTGTTCGAGCGGGATTCCTCGCGGCAGCCGGAATTCGCGCCGGCGCTCGGTCTCGCGAAAAAAGCAGCCGAAGCCGGCTCCGCGACCGGGCAGGCAATCCTCGGCTATATCCTCAGCAGAGGCCCCGAAGCGATGCGCGACCTCGATGCGGCGCATGGCTGGTATGAGAAGTCCGCGGCCGCCGGCTGCCCCGAGGGATGCCTGGGCCTTGCTCTTTCGCTCGCCCGGCGCAGGCAACCTGGGCAGGCGGACAAGATTGCCGCCGAGGTTCGACGCGCTGCCGACGCGGGCCTGCCCACCGCAATCTACCTCCTTGGGGTGCTGACCGAGCATGGGCGTGGCGTGCCGGTCGATCGAGCGGCAGCGGCGCGACTGTATCAGCTCGCTGCCGAGAAAGGCCTTCCCTCGGCCCAGTTCCGGTTGGGATTGGGGCTCATCGACGGTGGCCTTGCGGGTCAGGATATCGCGGCCGGCGAGGCGTGGCTGCGGCGCGCCGCATTGGCGGGAAATATCGAGGCAGCCTACCGTCTCGGCGATCGGTATGTGAAGAGTTCGCAGCCGGACTATGCGGAGGCCGCGACGTGGTATCGACGCGCGGCCGATGCAGGCCATCAGGCCGCCGCCCGCGCCTTGGCATCGCTCTATCTCTCGGGAAACGGTGTCGCCCAGGACGTCGAGGAGGGAGCGCGCTGGCTGCGCACGTCCGCAAATGCGGGAAATCAGGAAGCGCAGGTCGACTTTGCCAATCTGGTCCTCGAAGGGGCAGGCGAGCCTGACGACCGCGACCGCGCCAGTATTGCCGGATGGTTCGAGGCGACCGCCTCGTCGGGCGATCTGGTTGCAGCCTTCAACCTCGGGCTCTGCTTTGCCCAGGGCGTCGGCGTGCGAAAGGACGAGGAGCAGGCGGCGCTATGGGTGAGGCGCGCGGCCGAAGGCGTGGCCGAGGCGCAATATGCGTATGCGCGCATGCTACAGGATGGGCGCGGCGTGGCCGCCGACCAGAAACAGGCCCGCCTCTGGTTTGAGCGGGCGGCCAACGCCGGCATGGTCGACGCGCAGGTGGCGCTTGCCGAAATGCTCCTCAATGGGCGCGGCGGCGCATCCTTGCCCGTGGCTGCGGCGCAGTTGTTCAAGCGGGCAGCCGCCGCCGACCACGTCGGGGCGATGTTTGCGATCGGCGCCCTGTACGGGAGCGGCCAGGGCCTGTCACTCGACCCGGCGGCAGCGCAGAAATGGTTCACGGCCGCCGCCGAGCGGGGACACGGCCAGGCCCAACTCATGCTCGGGCGCTATCTTTCCAATGGCCTTGCCGGGGACCACGACCCGGCAGCCGGTCGTGTGTGGTTCGAGCGAGCGGCTGCACAAGGTGTTCAGGAAGCCGTCGACGAACTCGCCGAGTTCGCCTCGACTTGAGGCTGGTGTGGCGGTCGCTACAGGTTTGCCACACGACGCGCTTACCGGATCGGCGTCTCGCCGCGAAACAGTGGCTGGTGCGCCCGCATCAAGGTGGCGATCCGGTCGGCGACCTTTCGCACCGGCGGGGCGTGACGCTCCTCGTGATGGGTGACGATCCACTGGTCTGTTTCGAGTTCGGGGATAGGGTGGGCGACGCGAACCAGCCGCGGATCGCTGTCACCGACGAAGCACGGGAAGACCGAAAGGCCGGCGCCGGCGGCCACCAGTTCGCGCACCGAATGGGTGTTGTTGCCGCGCACCGCGATGCGGTCGCCATGATGGGCTTGCAGCCAGCGCGCCGAAGCAATGTTTGCCCCTTCGCCGGTGACGCCGACGAACAGCCCGGCGGCGATGCCGTTGATCAGGTGGCGTCCGGAATAAATGGCGTGGGCGACCTTGCCGCTTAGACGGCCGGCCAGCCACTGTTCGGTCGGGCGCTCGCTTCGGATGCCGATGTCGGCGGCACGGCGTCCGATATCGACCCGGTCGGTGGTGGTGACGAGTTCCACCCTGATGCCGTCATCGACCGTCCAGATCTCGCCGATATGGGCGGAGACGAAGGCCGAGGTCCAAGGCCCAGCCGAGACGCGGACGATGCGGTCGGGCAGGCTTCCCTCCCGCCAGCGGGTCAGCGACTGCATTGCCGCCTCGACGTCCTCGGCGCGCCGCAGCAGTTCTTCGCCGACCGGGGTCAGCCGGTAGCCGGTCTGCTGGCGCACGAACAGCGGTTCGCCGATCTGCTTTTCGAGCGCGGTGACGCGTCGTCCAAGCGTGGCTGCGCTGAGCCGCGTGGTTCTTGTCGCCGCGCTGAGGCCACCCAGCCGCGCAACGTCGAGAAACAACCTTAGATCGTCCCAGCCGATATCCATTTTGCAGAAATGAAAAACTCCTTGCGACCCTGGCTGTAGCGCGAAGCGGGCATCATACGCAAGCATGCAGGCCTTGGAGGCGTTGGACAATCCTGCCTGGCGGGACCGTGCCCAAGCACCTCGGCTGGCCAGCAAGCCAGTGCAACCCCTTCGATCGCGCATGCGCTTGGCACGGATGCTTTGCGCTTTCGACCAACCATGCGCGCTGGCCATCCGCGCGCCAAAAGGAGACGATCATGCTGGATCACCTTCGACGCCGTTTCGCCCGCTGGCGGGCCTATCGCCAGACGCTTGCGCGCTTGAGGCATGTGTCGGACAGCACGCTGGCGGATGCCGGCATTTCCCGTCAGGAGATCCGCAAGCGCGCCCGCCAAGCCAGCCAGCGTCTTTGAGATCGTGGAGGGGGGCATGCAGATGATGGAGCCGCGGTGATGGCCGAGATCGATGCCGTGCTGAACGCTCAAGGTACCGGTGCGCCGGCTTCGATCAGCCGGGCCTGCTTGAGATCGGCCCACAAAGCCGGCGGAATGTCCTCGCGCAGGTAGGCCAGATTCTGTTTCAGCTCGTCGGCTGATCGCGCGCCTGGAATGACGCTTGATACGAGGGGATGGCCGAGCGGGAACTGAAGCGCGGCCGCCGGCAGCGACACCTTGTGACTCATGCAGATCGCCTCGATGCGGCGGACGCGCTCGAGCACCGGCTCAGGCGCCGGCCTGGTGTTGAAGGTTGCGCCCTTGACGGCGCCGGTGGCCAGGATGCCGGAATTGTAGGGCCCGCCGATGATGATCCTGGTGCCGCGTTGCTCGCACAGCGGCAGCAAGGTCGCCAGCGGCTCCTGCTCGAGCAAGGTGTAGCGGCCGGCGAGCAGGAAATAGTCGAACGCACCCGCCACGACGAAGTCGGACAGCATCTGCCATTGGTTGATGCCGACGCCGACCGCCTTGATGACGCCTTGCGAACGCAATTCGTCGAGCGCTGGATAGGCGCCGTCCATCGCTTCCCTGAAACGGCTCCTGGCATAGGGATCCTCGCCGGGGTCGAAATGAATGGCTTCGTCCGGATCATGGATCGAGACCATGTCGACATAGTCGGTGTCGAGGCGCTTCAGCGTTCCTTCGAGCGAACGCATCACGGCGTCGCGCGAATAGTCGAACTCGGCGCGGAATGAACCGGGCTGGTCCCACAGCGCCGGCTGAAGCTCCTCGGGCGGGATCGGCACGAGGTCGTAGCCGATCTTCGACGAGATGACGATGTCCGCGCGGGGTAAGGATCTGACCGCCAGCCCAAGCCGGGTCTCGCTGACGCCAAAGCCATAGACGGGTGCTGTGTCGAAATAGCGGATGCCATTGTCATAGGCCGCGTGCACCGTCTGGACCGCGGCGTCGGTGTCGACGGCGCGATACATATTGCCCAGCCCGGTGCCGCCGAGTCCGATCGTCGTCACCTTCAGGTCGTTCTTCGCGACAGCCCTGAATTCGATTTCAGCCATTTTCTCTTCCTGTGATCGCTGCTGTTCTTCGTGCCGGCCAAGCGGCTTCCCGCACCACGCTCGGGCCGCGAAAGGCCGGTCGTGAATCCGGTGTCGAAAAAGCATTGACACAAAAGTTGTCATATAACAATGTAACCAGACGACAAATGTGGGCAAGCCCGCAAAACGAAGAGGGAGGAACAAAGTGGACGACGAAACGAAAAATCAGATGGAGACGGTCAATGCCGCCATCAGCCGGCGCAGTGCCTTTGCGCTGGCCGGCAAACTCGGCCTCGGTGCCGCCGGCCTGGCCAGCGGATTGGCGGGTGCCGGACTTGCCGGCGGTGTCAGCGCCGCCAAGGCAGCGGATTCATCGGCTGGCCTGCCGAAGAAGCCCTACAAGTTCCACTTCGTCTGCCATGTGACGCTCGACCAGTTCTTCACCCCGACCGTCTATGGCATCCAGGACGCCTGTGCCGCCTTTGGCTGCAGCTACCAGTGGACGGGTTCGCAGAAGAACGTCGTCTCCGAGATGGTCAGCGCCATGCAGACCGCGATTGCGCAGAAATCGGACGGCATCGCCGTCTGCCTGGTCGATCCGACCGCCTTCGACGCCGCCACCGACATGGCCGCCCAGGCCGGCATTCCGGTCGTCGCCTTCAACGCCGACGTGCCGGTCGGCAGCCCCAACAAGCGGCTGTCCTATGTCGGCCAGCCGCTCTATCAGTCCGGCTACAACTCGGCGCTGAAGTGGCTGAAGCTGATCCCCAAGGGCGGCCACGTCATGCTGTCGATCGGCGTGCCCGGCTCGCTCAACACACAGCCGCGCCTCGATGGCTACATCCAGGCGATCAAGGACAGCGGCAGCGGCGTCACTTACGATGTCGTCAACACCGGGCCTGATCCGGCAACCGAAATCTCGCGCGTCGAGAGCTACTATCTCAGCCACAAGGACGTGAAGGGTATGTTCGGCACCGGCGGTTCCGATACGTACGCCTGCGGTTTCATCTCCAACAAATATGGCCTGGTGAAAGCCGGCGGCGCCGTGGCCGGCTTCGACCTCTTCCCGCAGACGCTGGACTTCATCAAGTCCGGCGACGTCAACTTCACCACCGACCAGCAGGCCTATCTTCAGGGCTTCCTGCCGGTCCAGCAGATGTATCTCTACAAGCTGTCGGGCGGTCTCGTCGGTCCGGCCAACAGCGATACCAGCCAGGCCTATGTGACCAAGGACAACGTCGACGCCTATGTCGGCAAGTCTCGCTTCGAGGGCCGCAGCGACGTCGAGCCGACCTGACGCAGTTCAGCCAAGCGAAAACTCCTGCCCTCGCCACGTCATTGTCCGATGACGTGGCGAGGGCGCCGCTGACTGCCGCCGGCTTGCCCGTCGCCGATCCCCGCCCAGAATTCGAAATCAGGAAGACAAGAGTGCCGCCAATCGCAACCGCAAAAGCCGGGAAGGGCGCCGTTGGCGTCAAGGTTCCGCAGACGACGACGGAGAGGCTGCTCATCCTGCTTTCCCGTTATCGCGAGGCCAGCATCGCCGTCGTCGCCATCGTGCTTGTGGTCTATTTCCAGGTCGGCAGCGATGGCGGATTCCTGTCGCCACAATTCATGAGCGTCGTGCTGCGCGACACCGGCCGGCTCGGCTTGATCGCCGCTGCCGAAGTCATGCTGATGATCACCGGCGAGATCGACCTTTCGCTGAGCGCCATCTTCTCGATCGCGCCCTATGTCATGGCGCTGATGTCAGTCACCTGGGGCGTGCCGCTGGCCGTCGGCGCCGTTGTCGGCGTCTTGATCGGCGTGCTGGTCGGCGCCATCAACGGCATCATCACGGTGCGTTTCCGCGTGCCGTCGCTGATCACCACGGTCGGCATGCTGTTCTTCCTGCAAGGCATCGTCGTCTCGATCTACAACAGCCAGCCGATCGTGGCGCCGGTCGAGCAGCCGTTCAACGCGATCTTCGGGCAGAGCCTCTACCAGCCGTCGGATGCGCTCCTCTCCTGGCATGGCGTGACCGCCTTCACGCCCTTCCTGTGGGCGGTGCTGATCGTGCTGGCGCTGGCACTGGCGCTGAACCGCACCACCTTTGGCCTGCACACGATTGCGACCGGCAGCAACATCATCGGCGCGCGTGAAATCGGTGTGCGCACCGACCGCATGAAGATCTATAATTTCATGATCGCCGGCGGCTGCGCGGCCTTCGCCGGCATCATCAACACCGCCCAGTTTACCTCAGCCGACCCGCAGGCCGGCAGCCCCTTCCTCACCTTGCAGGCGATCGCGGCCGCGGTCATCGGCGGCACCTCGCTGCTGGGTGGCTCCGGCACCGTCATCGGCGCGCTGATCGGCGCGTTCGTGGTCGCTTCGCTCAACAACGGCCTGGTGATGATCGGTGCCCAGGCCACCGTTTCCGACATCTATCTGGGCGCCGCCATCATCGCGGCGATGATCCTGAGCATCCAGGTCGACCGGCTGCGCACACGGAGGCGCCTATGAACACGCAGACCATTCCGCCGCTCGCGCCCGATGCGCCAGTCGTCCTGGAAATGTCCAACATCTCCAAGAGTTTCGGCGCCGTCACAGCGTTGGTCGACGTCTCGATCAAGCTGCGCCGGGGCGAGGTCCTGGCCCTGGTCGGCGACAATGGCGCGGGCAAGTCGACGTTGATCAAGATCCTGTCAGGATTTCACCAGCCCGACACCGGCACGATCGTCTCGCAAGGCAAGGAAGTGCGTTTCGCCTCGCCGCGCGACGCACGCGCCCAGGGCATCGAAACCGTCTACCAGGACCTTGCGCTGATCGGCGACCTCAGCGTCTTCCACAACATGTTCCTCGGCCGCGAATACCACAAGCGCATCCTGGGGCTGAACCTGCTCGACAACAGGAAGATGCGCGAACAGGCGCAGATCTACCTGGACACGCTGGGCATCTCGTTTCCCAGCGTCAACAGCACCGTCGACCTCCTTTCGGGCGGACAGCGCCAGTGCATCGCGGTTGCCCGCTCGATCTATTCGTCGCCCAGGATCCTGGTGCTGGACGAGCCGCTGGCGGCACTCGGCGTGCGCGAGAGCGCGCATGTCCTGGGCCTGATCCAGAACCTGCGCCAGCAGCGGCAGGTCTCGGTGATCCTGATCGTCCACAACTACAACCAGATCTTCGAAGTCTGCGACCGCATCAACTTCCTGCATTCGGGCGAGGTCGCGCTGGACGCCTCCACCGCCGACACCAGCGAGGAGGAATTGATCCGCATCGTTAAGTCGGGCCTCGGCCGCAAGGCGATCGACGCCGCCGCGGCCGAAGTCCGGCCCGGCATCGTATGAACCCACCCAACGCCACGGCTGCCAAAATTCCTGCCGGCCAAACCGTCCAAGCCGATTTGTCGACCCCACACACGGAGTACTCGTTTTGACGTTCTCACCGACCGAGCTGACCAAATCCCTTGGCCGCGGGCTGCTGTCCTTTCCGCTGACCTTTTTCGACGATGCCGGCGCCTTCAACGAAGCGGGCTATCGCGCCCATGTCGCGCAGCAGGGCGCTGCCGGAGCGAGCGGGCTTTTCGCCGCCGGCGGCACGGGGGAGTTCTTCTCGCTGACGCTCGAGGAATACAAGCGTGTCGTGCGGGCGGCATCGGATGAGGTTCCCGACCACCTGCCGCTGCTGGCGGGCGTCGGCTACGGCACGCATATGGCGGTCGAGTTTGCCAAGGCAGCCGAGGCCAACGGCGCCGACGGCCTGCTGGTGCTGCCGCCCTATCTGGTCAAGTCCGAGCAGGAAGGCCTACGCCGGCATCTGACCGCCATCTGCCGCTCGGTCGGTATCGGCGTGATCGCCTACAACAGGGACAATGCGGTGCTGACGCCCGAGACCCTCGACCGGTTGGCGCAGGATTGCCCGAACCTGATCGGGCTCAAGGACGGCGTTGGCGATATCGAGCTTCTCACCGCCTTGCGCTACCGGATGGACGACCGCCTGATCTTCATCGGCGGCATGCCGACGGCCGAAGTCCATGCCAGTGCGGCCGCGGCAATAGGCATGACGACCTATTCGTCGGCGATCTATAATTTCGCTCCCGAGATGGCGCTGCGTTTCTTCAACGCCTTGCGCGCCGGCCGCATGGCCGAGGTCGGCGAGCTCATCCGCAGCTTCTTCCTGCCCTATCTCGCCATCCGCAACCGGCGCGCCGGCTATGCCGTCTCGATCGTCAAAGCCGGCGCGCGCATTGCCGGGATCGACTGTGGACCGGTCCGGTCGCCGCTGCTTGACCTCACAGTGGATGAAGAACGGCAGCTCGCGGCGCTCATGCAGTCCTGCCGCATGCCGGTTGGAGAGCTGGCGTGAGATCACGGAATGAAGGTCAGGCGTGTGGCCGTGCTACGAGCTGACCGAACCGTCGACCATGCGGCGATAGCGCTCGCGGCCCGCCTCCAGATGCTCGCGCAAGGTGAAGCGGGCGGCCTCGACATTGTGCCGCTCGATGGCTTGATAGATGCGGCGGTGCTCCGTCTGGACCTGCTCGAGATAAAGCCGCCGCTGCTCCGGCGTCTCAGTCCGCGGGCGGATCGACTGGCGCGGAATGATGACGGGTCCCAGAAAATGCATGAAGCGCTCGAAATAGGGATTGCCGGTGGCCGAGGCGATCGCCCGGTGGAAGGCAAAATCCGGTTCGATGGCGCTGTCGCCGGCAGCGATCGACGCGTCGATGGCGACAAGGCAATCGCGCATGCGGGCAAGGTCGTCGTCGCTGCGCTTCTCGGCGGCGATGCCGGCGGCTTCGAGTTCCACGGCGAGCCGCAGCTGCAACACGTTCTGGACTTCCGTCAGCGAACGAAGTTCGTCGGAGACGATGCGAAATGTGGTGTTGGCCTCGTGGTCGGCGACGAACACGCCCGAACCCTGGCGGCTGACGACCAGCCCTTCCGAGCGCAGCGAGGCCATCGCCTCGCGTATCACCGTACGGCTCACTCCGAATTGCGCGATCAGTTCCTGCTCGGTCGGCAGTTTCTCGCCACTGGTCAGATGACCGGCGCGTATTTCGCGCGCAAACCAGTCGGCCACCTGCGCCGTACGGCTGATCTGAGGGGGAAGGCCAAAGGAACGTTTCATCGCCACCAAGCAATAAACGAACCGCTGTTCTTGGCAACCGATTATTTATATGGTGATATGATGACATTGCTGGGGCGCTTGAACCGCCCAACAGCCGTTCGCCTTGCCGAGCCGGCACGAACATCTCTCCCGATTTCCCTATCATGAAAGGACAGGGATTGGCTCTCTCCGACAAACCAGTGCTGCTGACCGGGGCATCCGGCACGATTGGACGCCTGCTTTCGGTCAGGCTGGCAGAACTGGGCTGGACCTTGCGGCTGACCGATGTCGCGCCCTTGCCAATCCCGCTGCCGCAAAACGCAAGTTTCGATCGTGTCGATCTCGAGGACCAGCAGGCGGTGAACGATCTTGCCCAAGGCTGCGGGCTGATCCTGCATTTCGGCGGCATATCCACCGAGCAGTCCTTCGAGACCGTGCTCGGCCCCAACCTGCGCGGCAGCTACCACATCTACGAGGCGGCGCGCAGCCAGAAGGCACGCGTGGTTTTTCCTTCCTCCGTGCATGCGGTGGGCCTCTATGAGCGGACCGAGATTCTCGACCAGGACTGCTTGTTGCGCCCGGATGGTTATTACGGCCTGTCGAAGGCCTATGGCGAAATGCTGGCGCGGCTTTACTGGGACAAGCATGCGGTCGAAAGTGTGCTGATCCGCATCGGCTCGGTGTTGCCGGAAGTTCCCGACGAACGCATCCTGTCGACCTGGATATCCCACGGCGATTTCGTCAGCCTGATCGAGCGCTGCGCCGGGGCCGAGCATGTCGGCTGCTCGGTGGTCTGGGGACAGTCCAACAACAGCCGCGGTTTCTGGCGGCATGATGCCAGGCAAAAGATCGGCTGGACGCCGCTGGACAGTTCCGACAGCCAGGCCGAGCGCGTGCGTGGCAAGGTGACGGACAACCCGGTCGTGGAGCGATACCAGGGCGGCAAGTTCATCGTCGTCGACTACAGCCGCGCCGACTTCCCGCCGCGTTCGATGTTCCCGGACGAGTGAGCTGCTTACGCCGGCAACCGGGCTCGCCCGGCGATCATGTCGGCGGCCTTTTCGGCGATCATGATCACTGCGGCGTTGGTGTTTGACGACACGATGCTTGGCATCACCGAGCTGTCGCAGACGCGCAGGCCCTGAAGCCCGCGCACGCGAAGCTCGGGATCGACGACGCTTTGCGCATCGCCGCCCATCCGGCAGGAGCCGACCGGATGGTAGGCGCTGCGGCCATGTTCGCGGGCGAAGGCTTCCAGCGCCGCGCGTCCATTGGTTGCCGCACCCGGAAGATGCTCCCGGCTGATATATTTGGCGAAGGCCGGCTGGGACAGGATCTCGCGGCTGATCTCGATGCCGTCGACGGCGCGCTCCAGGTCGTAGCGTTCGGCAAAAGGGTTGGGATCGATGATTGGCGGATCGCGCGGATCCGCTGACCTCAGCGTGACGCTGCCGCGCGAGCGGGGGCGAACGTGGTAGGAATTCAGCGTGCAGCCATTGCCGCCGGGCACCGAGCCGATGCCTTCCTCGACGCCGGCGCCAGGCAGGAAATGAAACTGGATGTCAGGCGTCTTCTCCGCACGGTCGCCCCACCAGAAGCCGCCGGCTTCGACGATGTTCGAGGCCACCGGTCCCTTGCCGAACAGCGCGTATTCGAGGCCGGCGACCGCCTGCCAGCGCTTCTTCTTGTAGCGGTCGATGCCGTGTGGCCCGTTGAGTTCGGCGACGACATCGACATCCATGTGATCGTGAAGGTTCTGGCCGACGCCGGCGAGGTCGTGGATCACCTCGATGCCGTGCGTGCTGAGATGCTCGGCCGGGCCGATGCCGGACAGCATCAGAAGTTTGGGCGAGCCGATGGCGCCGGCGGTGACGATCACCTCGCGCCCGGCGCGCAACAATTCGGTACTGCCATTGGCGACGATCTCGACGCCGATGGCGCGGCCGTTCTCGACAACGATGCGGCTGACCGTGGCGTCGGTGCGCAGCGTCAGGTTCTTGCGGCCGAGCGCCGGCCTGAGATAGGCGACCGCCGTGCTGCTGCGTTTCCCCTGACGCGTCGTCGTCTGGTAGAATCCGGTGCCTTCCTGCTGGCCGGCATTGAAATCGGCCCTGAAGGGAAGACCCGCCTGCTGCGCCGCCTTGACGAAGACCCGCGTCAGCGGATGCGGCGCGCCGCTCGAAACCCCGAGCGGGCCATCTGTGCCGTGCTGCGGACCGGCGAAGGTGTCGTTGCCCTCGGAGCGCCGGAAATAGGGCAGCAAGTCGGCGTAGCTCCAGCCGCTGCAGCCATCGTCGACCGCCCATCCGTCGTAATCCTGCGGGCAACCGCGGGTGAACACCTGGGCGTTGATCGAGGAACCGCCACCGAGCACGCGCGCCTGCGGATAGACCATGGTGCGGCCCTCGATCGCCTTGCCGGGCGCCGTGTCATAGCCCCAGATCAGCGGCCCGGCCGTCATCTTGAAGAAGCCGACCGGCAGATGGATGTAGCGATCGGTGTCCCGCGGCCCGGCCTCCAGCAGGACGACGGACAGGTCGGGATCCTCGCTCAGCCTGGCAGCCAGAATGCAACCGGCCGAGCCGCCGCCGACGATGATGTAATCCGGCATTCTCGCTCCCTCATGTGGGCACAATCGGCGCCCCCTCGTGTGCGCGACGATCTCAAGTCCCTTGTGCCGCGTCAAGAGAAAGGGTATGGTTGCCGTGTTGAAGGGTTGTCGTACAAGTGAGGAGCTTGGCAACCCGTCGATCGGAGGCCCGGCCGCGCTCCCCGCGCAAGCCGCCGGGCGGGAAACAGAATTCAATCGGGAGGTTCGATACATGAAGGACAGGACAGGTTTCACGCTTTCCGGCGCGGTCAGCCGCCGGACGCTGATGATGGGCGCCACCGCCGGCATGGCGGCGTTCGCCATGCCAAAGGTTTTGCGCGCGCAGGAAAAGCCGACTTTGGTGACGTCGATCCGCTCGTTGTCCAACCCCTACCACGCGGTGTGGAAGACCGGCGCTGAGGCCTACGCCAAATGGGCCGGGCTCGAACACGTCACGCTGGTTTCGGAAGGCAACAGCGAGAAAGGCATCGCCGACATCAAGGCCATGCTGGCCAAGACCGGCGGCAACATGGTGCTCAATTCCGATCCCAACGACACGCCTGATGCCCGCCCGATCGTCGAGGCCTGCGCCAAGGCCGGCGCCTATGTCGTGACGCAATGGAACAAGCCGGCGGATTTGCATCCCAAGGACTTCAACCCGAACTATGTTTCCCACATCGAGTTCGACGGCATTGCAAGCGGCAAGACCATCGCCGAGATCCTGTTCAAGACCATCGGCGGCAAGGGCGGCATCGTCGCCCTCGGCGGCCTGATCTCGACCACGGCGGCGATCGAGCGCAAGAAGGGCCTCGACGCCGCGCTCGCCGCCAATCCCGACATCAAGCTGCTCGACTTCCAGGTCGCCAACTGGAAATCGACCGAAGCCTTCGACCTGATGGGCAATTTGCTCACCCGCTTCGGCGACGACATCAAGGGCATCTGGGCCGCCAATGACGACATGGGCTCCGGCGCGCTCGAGGCACTGCGCGCCGAGAACCTTGCCGGCAAGGTGCCGATCGTCGGTGTCGACGGCATCAAGACGGCGGTCGACGCGGTGCGCACCGGCGAGTTCGCCTGCACCGTCACCTCGGATCCGTTCTGGCAGGGCGGCATGGGTCTGGCCATCGGCTACAACGCCAAGATCGGCAAGTTCGACCCGGTCAAGGAGCCGCCGGAACACCGCGAATTCTACGGCAAGGCGGTGCTGATTTCGCACGACAATGTCGAGGAATATTACAAGACCAATGTCGACGCCAAGCCGGAGATCGACTGGAACGATCTTTGGGGTCGGGTGACCGGAGCCATCCGGACCTGACCACCGGGGCGGGCTGCTGCTCCCTGGCGGCCCGCTCCCCTTTATAGTCGTCGTGCATCGCACCGGCGATGGTCATCAGCAGACGGGAAGCGGTTTCTTGACAATCCATACAGAACCCCTGAAGTCCGTTTCGGACATCGAGCGGACGACGCTTATGACATTTCTCCCCGGCCGCATCGCCACCATGTTCGGCGGCAGGCGCTGGCGCAGCCTGGGGCCGCTGGCAGTGCTGGTCGTGCTCTGCCTGCTGATCGCCATTGCCAATCCGAATTTCATCGAGCTGCGCAACCTGGTGCGCCTCGCCAACTCCGCCGCCGTGCCGCTGACGTTGGCGATGGGGCTGACCTTCATCATCCTGATGGGCAGCATCGACCTCTCGGTCGAGGGCACGCTGTCGGTCTCGGCGATGGTGGTGGTGCTGCTCGCCGCCAATGACAGCAACGGCAACGACCATGGCTGGTGGGCGGTACTGGCCGCCATCGTCGCCGGCACCGCCATGGGTTTCGCCAGCGGCCTCGTCCAGACCATGCTGCGCATCCCGTCCTTCATGGCCACGCTCGGCATGTGGTTCATCGGCCTTGGCCTGTCGGTCTATATGCTCGGCGGCTCGGCGATCCGTCTCAACGATGCCTCGATCCGCGAGCTGGCATTGGCCCGGTTCCTCGGCCTGCCGCTGGCGGTGTGGGTCGCCACCGGGGCGTTCCTGCTCGCCGCCGTCATCCAGTATCACACCAAGCTCGGACGCCACATCCTGGCCATCGGCGGTGACGAGGACGTCGCCAAGCTCTCCGGCGTCAACGTGGTGCGCGTGCGCATCACCGCCTTCGCGCTGGCCGGTTTCTTCTTCGGCATTGCCGGCGTGCTTGCCGCGGCACAGCTCGGCCAGTCGCATGCCGTCATCGGCGACGGCCGGCTGTTTGCCGCGGTCACCGCCGTCGTCGTCGGCGGCACGGCCTTGACCGGCGGCGAAGGCGGCGTCGTCAACACGCTGATCGGCGTGCTGATCGTCACCGTGCTCGCCAACGGCATGATCCTGCTCGGCATTTCGCCCTACATCCAGCAGACGGTGCAGGGCCTGATGATCATCGCCGCGGTGGCGCTGTCGCTCGACCGCGTCCGCCTCAGGATAGTCAAGTGACCGCCATGCTGAGCGCTTCCGGCATCATCAAGAATTTTCCTGGCGTCCAGGCTCTGCGCGACGTTTCGATCGAGGTCCGGCCGAACGAAGTGGTCGGGCTGATCGGCGAGAACGGTGCCGGCAAGTCGACGCTGATGCGCGTGCTGGCTGGCAGCTACCGGCCGGACGGCGGCAGCCTCACCCTCGACGGCGAGCAGCTGCGCATGCGCAGCCCGCGCGACGCGGCACGGCATGGCATCGGCATGGTGTTCCAGGAACAATCGCTGGTGCTCAATCTGACGGTCGCCGAAAACATATATCTCGGCGAGGAAGACCGCTTCACCCGCTTCGGCATCGTCAACTGGCGCGCCATGAACGCGGCGGCGCGCCGGCAACTGGCCAAGATCGGCATCGACATCGACGTCACCGCGCGCACCTCCGAGCTCACCTTCGCCGCGCGCCAGATGGTCGAGCTGGCCAAGGCGCTGACGCTCGAGGAAGTGGTCGAGCGGCAGCTGCTCATCCTGCTCGACGAGCCGACCTCGGTGCTCAACGCCGCCGATATCGATGTGCTGTTCGCCCGCGTGCGCTCGCTCAAATCCCGCGCCAGCTTCGTCTTCGTCTCGCACCGTCTCGACGAGGTGCTTGCGATCTCCGACCGCGTCTACACGATGAAGGACGGTGCGGTCGTCGCCGAGCATCGCGCGGCCGATGTCACCGCGCCGGAGCTGCACGAGATCATGGTCGGGCGCGGGCTGCAGGCGGAATATTACCGTGAGGCCCGCCAGCAGGCGCCGCGCGAGACGGTCATGGTCGAGGCAAAGGGCTTGGGGGCAAACGGCGCCTATCACGGCGTCGACCTCAAGATCAGGGCCGGTGAGATCGTCGGCATTGCTGGCGTCGTCGGCTCCGGCCGCGAGGAGGTGACGCGCACCATAGGCGGCTTCCTCCAGCACGATGCCGGAGAAATGAAAATCGCCGGCGACGCGGTGCGTTTCGCTTCACCCGAGCCTGCGGTGCGCAGGGGTATCGGCTATGTGCCGCGCGAGCGCAGGCTCGAGGGGCTGGTGATGTTCCTGTCGATCGCCGAGAACATTTCGCTGGCCGACCTGTCGAGCGTCATGCGCCATGGTGCGATCGACTATGGCAAGGAGCGGCGGCTCGCCGCCGACTGGATCAAGCGGTTGCGCATCAAGGCGCCGGGCCCCGATGCCGCCTGCCGCAAGCTCAGCGGCGGCAACCAGCAGAAGGTGGTGCTGGCGCGCTGGATGACGGCGGGCTCGCGCATCCTCGTGCTCGACCATCCGACGCGGGGCCTCGATGTCGGCGCCAAGGAGGAGGTCTACGAACTGGTCCGCGATCTCTCCGCGCAAGGCGTCGCGATCCTCTTGATTTCCGACACGCTGGAAGAAACCATCGGCCTGTCGCACCAGGTGCTGGTGATGCGCGACGGCGAGATCACCGCGCGTTTCGACGCCAGCCCGGGCAACAAGCCGAACCAGGTGGAACTGTTGCGGGCGATGGTATGAGAGACCGCTTGGAAACTCTGCTCTGGCGGCCATCTGAAGGCGTTTTCTGCGCTTCCGGTGCTCACGGACCAACGTCCGCTGCGCTCCGGTTCTCGAAACCACCATCATATGACTCGCCAGAGCGAGTTTCGAAACAGTCTCTGAGGCAGGCCGATGAATGAAGCTTTTTCGCTGCGGCGCATCTTCGAAAGCAAGTGGACGCAGGGCGCCATTCCTCTGGTCCTGCTTGTCGCCCTGCTTTTGATCATCGAGATCGCCGCGCCCGGCTTTCTCACCGGCGAGACCGTGGCGCTTCTGTTTGCCAACACCGCCGTGCTGTTCATCCTGGCGACCGGCGTCACCTTCGCCATCCTGCTCGGCGGCATCGACCTGTCGATCCAGGCGGTCGCCTCGCTGGCCAGCGTCATCCTGGCGCAGCTGCTGCCTTCGCTTGGGCTGGCCGCCTTTCCGGTGGCGATCCTGTCCGGGCTCGCCTTCGGTACCTTGAGCGGCATCGTCCACGTCAAGCTGCGCGTCCCCTCCTTCGTGGCGACGCTCGCCACCGGCGGCGTGGTCACCGGCTTCGCGCTGTGGGTGTCCGACGGCCGCGCCATCACCATCGAGGAAGGCGGCCGCGAAAACACCGCCTGGATCAACGCCACGGTCGCCGGCCTGCCGGTGGTGGTGCTGATTTCGGCGGTCATCGGCATCGCCAGTTTTCTGGCGCTGCGCTACACGCGCTTTGGCCGCCAGGCGATCGCCGTCGGCGCTGGCGAGCCGGCCGCCTGGGCGGCGGGCATCAATGTCGACCGCACCAAGATCATCGCCTTCGCCGCCTCCGGCATGCTGGCCGCAATCGCCGGCGTCGTGCTGGCAGCCAGGCTGTCGAGCGGCTCGCCGGTCCTTGCCAACCAGCTGCTGCTGCCGGCCATTGCCGCCGTCATCGTCGGCGGCACCGCCATCACCGGCGGGCTGGGCGGCGTCGCGCGCACGGCGGTCGGGGCGCTGATCATCTCGATCGTGCGCATCGGCATGACCTTCGTCGGCGTCAACATCTTCCTGGAAAACATGGTGTTCGGCGCGGTGCTCATCGCCGCCGTCGCCATCACCATCGACCGCAGCAAGATCGCGGTCATCAAGTGACAGATCCATCCGCACCGCCTCCCAAGCAAGCGCGGACCGGACGGGGTCGCATCAAAGGCGCGATGCGGCCCCGCCGGCTCAGGTCATTGCATGGTGTCGAGGCCGATCAGCTCGATCTTGTAGCCGTCCGGGTCCTCGACGAAAGCAATGTGGGTGGTGCCGTGCTGCATCGGCCCGGGCTTGCGCGGAATCTTGGCGCCGCGCTTTTCCAGTTCGGCGCAGACGGCGTAGATGTCGTTGACGCCGAGCGCCAGGTGGCCGAAGCCGGTGCCGATCTCGTAGGGCTCTTCGCGCCCCCAGTTCAGCGTCAGCTCGACGACGGCTTCCTTGTCCTCCGGCCCATAGCCGACAAAGGCGTTGGTGAACTTGCCGCCGGGATAGTCCTCCCGGCGCAGCAAGGTCATGCCGAGGACCTCTGTGTAGAAGGCGATCGACTTGTCGAGGTCGAGCACCCTGATCATGGTGTGCATATAGCGAAAGCCCGGGGCGTCGCTCATTGGGAAAGTCCTCCGTGTCGGGTGATTGGCTGGTCTGACCGTCCGCATCAAACAGCTGGCGGGAGCATGGCTTCGCTTGATGTTCTAAATCAGGGTTGTATGATAACACGACAAGCAAGGTGGTTGTCTAGTCGTTTTCCCAGAGGGTCCAGAGCCAGGTCATGAATGTCGTGCCGCCCATTTCCGCATCGCTGCTATCGGCCCTGGCCGGCGTGCTGCCGGATGGCGGCTTGCTGACCAGCGACGAAGACCTGGCGCGCTACAGCCGCGACTGGTCGGGCGATCATTTCGGCCGCCCGCTGGCGGTTGCCCGTCCGGCCTCGGTCGAGGAGATGTCGGCGCTGATGCGGCACTGCCATGCGGAGCGAATCCCGGTCGTGCCGCAAGGTGGCCTGACCGGCCTCGTCGGTGCTGCGGTGGCGGCGGATGGCGGCGAGATCGTCATCTCGCTGGAGCGCATGAACCGGATCCGTTCGATCAGCCCGATCGACTTCGCCATGGTGGTCGAGGCCGGCTGCATCCTCGAGGATGCCAAGCGCGCCGCCGCAGAGTGCGACTGCCTGCTGCCGATCACCTTCGGGGCGCAGGGGAGCTGCCGCATCGGCGGCAACGTCGCCACCAATGCCGGCGGCTTCAACGTACTGCGCTATGGCATGACGCGCGACCTGGTGCTCGGCCTCGAAGTGGTGCTGGCCGATGGCCGGATCTGGAACGGGCTGAAGGTGCTGCGCAAGGACAATCGCGGCTATGACCTCAAGCAGATCTTCATCGGCTCGGAAGGCACGCTCGGCATCGTCACCGCCGCCGCGCTGAAGCTGTTTCCCAAGCCGACGCAGATCGAGACGGCGCTGGTCGGCCTGCGCTCGGTCGAGGACGCCATGGCGCTCTATGCGCGGGCGCGGCGCGACTGCAGCGATCTGCTCACCGCCTTCGAACTGATCCTGCGCCAGGGCATCGAGATCACCATGCGCGAGGGCGCGGATTTTGCCGATCCGCTGGCAAAAGCCTATCCGGCCTATGTGTTGATCGAGGTTTCCTCCGGCGGGCTTATCGACCTGTCCGCCATGCTCATGGGTTTTCTCGGCGGCGTCGCCGACATCGTCGAGGACGGCATCGTCGCATCGACCCGGGCGCAGGCCGAGCGGCTATGGCTCTATCGCGAGATCATGGTCGAGCGGCAGGGCAGGGGCGGCCGCTATCTGCGCACCGACGTGTCGGTGCCGATCTCCAAACTCGCCGATTTCGTCACCGATGCGCTCTTCGAATTGCAGCGCGCCCGGCCCGACGCGCTCGCCGTCACCTACGGCCATGTCGGCGACGGCAACATCCATTTGAACGTCGTGCCGCCGGAAGGCATGGATACGCAAGCGGTGGAGCAACTGTTCGAAGAGGCGGAAGCCGAGATCTTTGCCGTCGTCGACCGCTATGGCGGCTCGATCAGCGCCGAACACGGCATCGGCCGGGTCAAGCAGAAGGCGTTCCTCGAGCGGATCGATCCGGTCACACTTGATCTGGCGGCCGGCATCAAGCAAGCCTTCGATCCGCGCCATATCCTGAGCAATGGCCGCATTCTGGCAAGCAAGGCCAATCATGGTCTATAGGTGAGCGATGACGCTGAAGCTCGACAAGGTCAATCGCGGTCCGCACCTTTCCACTTTGGTTGCGAGTTCCATCTCGCGCGAGATCGCGCAGGGGCGCCTGAAGCCCGGCGACCAGCTGCCGACCGAGCAGGCGCTGGCCACCACCTTCGGCGTCAGCCGCAACGTCGTGCGCGAGGCGATTGCCCGGCTGCGCTCGGAAGGCCGCATCTGGTCGCAGCAGGGGCGCGGCGCCTTCGTCGTGGAGAGCACCAACCCGACGGTGCTGACCATCGACTATGAGGCGCTGCAGCGCGCCGATTCCTTCCGCAACCTGTTCGAGCTGCGCGGCATCCTCGAAGTGCAGGCGGCAGCCCTTGCCGCAAGGCGGCGCACCGAAGCCGATCTCACCGCGATGGGCGATGCGCTGGCCGGCATGCGCGCGGCCCCCTATGGCAGCGTCGCCTGGCTGCGCAGCGACCTCGAGTTCCACCGCACCGTCGCCGAGGCGACGCGCAACGCCTATATGGGCCAGTTCCTGGTCTTCGTGTCCGAGCGGGTGCGCGAGAGCATCCTTGCCGCCGGCAACCAGCAGAAATCGGACGACATGGCCCGCATCACGCTCGGCGAGCACGAGCGCATCCTGGCCGCCATCCGCGCCGGCGACGCCGAGGCGGCGCAGACAGCCATGCGCGACCACCTGGCGGGCGCGGCTCTGCGGGTGGGGTTGCATGATGGTGAGACGGAGGCAGCGCCAACAGCTCCGGTGCGGCACGCGAGGCTGAGGAAGGCTATCCGCAAGCAGGCTGCTGGATAACGGTGCCGCCCAGACCCGCGCTTTATCGGCTGCACGGCTCGGCGTTTCCGCGCTCTGACGAGGCGGGTCCAACAAAGGCCAGGAAGATTGCGCAGCAATCGGGGCCCAGCGAAGAAGCCGTCCGCCACGAAGGCGGTGGCAGCATGATCCGCTCAGTCCAAAGGCAGGCCGAATATCGACTCGTCTTGATCGACCTCTTCAGCGAGCGGTTGCCCCTCGTGCAACACGGTCGACCAATCCATATCGAGCATGTCGCTCTTAGGCTCATGGAACGGTCGGTAATAGTTTCTCCCGGCTCTCAGATCAGGGAAGAGAAATGGGGTATAGACGTCGCAGTCGCTGAAGTCGCAATCGGTAAGTTCACTGTTATACATCCATCGTAAATCGAAGCGAAGAATCGATACCTCCCTCAGAAAGCACCTCGTCAAATTCACGCATCTAAAGTCGACGTGGCCCTCATTGATTCTGACCCTGTTCAGGTCGACGATCGCGCCCCCAAACGCGGCCTCGGTCAATTCCGAACCTTCAAAGTATCCGCCCCTGTAGGTGATCTTCGTGACGCCGGCGATGACGTCAAAACGAACATCGTTCTCGGGGTCTTCGTGCTCCGGGTCAAAAGTGAAATCGAGACTTCTGGTCGAGACCCGCTTGGTCTTGTAGTGCACGATCGCAAGCGCGTTGATTGCAGATCGCCCCACCTGATCACTGAAGACGCGCAGATGGCGCTGCTGGATGTAGTCGGCAAGAATATCCATCGCCTGCACTGCGAACTTATCATCTGGCCCTTCGCCGACCGCGCGCAAGGATGCTATGCCGGCCGTGACTCTCGCCGGCTTGTCGGTTTCGGCAATCAATTCAGCACCTTTCTGCAGCAGGGCCGCCAAGTTGCTGTTTTCCGTGGCGACAATCTGCGCGGACAACTTTTCGAGTTGTTTTCGCTGAGCGTCGACCTGCTGCGTCGCCAGCAGGCCGCGCCAAACCACTGTGCAAAAAGTGATAAGACCTGCTCCGATGAGGCCGAGCTTGTAGACTATGTCGATGCGAGCCCCGATAGCATCGGTGCTGCCTGCGAAGAGGGCGATCAAGGTGCCGATCCCGACGCTGAAAAAAACCAATACAGCGACAGTGATCGCGACCTGAAACCACAGATCGTCACGCCGCAACATTTCGTCGAATTTGTTCATGATGCCCCTCCCGAACAAGACATAAGTATTTCGCGTTGAAATTGCCAAGGGCACGCCGCGGTACCAAAGCGGCATTTGGGGACGTCTATCCTAGTCAAAAAAGCTGCCGGCAATGGCCGAGTTCATGTTCTCTGCGATCTTTCCGTTCTCGGCATAGGTGAAGCAACGAAAGCGCGTTGTGCGTGGCTCGCCGAACACATCCTCATAGTTAAGCACCCCATCGAAGACGATCGCTTCTTTGCCGGAACGAGCTCGATCCACGATCTTAGGTCCAAGCATTGGAGCCACGTAAGTAAAAGTATCGTTCGGAGCTAGAGGACCGTGATCCGAGCCAGGATCAACTATAGGTACAGACGTATTGGCAGCGTTGCTGGTAATCGTGGCTTCGATTCTCAATTTCATGTTTCGTGCGGGAGTGCTGCCAGTGTTTTGGAACACGAGCTGAACCTTGCCATCGTCATCTTTGAACTTTGCCGTAATCAGGAATATGTAAGCTCGCAGTTGCGCCTTGCTGATTTGCTGCGCATGCTCCAACGCTTGCTGACCGATGTCAGCCGCCCTCGCCGCTTCGTTGGTCTGCTTCCACAAAAGCTTGATCGTACAAGCCACGGCTATGGCGGCCGCCCAACCGCTCAAAGCACCAAACCAGCCTTGTACCGAACACCCGTCGCCCGAGCACCAGGTTGGGCCTATAAGGAAAGGCAAAGCGACCGCGATTACGGCGAGAAAACCAAGCCACGCGAGAACATCGCGAACTACTCTGAAAATCCACATCGAGCGACCACCCCCCGGGGGCTGAGTACCACAACACCGTGGCTTTATGTAGCGAAAGCAACCAAAGACGGTGCGGTGATCGCTCTACACATCGCTGCTTTCTTTATCTGGCTTGCCCTTCTTGATAACCCGGCCATTGCTCAATGCACGCCGGTATTCAATAATCCAGCTAGCAGTGAAGTTGGTCATCACTCAACGGTATGACGTGGCCGCTTGACCTGCATCGCTCACCACTTGGGAATTTCGGCACGTTCGGGATCAGCAACCTAACTGCGGTGTCCACGTCGACGCGCCCGCGCTGCCGATCAAAGCCGTCATGTACTCAAGTATCAGTTCTACCATGGTGAAGCTCTTGCCGGGCGCACGCTTGCCGGTCTGATCAACCACTTCGCCGTTCAGGCCGGCGATGACATCGGACAATGCCGGCACGAACTTTCCCGCCATGGCCGGTTGCGACCTCGATGGCGAAGCCGTTGCGCACCGCCGCGCCGATTTCGACTAGTCGCAGGACCGCTCTCGCGGCAGAGTGCGGCCATGTGTAACCTCTACAACATCACCACGTCGCAAGAAGCTATCCGCCAGTGGACCCGGACTTTGCGGGACATCTTGGGCAACCTCGAGCCGTCCATCGACATCTATCCCAACCAACCCGCCCCGGTGGTGCGCAACGCGCTGGACGGGCAGCGCGAGCTCGCCAACCTTCTGTGGGGCATGCCGACACCCGCCGAGCGGATGAAGGGCAAGGCCGACTACGGCACCACCAACATACGCAATCCACAGTATGGCCATTGGCAACAGTATGTCGGCGTCGAGAACCGCTGCGTGGTGCCCGTGACGAGTTTCGCGGAGCCGAGCCCGACGCCCGGCGACAAGGACCCCGAGACGGGCATCCAGCGGAACTATTGGTTCGCGCTCAATGAGGATCGCCCGCTGTTCTTCTTCGCTGGGCTCTGGACGCCATGGCAGGGGGTGCGCAAGGTCAAGGATGGTCCCGGCGACTTCGAGCTTTACGGTTTCATGACGACCGCGCCCAACGCCCTCATCAAGCCGATCCACGAGAAAGCCATGCCGGTGATCCTGAGCACGCAGGAGGAAACCGAGACGTGGCTGACAGCACCGTGGTCGGAAGCGAGGCGGCTGCAGCGCACGGCCCCGGACGATGCCCTGGTGATTGTCGAGAAGCCGGCCACGCAGATCAAGTTTCCGCAGCGGATTGGCGGACCGGACGGTCAACTATCACTATTGTAGAGGTCGAGGTGGACGTGGAATCAGGACTGGAACCCAAACCGCCGCAAGGTCGAGTCCGGGCATGGTCTAACCGGATCAACCGAATCCCCGGTGGCATTGGTTCCTGAGGAGTGCCGGCCCATCGCGCCATCACAGACAAAGCCTTTGCCGCCTGACAGGGCGCACACGGCCTCGCCCTTGCGCACCATAATGAGTCCACCACTGTCCTTGCCCCGCCAGACGAGGCAACCGGGAAACCGCATTCGTAAGGCGTCAATCAAGCCCGGCCGAGTCGTCTGTAAAGATTCTGTATCGCAAATCGTCAGCATATCCGCACCGTTCGTAAGCGGTATGTTTGGATCGTCGAACATCTTCCGGATATCGACCAGCTTACCCTGCGAGCACGACAAGACATCATTGAAATCGAGTGTGATATCCTGTGACGGTGGAAAAATGAACTCACGTGCCGAGGATACAAGTTGACTACCGAGATCCCCCAGTGGGCCGCCGACGATTGCGAGAATGATCACGCCACCGGCTCCGGCAGTTAGCCATTTCCACCATCTCTTGACCCACTTAGGCATCAGGGGCGATCATAAAAACGAACTGAATTTCACCGATTCTGTACGACATCCTTAGCCACCCCGTCGCTTCGCCGATGTGGCATGCAAACGCGCCTTCATCAATGTCTTTGAAAGGCCGGTGGTCTTTGGCGTGATGAAGAAACCCGTCAATGCAAGCCGCCGTCAGCGCATCGAAGCTCTTCATGACCGCTGGTAGTTCCGACCTAGCCTT
The DNA here is from genome assembly GCF_056404515.1 of Mesorhizobium sp. P2_C7. Lineage (NCBI taxonomy): Bacteria > Pseudomonadati > Pseudomonadota > Alphaproteobacteria > Hyphomicrobiales > Phyllobacteriaceae > Mesorhizobium > Mesorhizobium sp. P2_C7. The sequence continues at coordinate 394,380 of NZ_JBFUDW010000004.1, read as the reverse complement.
GGCAAATTCGTCCGAGGATTGATCACCATTCGATTTGATCGAACTCTGGGCCTGGGTCTGCAAGAAAGCGATCAGGTCTGCTGGATCGTCCTTTGTCCGGATAAGCTCATTGATGATGGCTTTCTGTCTCTCATCGCCCTCAATGGCCTGCACGGTAATTTTGCACCACTCTCGTTGCTCATCGACTGTTGACCAGCAGGCGGTCGCATTGTCCACCCAAGCACCATTGTCTTGAATAGTTCCCGGTTTCGCATCGCACGTGCATTTCTCTCGGGATGCGTTCGCGGCTTGAGAGTCTGTAGCCCATCCAAATATGGCGACCGCCAGAGCCACAGCAGCTATGACTTTTGACATTTCCCCCTCCAACCCAGCGACCAAGATATCCCGTTGCTATCCGATCTCCAAGCGAAAGCACGTGTCGATTAATCCTCGTCTCTCCAGATCACCCGCCGCACCATGCGGATTTCGACAAGCCGCCTGACGCGTATCTTCATGCCCTCCAATGCGCTTGGCAGCAGGATATCCACGTCGAGCTCGCGGCGTTTGCACCGCTCGCAACGCATGTGCCGGGCCACGTCCCAAAACGGAATGTCCCCGACGAGCTTGGCGAGGTCCCCCGGCAGGTAGTGGCGGGTGATGTTGCAGTTGATGCAGCGGACGCGGATCAGCTGCCCGACCTCATGCGCTCGGCACAAGGTCTGCACAAGGCGGCGCGGTCGTCTGCTCTGTTCCGGCATGGCCAAAAATAGGAACCTATTCCTCGCCGAGTCAATTCGCTCTTGACATTTTCGTTCCCTTTTTGTTCACTGCGGCCATGCAGCGTTTGGAGGAATTGCCGTGGATCGCATTGTCACACTCAACAGCCGTCAGGAGGCCGCCCTCCAGGCCCATGCCGAGGACTTCATCGCAGTCTACAAGGGCGACGTGATGAAGGCGCTCAAGGAAATGATCGTGCTCAACGGGCACCTTCAAGAGCGGCTCGACGCGCTCTCGGCCCCGCGCAGAGCAAGCCGCTAGAGGAGGGACCGCAAATGGCCAGGGCGATGTTCCGGCTCGTGGACTCGGCCAGCCGTCGCCCGTACAATCCCGGTTCTGCTGCGCTTGAAGGACAATTTCGCGAATGGCCGAGGGACGCGTCCAACGCCGTCTTGCCGCAATCCTGGCCGCTGACGTGGTGGGCTATACGCGCCTGATGGGCAGCGACGAGGCCGGCACACTTGGCAAACTGAAGACGATACGAGCCGACCTCATCGACCCCAAGATGGCCGAGCACCAAGGCCGCATCTTCAAGACGACTGGCGATGGCGTCCTCGCCGAGTTTCCGAGCGTCGTCAACGCCGTGGCTTGTGCGGTCGATATCCAGCGGGCCATGTCGGACCGAAACGGAGCCATACCCGAAACCCGGGCAATACAATACCGGATCGGGATCAACGTCGGAGACGTAATCATCGAGGGTGATGATGTGTTCGGTGATGGGGTGAATATTGCGGCCAGGCTTGAAGGCATAGCTCCGGCAGGCGGTGTCACGGTCTCGGGGGCGGTGCGAGACCATCTTGGAAGTCGCCTCGATCTTCAGTTCGATGACATTGGCGACCAGACACTTAGGAATGTCGAGCGGCCCGTTCGAGCCTATGCAGTGCGCCTGGATGTGCCTGCCGAAGTCCCTATCGCGCAGCCTTCGCCTTCGGACAAGCCCTCCATCGCGTTGCTGCCGTTCGTCAATATGAGCGACGACCGTCAGCAGGACTACTTTGCCGATGGGATCACAGAGAACGTCATCACCGGATTGTCTCGGTTTCGCGATCTTTTCGTCATCGCGAGCAATTCGACGTTCGCCTACAAGGGCAAAGCCACGAAGATACAGGATGCCAGCCGGGAGCTGGGTGCCCGCTATATCCTGGAGGGCAGCGTCCAGAGGTCGAAGGACCGCGTCCGGATTACGGCCCAGCTCATTGACGGCAAGACCGGGGGGCACCTTTGGGCAGAACGCTACGACCGGGGCGTCGACGATATCTTTTCCGTGCAGGACGATGTCACCGAAAGAATAATTGGCAGTTTGGCCACAGCGTACGGAGGCCGACTGTTAAAGGCGTGGCAAGAGCGCCCGGAAGTCGCTGGGACGCGGAACTTTCAAGCGCTGGACTACTTCGTGCGGGGTATGGAGGCTATGGGCCATATTACCAAGGAGGGCAATCAGCGTGCACGCGAACTCTTTCGCAAGGCCGGTGAGCGGGATCCCAAATTTGGCAAGGCCTTTGCGAAGGTTGCCTGGACGCACATGATGGACGTAGTCGATGGATTTAGCGAGAACCCCGAGTCCTCGTTGGCTCATGCTTTGCGCTACGCCAATCTCGCCATCGAACGCGACGACGCTGAAGCGTGGGGCCACTACGCTCTCGCAGGACACTGCTTGTATTGCGGGCAGTACGAACCTGCCATTGCAGCATTTCACCGCGCCCTTGATCTCAATCCCAATGATGCAGACATTCTCATGGACTTTGGCTACTGCCTGAGTTGCGCGGGAAGAACCACCGAAGGCCTCGACGCAGCACAAAAGGCGTTGCGGCTTAATCCTCGCCATCCCGAGTGGTACGTCGTACAGCTCGGCCAGATTTATTTCGACTCCCGACAATACCATGAAGCAGTCACGGCTTTGCGTAGCTTAATGATAATCGACACGGTGTACCGCTGGCTCTATTTGGCAGCCAGTCACGCTGCATTGGGGAATATGACCGAAGCGAAGATGGCCGTGGCGCGGATCAATCAAATAGACCCGGCAGCCACAATCGTTGGGCGAACTGGCCCCCAAATGACGCCTTACAAAAGTTCCGGGGATCTGGAACACCTTCGCGAGAATTTGCGCAAGGCCGGCATGCGGGAATAAGACGAAAAGCTGGCGCTTCGCCATCGGCGTACCCGGTGAGGGTCGGCTCCTATCGCAGTGTCTTCGTCTGCCTATCGCCGACCCATGCTCCGCCGTTCACGCAGAGCGGGCTTGCCCGTATGCCGTGCTGGCAGCCATGCCAAATCGCAAGATCGGTCGAGCGCGCCGTATGCCGAAGGGCGTAGCTGGTGTCGCCACGGAGGAAGAGACGGTGAAGGCGGCACTTGAATACTACCATGCCCGGATGCAGCGGGTGCTGGACCACATAGACCGGCATCTGGACGACGATCTGGGCCTGGAAGCGTTGAGCGGCGTCGCGGCGTTCTCGAAATACCATTTCCACCGGCAGTTCATGTCCACTTTCGGATTGTCGGTGCATCGCTATGTCCAACTCGCCCGCATGAAGCGCGCTTCGTACCGGCTGGCCTACACGGATGCCCAAAGCGTCACGGACATAGCGATGGATGCCGGTTACGACGCACCGGATGCCTTCGCCCGCGCCTTTCGGCAACGGTTCGGGCAATCGCCGTCGTCGTTCCGGAAGTCTCCCGAATGGGAGCCGTGGCTTGCGGCCTTCGGGCCTCTCGACAACGCCAGGAGCAAGCTCATGCAGAAGACTTTTACCACCGACGACGTGACGATCCGCGATGTGGCCCCGACGCCGGTGGCGATCATGCAGCATCGGGGCGACCCTGCGATGCTCGGCGCCACCATCCAGCGGTTCATCGCCTGGCGCAAGGCCGCCGGCCTGCATCCCAGGACAAGTCCGACCTTCAATGTCTGGCGTTCCGAGAGGCGTCCTGCGTCGCCTGCCGATTACAGCGTGGACCTTTGTGTCGGGACCAGCCAACCGATCGAGGCGAACGACGAACACATGAAGGCGGGCGTGATCCCCGGCGGACGCTGCGCGGTGCTGCGTGTCGTCGGCAACACCCACAATCTGGAGCCTGCCGCACTCTACCTCTATCGCGACTGGCTGCCGGCCAGCGGCGAGGAAGCGCGCGACTTCCCGATCTATTGCCAGCGGCTGAGCTTCGTCCCGGAGGTGCCGGAGCATGAGACGGTCGCGGAGCTATTCCTGCCGCTGAAATAGAACCGCTCCCATCACATCTCCGGCGGCTCCACCAGCGAGACACCGTTCAGGCCGGCGATGATATCCGACAGCGCCGGCACGAACTTCTTGCCATGGCCGGTCGCGACCGCGGTGGCAAAGCCGTTGCGCACCGCCGCACCGATCGGGTTGGCGACATCGGCGGCCTGGGCGAAAGAGGCGAGATAGGTCATGTCCTTGAGCGCATTGACGATGGCGAAACGCTGGGCGTTCTCGTTGCGGGTCAGCACGAAATCGAAGAAGGCCTGGTAGAAACCGCAATCCATGCGGCTGCCCGAAATGACGCTGTTGAAGACCTGCGGCGTCAGCCCGGCCTTGGCGCCGAGCGTCAGCGCTTCCGAATAGATCGCCGAATAGCCCATCGAGACGAAATTGTTGAGCAGCTTCATCGTGTGGCCGCTGCCGGTCGGGCCGGTGTGGACGACGCGCGCCGCAAACGCCTCGAGCACCGGCCGCGCGCGGGCGATCGCCTCGGCTGGGCCGCCGACCATGACGTCGAGCTTGCCCTCGGCCGCTTCCTTGGGCGTGCGCGCCAGCGGTGCATCGATCAGCGTCACGCCAAGTGCCGCGAGGTCAGCCGCAAGCGCTGTCGTCGAGGATGGATTGGAGGTCGAGCAGTCGATGACCAGCAGCGGCTTGCCTGCCGCGGCCAGGCCATCCGGCCCCTTGACCAGCATTTCGACCTCGCGCGAACCGGTGACGCACAGGATGACGACATCGCAGGCGGCGGCGAGCGCGCGCGCGCTTGCCGCTTCGGTGGCGCCGGCTGCGATCAGCCGGTCGGCGGCGGTGCGGCTGCGATGCACGCAGACCGCCAGCGGCCAGCCCTTGCGCAGCAGATTGTCGGCCATGCCGGCGCCCATGCTGCCCAGACCAATGAAGCCTATGCGTTCTTTCATGCAATCCTCCAAATGGCCCACGTTGGCGGGCCGCATTTCGTCACCTTGCGGCGGGCACCTGTCGATGCAATCCTTTGAAGAAGAATCGGCCGTTGCCGAAGAATCGGACCGGAGGCCGTATCCCCCGATGGCGGAGCCCATGCTTTTCGATGCCATACCGCAAGCGCCCAATCTGCGGACCGGGCTCGTCAACACGCTGATCGCGCAGATCGAATCCGGCGACCTGGCGCCGGGTCAGCGCCTGCCGACCGAGCAGGAGATCGTCGCCGCCACCGGCGTCAGCCGCACAGTCGTGCGCGAGGCGCTCGCCGCACTGCGCGCCCGTGGCCTGATCACCACGCGCCAGGGCCTCGGCGCCTTCGTCGCCAAGGATCCGCTGCCGAGGACCTTTTCCATCCTGCCGGACGATCTTGAATCGATCGACGAGGTGCTGCGCGTGCTCGAACTGCGCATGGGCATCGAGGTCGAGGCGACCGGGCTTGCCGCCGAGCGGCGAAGCGATGCGGCGCTCGAGCAGATGGGTTCGCGGCTGGACGCGCTGGAGGCGGCGGTGCGCGCCGGCGGGTCGGGCTCGGAAGAGGATTTCGGTTTCCATCGCGCCATTCTCGCGGCGACGCAGAACGCCAATTTCACCCGGCTGTTCGACACCTTCGGCAGCGCCATGATCCCGCGCCAATGGATACGGCTCGACCGGATGACCCTGCCCGAGCGGGAGAAATACCTGGCACGCATGCAGCGCGAGCACCGCGCCATTCTCGCCGCAATCGAGGCCAGGGATGCCAACGCGGCACGGCGCGCCATGCGCAGCCATCTGACCAAGAGCTATGCCCGCTTCGAGGAGTTGCGCGACAGGGCAAGCCACGACTGAGCACTTGCCGCTCATCCCGCCACGCCGAGATAGAGTTCGCGCATCAGCGACATGTCGCGCAATTCGGCGATGGGTCCCGAGACGACGATGCGGCCGTTCTGCATGAGATAGCCGCGCGACGCGACGGAGAGCGCCAGGCCGGCATTCTGCTCGACCAGCAGCACAGAAGCGCCGAAGCGCTCGCCGATGCCGAGGATGATCGCCTTGATCTCCTTGACCAGCAGCGGCGACAGCCCGAGCGACGGTTCGTCGAGCAGCAGCACGCGCGGCCCCGTCATCAGCCCGCGCGCAATGGCCAGCATCTGCTGCTGGCCGCCGCTCAGCGAGCCGCCCTTGTCGCGCCGCTTGGTGGCAAGGATCGGGAAGAAGCCCAGCATCGTTTCGAAATCGGCCTCCACGGCGGCATCGTCGCGGCGCGCATAGGCGCCAAGACGCAAATTCTCCTCGACGCTCATCTCGACGAAGATCTTGCGCCCTTCCGGCACCAGCACCACGCCGCGCCTGGCCATGGCATCGGCGGCAAGCCCGGTCACCTCGGTACCGTCGAAGGAGATGCTGCCGGCGCGCGGCCGGATCAGCCCGGCGATCGCCTTGAGCAGTGTCGACTTGCCGGCGCCGTTTGGGCCGAGGATGGTGACGATCTCGCCCGCCCCGAGCGTCAGCGAGACGCCGCGGTTGACGATGGTCGGCCCATAGCCGGTGACGACATCGGAAACGGCGAGCAGGTTCACAGATCGCCTCCCAGATAGACTTCCAGCACCTTGCGATCGGCAAGCACCGTCTCGGTCGGCCCATCGGCGATCTTGGAGCCGAAGTCGAGCACGGCAAGGCGTCGGCACAGCATCTGCATCAGCTTCATGTCGTGGTCGATGACGCAGACGGATATGCCGTGGCCGGGAAGCTGGCGGACGAGACCCACAAGAGCGGTGGTTTCGCGGTCGTTGAGGCCTGCGGCGGGTTCGTCGAGCAGGAGCAGCGACGGCCGCGTGGCGAGCGCCAGCGCAAGGCCGAGCAGGCGCAGGCTGCCGAACGGCAGCACGCCGGCCTTCTCATTGGCAACCGCGCTCAGCCCGACGAAGTCGAGCAGCGCCTGCGGCGTCGGCCACGGGTTGGCGATGCTGCCAGTCCCGACATGCTCACCGGCGATGCGGACATTCTCCAGCACGCCAAGTCCCGCAAAGGCCATCGCCTGCTGGAAGGTGTAGCCGATGCCGGCCCGCGATATGGCATACGGCTTGAGGCCGGTGATGTCCTGACCGCGAAACAGCACGGTGCCGCCGCTCGGCCGGTGCACGCCGGTGACGACATTGAACAGCGTCGTCTTGCCCGAACCGTTCGGACCGACGACACCTAGGATTTCACCCTCTTCGATGGCGAGGTCGACACCGGCCAGAGCTGTGACGCCGCCGAACTGCTTGCTCAGGCCGCTGATCGCCAGGATCGGGCTCATCGCCGCGCCTCCGAGGGCGCCGCGTTGCGCTGTTCCGTCTCCTGTTTCGGCTTGCCTGACAACACTGCACGAAGCGCGCGCACGATGCCGCCGATCAGGCCGTCGGGCAAAAGCATGATCACCGCGATCAGGCAGACGCCGTAGACGATGCGCGACTGGACCGGATCGAGGTTGAGCACTTCCGGCAGAAAGGCGACCAGGATGCCGCCGGCGAGCGGTCCCTCGATCAGGCGGGCGCCGCCGATCATGACCATCAGCGCCAAATAGATGCTGGGGAAGGAGGAGAACTGCGACGGCGAGATGTGGCCGAGGAAATAGGCCAGCAACACGCCGGAGATGCCGGCAAAGACGCCGCTGACGACGAAGGCGCCGATCTTGTGCCGTCCGACATTGATGCCGAGCGAGGCGGCAAGCTTCTCGTTCTCCCGGATGGCGCGCAGCGTGCGGCCATAGGACGAGTTGATGATCGCCCAGCTCGCCACCGCCGCGGCCGTCACGAAGGCCACCACCATCAGGTAGTAGCGCGTCAAATCGCTCATATCGGCGCCGAACAGGGTGACCGGGCCGGCGAGGTCAAGTCCTGTCGCCGCACCCGTATAGTCGCCGCCATTGGTGAGCACGATGGCCAGCAACTGCCCGAAGGCAAAGGTCATGATGACAAAATGATGGCCGCCGACGCGCAGCGACGGAATGCCGACGATCATCGCGAACACGGCACTTGCCAAGGCCGCCGCCGGCAGTGCTGCCCAAAACCCCACGCCAAAGTCCCGCGCCAGGATCGCCGCCGCATAGGCGCCGACGCCGACCAGCGCCGCGTGCCCCATCGACAGGATGCCGGTCTGGCCGAACAGAACCGACAGGCCGTAGAGCGCGATCACGTTGATGCCGGCCGAGATCGCCAGCGACAGGAAGCGGTTGCTCGGCGAGAACAACGGCACCAGCGCGATCAATGCCAGGATGACCAGCACCGGCAGCAGCGATCGCAACGCCTTGAGGCCGGAACCGGCGCGATCCTCGTGGAGGCCTGCCGTCATGACGCCATCCGGGGTCCGCTGGTGCCGCCGAACAGGCCATGCGGGCGAACGATCAGCACCAGGATCATCAGGGCGAAGGAGTAGGCATCGGTCCATTGCGAGAAGCCGTAGCCGGCGCTGAAGCCTTCGACGATGCCGAGGATAAGCCCTGCGGCGACGGCGCCGTAGATGTTGCCGAGCCCGCCGATCAGCGCCACGGCAAAGCCCTTCATCACCATGGTGCCGCCGGTGAACGGCGTGATCGGAAACAGCGCGATCAGCAGCGCCCCGCCGAGCCCGGCCAACGCACTGCCGAGCACGAACACGCCGGTGATGTAGCGGCGCACCGGAATGCCCATCAGGGCCGCGGTGTCGCGGTCCTCGACGCTTGCCCGCAAGGCGCGGCCGTAGCGGCTGGCCGTGATCATGCGGAAGCTGAGTGCCACCACGGCAATGGTGATCGCGATGACCATGACCCGCACCGAGGCGATGCGCACGCCGCCGACCTCCCAGACCGTGGTCAGCGGGCGCGGAATGCTCTTCTGGTTGGGGTTCCAGAACAGCACGACGACATGCTGCAGCACGACGATGAGGCCGAGCGAGACGATGAAGCCATTGGTCGGTCGCTCCAGCGTGAAGCGGAAAAGGCCGCGCTCGAGGATGTAGCCCATCAGCCCGACCGCCAGGATCGCCAGCACCACCGCCAGCGGGAAGCCGAGGCCGGCGCTGACCGCAAGCCAGGTGACGATGCCGCCGATCATCAGGAATTCGCCATGGGCAAAGTTGATGATGCCGGTCAGGCCGAAGATCAGGGTGACGCCGATGGCGATCAGCGTGATGACGCTGGCGATCGAAAGCCCGTTGAGGATCTGCTGGATGAAAATGTCCACGGCTCGCATTCTCTGTCGAAGTGATGGCGCTTTTCACGTGGTGGCCGGCTTTCAAGCCCTGCCTGCATTTCTGAGAAGGAGAGGTTGGCGGCGTGAGTGACGCCGCCAACTCAAGATAGGTTCGCCAGATCAGCTCTTCGGTGCTTCAGCCGGTGGCTGTTGCATCGAGCAGGAGATGGCGCCGCCGGGTGCCGCGGCGCAGACCTCGGTGGCATGGGTGACCTGATGGGTTGGATTGAAGGTCAGATCATCCGAGACCACGCCCTGATGGTGCAGCGTCAATAGCGCCTCGACCGTCTTGTCCGGATCGAAGCTGCCCGCCTTCTCCCACGCTTCGGCGAGGAAGTGGACATAGTCGTGGTAAAGCAGCGACACCGACGAGGTCACGCCGTGCGGCGCGCCGGCCGCGAAGTAAGCGTCGAAATAGGCCTTGGCTTTCGGGTTGGACGACTCGCCCCAGCATACCGGCACGCAGCTCATCGCCACCGGCACGTCGGCTGAAAGCTGCTTTTCCTTCCAGATGCCGGGGTCGACGCCGAACAGGAAATAGCTCTTGGCGGCTCCCAGTTCGAGCGCCTGCGGCAGCGCCGTCAGCGTTGAATCGCCATTGTACCAGAAGTGGATGATATCCGGATTGAGGCTCTTGGCGCGGGTCAGGAACGGCGAGAAGTCGGTCGTGTCAGGCGGATAGAAGATGATGTCGGGAACGTCCTGCCCCTCGGCCTTCAGCGCCTTGAAATAGTAGGACGACAGGAACTGGCCGGTGGCGTCGTTGCCGACGATCATGACCGATTTCTTCGGCTTATAGCCAAGCAGCGGCTCGAGCAGGGTCAGCACGCCGCGCGCGGTCGATCCGGACCGCTGGAACTCCTGCGGCTCGGACTGGAAGAGATAATGATCCTCGCCGCCCGGCTTGACCGAGTCCGGTGTCAGGATTTTCGCCAGCGTCGAATTGCCGGCGAAATGGATGATCTTGGCCGGCTGCGTGATCTTGGCCATGGCCAGGGTGAAGTCATGCGTTTCCGATCCGAAGATCGCCTGCACCTTCACGTCGCGCACCAGTTCCTGGGTGGCGGCGATTGCGGTCGCGATATCCGTGCGGTCGTCGCGTTTGACCATTTCCAGTTTGTAGTTCTTGCCGCCGACATTGATGCCGCCGGCGTCGTTGATCTGTTTCACGGCCAGTCCGACGCCCGCCGGCAAGGTATGGCCGGCGGAAACGAACGAGCCCGACTCCGCCGCGACGACGCCGATCTTGACGATGTTGTCCTCGGCGAGTGCCGGATGAGCAAGCACGCCAAGGCACAAGGCCGCCGACGCGCCCATTTTCAGAACGGTTTTCAATTTGAGATCCTCCCGACTCCAAATCATTGCAGTCTTACCGGGTTGTCATACAACCCTGTTATCTGGTAAATCCAACGAACGGGGATGTCAATCGCGTTGCCATGCGATAAAAGGCGGCCCGCAGATCAGGAATCACCACCAAGCCGCAGTTAGGAACAGGACATGCAGTCACGGAAATTCGGCCGTACCGGCCGCGACGTCAGCGAGATCGGCTTTGGCTCATGGGCGATCGGCGCCGCCTGGGGCGAAGTCAATGACGACGATGCGGTGGCCGCCCTGCATGCCGCCCTCGACGCCGGCGTCACCTTCATCGACACCGCCGACGTCTATGGCGACGGCCGTTCCGAAAAACTCATTGCCAGGGTGATGAAGGAGCGCGGCGGCGAGCGGCCGTTCATCGCCACCAAGGCCGGAAAGCGCCTGCCGCAGCAAACTGTCGAGGGGTTCAGCCAGAAGAACCTGACCGACTGGATCGACCGCAGCCTGAGATATCTCGAGGCCGACACGCTCGATCTGGTGCAACTGCATTGCCCGCTGACCGACCTCTACTACCACCCGGAAGTTTTCGAGCGGCTCGACCGGCTCGTCGAGCAAGGCAAGATCCGCAACTATGGCGTCAGCGTCGAGCGCGTCGAGGAGGCGTTGAAGGCGATGCAGTATCCCGGCGTCGTCAGCGTCCAGATCATCTTCAACGCATTCCGCCAGCGGCCGGCGGAACTGTTCTTCGACCTGGCGAAAAAGAACGATGTGGCGATCATTGCCCGCGTCCCGCTGGCCAGCGGTTTGCTGTCGGGCAAGTTCAAGGCCGATACCAAATTCGAGGACAGCGACCACCGCAAATTCAACCGCCATGGCGAGGCCTTCGACGTCGGCGAGACCTTCTCGGGCGTGCCCTATGAGGTCGGGCTGGCGGCGGTCGAGCGCATCCGGCCGCTGGTTTCCGGCGACACGACGATGGCCAAATTCGCCCTGCGCTGGATCCTGATGTTCGACGCGGTCACGGTGGTCATCCCGGGCGCCCGCAATCCGGCGCAGGCGATATCCAATGCCGAAGCGGCGGACCTTCCCCCGCTGTCGGATGAACTCATGGGCAAGATCCGGGATATCTACGACCAGGACATCAAGCCCCATGTGCACCAGCGCTGGTGATCGAAGGCCCGCAAGCCCTCGTCAGTTCACGGCGCGGCGGACCTTATGGCTGGGGCAGGCGTGTTCGCCCTCCATCAGTTTCCCCGCCCCAGCCGACTTCGCCTAGCTGAGCTACCCGGCGGCTTGCGAGATGAGCTGGGCGATCTCTTGCGGGTGAGAGATCAGCGACAAATGGCTTGCCTTCACCTCGATGGTCTTTGCGTTCATGCGCTTTGCCATGAAGCGCTCGAGATCCGGGTTGATCGTTCGATCCTCGGTCGAGACGGCATACCAGCTTGGCTTCGAGCGCCACGCCGCTTGCGTCGTCTTTCCGGTGAAAAGCTGGTCCGAGATCGGCCCCTGGACGGCATAGAGGATGCGCGCCTTCTCGTGAGCAATGTCGCCGGCGAAATCCCTCAGGAAAGCCTCCTCGCTGAGCTTGCCATAGCCTTCGGACCAGATAAGGCCAGCGGAGGCAGGCGGCGCCGCAAAGGTCTTGGCAAGCGCCGTGTAGTCTTCGCCCGCGTCCGGTGCGCGCGCCGCGACATAGACGAGCGAGGAAACCTTGGGATCCATGCCCGCCTCGGTGATGATCATGCCGGCAAAGGAATGCCCGACAAGTATCGTCGGTCCATCCTGGAGCGCGATCGCTCGCCGCGTTGCATCGACGCCCGCCTCCAGCGTGGTCAGCGGGTGCTGGACGACGGTTGCCCTGAAGCCGGCCTGCTGCAGGATGCCAACCACTTCCGACCAGCACGAGCCATCCGCATAAGCGCCATGGACCAGCACGACATTGCGGGCCTTGGGGCCTGTCTGCGCTTGCGACTTGTGGGAGCCGGCCAACAGGCCCGTCGCCACCCCGGCGACAAGTGCGGTGGAGAAGTACGCCGATTTATCATGATCGTGAATTCCTTGGGCGGTTGGCAGATGGGGATCTGGTTTGTGCCGAAACTTCGGCCGAGACGAGTCGCAAGCGCTTTGTGCGGCGCTCACGTCCAATCTTCGCAGCCCACTGCGCCTTCATTACAGACGTCACCGCTTCGTGATCGCCTGCCACGGGCTGCCTCCTTCAGGAATGCATTGTCCCCGCGACTATCCACAGGTTCGCCCGGCTATTTCGATGCGTGGGGCGGTGGCGTAGAATGACATATAATTCGGCGGGTCTGTAGCCCGCCGATGGCTTGGGAACGAGGCGGAGAGCTTGAATGCGGAACACGATGCTGGGCTTCACGGCACTTATCCTGGCCGCGTGCCAATCGGCTCCTGAAGCGCCGCAATCGGCCGCTCCTGAACCTGCGGCCATTGCTCCCCTATCTACCTTGGATCCCGCCGCTGCTGCTCCTGGTTCGGCCACAATGGATCAATCCACAACGATCACCCCGCCAGCGAAGGGCGTTCCTGCAAAGTACGCCGCATTCTCGGGCATGTGGGCTGGACGGTTGGAGGGGACGTCCGAAGCCAAAGTCGCTGTGCAGACGATTTCTCCCAGAGGCGATGTGACGGCCACCGTTGCGTGGGGCAATCTGGGCGACAACAGTCCCGGAGAGGCAGCCGGCGCTGGAAGAATTTCGGGGAATACTTTGAAGCTCAAGCGCCTCCCGAATGGCGCGGACGTCAGTCTTGTGATGCTGCCCGAAGGAACCTTGGCCGGAACCGTTGCGCTTGCCGGCCAGACCTACACGGGCCCGTTCATCAAGCAATGATCACAGAACCATCCAACCGGCCGCATTGATTGCGGATCGTCTTCCGGTTCCTCGCGGACTGTTCAAGCGTTCCGATGGTCACCGTGAAGGGCGCAACAGACGCCATCGTCGTGTCACATGCCTTCTTCCCGCGGCTTGATGAGAGCGGCCCGGCATCCCTTCTGTTGGGATGAGCTAGGACACCGGGCCTAACCGACAGAATGCCTGTGAGGAACAATGCCGCCGGCTGGATAATTTATGCGCCTCCGCTAATGTAAAGTGAAGCCATCCGAACGAGGGAACGCAACGGTCCGGCAATGATCGACAAACCGGTGACGACCTGCATCGCGAGCGTGTTCGAGAAGCCTCGCTGGCGTACCGTTTTGACGACGAAGGACGAGGCGAAGGCCTTTGATCTCGCCAGGGAGATCGGAGACGAGGTGCGGACCGAAGAGATCACGCCAAGAAGCGAAAACTGAAAATGGCCGGCACCTGTTGGGCGGGGGGCCTGGTTGGGGTAAAGGCGCCGGCCAGGCGGAACAGGTCCGCCACCCGAATAATCTAACAGACGGACCGCTGGCGCCTATGGTGTTATCGCGGAAGCAGGGCCGGACACTGGTGGACCCCGCAGTGGGGTGCCGCCGACGCACATGGCGGCTTGGTGCCCGCTATCCCTGACACTTGCGTTCTCGACGGGAGACTTCGAGGGACCAGGCGTCGTATGCCGATACGCCCTAGCTTTCGATATATTCGTGCTCGAATCCAGCAAACTTCGTCAGGCCCGGTTGATCGAGCACGCGCACCTGGCCCTGGCGGAACTCGAGAAACTTGCGCTCGCGCAGTTCCCGCAGCATTCGATTGACATGAATCGGAGTGAGGCCGAGAGCGTCGGCGAGATCGTACTGGGTGAGAGGGCATTCAAAGCTGTTCTGGGTAACAGAGCCGGTCCGTTCCAGACGCGCCTTCAGTTCGAGGAAGAGATGCGCTGTCCGCGCCAAGGCGCTGCGTCGTCCTACATTGGTGAGATGTTGAGCGAGAACCGCTCCGTTGTGCACGAGGGTTTCGAGAACAAGGGAGAAGAGATGGGGCGATTGCATGGCGGCAAGGGTAAATGTCTTGGTCGAAGCCACCAGCACCGTAAGTTCGGTTTGAGCCACGAACGTTTCAAGAGCGCTGCCCGAGTACGATTGAGGCAGGACGATATCGCCTCTCAGTGCAAAATCCAGGATCTGTCGCTGCCCGCCGGCGAGTTCATGGGATCTACAGCCCCAGCCCGACTCGACTATGAACATGCGATCGCTGTCCTCGCCCTGATTGACGATGACCGTCTCCGCCAGATAGCGCTTCGGCGTGAATCCCAACGTCTTGATAAGCGCCGCATCGTCGTCGTTAAGTCCGACATACGATGGACGATTTTCATTCCCGCGCGAAAAAGGATGTGAAGCGTACGTCATCTATAGCCCCGCCCAATGCCCCAAAATACCTCCCTCTGATGGAATGTACATCAAATTTGATGTGATGAGTATCCGTTGATGGCAAACTATCGATCGGTGTAGCGACGGCGCTTTTCGATGAAAATGCGCAGGTTCCACCGACTCGCCGCCGGCACGCTACGAAATTGGCACGTGGCGGCAGGACTAGGTTTTGTTTCTCTTGAAACTTTCCCGCATGGAGTCGACGATTTCGCTGGCAATGAGGCAGCTGCGATTGTCGACCTGATCGGCGGCATTTCGTAACGTCGTCGACGCGTCCTTCAGCAATCCTCTGATCTCGGCCGCTGACAACAGCTCGGATGCTTCGAGTTCCAGCAGCACGGATTCACTCACGTGCAGCGCGGCAAGCGCCACCGCTCTCGGCCTGGTAGCAAGCAGTTTTAGAAGGTCACCGCTGGGCCTGGCACGCGCTTTTTTTTTTGCCATAGTTGCGTCTCAACCGTTCGGACATGAAGGTTCATAGGCTCAAAATTACAACGCCTCGACGAGTTAGCCGCAACTCCAAGATCGGAAGAGGTCGCCCAATGCCTCTCTTTGAGGCATCCTGTAAGCATACTATCCCGGTTTGCAGCCACGACACAGAGGCATGGGATACCGAATTAGCCGTAGTTACTACCTCCCTACCACCTCTGGGCTACCGTGGTTACAAGCAGACGCAGGAGAAAGCATAGCTGCTCTTAGCCTCTTTGGATTGGCGTCGCTTTGGTTCGCCGTACACGACCACAGTGGCACGAACATCGTATCCCAGGATCGGCGCATTAGCGGCGGCTGAGGACCTGCTTCAGACCTGGCTTGCCCACGTCCAAAGCTGGACGCGGGAAAGGCTCGACCTGTCCACCGGTCTTGTCCAGATACTGCATCAACGCCGTCACCAGATGGTAGAAGATGCTTGCCGGGACTTCCGTCGCTACTGATCTTCCGCGCTCGTCGATCCTGTCGACCCACAAGCCAAGCGGTGCGGGATCGATATGCCATCTGAACAGGCGCGCGACACGAGCTTCGATCTCGGGTTTCAGATCAGGCCCGCCAATGCCGTCCAGGGCGGCGGCTGCCTTGACGGCTTCGCATTGCGGCCAGCTGCGGGAGAACCGGTCGAGAGGCATTCCCTGCCGCGATACGGCCGCGTAGGCCAGACCTGTGGCTCGGTTCAATCCACTGGCGACCGCCGATGAATAGAGCTTCCTGGCGTAGGCGACCAGGTCTTTTTGCCCGCTCGCCCGCGCGAACTCGACAAGGAGCGAGGCCCATTCGAAATGATGCCCTGGTTCGGTCCATTGTCCTTTGTCTCCCGGCAAGGGCAGCCAATCGACGTCGAAATATTCCCCAAGCGTCCAGCTTTCCTGGTCGAAGAAATGGCACCGGAAGAGATCGATGACGCGTGCCGCCCGACGCAGATAGGCGCGGTCGCCGGTGACGCCGTACCAGGCAAGAAAGGATTCCAGCATGTGCATGTGCGGGTTCGAAAACCGTGCCCCGTTGGAGCCGGGGCTCTCGAGGAACCCGCTCAGGCTGTCGTCCTCGAGATGGGTGTCGACGAAATGAAATGTCTGTTGTGCAAGCCGCAGGGCGTCCTGATGGCCGCATCGATGAGCATGAGCCAGCGCCAGGAGCACGCAGGAATGATCGTAGGCGTCCTCGGTCGGGTCAGCCACGCTGCCGTTGGCATTGAGCGTGCGCACCCAGCCGCCGCGGTCGGTGCGGCCGTATTTCGCGATGAAGTCGATACCGTGGTCGATGAGTTTGTCGGCCGGTCCAGTCCAGCCGCGTTCCTTGGCCACCGCGAAAGCATAGATCTGGCGAGCCATCGTCCGCATGCGCTTGGGTTTGCCCAACGGCCTTCCATCGAAGCCGAGAGCCTCGTGGAAGCCGCCATGCACATCGTCGACACCGGCGGTGGACCACAGTGGCAGGGTTTCTTCGAAGAGCCAGTGTTCGACACGCTTGCGCCATGAGCCGCTGATGATGACCCGGTCTTCCGAGGCGGTGAATTTCGTTTCGAGGCGTCCGCTCTTCTCCAGCTGTTCGACGACTTTCTTCACGTGCTGGCTGTGGCTGACCGGGGCGACGAACACCGCGTCCGGCGTCGCCACTATTGCTACATCCTTCATTCCGACGACGGTCAGCAGCCTGCCCTGGCTTCTGAGGTAGGAGTTGCCGCAATCCATGGCGACGATGTCGCCCATGACGACGTTGCCGTCGCCGTCGGTCGGGCTGGCTTCCAGCAGCGATTGCCAAGATCCAAGGTCGTTCCAGCGGAAGGAAGCCGTGACCATCGCGATGTCGCCCGCATGCTCCATGATCGCGTAGTCGATCGACGTCGAGGGGACAGCCAGGTAGAAGCCCTGTGGCAGGTACAGACCCGAGACCTCGGTCCGCGCTGTCTTGTAGGCCCGTTCCGCAGTCTCCCAGATGTCCGGCTGGAAATCGAGAAAGGCCTGCCGCATGGCGTCGGCACGGAAAAGGAAGATGCCGGCGTTCCAGTAGAATCGTCCCGACGCCAGGTATTGGCGGGCCGTCTCGGCGTCTGGCTTTTCGACAAAACGCGAAACGGAGGCTACTCGGTCACCATTTGCCGTGGCCTCGATGTAGCCATATCCGGTTTCGGGATGCGTCGGCTTGATGCCGAACACGATGATACTTCCTGCATCGGCGGCAGGCACGCCCGCCTCGACGGTTTCCCAGAATTGCGCTTCCGTCGATATCTGATGGTCGGACGGGACCACCAGCACAAGCGTGTCGGCGCCATGTTCGGAGATCGTCTGCAGGGTGGCTATGGCGACCGCGGCGGCGGTATTGCGGCCGACCGGCTCGAAGATCGGTCTGCCGCCGTTCAGGCCGAGCGGAGCAATGTCCGAGATGACGCGGTCGGCATGCCGTTCGGACGCTATCAGGTAGATCGGCGTCTCACCGTCCGGCCGCGCCTTGAGGCGTCGAACAGTCTTCGCAAGCATGGAGCCGTCGCCCGAAAGGTCGTGGAATTGCTTGGGATTGTCTTCGCGCGAAAGCGGCCACAGCCGTGAGCCGACGCCCCCGCTCATGACGAAACTTACGATCCGGTCCGGCATGGTCCAATTCCTCTCAGCCAATACCCATCAGAATGTCTGGTTGTAGGCTCCGACCTCTGGATTGCGGCGCAGCACGGCATCGAGAGCCTCGAACATCTCGCGACGTCGTTCCGACGAGACGGGGCTTTCCACCACGACGACAATCTCCGGTTTGTTCGACGAAGCCCTGACCAGACCCCATGTGCCGTCCTGGGCAACCACACGCACCCCATTCACGGTGACGAGATTGGCCAGCGGCTGGCCGGCGAACTCGATCCCGTCCCCCTTCATTTTCGTGAATTCCCCGACAACTTTCGCGACCACGCCGTATTTCACCTCGTCCGGACAGTGGGGCGACATGGTCGGGGTGCCGAAGGTCAGCGGCAGATCGTGGTAAAGGTCGGCGAGTGTCTTACCCGGGTTGCGGTCGAGCATCTCGCAGACGGCGATCGCGGTGAGGAGCCCGTCGTCGTAGCCGCGTCCAATCGGCGGGTTGAAGAAGAAATGCCCCGACTTCTCGAAACCAGCGATGGCATTGAGTTCGGCAACGCGCCTCTTGATGTAGGAGTGCCCGGTCTTCCAGTAATCCGTCCTTGCACCGTTCCGCAGGAGGACGGGATCCGTCATGAAAAGGCCCGTCGACTTGACGTCCACGACGAAGGCGGATTTCGGATGCAGGCCGGAGATGTCCCGCGCCAGCATGACGCCAACCTTGTCCGCGAAAATCTCGTTGCCTTCGTTGTCGACCACGCCGCAGCGGTCGCCGTCGCCGTCGAAGCCGAGCCCGACATCGGCACCCGTCTCCAGAACCTTGTCCCGGATCGCGTGCAGCATCTGCATGTCTTCGGGATTGGGGTTGTAACGCGGAAACGTGTGGTCGAGCTCGACGTCCAGCGGGATGACTTCGCAGCCGATGCCTTCCAGAACCTGCGGTGCAAAAGCACCGGCGGTTCCGTTGCCGCAGGCCGCCACCACCTTCAGCTTTCGACCGAGGTTCCTTCCTGCAGTCAGGTCTTCGATGTATCTCTCGCGAAATCCGGACACGAATTCATAGCTTCCCCCGCCTATGAGATCGAAATCGCCGTCCAGCACGACCGCTTTCAAAGCGGTCATCTCATCAGGCCCGAATGTCAGAGGCCTCTGCGCTCCCATCTTCACGCCGGTCCAGCCGTTCTCGTTGTGGGAGGCCGTCACCATGGCCACCGACGGAGCGTCGAGCGCGAACTGGGCGAAATAAGCGGTGGGAGAAAGTGCCAGGCCGATGTCCTTGACGCGCGCGCCGGCCGCCATCAGGCCGGAGACCAGCGCCATCTTGATCGCCATGGAATAGCTGCGGAAATCATGGCCAGTGACGATGTCCGGGCCAACACCCATTCGGCGGATCAGGGTGCCGAGCCCCATGCCGATCGCCTGCACGCCCATCAGATTGAGTTCGGGTTCTTTGTCCGAACCTGGCTGCCCGAACCACCAGCGCGCGTCGTATTCCCGGAAGCCAGTGGCTTTGACCAGGGCGCTGGTTTCGAAGGCGAATGTGTTTGGCCTGGCTTGGCCGACTATGGTCACGGTCACGGTTTCCGCTCAGCAGTTACAGGCGAATAGTCCTAGCACGCTGCCGGACGCAGCCCCCTTCATGAATTCGAGTAGCCCTAACGCGCTGGTTTGCACCCCCTCATCCAATAGGAGCATGACCGCCGATGGCCGAAAGGATGTCTCGTCCAGGCAATGAGGTCTTGTATTCTATAAGGTGCGTCCTGCTCGGGCGCCGACGAGAAAGGTGGGCTGCAAGATGCCGCTGACCGCATTCAAGTACCCGTTCCGCGAGGATGTCGACGAAAGGCGGTTCGGTCGCCTGGCTCGGCTTCTTGAGCTCATTCAAGTGGAAATCGAAAGGGAATCCGCGGCACTGCGTCCGTCCGTGGAAAGGATGACGGACTGCGCCGCGTTCGCTTTGGAGGCCATGGAAAATGGCGAGAGCCCCGAATGCATATCCGAGCGGATCGATTCCCTTGCGCGCGACCTGGCACTCAGCCGCGGACGGCAGGCCTTGCTGGAACAGCAGAAGTCTTTTGTCGACAGGACCAGAGCAGGGCTGCCGGGCATTCTCCCTTCCCATAGGGCGTAGGTCCCTACGCCAATTGGCGGCGTTTAACCTTCCCTGACGCAGGCGTAGTCTTTTCGCGGCAAGTCTGGGATCGAGGGGCCTCAGCTTTCAATGAAAACATCGGCTGAATGTCATCGACCGCCAGCATGGGGACCGCCTGCATGGGAACCGCCTGCATGGGGACGGCGTGCGCGCAGGATTTCCCGCACGCCTGCAGGAGAATTTGAATGAACCGCATGTTTCCCAATCAATGGCCTCCGGCAGCGGACCAGCAGGCTTCCGTCAGTCAGGAGTTTATTGGCCTCTCCGACATAACCGAATTTCTGCGGCACTACGTTGGAACCATCTTCGCCTGCCTTGCTGCGGCTCTCTTGGTGGCCGGGTTCTACAATTCGACCACCGACCCAACTTTCATCGCCAGCGCGCAGATTCTGATCGAGCCGAAATTGCCACAACACTTGCAGGAGGGTGGCGAAGTAGATCTGTCGTTGGACACCGCCCAGGTGGAAAGCCAGATAGCAGTGATGCAGTCGGAAAAGATCGCCGCGATGGTCCTCGACCAGTTGAAACTCGTCGACGACCCCCAGTTCAACCGTCCGCAGACTCCGACTTTGCGGGAGAGATTCAAGAAGATAGGATCAGTCCTGCTCGATGCTTCCGAGCTTAGGAAGAGCGCCTGGCTGACGTCGCTTGCGCAGCATTTTGGCCAAGGCGTGCCTGAAACACCCGTGACGCTGACCGATTACCAAAAGTCCCGGCGCAGCATGTTGATTTTCCGCAACGGCCTCGACGTCCGCAGAGTCGGCGTTTCCTACGCGATAGACATATCCTTCACCTCTCTCGATGCCGAAGGTGCAGCCAAGGTTGCGAACGCCACGGCCGATGCCTTCGTGCGTGAGCAGATCGAAACCAAGGCCGACGCGGCAAGGGAAGGCGGCGCGTGGCTCGAGATGCGCCTTAAGCAACTGCGCACCCAGATGAACGAGGCCATGGCGAAGGCGCAAGAGTTCCGGTCACGGCACGACTACAGCGTCGGCGGTGAAGCCACGGACGAAGGTGGGGCGAACGCAGTGCCGACGCTCGAAGAACTCGAGGTGACTGCTGAAACCTACCAGAAGATGTACGAGAGCTTCCTGCAGGCCTACACCAACTCGGTAAGCCAGCAGTCGTACCCGGTCGCCGACGCAAGGGTGATCACAGCTGCGACGGCGCCGCTCTATCCGAGCACTCCAAGGCCGAAGCTGATGCTGGCCTTCGCGGCGGTTGCCGGCCTCATTTTCGGCATCGGACTTTCGTTTGTGAGGCATACGTTCGACTGGACCATCAGGTCAGCACGACTCATCCGGGAGAATTTGGGTGTCGAATGCGTCGGAGAGCTGCCGCCCACCACCAAGAGAAGGGAATCCGGCCACCTCGACGAAGTCGCAAGATATCCGCACTCCAGATACAGCCACAGTCTCAGGAAAGTGCGAACCGAAATCAGCCTTGCGGAAACCAGCCGCCCGATCAAGTTGCTTGGGCTGACGGCTGTATCCAACGACAGTTCGAAGAGCTCAGTCGCCAGCAATCTTGCCACGCTGTATTCGATGTCCGGGCTGAAGACGCTGGTAATTGACGCCGACATCAGGCGACCGACACTGACTACGCGGCTGCTCGGCCCGTCGGGCGCCCTCGACAAACCGTGCCAGGACCCCGTCCGGCTTAATATCGTCCGCGCTCCTGGGCGGCCGTTCGACTTGCTTCCAAGTTCGGTGGTGGATGCCAGGCACCTGCTGTCACCAAGCAACATGGAGGCGTTCCTCCTGGATCTGACCGCTCGCGACCTTGCCGCCTACGAACTTGCTGCCTACGACATTGTCATCCTGGACCTGCCGACGCTTGCCTCGGGAGCCGACGAACTGATTGTCGGATCCGTCCTGGATGGCGTCGTCGTCGTTGCCCAGTGGGGCAAGACACATGTCCAAACGCTGCGGGAACTCGTCAGGACGCTGCAGGCCAGCAGGACGCCCATCCTGGGCGTGCTCCTGACGAAGGCCCGCGCGATGAAGTCCAAGCCCCGCATGAAACTGGTGGCGAGACATTCCTCCCTCGGAGGTCGCAAAAGCGTGTAGGGGGATCATTCCTTGGGATTAGGGGGTAGCCCTGGAGCGTCACGCTACCTCCTTTGCCTTTCTTGCCGACAAGCCCCGACCTTGGAAGAGTGATCGGAACAATTCGAACAGCAACCGTCCCATGTCAACAAACACCTTCGAGTCGCATCAGGGAACCCCGATCTGGGTTCAGCCGCCTCTTCCCGTGGCGGCTGACAGCCGAACGGCAGTCCTGCACGTTGTTCCTGCGCCCGACCACAACAGTGCCGGGGCAGTATTGACAGACCTGTCGCCCGCCATCAGGACGGGAACGACGAACCCTCCCATCGGAGGTCTCCTGAAGCGGCTCATGGATCTGGTCATAGCGGGCACGGCGCTTGTCATGGCTGCGCCTGTGATGATCGTCGTTGCCCTGCTGATCAGGATCACGGCAGGAGGCCCGGCAGTGTTCTCGCACAGCCGTATCGGGTTCGGCGGAAAGCCATTCGATTGCTATAAGTTCCGCTCGATGGTTGCCAATTCGGAAGAAGTTCTGAAAGCATATCTCGAAGCCAACCCGCATGTCTGCAAGGAGTGGGAAGAGACCCACAAGATCAGGAACGACCCTCGCGTCACGCTGCTTGGGTGGATGCTGCGTAAGTCGAGCCTCGACGAACTCCCCCAGCTCTTCAACATCATCCGTGGCGACATGAGCTGCGTGGGCCCAAGGCCCATCGTAAAGGACGAACTCATACGCTACGGCGACCACCTGGGGGAATACCTTCGGACAAGGCCGGGACTCACCGGTCTCTGGCAGGTGAGCGGAAGAAGCAGCATGGACTACGCCAACCGCGTGGCGCTCGACAGCCAGTATGTGCGGAACTGGTCGATCTGGCTCGACATCGTGATCTTGTTCAGGACGATTTTCGCAGTGATGCGCTTCGACAGGGCTGCCTGAAGTCCCGACCGCTCACCCTTCCGTCCGCTTCCAGTGGACGGACAGCGACAGGCCGACGATGTAGGCGCAAGCCAATACGAATGCCAGGATCAGGAATTTGGTGACGGTCACATGGCCGGGCAACCCAAGGCCATTCCAGGCAAAGCTTCCGATCACAAGCAGTGCGGTAGCCGCGATCAGGGCGGGAGCCTTGAACCGCAGTCCCAACAGAACGCCCCCCGCCGATACAGCCACGACACTCATGAGCACCGAAATCTCCAGTGATACCCGCAGCACTGATCGACTCACTGCGGCAGGGAAGGTTTCGTCAGCGTGTGCTCACTGATATGCGGCCTCAAAGTGCATGGCAAGTGCCAGGGTATTGCGCAGACGATCCGGTTAGGCATAGCCCCCAGTTTTCTTGCGCCCTTGTTCTTCGTGCTTGCAGGCGGCTTCCAGCCGCAATTTCAGCTTCCGAAGCGCACGCCAATGGGTGCGACGGGTGAGGACCTCACTGAACCATGCAAGTTTGATCAGTTGGTGCCCTGAATCGGGAGCGTCTCTGCCTGCACGCTGCCGCCTGCAGGGAGGGCAGCCAAGCCGGACGGGGGCGGGGGGATATCGATCTTCACGGTATCGCCTGGCTCGATCGGCGTCGTTTCCTCAGCCGTGAGCTCTTGCGAGCCGCTGTCCGTCATCCTCACGATCTTGAAGATCGGCTTGGCCCGTTCGCCGCGCTCTCTAAGGGCGAGCAGAGCAGGTGCCGTGACCTCGGTATCGTGCAGCAACTGCACCGCGGTGTTGGCCTTGCTGGTCACTTCGTTGAGCTGCAGCTGCGTCTCGCGCAAGGAAGCGGCGACTTCGCTGGCTTGGCTATTGGCGAGGTTGAGGATCTCGATGTCGGTCTTGCTTATCTCCTGCCTGACTCGCAAAAGCGAGGTCTCGGCAACCAACCTGTCGCTCTGCATCTGTGCGACCGTTCCCTGTAGAGAGAGTTCCCGCGGTGCAACCGCCAACCCCTTCTGGACAAGGGCCGAAACACCCGCGAGTTCCTTCTGGATGAGTTCGATCTGTTGGTCGTGGAAGGCCATCTGCTGGCCGAGCGAGGTCAGTTCCTTTTCGAGGAAATCCTTGAGTTCGCGCAGCGCACGGAGTTGCGTCGCCATGGCGTCCTTGCGGACAGCGAAGATCTTGCGCTCCTGCTCCATCGCCACCGCGACCGTCTCGTTCGAAGCTCTGTCCATCAGTTGCGCAGGGAAGGCGATGTCGTCGCTGCCAGCCAGTTCCGATTCCAGCCGCGCTTTGCGGGCGAGCAGACTGACGTTGCTCAGCGCCAGCAGACCCACGTCGCCCTGGCCCGCGATGACTTCACGCTCGAGCCTCGACATGTCCTCCTCGCGTGTTCGCAGGCCGCCGGCGATTCCCATCGCCTGCAAGACCGTCAGTCCGGGCCTGAAGGGAAACTCGCCGGGCTGCGTGACGTAGCCGACGATGTAGAACGGCCTGTACTGGACAATCTCGACGGCGACATCCGGCTGGCGGCCGAGTCCCATCTGCTGCATCAGGCGGTCGCCGATCGCACGGGCGAGGTCGCCGGGGGCGGTGCCTTGCGCTCGTATCTGGCCGACGAATGGAAGGAAGAGCGTGCCGTCGGCACCGACAACGAAGCTGTCGTTGAGAGCCGTCCATTCGAAGATCACGTCGCGTGATGCGCGCCATTCGTAAACCTTGAGCCTGACCTTGTCCTGGGGGCCGAGGAGATACTCGGCAGCCATCGTCGGCAAGGGGCAGGCAGCTGCTGCCGCCAATGAAGCCGCCGCCACCGTCAAAAGCCATTTCCGCATTGTCTTTCCCGCCGTCAGATTTTCAGGATGTATTCGGGTTCGATTCGTCCCATGGCGATGTGCAGGATCGCCAGCATGTTGCCCCTGAGCCTGCCCCTGCGATCGATATACGGCTCGGGCCGCAGGCTCTTTGCGAGGTTGGCCGCAATATTCCTGAACATCAGGGGAAGCGCGAAGGAGGCCGGAACGGAGCCCTTCCTGATCAGGTAGATCGCATTCGCAACCTGGGAATAGCCGAACCGCTTTCCGCTGACCCGGCCTGACTTGATACCGAGGTGGACGCCCGTGATTGCGGTGACGCAGACCACGCGGCCTTTGGATCTCATTTGGCTGGTGAAGTCGATGTCTTCCTGCCAGCCGTACAGGACCAGGCGCTCGTCGAAGCGCAAATCTCCCACAAACGAGGACCGGAAGGACATGTTACATCCGTACGCACCGACATGATCGACCACCGGTGGCCCATCATGTTTTTTGCCCCGGGCTTCCCGCAAGGCGGCTTCGGCATCTTCCCAGGTGAGGCCGGCGTTCGTGGCCCCGTCCCTGACGACCATGCCCATCACCACCGCCCATCCGTCATTCTCCACGAAAGCTTTCTCGACCTGCGCCAGGTATTCGGTGGACGGAACGAAATCGTCGTCGAAGAATGTGATGATGTCGAAGCGCGCCAGGGAAGGTACGAGAGCCGTGTTCCGCTGGGCAGACGATCCCATCGGTCCGAAAACGAGCGACAAGGGGAAAGGACAATCTTCCGGCAGTTCGACATGCGTGGCGTCGGGCGCAGACACGATGACCTCGTCAGGAAGTCTCGTCTGGTCACCCAAATACCGAAGCAAGCGCGCGACCTGTCCGCGGCGGCCAAGGGTCGGGATGATCACTGCGAGTCTCATGCTCGATCCAGTTTCGGTTCCCGCCGAACCTAGACCGACGAGGGGACCGAAACAGCCTGCATAAAAGGTGACGGAACGAGCTTGGCCTACCCCCGGACACAGGCTTTCGGAGTATCCCTGTAAACGACCCACAGCCATAAGTATTAGATAGGCATGCGTCCGGAACAGCCTGTAACCGATCGTACAACTTGCCGGGGCAACAAGATGGAATGGAGACTGCTGGCCTGACGAGGCTAGGGGGAACCATGCTCCACGAACGCTCTTCCGATTTGGCGGTCGCGGCCAAGGTCGATGTGCCCATCGAGGAGTTCCCGGCCGCGCCGGGGCTCGGCGTCGACAGGTATGCGAGGATAGCGGTCGTTCATGACTGGTGTCCGAATTTCCGGGGAGGGGAACGGGTTCTGGCGCAAATCTGCAAGCAGTTCCCCAATGCAGAAGTCTTTACGCTTTTCGATTTCCTGCCGCCCGAGGTGAAGGAGCAATATTTCCACGACGTGGAATTCCATACGTCCGCGGCCAACCGGATCCCGATGGTCCAGAAATTCTATCGATCACTCTTCTTCTTTTGTCCCTTCCTGATCGAACAGTTCGACGTGACAGGCTACGATGCGGTGATCTCGTCTTCGGCCGCATTTTCGCGCGGCGTGATCACCAGGCCGGACCAGCCGCATCTATGCTATGTGCACAGCCCCGTCCGCTACGCCTGGGACGAGCAGTTTTCGTATCTTCAGCAAGGGCGGCTTGGCTTCGGGCCCAAGGGAATGCTCTATCGGTACATGCTGCATCGCCTGAGGACGTGGGACACGAGAACCGCGCACGGTCCGGACCTGATGCTGGCGAATTCGAACTATGTCCGCTCCCGAATCCAGCATATTTACGGGCGCGCGGCGCGCGTCGTTTTCCCGCCGGTCTCACTGGGGGAACTGCCTTGTGTGGAGGACAAGGACGATTACTACGTTTCGGCGTCCTTCCTCGCCCCTTACAAGCGCACCGACCTCGTCATCCGGGCCTTCAACGAGATGCCGTCGCGGCGACTGGTCATCGTTGGCGAAGGACAGCAATCAGCCAGCTTGCGGGCGCTTGCTGGTCCCAACATCACCTTCTCGGGTTACCTGCCCCGGAAAGACTATGTGGACACCCTGGCGCGGGCGAAGGCGATGGTCTTTGCGGGCTGCGAGGATTTCGGCATAGCGCTGGCCGAGGCGCAGGCCTGTGGGACGCCGCTGGTCGCCTTCGGCCGCGGCGGGGCCGTCGACATCGTACAGCGCCTGGGATCATCCCCCGAGCCGACAGGGGTCCTGTTCAAGGCTCAGACCGTCGAGCACCTCAAGGAGGCCGTCGAACGGTTCGAAGCGAACAGCCATGCCATCACACCCCGCGCTTGCGCCAGGAATGCCGGACGCTTTTCCGAGGAAAACTTCGACCGCGCGATCCTGGAATCACTCGGGGCCGTCCAGGCACTTCACGAGATCATGTGAATTCGCGAGCCCTGACGATCTTCGCTTCCGCATCGACGCCGTCCGCGGCCGCCATCGCCTTGAGATAACGCAAGGCCGTCGCCCTCCAGCTGTATGCCGAGGCTCTCGCCCTTCCCTTGCCTATCATCTGCAGTCGCAAGGCCTGGGAACCGCGAAGCTGCGCGAAACTGTCGAACCATGCGTTCGGGTCGTCGGGAGGTGCAAACAGGGCTGCGCCGCCGCAGACTTCAGGCAGGCTGGCGCGGTCGGAAACCACCACGGGGCAGCCGACGGCCATCGCCTCAAGGGCCGGGAGACCGAAGCCCTCGGTGAGCGAGGGGAAAGCCAGGCATAGCGAGTCCCTGAGCAGGGCCGCCAATTCGCCATCGGAAACGCGGCCGAGCCAGTGGATGTTTCGAGCTTCGGTCCTGGCCGTCCCTGACCTGAAGACGCGCGAATCCGACATGCCGACGATCGCTATTCTGAGGCCGGCCTCGCCAAGACGATCAGCCATGTTCAGGAGGAGATCCACATTCTTGTGGGGCGCGGCACTGCCGATCAGGACAACGGTTTCCCGCGAGGCCGCCAGCCGTGTCTGTGCCGAGTGTTCAGGCTTCCATCGCAAGGCATGCTCATGGCCGTTCGGCGCGACGAAAGCCCGTTCTGCCGGGATGACGCCGCGGCGAACCAGTTCATCCAGGGAGTAGTTGGAAACTGTAGAAATTCCGCACGCCGTCTTGCCGAGGCCGGGCAACAGGTTCCTGTAGAGAAGCTTGAAGGCAAGGGAGTAGCTCTGCGGGGCGTTCCAGACATTTGCATCATGGATGCAGACGATATGCTTGCGGGAAAGCAGCGGCCCGGTGTTGCAGAGGCTGAGCAGTCCGCTGCCATCGAGGGATGAGGCGAGTTGCACCTGCTCCCAGACATGCCCGCTCGTGCGGCCGATCTCGCGACGTTCGATGAAAGCTAGCGGGATGTCCCCGGACCCGGGCGGACAGTGCAGACTGAGTTCCAGGCCGCGGGCGAGCGGCTCCTGTTCCGCGATCAAGGCGTCGAGAGAGTGGACGACCTCGCGCGCATAACGCTGGACACCTGTTGTCGGCTGGGAAAGAAAACGCCCATTGATGGTCCAACGCCGCGCCATGTCGTCCCCCTTTCGAACCATCAATGTGGAGCCGGAAAGACGCCAGGTCACCATGGCCATCGGGTCATCCGGCTAAGCGGCAATCATCCGGATAGGCGAGGTCGGACAGCGTGCCTACCTCAAACGTTTGAGGGCCTTGGTGCCCCCGGGGATGCTAGTCTGGCCCAAGGTGCGGGAAGGACCGGGGAAGGGGGACATGGGCAAACTCGAGTTCGACACGACGGAGTCGCCGCCACCACGACGGGTCAGACGGGTGAATGGACACCGAGCCGATACACCCCTGGCCAGATCTGCTGCCGACGGCGCCGAATTCCTGATCGGGCATTCGGCTGCGGTGTGCGTGGACCCGGAAGCGCCGAGACGACGCTGGACGATAAACGGAGACTTCACGACGCTTCGGCCGACTGGAGTGGCCCGTTACGCCCGCGAGGTCACCTTGGCTCTCGACGCCCTCATTTCGGAAGGGCATCCCCTCGGTCGCGACCTGGAAATCGATCTCGTGGTGCCGCGCCCGCTTTCCGAACCTCTCAGCCTCGATGCCATCTCCGTGCGTGTCGTTCCCGAATTCAACAGGCCGCGACTTCCCCAATTCTGGGTGCAGGCGCAGTTGCCCTGGCATGTGCCCGGAGGATTGCTGAGCTTCTGCAACCTTGCTCCGGTCGTGCTGAGGCGCCAGATCGCGTGCATCCACGACATGCACACCAGGCTCATGCCGTCGAGCTACGCGCGGGGGTTCCGGTGGGCGCACCGCCTGATCCTGCCGGCACTCGGCAGGCGGGCCGCCCGCATCACCACGGTCTCGCAACTCTCGCGCAGCCATCTGGTCGATTTCGGGATCGCGCCACAGCAAAACATCGTCGTCACCTACAACGGCAGCGACCATGCGAAGAGATGGGATGCCGCGAGATCGTCTCTGGTCGTCGACCGGGGCAGGCCGTATGTCCTTTGCCTTGGCAGGCGGGACCAGGAATACAAGAACATGGGGCTTCTCGCCAGGCTGGCCCCACTCCTCGACGGGATGGGTCTCGACCTCTGGATGCCAGGCGATGTCGACGAGACCACGGTCCTGAGGTACGTCCCGGAAATGCCCGGAAACATCATCCTCCCTGGCCGCATAGGGGATGACGACTTCAAGAAGGCGCTCGAAGGCGCCCTGTGCTTCTTGTTCCCGTCACGGATCGAGGGCTTCGGGCTGCCCGCTGTCGAGGCGATGGCTTCGGGCTGCCCGGTCGTGGCCTCGACCTCGCCGTGTCTTCCCGAAATCTGCGGGGATTCGGCCCTCTATGCCGATCCCGACGACGTCCAGTCATGGGCCGAAGCCATCCGCCTGCTGATGCTTGCCCCGGACTTGCGGCAACGGCTAGTCACCAAGGGGCACGCGAGGGCGAGCAGTTATTCCTGGCGGTGGATAGCGTGGAAATACCTCGAACTCATGGTTCAGGTCGACGCCGATTTCGGGGAGTACGGCAATTGACCGGCAGCCAGTACAAGGATTGATCTCCAGGAGAGCACGATGAACGAGCGGCCCGACCCGCACGACCTACGCGCCGCGAGCAGACAGGCATCCGCCAGCTTGCTTCTTTTCGACAACTCCCTGTCGATCCTGAACAGGACTGGCGCCTACCACATTGCCAAGGACCTCACCGGGGAATTTGTCCCGAGCCAGGCCAGGGTCCGCTACTGGCGGCTCGGTTCCTTCGCTCCCGAGGGTCTTGTCCGCAAGATAGTCGCCCGGCTGATGATGCTGGAAATCAACTGGCTCCGCGACAGCGAGTTTCTCCTGATCCGTGACGGGGTCGAAGAGCGTGGCTTCCGGCTGTTCCTGGATCCGCTCTACGTCCTGAGGTCACGCCTGACCGAGAATGATATCGTCCTGTGCCACGATGTCGGTCCGCTGACGCACAAAGACCTCTACGGCGAACGGACTTGCGCCAACTACCACCTCGCTTACGAGAAGATCCGGCGCATCAAGCCGGGGGTCGTCTTCGTCAGCAATTTCTCTGCACAGCAATTCAAGTCTCTTTTTGGCTCCGGTTTCCGGTTCCTGACGACAATCCCGCTGTATCTGCGCACCGAACTGTTTGACGGCCCGGCGGAAGCAATCTCCGGCTTGAGCGGTCGGTATTTTCTTACCGTGGGCGCTTTCGAAACCCGCAAGAACCAGATCGCCGCCCTGAAGGCGTATCGGGACGGTGGGTTCCATCGTGAGGGAATAGAATACGTCTTGTGTGGGTCGCGCGGCGATGGTCATGCAGAGACTGCGGAGCTCGCGGGATCCATCGCCGGAGTAAGGCTCATGGGCTACGTGCCCGATGCACAGCTGCGCTGGCTCTATGCAAACGCCGAGGCATTCGTGCTGCCGAGCCTTCTCGAGGGTTTCGGGATGCCGGCACTGGAGGCGGCTTACATGGGATTGCTGCCGATAGTGTCCGCGGACAGTGCGCTCGTGGAGGCGGTGGGAGGCCAATGCTTGCAGGTGCCGCCGAACGATCCGCCGGCGATCACGGACGCGATGCGAAAAGCACTTTCCCGAAGCCCTGCGGAGAAGGCGGAAACAAGCCGCTCGCTGCGCAACACGGCGTCAGCTGCAACCAAGGATCGGTTTCTCCAGCAATGGAGCGATTTGCTGATCGCAGACGCAGCACAAAGCCCATTGGCTGAAATGCTCGGCTAGCCCGTTACCTTGCATGGCTCGCATAGCTGACGGATTTTTGCGGCGATGGTATCCCGCAGCGGGTCGGGTCAACCGGCTTTTTGGGCGCAGATCAGCCTCATAAGGTGCGCCGCCGGACAAGGCTTCGATTGCCGGACACCCGGCCACCCGCAGGCGCTGACACACCCAAAAAGAGGTGTTCTTCAGCCCATAGGTTGAGGCGAAGAAACGGACAGGTGGTTCTATAGTGCACTGCACTCAATCACTCACTTGAAAGCCACGGGTTCTTATGCAGTCCCAAAAAACGCAAACTGAAACCGTGCTTGAGCCTCAGCTCCGATCGCATCGATGGGTCAATGGCTACGACCACGCGCATGCAGTGCCAAACACCAAGCGAATTCGGATTGGCCTGTTAGGGCAGTTTGGCGTCGGCAACTTCGGCAATGACGGCTCACTCGAGGCAATGATCGACACGCTCAGGCGGATTTGCCCCGAGGCCGAACTTTCCGTGATTTGCACATGGCCCGAATCCGTCGAGAAAGCCTTCGGCGTGGAGACCATCAGATTGACGCGGCCGGCCATCAAGTCGCGTTGGCTCGACTTGGCGAACCGCATGCTCGGTCGAGTGCCCTACAAAATGTGGGGACCGGTCCGCGCCTTCCGCAAACTTCGTGGCTTTGATGCTGTCATACTGCCCGGAACTGGCGCTTTCGATGATTTTGGCGACACTCCGTTTGGAATGCCCTACGTTTTCCTTAAGTGGTTCCTGATGGCGCGGCTAAGGGGCTGTGTGGTCGCATTTGCGAGCATCGGCGCCGGGCCTGCTTACCACCCCCTCAGTCGCGTGTTCTTCGCCTGGACTGCCCGCTGCGCGTCATATCGTTCGTTTCGCGATAGGATTTCACGCGAATTCGTCGGAAGCCTCGGGGTTGATGTTGCGAACGACCGGGTTTTTCCCGATCTTGCTTTCGGACTACCAATCCTGAACGTCGAGCGTGAGGTCTCCGAGACCACTGTTGTTGGCGTGGGCGTGATGAACTACCGCGGTCGCACGGGTGGAGATGACTCGATCTATGAGACGTACCTTGCCAAGCTCGCGGAGTTTGTCGCACGCACTGTGACACGAGGCTTCGACATTCGACTTATCCTGGGCCAGGACAATGACGAGGTTGCGGTGGTCGATCTCATCGAGCGACTCCGCGGCCGGCTGTCCGACGCTGATTTGGCCCGGGTGGTTTTCAGTCGGTCTGCATCGCTGCACGACGTCATGGCGCAAATGCAGACGACTGACGTCGTGGTCGCCACCCGATTTCACAATGTTGTTTGCGCCTTGCGGGTCGGGCTCCCTGTCATATCTCTCGGATACCTCGAAAAGCACGACGCACTTGCTGCCGACACCGGTCTATCGGCCTTTTGCACCAGCGTCGAAACCTTCAGCGTCGAATGGCTGGAGTCGCGGCTGGACGCACTCCTTGCCGAGCGGGAATTGCGAGCGCAGGAAGTTCGCGAAACGGTTTCGCGATACCGGCAACAACTTTTGGACCAGGAGGTTCTTCTTCGAACACAAGTTTTCGCCCATGCGGTGTCTCGTCCGATCTTGTCGTGAAGCTGAGAGCGGCGGGCATGGACGACGCAAGAATCCATGAAAGCGACACCGAAGGTCGGATCGCCGTCTTGGTGAAACAGATGAGCAGATGCTCCCACGTTCAACAAATTCGTGAAGGTTGATCAATGCCACTAATCGACGTTGTGATTCCAAATTACTGCTACGGGCGCTACTTGCCTCAGTCCGTCCAGAGCATCGTGCGCCAGAAAGTAGAAGACATCAGGATTCTGATCGTTGACAATGCGTCAACCGACGACAGTGTCGATGTTGCAAATGAACTGGCAAGCCATGACAGGCGGGTAACGGTTATCGCACGCAAAAAAAATCTCGGGTTGCACGCATCCTGCAATGAGGGCATCGATTGGGCCGTCTCGAAGTATTTTGTGATACTTTGTGCCGACGATCTACTCGTCGAGGGTTGTTTTAAACGTGCCCTGTCGGTTCTTGAGCGGGAACCCGATGTTTCCTTTGCGTGTGGAGGCGAACTGGTTTGGCATGAGGACCGGCCCTTCCCGGCCGTGGAGAATTCAGACGCACATGACTGGCGATTTCTGTCCATGGAATCGTTCGCCCTGGAACGGTCGCTTCCCAGCAAGGTGTTGTTTGGAGGCGGCGCAGCGGTGATGAGAACCGCCGACCTCAAACGGGTTGGCCATTTCAGGCCGGAGATATCGTTCAGCGAGGACTTGGAAATGTTCCTGCGGCTCTCGCTGGGCCGGAGAGCAGCGCTGACAAAGGCGATTCACGGAATACGGCGCGTGCACGGCGCGAATCTATCCGCCATATTCTGGCAGGACTTCAAGCGGGACATGATCGAGAAGAAACTCACCTTCGATAGTTTTTTCTCGCACGAGGCAGCCTCCGTGCCCGGGGTGGAACGGTTGCGCAGGGGCGTTTACCGAAACCTCGGAAAGCGCGCATACTGGTCCGGCCTTTCACACATCGCGCGCGGTGAGCGAGCAGCCGGTCTTGATCTGCTTAAATTTGCGGCTCAGCTCTCGCCAAGCTTGGCCTACATTCCGCCTGTAGACTACCTGGCCCATATGCCCAATCCGCTAGGCCACATCCGCACGCGCCTGGCGGAGGCCTGGAGCCGGCATTGAGAAACGATGTGACCGGCCATGTGGCTGCCATCACGCTGGTTCAGCCTCGGATCGGATGCCGTCCGTGTAGAGGATAACGCATGACCGAAAAGCGCATCGGGGTCGTTTACCTGACCGACGGCAAGCGTGATGACCTCACCTATGCCAGCGCGGTGGCGTTGGGATTAAATCATGCACGGGGGATAGACATCCATATCGTGCAATCGGGGTTCAGCTCGGCCCCCCCGCCGACGGTGCTCAGGATCCTCCAGGCGAAGGGTCATCGGCTGGCGACCCACAGCCTTCCGACGGTCGACCGGGGTTTACCCGGTCATGGCCACATAACATCGACTGCCTATGAAAAAACCGCAGCGATCGCCGCCGTCTCGGGCGATCACGATGTCGTCTGTTACCTCGACAATGATACACTGGCCGTGCGGCCTCTTGATCTGGCAGCTGCCGCCCCGACGACGCGACCTCTCGCGGCCGTGCCCGACCTTTCCATCTGCACAGGTCTCGACAACCGCGCATTCTTTGAGAACTGCGACAAGCATGGCCTCGAACGGCGTTACTTCAATTCCGGCTTTATGGCCATCGATGTGTCTCGATGGATTGGGTCGGGAATTCCCGAACGGTTCTCGTCCGCTCTAAAGTCGCACGCGTACTTCTGTCCCTATTGGGACGGCTCATGCACCCATATCGACCAATGCGCCTTCAACATCGCGGCCCAAGGTGCATGGGAGACGCTTCCCGTGGAGTTCAACGTGCAGAAGTCGGCATTCCAGACAAGCTATTGGGATCGGGCGTTGATCCGCCACTATACGGGGCCGGAGAAATTCCTGCCGGCGGTGGCACATCGCATCGACAGCCAGGAACGGTCTGTACTCGGCCGTATATCTTGCAACTGCGGGGAACTCGGTCTGAATATTCCCCCTGCGTATCTGGGGTTAACCTACAAGGTCAACAGATTGCGCAGGAGAGCGTATCGGATCAGAATTTCCAGGCTCATTGGACAGCTTCCGGGGCCCTCCGTCTGAGCAGTCCTCCCGTCGACTTGCCGCGAGTTGGTGGCGCGGGATCTCGGATAAGTTTCGGTATCAACCTACCGAAACCCGTGCCCGCCGGAGTCCCGGGAAAATCTTGATGATCTCATCGAGCAGGGGATGCCGGGTGATGATCAATCCAGCCGACCATCCCCCGAACGCCAACAGTCCCGCCACAATGGCTTCCATATTGGAGAGGTCGAAACCGGAACCGGAAATCCCCACGGCTGCGAGGGGGGGCACCGCGCTCGCGAAGGCAACGACAGCACTTTTGCCAAGCGCTGCGGCGATCTCCATACGTCCAAGTCCCAGGCTGCGCCGGACGAAGCTCAGGGCAATATATGCCTGGAAGGGAACAGTCACTAGCATGCACCAGGCGGCTGCCTGCAATCCGCCGAAGACAATGGCTGCGGCGAGGAGAATGCCCGAAATTGGGAAGGCGATCAGCGCGCGGATGTACAAGTCGCGGATCGCCCCCATCGCAACCATTACGGGGTAATTGAGTTCGAAACTGAAGGAGAACAGCAACGCGATTGCGACGATTTGCACGAGCGGTGCGACCTCGGTCCACTGGTGGCCGAGCACGATGTTCACGGTCGGGTACGCCAAAACCGACAGCACGAGGAGCGCCGGCCAGTGGAGCGCGGTGATGAGGGAAAGTGCGGATAGATAGGGACGTTTCAAATCCCTGCCTTGCCTGACCTCGGCCGAAAAGGCGGGCAGCACGACCGCCATGGCGCCTCCGATAACCAGCTTGTCGGGGATCTGGCCGATCCAGAGCGTCCTGCTGAACAAGGCTGCAGCATTCGGCGATATGAAGCGGCCGAGCAGGAGTAGGGGCAGCGCATCAAAGATGCGGAAAAGAATGGCAATGGCGCCGTTGTATCCGCCGAACAAAACCATTCCTCGCCAGTTGGCGAGGGACGGTTTGAACATCCAGAAATGGGGCCATAGGGCGAAGGCGAGGCCTGCGGCAAGACCGCTGCCGATCAACCACGCCCAGACGAAACTCATGTAGCTGAAGCCCGCCAGTGCCAGGATGATCGTGGCCGCGGAATTCGTGACCGCTGCCACTATGTCGATGGCCGCAACCTTGCCGAAGGACATTTCCCTCCGCAGCAGAGCGGTTATCAGCGTCAAAGAGGTGTCGAGAAAGAGACAGGCCGCGACAACCCTGAAGTAGGGGATGAGGGTCGGCTCGCTGTAGAACGAGGCCAGAAGAGGGGAAACGACGACGAGAGCGACGGCGATGACCCCGGTGAGGATGAACATTACCGTAGAGGCGCCGCGGATATCTTCACGGCTGAGTTCCTCGCGCTGGATGAGGAAGCTCGCACTGGAGAACTCCCTTAGGGACAGGGCCATCGCCATGATGGCCATGGCGATCACCGACACCCCGATCTCCTTGGGCGTCAATATCCGGGAAACCAAGGCTGCAGTGGCAAAGTTCGTCACGAGCAGCACGTAGCGTTCGCCCACGCTCATCAGCAATGCGCGTTTTACCGAAAGCATGCGTGTACCTTCCCGACCGAGGCGACCCGCCGCCTGCGTCCCGACGGATAGTCGGACAAACCCAGTCGAAAGTCATGGCGTCCAATAGGCGAGGAATACAGCCGCCTAAAGCGGTAGCGCAAACCCAAGTGCTCCGTCTGCGCCTGAGCCGGCCCGCCAGCGGCTGAAGTCGCCGGGGCGGTCGGTTGGCGGAATATTTGCCGAACGAGCAAGCAGGGATCATTCGTCGGACGTAGTAGGGCCACGTCGGAGGGATGCCTTGTATTAAGGCCGGTTAGACGTAGGGTCAGTGACCCCTCTTTCTCATAGGACCGGATGGGATGGACCAGCAGGATCGCGAACTGTATGGACTGCAAATGCTCCGTGCGATCGCAGCCTCGGGCGTCGTCATTCGCCACACCCTCGACATGTCCGATGGATCGGAAGCTGGGCGGTTCAGCCCGGTTTGGATGGCGACCTTCGGTGCGGCAGGCGTAGATCTTTTCTTCGTAATTAGCGGTTTCATCATGGTGTATGTGAGCTTTCCGCCTGGTCGGGCTGCGGATACACCTGGGCGTTTCATGATCAAACGGGCGAGAAGAATATTCCCGTTGTATTGGATCTGCAGCGCTGGGATACTGGCGATATCGTTGGTTGGGTTTTTGAAGCACAAAAACATAGGCGAGTTTTCAATATTAAATTCCATATTTTTGCTTCCAGGAGACAAATTAATATTTGTCGCATGGACGCTTTCGTATGAGATGTATTTTTATGTCGCATTCGCGATATGTCTCATTTTTGGGAAGCTTATTCAAACGTCCATCTCGACAGTTTTACTTATGATCTGCGGAATTGTGTTGGGGCGTTGGATTCAGGATTCGAGTTTTTCTGAATTTATCTCTAGCCCTATCGTGCTTGAGTTTTGCTTCGGTATTGCCATAGCGCTATTGTTTATCTCAAGAAGTAAATGGGAATATCCGCCGGCACTCGGCGCGCTCGGGTTTTTCTTGATAATTGTTTCTCCAGTCTTCGTTAGCCATCCCGGCGATACAGCCATATTGCGGGTCATCGCATGGGGCCTTCCAGCAACGTTGATAGTGGGGGCCTTCCTCAAGACCAAGCGACCGCGATCGAAGGCCGGCCGGGGAGTGATCCTGCTTGGGGATGCATCTTATGCCATCTACCTGACCCACATCTTTGTCATGCTGGGGTATGGCTGGCTAATCAAGGCGACATTCGTTGGGGGAGTATCGCAGGTTTCCTTCGCTCCTATGATCATATGCTTGTGCCTTATTGTCGGTGTTCTGACGCATCTCTATGTGGAAAAGCCAATTCTGGAGCTGGTACGGAAGGTCCCAATACTTCAGCGGAGGCCGCCGCCGCTGGAGGCTGGCAGTTTGCCAAGGTAATCCAACCGGCGGCTGTCCGTTGACGACACGGGCCTAAGGAGCCGTCTCCGAAAGGGGTAGTGTAAGTACCCTGTTCACCCGTATGAGCAAATTGCTTCCCCCGATCACATGCCGGACAATCCGGGCTGA
This sequence comes from Mesorhizobium sp. P2_C7, assembly GCF_056404515.1. Taxonomy (NCBI): domain Bacteria; kingdom Pseudomonadati; phylum Pseudomonadota; class Alphaproteobacteria; order Hyphomicrobiales; family Phyllobacteriaceae; genus Mesorhizobium; species Mesorhizobium sp. P2_C7. The sequence continues at coordinate 356,722 of NZ_JBFUDW010000004.1, read as the reverse complement.
ATTTGAAATCGGGCAGCGGAGGCTGTTGCCATGTCCTTTCGTTTCGCAACCGCTGCGGCCTGCCTGCTGGTGACCGTTGCGCCTGCTTCCGCAGAAGTCCTCTGGGGCGTCAACGGCCATCCGATAACCGCCTATCCGGGCATCCCGGTTGAGTTGCAGCTCGACTTCGTCAAGAATCTCGGCCTGAAATCATACAGGGTCAACATAACCAGCGAAGACAACGCAGATACGCTTGCCGCCCTTGTCGACGCCGGAAAGACCAGAGGGATCGAGATCCTGCCTTTGATCACCCCCGCGGGCATCGACCTGGACAAGGATACTCCGGAAGAGCTCTACGGGAAGACCCGGAAACTGGCGATCGCCCTTGGCACCAGGTTCAAGAGCGATATCCGCGTTTGGGAACTTGGCAACGAAATGGAGAACTACGCCATCATCAAGCCCTGCGAGAAACGCGACGACGGCTCGCAATATCCATGTGAATGGGGACCCGCAGGAGGAACGGGAGCGCTCGATTACTACGGCCCGCGCTGGGTGAAGGTGAGCGCCGTCCTCAAAGGTCTGTCCGACGGCATGACAGAGGTCGATCCAGGCATCAGGAAGGCGATTGGCACCGCCGGATGGGGCCACACCGGCGCGTTCGCGCGGATGAAGCAGGACGGGATCGCCTGGGACATCTCGGTCTGGCACATGTACGGCGACGACCCGGAATGGGCTTTCCGCGAAATCTCGGCATACGGCAAGCCGATCTGGGTCACCGAATTCAACAGTCCCAATGGAAGTCAGCGCGGCGAGCGGCAGCAGGCCGATGGTATCAAGCAGACAATGACGCGGCTTCGCGAGCTCAACGAGAAGTACAAGGTCGAGGCCGCGCAAATCTACGAACTGTTCGATGAGACCTACTGGGCCCCCGGCTTCGAAGCCAATATGGGACTGGTGAGGCTCACCGCTGCACCCGAAGGCAAATGGAGGGTCGGCGAGCCGAAACCCGCCTACAAGACGGTGCGTGACTTCACCCGCGGCCCGCAGCCGCTGCCCAAGCCGCATCGGGAGTGCGACCCAGAGGCGACGGCCGCGAACAAGTCCGTATATGTGAGGCAGGCGAGCCTCGCCTACTGCCTCGTGCTTGGGCGTGAGGGCGACACCGAAAGCGTGGATCAGTGGTCGGCTGCTCTTGAAAGCGGGGACAGGACGATCGGTGGAATGGCCGTGGAACTCATGCGCTCGGACGAGTTCCAGACCAGCTATGCTACGATTGGCCTTACGGACCGCGCCTACATCGGGTTCCTTTACATGCTGTTTCTCAACCGTCCCGCTGACGATTACGGGATAGAAACCTATTCCCGGCAACTGCGCGCGGGGACCATGACACGCGAGGACCTGGCCTTCGGCATCATCGATTCATCGGAATTCAGATCCCAACACGCTGCCACCCGCGAAGTGTCCGCAGCGCCGCCCCCCGGGTGAGCAAGAGGAGCGTCAAGGCAGTGCGCCTCCAATCTGTTCTGATGGCCGGCGCCCTTTTGGCGGCTATGGCGACCGGAAGCTTGGCCTGTGAGCGTTCTGGCGGGACAAAGTTTCCTCTGCGGATCGAATCCGGAAAAAACTACCCGGTCGACAGGGAAGGTCATCCGTTCTTCATGCACGGAGACTCGCCCTGGTCGCTGATCGGCGACCTGACGGACGAGGACGCTTACCTCTACCTTGAGGACCGCAAGGCTCGCGGGTTCAACACCGTGCTGGTCAACCTCATCGAGCACCGATTTTCCCGCAACGCGCCTGCAGACGCGTATGGCGACAGACCATTCGCCGACAACCAAGATTTCGTTGTTCCCAACGAGGCATACTTCGCCCATGCCGATCGCATCCTGCAGAGGGCTTGCGATCTTGGTTTCCTGGTGCTGCTCGCTCCGGCATATCTCGGATATGGCGGTGGCGGTGACGGCTGGTATCAGGAAATGGCGGCTGCAGGGGCAGGGGAGCTTGCGGCCTATGGCCATTTTGTTGGACGTCGCTACCGACGCTTCGATAACATCATGTGGGTCAACGGCGGCGACTACAATCCTGCGGACAAGGATCTGGTCAGGGCTCTCGCCAAAGGCATCATGGACGAGGACCCCGATGCTCTCAGCACTTTCCATGGCCATTCCGATACAGCGCCGCTCGATTTCTGGGGTCAGGAAACCTGGCTGAAGGTGAACAACGTCTTCACCTATGGCCCGGTCTATACGGCAGCGATCAGGGAGTACGATCTCGCCAGGGGTATGCCTTTCTTCCTGATCGAGACTGCCTACGAATTCGAATACGATGCCGACGAGTACCGGATCCGCGTCCAGGCTTACCAGGCGATCCTCTCGGGCGCATTCGGGCATCTCTATGGCAACAACCCGATATGGCATTTCGAGGGGCCCGGCCTCCATCGGCAGACCATGGAGTGGAAGGAGGCCCTCGACAGTCCCGGCGCAAAGAGCATGGAGGTGCTTATAGCCTTCATCTCGTCGATAAAATGGTGGCTGCTCGAACCCGACAGCAAGAACAGATTACTTGTCGATGGCATGGGCAAGGACATGGGGAGGGCGGTCGCCGCGATGGCCAAGGACGGCTCCTACGCCGTCGTCTACATGCCCAGCAACGAGGCCGTCACCGTCGACCTCGCGCAGCTTTCGGAGACTATCGTCCACGCCCGCTGGCGCGATCCCACAAGCGGGGAATTGACGGATGTCGAAGGTTCCCCTTTCAAGGCGGAGCGCACAGCTTTCAAGCCGCCAGAGCTAAACAGCCGCGGCTACCCGGACTGGATTCTGGAACTCACGCCTTAGGGTCCTATGGAGCAAGGCCAACGCCGTGCACAAGCTGCGCGCAGTCTGCGAAGGCCAGGTGTGCGCCGAGACAGCAAGGCGAGGCAGCGGCGTTCGCCAACTGGGGTGGATCCGGCTCATGCCGATCGCCGAAAGGATTAGGCGCGCACCACCCGAAAGAGGTAGCGCCCGGCAAGGCTTCGTCCAACGGGCCATCCTGATCGCCTATTGGCGTTCTCCCTCACTGTTTTCAGCCCAAGTAGCCTCTGCGCGATCATATCCGTTGGGGAAAGGTGTGCGATGAAAGTCATGGTAACGGGCCATCAAGGCTATATCGGCTCGGTGATGGTGCCTATGCTGCTCCGCGCGGGGCATTCGGTTACGGGTTACGACAGCGATCTCTACCGGCGCTGCACCTTTGCTTCGGGCGGAGAGCAGGCTTCCGTTCCCTCCATCCAAAAGGACGTCAGGGACGTGCATGCGCGCGACCTTGAGGGTTTCGATGCCGTCATCCACCTGGCGGCTCTTTCCAACGACCCGCTGTCCGACCTCGATCCGGATATCACCTACGAGATCAATCACAAGGGCAGCGTTCGTTTCGCGAAGGCGGCCAAGGAGGCCGGCGTGTCGCGCTTCCTCTTCGCCTCGTCGTGCAGCAATTACGGCCAGGCGGGCGAGGGGATGGTCGATGAAACGGGCGAGCTGAACCCGGTCACGCCCTACGGCTGGTCCAAGGTGCTTTCGGAGCGGGATATCTCGGAATTGGCCGACAGCAGCTTCTCTCCGACCTATTTCCGGCCCGCCACCGCCTACGGCGTGTCCCCCCGGCTCCGCTTCGACATCGTGCTGAACAATCTGGTCGCCTGGGCCGTCACCAAAGGCGTGATCCTCCTGAAGTCGGACGGGACACCGTGGCGGCCGATCGTCCACATCGAGGACATTTCCAGGGCGTTCATCGCCGGACTGGAAGCGCCGCGCGAGGTCGTCCATAACGAGGCCTTCAATGTGGGACAAACGGACCACAATTACAGGATCCGCGACATAGCCGAGATTGTAGCCAAAGTCGTGCCGGGCTGCCGGCTTGAATTCGCGTCGGATGCTGGACCCGATAAGCGGTCCTACCGCGTCGACTTCGGCAAGATCGCGCGCTCCCTTCCTGCCTTCAAGCCGCAGTGGGATGCGCGCAAGGGCGCCGAGCAACTTTACCAGGCCTACGGCAAGTCCAATGTCACTCTCGAGGAATTCGAAGGACCGCGCTTCCAGCGTATCGGCCACATCCGGTATCTTCTGGCCAATCGGCTTCTGGACGAGCGGATGCGGGTCACTGAACCCTCGCGAAAGCTGGAGGCAGCGGCAAGCTAACCGGAATGGAACACATAACCCCCGAGGGACTCGGCGCGCCGCCGTCTCCCACCGACCTCGGCCAGGAAATCTATGCCTTGGCCGAACGTCTGTTTCCGATTTGCAGGAGCATCACCGGGGACGGTGTGCGGGAGACGCTGGATATCCTGTCGGGGCACGTCGACCTGGACCGGCATGAGGTGCCCACCGGCACGCAGGTGTTCGACTGGACTGTTCCAAAGGAATGGAACGTCCGCTCGGCCAGCATCATTGGCCCGGACGGACAAACGGTCGTGGATTTTGCCGACTCCAACCTGCACGTCGTCAACTACAGCGTACCCTTCAAGGGGATCCTGCCGCTCAACGAGTTGATGTCGCATATCCACACGCTGCCGGACCAGCCGGGAGTAATCCCCTACCGCACCTCCTACTACGCCCCGACATGGGGCTTCTGCGTCGCCTACGAGCGTGTCGCCAAAATGCCCGACGGTCTCTACCGGGTGGAGATCGATGCCGAGCTCAAGGACGGCAGCCTCACCTACGGCGAATACCTGCACCGCGGGCAGACCGAGCGGGAATTCCTTCTTTCGGCGCACATCTGCCATCCCTCATTGGCCAACGACAACTGTTCGGGCCTTGCCCTGCTGGCAACCCTTGCGAAAAGCATGAAGGCAAGAAAAACACGATACAGCTACCGCTTCCTGTTCGCTCCGGGCACGATCGGGTCGATCACGTGGCTGTCTCGCAACGAGGGCCGGACACATCTCATCGAACACGGTCTGGTGCTGTCATGCGTGGGGGACGCGGGACGCCCTGCATACAAGCGCAGCCGTCGTGGCGATGCCGTCATTGATCGCGCCATGGCTCACGTGCTGGGGCGTGAAGCCGGGGCAAAGTTGATGGATTTCTCCCCCTACGGCTATGACGAGAGGCAATATTGTTCGCCGGGCTTCAATCTTCCGGTCGGCATGTTCCAGCGGAGTGTCCACGGCACCTTCCCCGAATACCACACCTCAGCTGACAATCTCGACTTCATCAAGCCGGAGTACCTGGAGGATTCCTTCCGTATCCTGACGGACGTGATCGACATCGTCGAAGGGGATTGGACGCCGTTGAACCTCCGCCCCAAGGGCGAACCACAACTCGGCAGGCGCGGCCTCTACGCCGCCCTGGGCGGGCAGGCGTCTTCGGGAGCAACCTCGATGTCCCTGCTTTGGGTGCTCAATCTCGCCGACGGCCAGCATTCGCTTCTCGCGATGGCGGAGCGCTCGGGTCTGCCGTTCAGGGAACTGGCCGCCGCCGCCAGAATGCTGTCGGATCACGGTCTGCTGGCCGCGCCTTCATAAGGCTCCAGCCGCCGTTCTTTGCTTGAGCAACGGCCACGCCTTATCCCTTTCCGACATCGCCGTCGGCATCAAAGGCCAGGCTATCGAAAAGACAGGGTCGTTGTAGCGGACGCCCGTCGACGCATGGGGCGTATAGAATTGCGATATGAGATACGAGACCTCGGCATCGTCCGTAAGGGTCTGCAGCCCGTGGGCGAACCCGGCTGGTATGTAGACCTGCCTCATGTTCTGGGGCGTCAGCTCGAAGCCAAGCCAGTTGTAGCGTGTCGGCGAGTTCGGGCGCAGGTCCACCACGACATCGAAAATCGCGCCGTGGACACAGGAGACGAGTTTCACCTCGGCGTACGGGTCGTCCTGGAAATGCAGGCCCCGGAGTGTTCCCTTTTTGACCGAATGCGCGCGGCTGTGCTGGACAAAGCGCGTCGCCAGCCCGCAATCGGCCATCTCCTTTTCACAGAATGTGCGGGTGAAGGAACCGCGATCGTCAACCACCGGTGTCGGCTCGATCAGCCAGACACCCTTCAGCTCCGTTTCGGTAAACCGCATGTCTGCCTAAATCCCCAGTAGCCGGGCCCAGTTAGCCGGGCTAGCACCGCGGTCGGATTGTCGGCACCGACTGCCTGGGCTGGAAGAGCTACCTAAGCCTTAGGTGGCTTCTCCGATCGCGGTATGCCGGGCCGACCGCATTACCCCGTTCGGAGGTCCTTGCGCAGTCATTGCCCCCGCCGTTTCCCTATAAGGATTAAGACACCCAACGGATTGGCAAATCGAACTCGGGGGGCGCCCCGTCCTAACCTGCGTTGAAAAGATGCACTCCCTGCGGAGCGCGGCGGGCACAGGTTCATCGTCAGGCCACCGCGTCTCCGTTTTTTCAAACCAGGGCGACAGAGGGGTACGGAATGAATATTCAGGCTGTCGAAATTGCTCGCGACCAGAACACGGCACGCCGCAATGTCAGCTGCAGGCTGTGCGGATCGCGCCTGCGCCACAGTCTGGTCGACCTGGGCATGTCGCCACCTTGCGAGAGCTTCCTGCAGGCCGACCAGCTTGACCAGATGGAACTCTACTATCCGCTCAATGTCCTGGTCTGTGAGCGCTGCTACCTGGTGCAGCTCAAGGAGTATGTCAGCCCCGAGACCATTTTCAACGAATATGCCTACTTCTCGTCCTTCTCGACAAGTTGGGTGGCCCACTCGAAAGCTTATTGCGAAGCGATCACGAAGCGACTTGGGCTTGGCGCCGACAGCTTCGCGGTAGAACTCGCAAGCAATGACGGCTACCTGCTGCAGCACTTCCTGCCGCTCGGCGTTCCCGTGCTTGGCATCGAGCCGGCGGCCAACGTTGCGCGCGCGGCGGTCGAGAAGGGCGTGCCCACCCGGGTCGACTTCTTCGGGGTGCGGCTGGCACTTCAGATGGTGGCCGAGGGACTCCGCGCCGATCTGATCATCGGCAACAACGTCCTGGCGCAGGTGCCCGACCTCAACGACTTCGTCGCGGGAATAAAAATCCTGCTCAAACCGGAGGGCGTGGTCACTCTCGAGTTCCCGCACATCGAGCGGCTGATGATGGAGAACCAGTTCGACACCATCTACCACGAGCATTTTTCATATTTCTCACTGCTGACGATCGACCTGATGGCGGCCCGCCACGGGCTGCGGTTGATCGACGTCGAGGAACTGCCCACCCATGGCGGCTCGTTGCGTGTTTATCTCGCCAACGAGGACAGCAGCCGGGCCACGAATGACAGTGTCGCCGAACTCCTCGAGCGCGAAAAAAGGCATGGGCTTACGGAAATGACGACCTACGCCTCTTTCGGCTACAAGGCGCAGCGCGCGAAGCGCGATCTCCTGGCGTTCCTGGTTTCGGTCAAAAACGAGGGCAAGACGATTTGCGGTTACGGCGCGCCTGGCAAGGGCAACACGCTGCTCAACTACTGCGCCATCGGCACCGACTTCCTCGACTTCACGGTGGACCGCAATCCTTACAAGCACGGCCGCTTCACGCCGGGCATGCACATCCCGATCAAGCCCATCGACGCGATCGACGAGGCCAAGCCAGACTACATCCTGATCCTTCCCTGGAACCTGAAGGACGAGATCATTCAGCAGATGCACCATGTCGCCGCCTGGGGCGCGAAATTCGTGGTGCCAATTCCTTTTGTGACAGTGATCGATCTATCGGAGTTACGGAGATGAAAGTCGTCCTTTTCTGCGGCGGCCGCGGGACCCGGATCCGCGACTATTCCGAAAGCATACCAAAGCCGATGATTCCGCTCGGCCACCAGCCGATCCTGCGCCACGTCATGCAGTGGTACAGCGATTACGGGCATGACGATTTCGTGCTGTGCCTGGGCTACAAGGCCAACGTCATCAAGGATTTCTTCCTGAACACCCGGCCACAGACCTTTTCCGATTGCGTGGTTACGCACGGAGGCCAGGACGTGAAGCTGCTGGGTGACACGGTCAAGGACTGGAGCATCACCCTGCTCGATACGGGCATCTGGCGCAACATCGGAGAACGCCTCTGGGCTGCGAAGGATCACGTCAAGAACGAGAAGATGTTTCTGGCCAACTACTCAGATGGCCTGACCAATGTAGACCTCGACGATGTGATCGCGAAGTTCGAGGCCAGCGGCAAGATCGCCTGCTTCCTCGCCGTGCGGGCGCCGCTGACATACCATTTGGCCGACATAGCTGAAGACGGTCGCGTGCGCGAGTTCCGCACGACGGAGACGTCCGAGATCTGGATCAATGGCGGCTACTTCGTATTCCGTCCCGAAATCTTCGACTACATGCGTGACGGCGAGGAACTCGTTATCGAACCTTTCAAGCGATTGATCGATGACAACATGCTGATGGCGTACAAGCACGACGGGTTCTGGCGTTCGATGGACACGCTGCGTGATTGGCAATCGCTCGAAGACATGGTCGAAAAGGGGGACATGCCTTGGAATAGGAGGGTCACCGCGGAGAAAATCAGGCGCAGCATGGTGATGGCTGCATCATGAGGGGACTTGGCCTCGCACGTCGCGGGGAGAAACTCTCGATCCTCTGCCTTGGTGCCCATTCCGACGACATAGAGATCGGTGCGGGAGGTACGATCCTCGGGCTGATCGCGTCGGGGGTCGAACTGGATGTCGATTGGTGCGTGCTGAGCGCCGGCGGCCAGCGGTCTGCCGAAGCCAGGGCTTCGGCCGAGGCCTTTCTCCAGGGATCGCACTCGTCCACAGTCCACGTCGCCGATTTCGAAGACAGCTACTTTCCGACCCATAGTCGATCCATCAAGCAGTGGTTGGTGGATCTAAGATCGCGGGTTCATCCCGACGTGGTGTTGACCCACGCCAGGTTCGACGCCCATCAGGACCACCGGGAGGTCAACCAACTGACCTGGAACGTCTTCCGCGACCATCTGGTGCTCGAATACGAGATTCCGAAATGGGACGGTGATCTTTGCCAGCCCAACGCCTACGTGCCGCTTACGGCCGACGTGCTGGAACGCAAGATCGAACTCCTTCACGAGCACTTCGGGACGCAGCGCTCCAAGGACTGGTTCGACCGCGAAACATTCGCCGGCCTTGCCAGGTTGCGCGGGATGGAATGTCGGGCACCCGAGCATTTCGCCGAGGCGTTCACGCTTCGAAAGGTCAAGATTTTTTAGCGGCTTTTCACACATATTTTCGCCGAGAAGAGAATGGTGGATGACCGAATGAAACGGGTGAAAAGGGGGTTGAACTGACCGGACGATCTGTTACTTAAATCGCTACCACTGGGTTAAAAATACAACAGAAGCTGGCCATCGGTCCTATGGCTTACCTTCTGTCTTTTTCTGCCTTCCATTTTGAAATTGAAGGGATTTTTATCAAAATGGGCAATGCAATCATTGCGCCGGGATTCTCTTTCAGCGAAGCTCGCATCGGAACGGTCGAGGGCGGAGAATCCGGGGTTCTGGTGTGGAAATCCGACCAACTGGTCGCCGTCCTTACCCAGATCGACGAGGAAGCCTACTGCACGAAAGGCAAGTGGTTCCTAGAGACAGGCTTCGGCCTGCTGAGCGGGCTGCACAAGAACTTCGATACGATCGAGGAAGCCGTTAAATGGGTAGGGATATACACCTTCCCCGAGCCAGTTCCTGCTGTAGATTGATCGGCGGATTCCGCGGCAGCAAGGCGCCTGTGCAAGCCAGCGATGGCTTCGGCCCGTCCTGTGCCGACCTCGCCTGAAGGGCCTTGACAAGCCCGCACCTTGCTGCTTCCGCAATGGAAGTGAGATCCTGTCCCATCCTCTCATGCGGAAACAATGCGGGATTGCCGCATAAGGGTCCGTCCTTGCTCCAAGAGAACGAGAAAGCAACGCCTTCGTGGCGTCAGGATGTTACCGCGAGCCGGGCTTCGGATTGCCCCATGGTCGCATTGTTCGCGGCTGGAGGGCTCTCTGGAGCGGTCATTTCAGCTCGGCTGTCACCATTGTTATAACGGCGGAAGACAACCTGCGTGGGGCGACCTACCAAGAAACGGCTCGTTCCCGATTCCAGGGCCTGCGCATAGACCGCCAGGGCGCCGTCGACGGCCTCTATCGTCTTCATGACGGCCGCGTCGTCGTGGGTGTAGCTGACGACGAGAGACGGCATGAGCACGCCACGCCTGATCGTCTCCTGCAGGAACAGCGAGCGGTATGCCTGTGACGGCTTGCCGTTTGGGTCGAGCGTGGCATAGGCCAGGCAGCAGGGACGGCCGACAACCTTGAAGTGGCCATCCACCCCATGCCGTCTGGCAGCCTCTGCGATCCCGGCCCTCAGTTTCGTCCCCTGACGGTGCAGGTGTTCGATCACGGACTCGTTCTGGTAAGTCCGCATGGTCGCGATCGCCGCCGCAAGCGCATGGGTCTCGGCGCCATGCGTGGTCGACAGCAGAAACACCCTTGGGCGGTCCGTATGCTCGAGGCCGCCGAGCCGCATGTATTCGCGTTTGCCCGCCAGGGCCGAGACCGAAAACCCATTGCCAAGCGCCTTGCCGAATGTCGACAAGTCCGGCTCTATGCCATAGAGCTTCTGCGCCCCGGACGCATGCCATCTGAACCCGGTGATCATCTCGTCGAGAATGAGCAGTGCGCCCTTTTCCCTGCAGAGACGCTGGACTTCATGCAGGAATCCGTCCACCGGATCGTCGCCGCGGGAAGGCTCGAGGATCAGGGCGGCCAGCTTGCCGGGGTGCCTGTCGAACAAATCCTTTACGCTGGCGATATCGTTGTACCGGAAAGTGACGGTGAGCTTTCGGACCGCCTCCGGAATTCCGGCATTCATCGGTGTGGTCCCGATGAACCAATCGTCTGTCGAAAAGAAGGGATGGTCGGCGCAGCAGGCAACGAGATCGCGACCCGTGTAGGCGCGGGCAAGGCGAACGGCTCCCGAAGTCGCATCCGATCCGTCCTTGCAGAACTTCACCATCTGCGCGCCGATGAGCTCCAGGAACGTCTCGGCGCAGTCGACCTCGATCCTGGCCGGCCGCGTGAAATTGGATCCACCTTGGAGGGCTGCCTCCACGGCTCTGACCACGGTCGGGTAGGCGTGTCCCAGCCCGACGGAACGGTTGCCCATGCCGTATTCGATGTACTCGTTCCCGTCGACGTCCCAGACATGGCATCCCAAACCACGCTCGATGAAGCCCGGCGCGAGGACGGGATACTGGTCTTCGCCTTTTGCGTAGGTGTGGCTACCGCCCGGGATCAGTTCACGACCACGTTCCTGCAGGCGGACGGATTTGCGAAAACGAAGGCTTTGCTCAGACATGCCGACCACTCCATTCCGGCAGCAAGTCTACATGCTGGGCTCAGGATTTCGCGTTCTCCATAAGGTCAGCGCTTAGCACTTATGGTGGATACACAACGCGGGCACCGACTGATACCGAGCAAATGGAACAGTTTTTCAGGGTGCTACGGAACCAGATCATCGCAACGGATCGAGGCGTTTCGGAGCACTCCGCAAATGCCCACCTGCGGCACACTGTCGAGAGTTAGGGGCAACGATCCGCGTCGGAGCGCGGCCGTATAGCTCGGACGGCTCCCGACGCAATTCGCGGCATCGGCGATCCATCGACCTTCACTGAATGATCTTTAGTGCGGTAAGAATACGACCCGCCAGGACTAGCCAAAGCGGGTCGTCTTATTGTCTGCGATCACTCTTCGGCCAGAGCACCTTCTGCGAAGAGATCATTGACCTTGTAGGCCACTTCGGTGCGGTTGCTGGCCTTCAACTTCTTCATGATGTTTCGGATGTGGACCTTTACGGTGCTTTCGCGCAGGTTCAGCTCGTAGGCGATGATCTTGTTCGCCTTGCCGCGCCGAAGCGCCTGGGCGACCTCTGCCTGCCTGAGTGTGAACATGCCCGTCAAAGGCTGCGTGTCGCGGCTACCTGTACCTATAAGGTGCCGCATGGAAAGGACACTGCTCGCCGGGACGAAGATGCCTCCCGCTGCCGCAAGGTTGATCGCCTCGACACAGACGTCGATCCCGACCGAGGTCGGAATGTAGCCGCGTGCGCCGCATTCGAGAGCCGTCAGTATCTGTCCAAGGTCTTCGGTGTCAGCCAGGATGACCACGGGGACCGACTTGAACTCGGACGAAATATGCCTGATCTCGTCGGCGATGCCATGATCGGTGACCTTCCGGCCGCCAAGGTTGAAGAGGATAGCTGCAAGTGGAGGGGCTGCCCCCTTCTTCATGCGCCATTCTTCGATCGAGCCCATGGCGACGACCGCCATGCCGAGTTCGTGATCCTCGAGGGCCGATGCAAGACACTCGCGGTCTAGTGCCCTTCCGTCCAGCATGAGAAGGTATTGCTTGCCTACCTGCTCGTGGACATTTTCTATTCCGCTAGACGGAACTCCCGATTGATTTGTCGAAGTGTAGTTGTGCAGTCCTACTGTTGAACCCATACTTATACCCACCCTTTCCCCAACGAAAGCCGCTTAGCGGCGCCCAACAAAGCCCCTCATCTCTTGAATTGAAAGTTTGATACCCAACCCATTTTAAAGCTTCAGGCCGTTACCCCAACCTGGAGCCTTGAGCAGTTCTTGGCTGCCGACATGTACAGCAGCTTGGGCAGTCTATGGGCTATCCATAAGCAGTCTCTAACTTAGGTTAATTTTCGGTAAAATTTTTAAGTCTGTGTATGAAACGTACACAGTGGGTCCCGAGCGCTGCGAGACCTTGGATGGGACGGCCCGGCCATTCCCATGGCGCAGCTCCACGCGGGGAACCCGCGTCGAGCCAGGTCCCAAGAGGTTGATTTGGAACGGCAAGCAGGATCCGCCTGCGGGCAGGCTGACGTGGGAGAAATGAAGTCCTTCACTATATAGCTTTACAGACCCCAAGACGGGGCCTGGTCTCAGGCGTTTCCCTGGGGATTGGCCTCGCTGAGCCACTTCACATCCAGAACCGTCCCGTCAACGTGGATCACGGTTTCGAAGGCCTCTATAAGCCTTTTGGCGGCTTTGCTGGCAATGTGGGACTCGGGATAATTTGCCTCCACTACCCGCGCCCGCTCGTAAACTTCCTTGAGTTTCGTGACCTGCTTGGGACCGAATACGCTCTGTACAACCTGAGTGGTCATACCGCTTCTCCTCCTGGTGCTGGAACTCAAACAACCCGCCCTTTGCCCAGCGCTCCCACAATTTCATCATTAACACAGGATTTTGCAACTGAAAGCAAAAACAAGCCTGCAACCGTACTGTAAGATTACTATTTTCTTTGGTCGAGGCGTTCTTTAGTAGGCGTTCGCGGACCGAGGGTTAGCCGTTTGCAGGAGGCGTAGGCCGGACTGCCATCGCGAAACAAAGAAGCCCACCGACCTGCTGGTCACCCCTCGCTCGAAAACGAAAAGGCACTCCTTTCATATCCTCCGATCTGCCGCCGTGAATTTTACAACGCAGCAGCCGTGACCGGGACATTCAGCTATTCAACCTTTGAGCGTACGCCGGGCGGACGATCACGCTTCGGCACCCACCCGGGGAGGAGCACTTGCACGTCCTGCGGATGCGGGTGTCAGGCTACGTCCTTTGGCTCTCTTGCCCGCGATATCCATCTGCCGAAAGATGGGTGGTCGGACGGCTTCCTGCGTCCGCAGAGTCTAGGGCCAAACCAAGCGGGAGGCTCGATCAACAATGCAGGTCTCTTTGGTCGGGCTGCTGGTGTGCGCGGCGATTTTGACCGTTGCACGCTATTCCAGGGGAATGCTGATCATCGGCCTGATCGCGTCCCAGGCGTTCGGTGCGACCGCCATCGTGACGCTTACCTTTCTAGGAGGGTCGTCCCCACTGATCTACACCATGTTTGCGGCCCTGCTCGTCATGGCCGTGACAGTCAGGCGTCGCATCTGGCTCGATCTTGGAAGTGTATTCGGGAGCATCCGCCCGGTCTGGGTTCTCACAAGCCTCATGGCTTACGCAATCATCGGGGCATGGCTGTTTCCAAGATTCTTCGCAGGACAGACCGCCGTCTTCGTGCAGTCGAAAACCCGAGGCGCTGTCGTAGAAGCGTCCTTGGCCCCGGTTTCGGCCAACACCTCACAGACGGGCTACTTCATTCTTGGCGGGCTCACCGCCATCGCGCTTTGTGTGCTGCTGCTCCACTCCCAAAGGATCGACCAAGTCCGCCGCGGCTTCTTCTTGTGGTGCGGTCTGCACACGGGCATGGGGCTGGTCGATTTTATCGGCAAGAATGCAGGATTGGGAGACTTGCTGGCACCGATCAGAACCGCCAATTACGCACTCATAACGGAAGCGGTCGAGCAAGGATTCGTGCGGATCACGGGACCTTTTGCGGAGGCCTCTTCGTTCGCCAGCGTTTCCCTTGCCTGCCTGGCATTTTGCTACACCTACTGGCGAAAGACCAAGTCACGCCTTGCCCAGTGGCTGGCGGGCATCCTGCTCTTCCTGACCATTCTGTCGACTTCATCGACCGCTTACGTCGGTCTTACCCTCCTGTGCCTTCCGGTCGCCTTCTCGATGTTGGTTTCAGTCCTCAGGGGGCGGGTTGAGCGCGAGGACATAATGGTAACCGCTCTGATGGCGATTGGCGTGGTCGCCATCATGGGCGTCAGCCTCTACCATGCCGGAGCGTTGGAGCCTTTCGTCAGGCTGATCAACAGCACCATCATCAACAAAGCGGATTCTGCCTCAGGCCATGAGCGCACCTATTGGAACGTCAAGAGCCTGCAGTCCTTCCTGGACACCAGCGGCCTTGGCGTCGGTTTCGGCAGTTCCAGGGCATCGAGCTGGCCGATCGCAGTCCTTTCCCAACTTGGCCTGTTCGGATCGCTGATGATGGCGATCCTGCTCGGCGTCCTGGTCGGCGGATTGGGACGGATGCGGGAATGGGTGGACCCGGAAACCGAAGCAGTCGTGACGAGCGTCAGGAATGCTTCCCTCGCCGGCATAATTGCCAGCTCACTGTCGGGTGGCAGCGCCGATCCAGGCATCCTCTTCTTCATCGCACTTGCCGTGGTTTGCGCCACGAAGGTCCATGCTCGGCGTACGTTGACTGCGTTTGAGCGAACCGCCTGGCATCAGACAGCGGCAGCTGCAGCATGAACGATCTCGCCGTCTGGCACGGTGCAACCATGACGTAGCAACGCCGGCGGCTCCGCTCCACGGGATCGCCTCGTCGGCTGAGGAACGGACAGTCCCGCCAGCCTAGTTGGTCTTCAGCTTGCCGACCCGGTTTTCGGCGATCCAGCGGGCGGCCAGCACAAGCGCGCCCATGCTGAAATCCTTGCCATGCCTGGCGACCATCTCCTCCGACAGTTTGGCCAGCCGTTCGAAGAATTCGTCCTTGCTCTCGTCCTCGGCGGTGAGTTCGGTCTGCATGTCATCCTCCTGTTTCATGTGGACTGGTCCGCTATTTGAACATCTGCGCGGGAAAGGTGACGATCGCGGCTGTGCCGTCGACGGTGCCCATCGCCAGATGCCGCCCGTCGCCGGACCAGGCGAGAGCGGTGACAGCGCTGCCCAAGGGCTTGACGAGAAACTCGTCGCGCGAGCCGATCTGGGCGACGATGATACGGCCGTTGGCGTAACCCGCGGCAACCAGCTTCTTCTCGGGGTGCGCCGCCACCGCTTCGACCAGAACCAGCCCGGCGCGACCCGTCTCCAATGCGCCCGAGGTTTCGCCGCCAAATGGTGGGGCGGTCATCGACCAGCCGGCGATCCGGAACGCACCCGAGGCAAACAGCGCATTTGCCGGCGCGCTCCAGCACACCGTCCGAACGGGCGATGGAAATCCCGAGACGATATCGGCTCGGCCATCGGCCAGGCTGATCAGCGCAAAGCCGCCGGTCTCAAGCCCGCAGGCCAACCAGCGCCCGTCGTTGCTCCAGCGGATCGATACCGGGCGCGATGAAAGAGAAATGTCTCGTATCAAGGCAGCGTCGCCTTCGACCGACCAGATCGACAGCCCCTCATCAAGGCCGCAGGCGAGGCGTCTCCCGCCAGGCGAGAACGCGAGGGCGTCGATGGACGATGTCGTGGCATGTTTCAGCTTCACCGCATCGCCCTGGCCGCTCGACAGGAAGACATCCTTTCCGTTGCTGACGGCCGTCAGCGTCGCCCGGGCGCTGTGATCCATGGCCACGATCGGCCCGTCGATCCTGGCCAGGGGTTCCGCGACTTCACCGCCGGCGGTCAGAGGCAACGCTTCGCCGCTGGCCGCGCCGACCAGAAAGCCGGAATGCGCATGGGCGGCGAGGGGGACGTCGCCATCGCCGAACGCCGCCGTGGCGATCAATGGGACTGGTGGCTTTTCCCGGGGGCGGATCGTCGTCTGGCCGAGATCGTTGCTCACCCTGATCCGCGACTCCGGCGGCTCGTGATCCGCGACCGCGGCAACGGCGACGGTGCCGTCGACGGAGGTGAAGGCGACAGCCGAACCGTCGGCGCTGAAGCGCAGATCGGCGATCGCCGACGGCCGCTGCCAGCTGCGGGCCAGAAGGTCGAACAAGGTCAGGTTCTGCATCGTCTGCTGGTTCATGCCATCTCTCCCGTCAGTTCTCGTTCGCCGTTGCGGCAAGCCGGCGATCAACGTCCTCGATGTCGCCTTCGGCCGCGACGATGCGGTCCTCGCAAGCCGTGCATGCCTGCATGATCGCCGCAGCACTTCGCTCTGCCTCATGCAAATCCTGCACCAGTTGCGCGTTGGCGCCGCTTCTGCCGATTTCCAGCTCCAGGCGCAGTACGTCCATTTCGATGCCGGCGCGTTTCTGGTTGAGCCGCATCGCTTCGGCGGTGAGGGCGGAGACTCCGGCGACGAGATCAAGCCGGCGGGCAAGCAGCGCGTCACGCCTGGCAGTATCGGGTCCGCCGGTCATTTCTCGCTCCCCAAAGGCCCGGGTGGCTTTTCGAAAGCCGACAGCAATTTGGGCAATGCGCCGGCCTGTGATTGGAACTGTCTTTCGGCCGTCTCGATGTGGCTCTTGAGCTGGTCCCAGATATCGACGCGGATCATCGATGTCGTGTCGCCGGTCAGCCGCTCGATCTCGTCGACGCGGAACTGGCGTGTCAGCGAAACGCCTGAAAACACGAAGTCGCGCAGCAGGATCGCATGGTTTTCGATGAACAGATGGATCATCGGATGCGTCTCCGTGGTGACGCCGCCGGCGGCAAGCTCGGCCCGGATGAAGTCTTGGAAATGGCTCTGCAGGCGGTGCTGGCTCTCGCCCATGAAGCGCATGACAAAGACCAGATCGCGGGGCATCAGCTTGACAAGATCGCCGGTGACGCCGTCGGCATGGCTGGACATCGGTCGGGGTGGCCCGCTCCTGTCCTTATCGTTCGGCATGGTCTCTCTCCAGCGCCAGGCCCGCCCATGGGCTGTTGGCATCAAATAGTAGAGAAAGACAAAGAATTAAATAGAGACCTGCGTATTTTGATATTTGTTGCAGCTGCGAACTAGATATGTTGCAGTTGCGAATATATGATTAATATTACAGTCGTAAGTTACATCTGTAAAATAACGTTACAGTTTGCTGTCCGCTCATACGCCGAAAAGATGGCGATCTTGTTTTAGGCGCTGGCCGCCGACCTCGTTTTCAAACTGGCACGACGCTTGCTTTGATTATTTTCACAAGAAGCCCATCGCGCTTGGCGCGGTGCCAAAAGAACGAAGGAACGGAGGAAGCAGCGTTTCGATACGCCCATCGCAAATGCGGTTGGCGTCGCGGGTCTCTGCCAAAACGCCTCGAAAACCTTTGCCGCGATCCACTTGAATGGCCGGACCATGAGTCGCGCCTGAATGCGCAACCCTTTGTCATGCCGTTCGCACTCTCACTGGCGGTGCTTTGTGCCGCTTCATGCCGGGGTCAAGGGACCCGCGGCCCAAACCTGGTGGAGGCTTATGACCATGACGTCTCTGACGCTCAACAAGATTACCTCGCAACGCGGAATTTCCGTCGGCGAGGCGACCAAGAAGATTGCCGATCTCGGCTGGAATCCTTCCTACGTGCAGGAAGCGATGACATTTCCGACCGACTACAAGATCAACAAGACGCCGCGCGATCCGATGAAGCAGGTCCTGCGCTCCTACTTCCCGATGCAGGAAGAGAAGGACAACCGCGTCTATGGCGCGCTCGATGCGGCATTGCGCGGCGACATGTTCCGCAACGTCGAACCGCGCTGGGTCGAGTGGATGAAGCTCTTCCTGGCCATCATTCCGTTCCCGGAAATCTCCGCCGCCCGCTCGATGGCGATGGTCGCCCGTATCGCACCCGGCGAGGAACTCCGAACCGGCTTCACCATGCAGATGATCGACGAGTTCCGTCACTCGACGATCCAGATGAACCTGAAGAAATGGTACATGGAGAACTACATCGATCCGGCCGGCTTCGACATCACCGAGGAAGCTTTCGGAAAGTGCTACGCCACCACCATCGGCCGCCAGTTCGCCGAAGGCTTCATCACCGGCGACACGATGACCGCCGCCTGCATGTACCTGACCGTGGTTGCCGAAACCGCCTTCACCAACACGCTGTTTGTTGCCATGCCTTCGGAAGCCGCCCGCAACGGTGACTATGCGCTGCCGACCGTCTTCCTGTCGGTGCAATCGGACGAGAGCCGGCATATCGGCAACGGCCATTCGCTGCTGATGGCGGCGCTCAAGGAACCGGAAAACCACCTGCTGCTCGAGCGCGACCTGCGCTACGCCTTCTGGCAGAACCACGCGATCGTCGATGCCGCCATCGGCACCTTCATCGAATACGGCACCACCAACCGCGACAAGAACAAGGAGTCTTACGCGGAAATGTGGCACCGCTGGATCTATGAGGACTACTACCGCACCTACATGCTGCCGCTCGAGAAATACGGCATCAAGGTCCATCACGACGACGTCCAGGCCGCTTGGGAACGCATCACCAAGAAGAACTACGTCCACAAGGTCGGGCAGTTCTTCGCGGTCGGCTGGCCGGTCAATTTCTGGCGCATCGAAGCCCAGACCGACAAGGACTTCGAGTGGTTCGAGCACAAATATCCCGGCTGGTACGCCGAGTTCGGCGACTTCTGGAAATGGTACGCCAAGCTCAGCCATAAGGGCGAGAAGGTGCTGCTCTTCAACAGCGACGTCGGCTACGTCTATCCGCACCGCTGCTGGTCCTGCCTCGTTCCCTGCCTGATCCGCGAGGACATGGTGGTCGGCGAGATCAATGGCGAACTCTACACCTTCGCCCACGAGCTCGACCGCTGGACCGCCACGGTCGCCTTCGCCGACGAGTATGAGGGCCGTCCGACACCCGCGATGGGCCGCTTCAGCGGCGAGCGCGAATGGGAGACGCTCTATGACGGCTGGGATCTGGCCGATGCCATCAAGGACCTGAACTTCGTCCGCTCCGATGGCAAGACGCTGGTTCCGCAGCCGCATCTGCGCTTCGACGACAAGGAGATGTGGACGCTCGACGATGTGCGCGGCAACACGCTCGGATCGCCGCTCAACGCGCTGCGTGCCATGTCGCCCGCGGACCGTGAGAAGCACCTGGCGGAATACCGCGCCGGCTTCACGATCAATCCCTGCAACTGATCAGGCCAAAGGGGGGCGGGTCCGTCCCGCCCCTACCTTTCACTGGAGGTCCGTATGTCGGAAACCCACACGGTCAGGCTCAGCCCAGTCGACGTCGAATTCGAGGTCGAGAATGGCGAAACGGTGCTCAACGCCGCATTCCGCCAGGGCATCGCCCTACCGCACGGCTGCAAGGAAGGGCAATGCTCGGCCTGCAAAAGCGTGTTGCTCGAAGGCGAGGTCGACATGCTGAAATACTCGACCTTCGCACTGAACGACATGGAGAAGGAGAGCGGGCACGTCCTGTTGTGCCGTTGCATCGCCTACTCCGACCTGGAAGTCGAGCTTCTCAACTACGACGAGGAGATTCTGGCGAAAGCGATCGCCGTGAAAACGTACAAGGGCCGGATTGCTCGCATCGAGCAGCTGACCCACGACATTCGCGGCATCGAAATCGAACTCGGCTCCCCGATGAAGTTTTGGGCGGGGCAATATGTCGACATCACGGTTACCACGCAAAAAGGGGAGACGATTACGCGCTCGTTCTCCATGGCAAATACGCCGGACCAAACCCAAAAACTCTCCTTCATCATCAAAAAATACCCTGAGGGAAAGTTCTCGGGAGAACTCGATTCCGGAGGCATCAGGGCCGGAGCCGAAGTCACCGTCGTCGGACCCTACGGAACCTGTTTCCGCCGCGACGAACGGCAAGGACCCTTGATCCTGGTCGGCGCCGGATCGGGCATGTCGCCGATCTGGTCGATCCTCAACGACCACCTGAAGAGCGGCGAGAAACGTCCGGTCTATTTCTTCTACGGCGCCCGCACCCGCAACGACCTGTTCTATCTCGACAGGATCGCCGAGCTGGTCGGCAATCATTCCGACGTCACCTTCATTCCCGTGCTGTCGCACGCGAATGACGACGCCGAATGGCAGGGCGAACGCGGCTTCGTGCACCAGAGCGTCGACGCCAAGCTCAAGCAACTGGCGGTCGACGGGCAGGGCGATGTCCATGCCTGTGGCCCGCCGCCGATGATCGATGCGCTGCAGCCGGTCCTGTTCATGAACGGGTTCGAAACGGAGCGGATCTTCTTCGACAAGTTCACCACATCGGCAGGTGCAACGCCGGCCCATTGAGGGCGGCCGTGCCAAGCCAACCACAACTGCAACAAGGGAGAGAGACTATGCCTGCAACCTCGAGTTCAGTCGGATCCGGAGCCGCCGGCGCGGCGATCTTCGCCGATTCAGATAGCCGGAAATACCGGTATTTCGATCCGAAAGGCCAGCGCGCCACCCACTACGAGGACATGACGGTCGACGTTCAGCCTGACCCGGAGCGCTACCTGATCCAGGACTGGATCATCTCCTTCGCCGACGGCAAGGGCGCCTATGTCAAGCAGAACACCGCCGCGCAGAGTTCCAACTGGCATGCCTTCCGCGCCCCCGACCAGGAATGGGAGCGCACGCACTACCAGCGCCAGTCGAAGATCGAGACGATGGTGCAGAGCGTCATCAACAATGCCCGCAAATCGGGCGCACCGAAGACCTTCGACAAGGCCTGGGTCAAGATCCTGCAGACGCAGCTCGGCGCCTGGAAACACGCCGAATTCGGGCTCGGCACCTCGCTGATGCAGGCGCAGCGCTACGGCTACACCCAGATGATCAACAACGCGACGCTGACCAACTCGTCCTACAAGCTCAGGCTTGCCCAGGACATCACGCTCTACCTTGCCGAGATCGGCATGGACCTTCCCGGCTGGGACGACGAACTCGGCAAGAAGGCCTGGCTCGAGGACAAGAACTGGCAAGGCACGCGCGAAGCGGTCGAGACCATCATGGGCGCGACCGACTATCTCGAACAGTATTTCGCCATCAACATCGTCTTCGAGCCGCTGGTGGGCGAAGTGTTCCGCTCCGGCTTCCTGATGCAGATCGCCGCCGCCAACCACGACTTCATCACGCCGGCGGTGATTTCGGCCGCCGAGGCCGATTACGAGCGCAACCTCGCCAACACAATCGACCTCATCCACATGCTCGCCCATGACGAGAAGCATGGCGCGGCGAACAAGAAGCTCTTCCAGGGCTGGGTCAAGAAACACGGCACGCTCGCCGACAAGGCAGCCACCGGCCTGCAGCCGATCTGGTCGATGCCGCATTCCAAGCCGGTTGCGTTCGCGGATGTCCGCGCCAAATCCGAGGAGCGGATTGGCCAGATCCTCGGCGAACTCGGCCTCAAGCGCTGAAACAGGAGAACTTGTCATGTCACTAGCAGCACGCGACGCAACCCATTCCAACATCTTCAAGTCGATGAAGGACATCACCTTCGAGCAGACGATTTCGCATCAGTGCGGCGTCACCATGAACGACTCGGTCGAGGCTCGCGCCATCGCCGAATTCATGGGCCAGAAGCCGGGGGTGACCATCACCTACCAGCCCGCGCTGATCCGCATCGACGGCGACGGCAAGCTGATCTTCAAGATGGACGCGATCGGCGAATATCTCGGCCGCGAGATTTCGGCCGAGACCTTCGAGGTCAACACCTCCACCCATTATGGCCGCATGGTTCGCGTCGACGACAACACCGTGATCCTGTTCGGCAACATGGACGAGATGTTCGAATACATCGAATAGCCGCCACGAAAATCCGGCGCGCCGCGCGAGTGCGGCGCGCCGAACCGATCAACGCGATTGCTGCGGAGGCAACAATGTACAGGACACCGGAAGGCAAGGACATTTTCGTGGTCGACGGCCACACTCATTTCTGGGACGGCAGCCCGGAGAACCAGAAGAATATCCACGGCAAGCAGTTCATCGAGTGCTTCTATGCCTATCATACGGGCCTGAGCCCGAAGGACCAGCTGTGGGAAAAGAGCAAGTTCGAGAAGTACAGCGCCGACGATCTCTATCGCGACCTGTTCATCGACGGTCCCGACGATGTGGCGATCGTCCAGTCGACCTATCTCAAGGACTTCTACAAGAACGGCTTCAACACGATCGAGCGCAACGCCGAGGTGGCCAAGCGCTATCCCGAGCGTTTCATCGTCAACGGCGCCTTCGATCCGCGCGACGGCGAGAAGGCGCTTGAGTACATCCACTTCCTCAAGGAGACCTACAACGTCAAGGGCGTGAAGATGTACACGGCCGAATGGAACGGCGCGTCCAAGGGCTGGAAGCTCACCGATCCCGATGCCTACAAATGCTTCGAACTCTGCGACAAGCTCGGCATCAGGAACATCCACGTCCATAAGGGCCCGACGATCATCCCGCTCTCGAAGGACGCCTTCGACGTCCATGACGTCGACCACGCGGCGACGGATTTCCAGAACCTCAACTGGATTGTCGAGCATTGCGGCCTGCCGCGCCTCGACGATTTCTGCTGGATCGCGACGCAGGAAACCAACGTCTATGGCGGCTTGGCGGTTGCGTTGCCGTTCATCCATGCGCGCCCGCGCTATTTCGGCGAAGTCATTGCCGAGCTCTTGTTCTGGCTCGGGCCGGAGAAGATCCTGTTCGGTTCCGACTATGCGATCTGGACGCCGCGCTGGCTGGTCGACAAATTCTGGGCCTATCAGATCCCGCAGGACATCGCCGCCGAACGGGGCGTGCAGCTGACCGACGAGATCAAGGAGAAGATACTCGGCCTCAACGCCGCGCGTCTTTACAACATCGACGTCGAGGCCAAGAAGAAGGCGCTGGCCAGCACGCCCTTCAGCATCGCTGCGGAGTAGGGGCCATGGCAACCGCCAGCGTTTCCGGCAGCCGCGAGAAGGAACTCTGGCGGCGCCTTGATGAGGTCAACGACCCGGAACTCGACGAAGCCATCACCGAGATGGGCTTCGTCGAGCGGGCAGAGGTGATGGGCGACGGCAGCGCCGAGGTCGACTTCCGCCTGCCGACCTACTGGTGTTCGCCCAACTTCGCGTTCCTGATGCTGGACGGCGTCCGCAAGGCGCTCGACCAGCTCTCCTGGGCACCGGCCTATCGCGTCAAGCTGCACGACCACATGTTCGCGGAGGAGGTCAATCGCGGCATGGAAGCCGGCAAGACATTCGGCGACATCTTTGCCGTGCTTGCCGAGGACCAGGATCTCGCCGCCTTGCGCGAGACCTTCAGGATGAAGGCCTTCAAGCGACGCCAGGAGGCGGTTTTGCGCGGCCTGCGGCTGCACGGCCTGACCGATCGGGAAATCCTTGGCATGGACCTTGCGGCCTATGACGTCGCGCGGTTCGAGCCGGGCGAGGCGGCCAAGCAGAAGCCGAGATACAGGGCGGCCCTGCTCGAGCGTTTTCTCGATCGCCGGGCCGACGATCCCGTCTTCGTGACCTGGGAAGGCCAGCCCATACCGCCTGGCGCACTCGGTGCTCATCTCGCCGAGCTGCGCGGTGTGCGCATCAACATGGAGTTCAACGGCGCGCTGTGCCGGGGGCTCAAGCAGACGAGATACAAGGAACTGGATGTGGTCGACGGCGAACCGACGCTGGTCGATTTCATTCTGGATCGCGTGCCGGCCAGGACTGCACCGACCGCCTGAAGCAGAGCTGACAGCAACGGCCTCCCTCGCACGAGGCCCCCAACCAACAACCCGCCCGTAAGGCGGAAGGAGGAATCATGCCCAAGATAATGCTTCACAATTCCGAGGCCCGCCGTGCTCTCGCCCGTGGCGTCTTCCGGCTCGCAGCCGCCGTCGAGCCGACGCTCGGCCCCAAAGGCATGAACGCAATGATCGACCGGCCGATCGGCACGCCGATGGTGACCCGCGACGGTGTCAGCATCGCCTCCGAGATCGAACTGCACGACCGTTTCGAGAACATGGGTGCGCAGGTCGTCCGCGAAGTGTCGATGCAGACCAACGAGATCGCCGGCGACGGCACCACGACGGCCATCGTGCTCGCCAACGCGCTCATCCAGGGCGGCGTCGAGGCGAATGAGCGCGGCGTGAAATCCGTCGATTTGTGCAAGGGCATCGACCTTGCCGTGGCGTCGGTGGTGGCGGCGCTCAAGGCTTCCGCCAAACCCGCCAAGGGCAACGGCATCCTGGCCTCGGTCGCCAATATCGCGGCGACCAACACCAAGCTTGGCGCGCTGGTGGCGGAAGCCCATCAGCGGGTCGGCGCCGAAGGCGTCATTACCACCGATTTCAGCGTTACCACCGAGACCACGCTCGATGTCGTCGAGGGCATGTCCTTCGAACGCGGCTACCTCTCGCATCACATGGTGACCGACCAGGAGAAGATGGAGGCGGTGCTCGAACGGCCCTACATCCTGATGACCGACCTCAAGATCAAGGAGCCCGGGCAGCTCGATGCGGTGCGCCGCATTGCCGACGCGGATGGCCGGCCGCTGCTGGTCGTGTCCGAGGAAATGTCGCCGGAGGTGGTGGTGACGCTGCTCGGCAAGCAGGGACCGGGACGGTACCTGGTCGTCCATCCGCCGGAATATGGCCACTGGCGCAAGGCGATGATGGAGGATCTGGCCATCATCACCGGCGGCAGGGTGATCGCGCGCGATCTCGGCGGCCGGCTCGAGGACGTCACCGCCGAGGATCTCGGGACGGCCGACCGGGTGAAGACCAGTTCGTCCTACACCTCGATCATTCGCGGCGGCGGCGACCCCGGCGCAATTGCTTCGCGCCGCGCCCAGGTGCAGCGCCAGTATGAAGCCTCGCAGCCCAACATCGACCAGGACAAGCTGCGCGAACGCCTGGCCAAGCTCTCCGGTGGCACCGCGATCCTCTACGCCGGCGGTGTCACGCCTGTTGAACAGAAGCGGACCATCCAGCTGATCGAGGATTCCTTGAATGCGGTGCGCGCCGCGTCCGAGGAGGGAGTCGTTGCCGGCGGTGGTTCGGCACTCGCGCAGATCGCGCCGTTGCTCGACAAGGTCGCGGCCGGCGTCGATGGCGATGTCGCCGAGGGCGTGCGCCTGGTGCGCTCGGTCCTGTCACGGCCGCTGTGGCGTATCGCCGCCAATGCCGGCGCCGATCCCGAAGCGGTGGTGGTCGAGGTCACCCGCATCAATGGCGGCTATGGCTACAACGCCTCGACCGGCGCGTATCAGAACATGTTCGAGGCAGGCATCATCGATCCGGTCCGCGTGACCTATACCGCGCTCGCCAACGCAGCTTCCGTGGCGACGCTGATCCTGACCACCGAAACGCTGATTGGCGATCTCGCCGAGGACGAGGATCCGACGGCCGGACCGGCGCGCGGCGGCGGCTCGGAAAAGCTAGGCCGCGCCTGAAGCAACATTGCAACGCAACGATTTCGACGTTGAAAGGACACAGCCATGAAAGCTGCCAGACTTTACGAATACGATCCGAAGATGAATGTTCGGCTCAAGATCGAGGAGGTCAAGGCGCCGACGATCACCGCGCCCGACGAGGTGATCGTGCGGGTCGGCGCCGCGGGCCTCTGCCGCACCGATTTGCACATCATCGAAGGGGTGTGGAAGCCAACGATGGACCCTGAAGGCACGCTGTTGCCCTATATCATGGGTCACGAAAATGCCGGCTGGGTCGAGGAGGTCGGCAGTGGCGTCCGATCGGTCAAGCGCGGCGACGCGGTGATCTGCCACCCCTTCCGCTCATGCGGCATTTGCCTCAACTGCCGCCATGGCGAGGACATGTACTGCGACAACGGTCAGTTCCCCGGCCTTGGCATGAACGGCGGTTTCGCCGAATATTTCATCACCAGCGAACGCTCGCTGATCAAGCTGAATGCCAACATCACGCCGATCGAGGTGGCGCCGCTGGCCGATGCCGGCATCACCGCCTACCGCGCCGCCAAGCGCGCCGCCAAGCTCCTGCGGCCGGGGAGTTACTGCGTGCTCCTCGGCATAGGCGGGCTTGGCCATATCGCTCTGCAATCGCTGCACGCGATTTCGGGTTGCCGCATCATCGCAGTCGATCGCGAACCTGCAGCGCGGGTGCTGGCCAAGGACCTTGGCGCCGACTTCGTCCTCGATGGCGGACCAAACATTGTCGAGGAAGTCAGCCAGATCACCGGCGGCGGCGCGCATGTGGTGATCGATTTCGTCGGTGAACTCGGTGTCGAGAACATCTGCTGGAAGATGGTGCGCAAGGGCGGGCAACTGTTCGTCGTCGGCTATGGCGGCAACATCAACGTACCGACCGCGCATCTCGTCATCGAGGAGATCAACATCGGCGGCAGCCTGGTCGGCAATTTCACTGAGCTTGTCGAACTGATGGAGCTCAACGCCGACGGCAAGGTGAAGATGCACTACACCGAATACAATCTCGCCAGCATCAACACCGCGCTCGACGATTTCAAGAACCGCCGGTTCACCGGTCGTGGTGTCATCGTTCCCTGAAGGCGATTTCGGTCGCCGAACTTTCCCCGACCCGCGGCGCGAATGCCGCGGGTTTTTTTTGCCGATGATTGGATCTAGTGCATGTCGCCCAAAAGTGACCCGCGATGCGCTTTAGAGGAAACCGCGCCGGATGCCGTATTGGCCGAGTTTGCGATAAAGCGTCGGCCGCGAAATGCCGAGCCTCAGCGCAACCTTGCTGAGATTGCCGCCCTCCGCGACAAGCGCATTCTTGATCGCCTGGCGTTCTCCATCCTCGAATGTACACACGGGTGCTTCGAGCATGGTCGTGGGATGGTCGCTGTGCATGGCCATGGCGTTGCGGTTGCCCGCACTGATTTCTTCGGGAAGGTCCTGAAGTCCGATCGTGCCGTCGCGCGCCAGTATGTGCAGGCGCTCGACCAGGTTCTTCAATTCGCGCACATTTCCCGGCCAGCGATAGGCCAGCAGCGCGTCGAGTGCTTCATTTGAAAACTCCAGGGGATCAGTGCCCGCCAGTTTTGCGATCTGACGATTGAAATGCTCGACCAGCAAGAGCACGTCGTCGCCGCGCTCACGCAGGGCCGGCACATGAATCGAGACCGCGCCGATGCGGTAATAGAGATCGCTGCGGAAGCGTCCGGCCGCGACTTCCTGCTTGAGATCGCGATTGGTCGATGCGACCAGTCGCACGTCCACCGGCCGGCCCCTCGAGTCGCCGATGCGGTGAACCACGCGCTCCTCCAGGACACGCAACAGGAAGGGCTGGATTTCGAGCGGCAACTCGCCGATTTCGTCAAGGCTGAGCACACCGCCATTGGCGAGTTCGAAGATGCCGGGCTTGCCGTCCCGCGAAGCTCCGGTAAAGGCTCCGCCCACGTGGCCGAACAATTCGCTGCCGAACAGCTCCTTGGTGATTGCGCCACAGTTCATGGCGATGAACGGGTCGTTTTCGGTGCGCCGGCTGCCGGCATGGACAAGCCGGGCGAACAGCTCTTTGCCGACACCGGTTTCGCCTTCTATCAGCAACGAGGTGACACCGTTCGATCCGGCCACCCGGGAAGCGACATCGACGGCGGCCAGCAATTTTTCGCTTTCGCCGATGATCATCGCCGCGGCTGCCCGCAGGTGTTTGTCCCCCTCCCGACGCATCACCGTCATGCTCGAGACGGCCGGTACGGAGGGAAACACCAGGGCCGCGCCACGAAGGTCGCCATCCAGCTTCAGCGGCGTGACATGGCAGGATCGCAGGTGCGCCGGCAGCGCGTTGGCAAGATCGGTCTCCGAGCCGGAGGCCGGCAGGTTCATGAGCCAACGTCCGCGGCCCGGCTCCATCGGGCCGTCCATCATCTCCGTCGCGTCGCCGTTGGGCACGTTGTTGCAGAAGATCGCGCGGCCACGATGATCGACGATGACCAACCCGTCTTTCCGGCGGTAGCTGGGTGCCGAGGAAATAAACGCCTCGAGCAGGCGTGTGCGCTGCTCCTGCTGCTGTTCGGCGAGAGCCTTCTCGATTTGCCTGGCGGTGGCGGCGACGAGCGCCGTGTTATGCGGCCGGAAGATCGGCGAATAGCCCGACAGGTCGACAACGCCGATGATCTTGCCGTCCAGGGGATCGCGGATCGGCGCGCCGGCGCAGGTCCAGGATTTGATGCCGGCACAGAAATGTTCGGCCGCGTGGACGAAAATCGGTTCGCCGGTCCACAGCGCGGTCCCAATGCCGTTGGTTCCAACGGCATCCTCGTTCCATTTGCCGCCTACTGCCAGATGGATGTCCATGCCGTCATGCAGTGTCTTCTTGTCGCCGATGGCGTCGATCAGCACGCCATCGCTGTCGGCAAGCACCAGCATCGCTCCCGTTCCGTCCAGCAACTGGCCAAGCGACGCGAATGAGCGCCTCGCCGCCGAGAGCAGTTCGGCATTGGCGCGGGTCAGATATTCGATCTCGTTCCGATCGCTGCTCAGCGGCGCTTCGATGCCCTGCGCATTGATGCCGCCGGTGGCGCTGCGGTACCAGGAATCGTGGATCAGCGAGCGGACGTGGACCGGATCGCGGGCGCAAGTAGGCTCGTCGGAAAGAAAACTCTCCCAGGCGCGCATGGTGGCGCGCTCGTCATAGTCGATGTTGTCCAGGATCAATTGTCCGGTGGCGATTGAAGCGCGCGCCGGAAGTGCATCGGTCTTCATCTGATCGGGGCCGTTCGCGTGTCTCATTCAGCCATCACAGTACCTTTGAGGTATGCCATTTCTGTATGCTGTCGCGGATTGGACGTGCAGGGGACGCCCGAACGCCGGTCGTCAGTCGATGCCGAGTTTGGCACCGATGTCGGCGGCAAGCTGGTCTTCGGTGTAGGTCGCGGTGAGCCGGGATCCATCGAGCTCGGCAAGGACCTGGGCGATGGTTTCGTCGACGGGCGAGAAAAAGCCGTTCTGCTTCGTTGCCAGGACGAAGATCTGGTCTCCGTCCCGGTTGCGGATGTCGCCGATATGATGAAGCTGGCGGCCGGTGTTCTGATCCTTGGAGATCACGCGGCCGTTCATGGTGACACGGATGGACGGGCTCGCTTCGGAGGCGGTCGCCGCGCTGCCGCCGACATGGATGATCAGGCCTTCCGCCTTGGGTTGCTGGCGTGGCTGCCTGGAAGCTGAATAGCCGCCGCCGCTGATCTGGTCGGCAAGGCGAACGATGGTCGAGCGGTTCTGCTCGATCAGCCTTTTGACCTGGACGTCCTCGCGCCGCGGGCCATCCCGCTTGGAGATGATCTCAACCATGAATCCTCCCAGATTCGCTCGGGCTTGGCCGAGGGTACGGCTCACTTCTTCTTCTTTTGAGGTGAGCCTACACCGCCTCGGTGAGGTTCGCCATCGATAACATTTAGCACCAGAGTTCTGGTCGCTGGTAGCAGGTGGCTGCTACACATTTGGAAGCGGACGACAAACGATAGATGACTTCAGGGTCGCCTGTGGGAGGTCAATGCGGCCGCACTGATCGATGTTGGCTGCCGATCCCTCAGGTGGGTACGAGCCCGTAGGCAAGGCCCATCTTCGTCCTTGCCATGGTGGTTGATGACGCGTCCACCAGAAGGCGTTTGCCCCAGCTCTCGTCACGATCGATTTGAAAGCCGACGTCGCGCAACATGGCAAAAAGGCATTCCCTGTTGGGGACCCAGAAATTGGTGATGTCGCCGGCAAGTGTCCCTGCTTCGTAGTACTGCGCAACCGCGACGCCGGGCATCAACTCAGGTTCGAACTGCGTTTCAATAAGCAGGCGGCTCCGGCACAGCTGCGCAACGATGTTCAGCGCGCGCATCATGTCGGGCAGATGGTAAAGAACACCTAGAAACAGCACGATATCGAACTCGCCAATATCAGAACCCGGGATGTCGTACAGGTTCATCTGCCTGTAATCGAATTCCAGACCGGTAAGTTGCTCCATGGCTTCGAATCCATGGCCATTCTTGGCCCGATAATCGACCACCGTTACCTGTGCTCCGCGGCGAGCCATGTTCATCGAAAAAAAGCCGTCCGACGGGCCTATGTCCAACACCTGCAGGCCGGTCATATCTTTAGGCAATCGCAGTTTTTCGAGCAGGAACTGGGGATCGTAGGAGCCCGGCGTGACCACGCCGGGGTACACTTCAAATTTGTGGTGCCAATGCGGCACCTTTGAAACGGTCGCCCGGGCTCTGTCTTGGTCACCGGAGGTCACTGGTGCTCTGGAGTGCATCTCTCTAATCTCCAATCCAAGTCCTGCTTCTATCAGGAGACAAAAATTTGCCCCGAACATCACATGCCGGTTATGTGCGCCAGGCGGCGACTATGCATGCGGGGTCCATCGTTGCCAACAGTTCAACTGATGTCCCCGACCGCAATCGGGAGCGCATGGCGCCGTCCCTCCGCAGGGTTCGATCGCCTTTAGGTGCCGGACGAGTATCCTTGGAACTCTTATGACCAGCAGAACCGCCATAGTTGTCGTCGGGATGCACCGCAGCGGCACGTCCGCGCTGGCGCGCATGCTCAGCCTTCTCGGTGCCTCCCTGCCGCGCAACCTCAATCCAGCGGGACTGGGCAACGAGATCGGCCATTGGGAGCCGGAAGCCGCCGTGCGCCTCAACGACCAGATCCTGGACCTGGCGGAATCGCCCGTAAACGATGTCCAGGGACCGTCGAGCGAATGGCTGCAACGGCCCGCGGCACAAGCCTTCATCGACAGGTTGAAAGATCTGATCGTCGATGAATATGGCGACGATCCGCTCTTCGTGCTGAAGGATCCGCGGATCTCGCTGCTGTTTCCCTTGTGGCGCGCCGCCCTGGCCAAACTGGGAATACGGTGCGTCGCGGTCGTCATCTCGCGCAATCCAATGGAAGTCGCGCTTTCGCTGGCGAAGCGACAGAGCCTTGCAGGTGACTGGCAATCCTGGCCTCTGGAGCGGGGGGGCCTGCTATGGTTGCGGTACAATCTGGCCGCCGAAGAACACACGCGCGACGTCGACAGGGCGTTCTGCGACTATTCGACGTTGCTGGACGACTGGAGGTCGGTCGCGCGCCGTCTCGGCGATGAACTCAAGATCGCGTGGCCAAGATCCATCCCGGATGCCGCTGCCGAGATCGATGGCTTTCTGTCGCGGGAACTGCGGCACCATCAAGAACCCGAGGATCTGGATTGCCGTCAGGGTGTGTGGTCTGCATGGATCGCGCCGATCTGTTCCGAACTGCGTGGCGCTGCCGAAGGCCGCGTGCCTGATCCGGCCGTTTTCGGCGCGGTGAAGCAGTCATTCGACGATGTCTATGCCGGCATTCAGCATCCGCCTGCGCCGCCGCGATCGTCAGGCCGCCTACGCGTCATGCGTCGGGGCGCGGGCCAGCGAAAAATATGCCTTGTCGGCGACCTGTTTTGGAAGCCTGTCCGTGGTGACGGCGCGGCGAGAGCCGCGGTTGACGCCGCCATAGCCGCCGGCATCGACGTTTCCATCGTCGACATCGGCGCGTTCACCGAGGCAGACGAGAATGCCTTCGCGGCCTTTGCCGAAAGCCATTCCTTCGACATCGAATATCTCGACGTAGACGGCCCGCTGGCCCAGCCGCCCTTTCTGGCTTCAACGATCCAGTTGTTGAGACACCTCCGCGCCCAGCATTTCGACGCCATTCTTTTT
The DNA here is from genome assembly GCF_056404515.1 of Mesorhizobium sp. P2_C7. Lineage (NCBI taxonomy): Bacteria > Pseudomonadati > Pseudomonadota > Alphaproteobacteria > Hyphomicrobiales > Phyllobacteriaceae > Mesorhizobium > Mesorhizobium sp. P2_C7. The sequence goes on along the minus strand of NZ_JBFUDW010000004.1, from coordinate 324,749 downwards.
CAGGACCGGGATGGCCTTGGCCATGCCAGCGCCGTGGCAAAGCAGACGGGACTGACTTTCGACGGTGTGTCCCTGGCCGTTGCGGCCGCGGGAAGCGCCGACTGGATCAGGCGGCAGGAAGGCGAATTTCCATCAAGCCTGGTGACGATTGGCATCGAGCATCTGGAAAAAATCGAACTCGAGCGAAGCACCGCCCAGGCGATCATCGCCGCCAACAGCAATGCCGTGAAGGGCGAGGTCGGTCGATATGTACACAGCTTGCAGGTCGCCCTGGAAGAGCGATCGAAAGATGCCAGGGAGGCAGCGCGTTACGCGAACTCCCTGGAAGACACATTGGCCCAGTTGCGGAAGGCGAACGAGGCCGCGGCCGAATACGCCAAAAGCCTCGAACAGTCCCGGGCCCAGGCCGAGGAGGCCGCCAGCGGCGATGCCCTGAAGGGCGAGGTTGGCCGATATGTGCACAGCTTGCAGGTCGCCCTGGAAGAGCGGTCGAAAAATGCCGAGGAGGCGGCGCATTACGCGAGATCCCTGGAAGCGACGGTGGCTCAGCTGCGGGAGGCGAATGACGCCACGACCGAATACGCCAGAAGCCTTGAACAGTCGCGGGCTCAGACCGAGGAGGCGGCGCGTTACACGAGCTCCTTGGAAGACACAGTGGCCCAGTTGCGGGAGGCGAACAAAGCCGCGACCGAATACGCGAGAAGCCTCGAACAGTCGCGGGCTGAGACCCAGGAATATGCCACGACCCTTGCGGCAGAACTGGAGAAAATCAACTTGGCTGCCGAAAGCGGACGGTGAAGAGCTCAGCATTTGCGGCGCATCTCTTGGTGCGCCGCCGTGGGTGGTTCAAGAGAAAAGCCGGAAGCGGGCGAGATACCAGATTGCCTTGACGCCATCGCGCCATCCGATTTTCTTGCCTTCCTCGTAGGTGCGGCCGAAATAGCTGATGCCGATCTCGTAGATCCGCCAGCGGCCGGCAAGCGCGATCTGGGCGCTGAGCTGAATTTCACAACCAAAGTCGTTGCAGGTCAGACGCAGCCGGCTCATGACGTCTCGCGTGAACATCTTGTAGCAGCACTCGATGTCCGTCAGCGTCTGGTTGTAGAGAAGATTGAACACCAGGGAGATGAAGCGATTGGCCAGATAATGGTGGAAATAGAGCGAGCGATGAGGCCGGCCGTAGAAGCGTGAGCCGTAGACGACATCTGCAACTTTTCGCCTGACGATAAGGTCATACATAACCGTCCAATCCGCAGGATCGTATTCAAGGTCCGCGTCCTGGATGACAATGACGTCGCCCTTGACGGCCGCCAGCCCGGTCTGCAGCGCGGCGCCTTTTCCGCTGTTTCTGTCGTGATGGAACACGCGCACGGTGACCGGGGCAATCTCCGGTTCCTCAGTGAAGACCAGACCTCCGTCGATGTCGACGGTCAGGGACGTGGCACAGCGAGAACCGGTTGGAAAATTGGCCTTGAGCCACTCACGGGTGCCGTCGGAGGAGCCGTCATCCACGATGATGATTTCCTTCGCCACGGCGGGAAGTGCTGTGCTCACCATCGCCAACACGTGCGGCAATGTGACTGCTTCGTTGAAGACCGGTACGATTACGGAAAGCATGGAACCTCGAGGCCGGAAAGTCGCCTGTTGTGTGGAACCCGACACTGCCGGCTAGGATAAAGCGACCATCGCGATCATAACGATGCCAATGGTGGCGAAGAGCGCACGGTAACACCGTTGCAGTCGATAGAGGCTCTCGGACGTCAGGCCGGCCAGCATGGCGCGGCGCGAAGCCCACAGATGTACCGGAATGAATGCGGCGGCAAAGACGAGGGCGAACGGAACCAATCCGAGCACGGCCAGCGCGACCATGAGCGCATATGCCGAGATAAAAAGCACGAGGCCTGCGACAAAACTCCTGGTCTTGCCAAACGCCACGGCGTTCGTCCGTATGCCGTTGAGCAAGTCGACGTCATAGTCGCGCGCCTCATGCGTGAAATGCCCGGCAGTGAATACCAATCCAAAGAAACAACTGACGACGAGACCCTGTGCATCGATCGCGCCAAAAGCCGCATAACCGAGCAGGAAATGCATGCAGCCGCCGACAAAATGCAGGGCCGAGCTGAAAAGCGGCGCACCCTTCAGATGCAGGGTCGGGCTGGAATACAAGGCGCTTAGCCCTGCTACCGTTATTGCAACAACGAGTGCCCTCGTATTTATCAGCCCAAACAGGAGCAGACTGATCGCCAGCAATGAGCCGGCAAGATAGCCGACTTCCCTGCGTGTCAGACCTTTTGCCGCGAATGTTCGGCTGGCTCGGTCCGGGTCTTTGAGATCTCCGTCGATTCCGGACCAGTCGTTGAGGACAAACACATGAGCCATCAGGCACAGGTTGCCGGCTATCAAAATGGCTACGGTCAGCGCATGGCTCGCTGACAGCGCTCCGATCGAAAGGACCGCACCGATGATCGGAGTGGCCTGAAGCGCGGCGACTTCATCGAAACGGATGCAAGAAAGCCAACGGGACAGCTGTGTCGCCCGGGGGCGACTTTGACCGACTGTGTCGCTCGCGATTTGCGTCACTTCTCACCACATTTTTGTTCCGGGCCGCCGGAACCACAAGGAAGCTTTGATAGCATACGTTCGTTCTCGAAATAGAGCCGCAACCACAGCGCATATCCGAAATCTTGCGACCAATAGAATCGTTTCACCGTCGCTGTAAGGTCATTGTGATACAGCAGCGGAGGCGTATGGCTCATCAAGGAAAAGTCATCCGCAGCAATATCGGTCAGCAGGTCGGCCGTGCGTTGGTAGGCAGCATATGAGCCGGCATGGCTGTCCATTTGCCGAAGCTGGTCGGCGGCGCGCAGCCAGATTTCTTGTCCGGGAATGTCGGTCAGCAGTTGCGCCTGTGGGAACTGCGGCAAGCAGCCGGCCTTTTCCAGTTCCGCCAACCGCAGAGAGATCATGAGCGGCGCACCGGCGTAGTAGACCCAGATATCGTCGTCGCCAGCTTTTTTCGAGAGCGCTTCGCACAGCGAACGCGCGGCCGGTTTGTCCACCTGTTCGAGAAACAGGAATATGTGCATCTGGATTCCAACATCCGCCGGATTGGCGTCGCGTCCGGGATCGAGGCATTGGTATTTGTCCCGTGGCGCAAGCCAGGTCTTGTAGAGTCCGTCAGGCCGTCTGAACTGGGTTATCGTGGCAAGCGCGGGTTGCAGCAGTTCGCTTTTTTCGCTCGGCGCGACCCGCCATGCCAGGGCGGTGTCATCGGAATCGGGCGTGATGGCGCAGCCAAGAGTGCCGATCGTCGGCGCATCTGGTCGACCGTGATATCGAACGAGGCCGCTCGGCTCGATCTGAGCGGCCAGGAACTGGCGCGTCCTTGCAAGCATGTCGCTTGCGCCCGCGGTTTCGGCCACGGGGCCGGCGACGTCAAGCATGACGGCGTTGAGATAGGTGTTCATTTCCTGGCGCGGCTGCTCAAATCGCGTCGCGCTCGTAAAGGAGGTCAGCCAATAGCCGCCGGCCTGCTGATGACTTGCGAGCGTTTGCCGGGCGCGCCGCGCCGCACTTGGAAGATCCGTCACATGCTCAAGCGCCTCATTGTCCGGCGCCAGGACGAAGGAGGTCTGCTTCATGAGACGCGGCTCGCCGCCCTCCGTGGCGCGCACCAGCACCGCCAACAGATGCTCACCCGGGCCCACCTGGTCGATTGGAATGGTGACGCGCCAGCCAGCCGGGCTCGCCTGGCCCATCGCCTTCTCGACATCGGTCCTGGCAAAGAATTCCCGCGTTGCGGCGCCCCATTGGCCATCGATCAGAACGGCGACGTCGCTGGGGGAGTGGTTGTTGGTGAGCGCCCATCCGAGGACCTCAAGCTGCCTGCCTGCTTCACCGCCGGTGCCTTGACCGGGGGGCAGGACATTCACCGCATCGATGTTGCCATGCAGATCGACGATCAGGTCGGCCTGGACATGCGGGTGACGGAGTTCGGCGACAAACGCTGCGTTGTGGACGTCCCAGGCAGGTTGCATTCTGCCCGGTCCGTGAGCGGTGACGATGGGCGTGTCGGCGATGCCGGTATACCAGAAGGCGCCGATCGTCTGGATCGAGATCGCCACGAGCGATGCAAGTCCGAATGCCACACGCCCGTTCCGGGACAGGGCCTTCACGACAGGTGGCAGCATCCACATCAGCATGGGCAGCATGTCGGTGACCCATCGGGGGCCCCAAGAGATGCCCTGCCGCCAATCGATCATGGCGTAGAACGACACTTGCACGATCATGGCGCAGCCAATGGCTATCGTCAGCCCTCGTCCTGAGCGCTCAAGTACGACGCGACGACAAAAAATGGGAACGAACAGCAGGAACGGGGAGAAGACGAAGAGCCCTCGGGTCGGACTGACAAGAAGGCCCGCGATGCCGCCCACTATGTCGTGGTTGAAATCGCCGGGCCGAACATGCAGCGCATAAGCCCCCGCGATGTTGCCGACGATCATGAGATTATAGGCCAGGGTCAAAGCGACTGGGACCATGCCCGACAAGACGAAAAGCGGTCTCATCCGGCCAGCCCACCACAGGCCATAAATACCCAGACCTGCCGCCAATATGGCATCGGGCTGGCGGTTGGCCGCGATAAGCCCACAAAGCAGTCCTGCGAGAACGACCCGCAATGTCGTGCCCGGTCCGGTGAGCAAAAGCATGGTGGCCACGACCAGCAGCTGGGCGAGCCCATGCATCCAGAGGGCCTGGCTGCTGATCACCCATGTCGTCGTGCCAAATGCGTAAAGCAGGCTCAGAATGGCGGCCAACCCTTCGTCGGTCCGCCGCCGCAGGAGCAAATAGAGCAAACCGACTGACAACGCCGCCAGCGAAGAAGCACAAAGCTTTTCCATGATCCGGGCGACTTGGTCGAACAGCAGCGGATCGGCACCATGGTGGTCCAGATAAATGACTGCCGGCAGATAGAATGGGGAAAGGATGACGGGAACGGCAATGGGAAATTTCGATACATATCGGTCTCCCCCAACCTTCAGGATCCAATGAGCAGTGCCATCCTTCTCTGGCGTTGCCGGAGGCTTTCGTCCTTGAGCCACCGTGGTTAGAATTGGATTCAAGGTCAGGCTGTGATTCTGCCAGATTGAAAAGGGCAGGTAGCGCGCCGCATAGCTGTCCGCCGCTGTGATCGACCGCATATTGGCATTGTAGACGAACAGGGAGAGGAGCCCAAGCAGCAGCGCCATTGCGACATCGCGAGCGCGAATGCGCCGGAACGCCGGCGTCGAAATTGCCTGGCTATGGACGTGGGCCGTAATTGCCGCGGTCACCAATAATTTTCCCCATCAGACTTTCCATCGAAGCTCATAGTGGCGCGCGCGGTGCTCGACAATGATCGCCATGGCGCGTCAACAGGAACATTAGGAATGTTGAAGCCAAGCCTGGTCGCCGGCGTTCCCGGGAGGCAAGATTGCCAGCGTTGAAGACGCCCACATCGGGGCGGGCAAATCTGATTGGTATCGGCGCGCCGCGCACTGCCACCAGCAGCCTTGCAAGGATGCTCGGCGCCACGCGAGACGTCTTTGTCCCCGAGGAGAAGGAAATCAACGGCTTCGGTATCGACGATGACATCACCGAGGCCCGATACGATACGCACTTCGCTGAGGCGGCGGTCGACCACCGCTATCTCGCCGACATTTCGCCCGTCTATCTCTCAAGCGCGCAGGTGGCGGAGCGCATAAGATCTTACAATCCGCAAGCAAAGATCATAGCGACTCTGAGAGAGCCGGTCAGCCGTGTGATCTCGCAGTACCGGCACATGAAGGGAAAGATCGACGCATCGCTGGGGCCGGAACTAAGCCTGGACATAAATTCGTATATCAGGAATGGCTTGATTGGGTTCGCCAGTCATAGGGCGCAGGATAATTCCTGGTATTCTGCATCCATGAACATCGAACATTCTTTCTACGGCAGGCATCTGCGCCGTTATTATCAATCCTTTCCGCGCAACCAAATACTGGTCTTGATCTATGAGGACCTGATCCGCCCGCACCCGGTCCGCGAGAAGGGAGCATGGGAGCAGCAATTGCAGCAATTCCTCGGCGTCAGGGTGAGCCAGAAGTACTGGGACAATCGCGCGGAAGGGTTCGAAACGGAAATCGCCGACGACGTTGCAGGCGATCTGAAAAAGCTGTTCGCGACCGAAGTTTCCATGGCCAGCGACCTGACCGGTCGCGATCTGGTTGGGCTATGGGGGTACTAGAGCGTCCCCCTGTCTCCTAAAACCCGGAAACGTGGTTCGAGGAGACCCGATGCATATCGACCTCCACCATCTCGGCGACCAGATCCTCCAGTCCAACCGTGGGACTCCAGTCCAGCACTTCTTTCGCAAGAGAAGGGTCGCCGACAAGAAGGTCGACTTCCGATGGTCTGTAGAAAGCCGGATCGACGGATACAACGACGTTCCCGGTGGCTCGGTCGATGGCCATCTCGTTGTGCCCCGTTCCTTGCCAGTCCAGGGAGATGCCGCAGGCGCTCGCGGCCATTTCGACAAAATCACGAACGGTGTGCGTTCTTCCGGTCGCCACCACGAAATCCATCACGGTCGTCGTTTGCAGCATCCTCCACATCGCGTCGACGTAGTCCCTGGCGTGGCCCCAATCTCTTTTCGCCTCCAGATTTCCGACCCGCAGCGGCCCTTCGCCCCTCAATGCGTATTTGGCCATGCCAAGCGTCACTTTTCGAGGGAGAAACTCCACGCCCCTTAAAGGCGACTCGTGATTGAAGAGGATGCCGCTGCAGCAATGCAGCCCGTATGCTTCCCGGTAGTTCACGACAGTCCAATGCGCGAACAGTTTGGCGATGCCGTAGGGACTGCGCGGATAGAAAGCGGTTTTTTCGGACTGCGGAACCTGTTGCACTTTTCCGAACATTTCGGACGTTGAAGCCTGATAGAATTTCGCCGTGGGGACAACGGTCCTGACGCCTTCAAGCAATCTCAATGCACCGATCCCGGTGACCTGAGTTGTGTAGATGGGCTGTGTAAAGGAATCGCCCACAAAGCTTTGAGCCGCGAGATTGTAAATTTCGTCGGGCTTGACCTTCTCCAGCACCGCACGCACGTTTGAATCTTCGGTCAGTTCCATCGACGCGAATTCGATTTCGTCCAGAATCTGCAGGTCTTGCAGGCGCCATGTGCCGATGCCGGACGTACGGCGCATGGAGCCGACCACGCGGTATCCCTTGTCAAGCAGCAGCTTTGACAGGTAGGCGCCATCCTGCCCGGTGATGCCCGTTATCAACGCAGTCTTATTTGCCACAGCCTGTCCCTTGCGATTGTGGATTGCCCTTGACGTGCGCTATGGCAACGTTTTGACGCGAAGGCAAAGGAAGATTCGGGCTAAGCATGAGGAATGCGTTTTTTACGATTTCGTCCTGGAATTATCTCCACTATTCCCGGGCGCTTGCGTCTTCGTTTGCTCGCCACCATCCAGACTTCTCCTGCATACTTGCCATCGCCGACACACGTCGGCAAGACCTGGAAAAGGATGCCTTTCCCGAGTTCGACGCTCATGTCTTCTTCGACGATCTCGATCTGCCCGATCGTCGCGCCTTCAGTTTTCGTTACGACGTCATGGAGCTCAACACGGCGATCAAGCCGACTGTATTCCGGCGGCTTTTCGCCGAGGGTTTTGACCGCGTCATTTACCTGGATCCGGACATCCTTGCCTATCGCCGTTTCGACGAGATCTTGCAGGCGTTCGATGAGGGCGCGACGTCCGTCCTGACGCCGCATGCGCTGGCTCCCAACCTCCATCCCGAAGGCCCAAACGACCTGACCTTCATGCAAGCCGGGATTTACAATCTGGGATTCCTAGCCCTGGCCAGGACGAACGAGACGTCAGCCTTGCTGGAATGGTGGGAGACGCGCCTGCGAAACGAGTGTGTCGCCAATCGCCTGAGCGACGGGATTTTCGTCGACCAGAAGTTCATGGACCTGTGGCCGGCCTATTGCTCGGGCACGCACATCTTGCGCGATCCAGCTTACAACGTGGCGTACTGGAACCTCGATACCCGCACGATCAAAAAGACGAGTGAACGATACGAGGTCAACGGCTCGCCACTCGCCTTCTTCCATTTCAGCGGGATCACTCCCGGCGACCAGAGTGTCCTGTCAAAGCACCAGCAGCGGTGGAAGCCAACGTCGACCAAGGAGTTGGAAAACCTGTTGGCCGATTATCACGACCAGTTGGAGGCCTATGGGGCAAGCAGGTTTTCTGCAGTGCCTTATGGCTTCGGGACGTTTTCCGACGGCACCGATATTCCGAGCCTGGCGCGAATTGTCTATCGCGAAAAACTCGAGCCTTTCGAGGGCGATCCCTTCACCTTGATGCCCGACAATCTCGACCGTCCAGCTGACATCAGGCCCAACCCCGGTGGCGTGGTCACTCAGCTTGCGCACGCATTGTGGACGACGAGGCGCGACCTGCAATCTTACTTCCCCCTCCAAGAGGGGCGATCCCAGATCAACTATGCCGACTGGTATATGTCCGGCGGCGCATCGTCGGCCGGAATCCCTCCCAGGTTCACGAAAACGGTCGCCGAAAGAATGAGCCAACTTGGATCTGCGAAGACCAACCCAAACGCAGTGGCGGACGGTTCCGCCAAACAAGCCTCGATGATCGCGGCGCGTGTCGCGCGTCGTGCCTATCGAACTCTCGTAAGAGCCCAACCTCACATTCGCTGGCTCTACAGAATGGTGCCGCCGGCCAGGCGAAAACAATTTCTCGATGCGATGTTCAGGCGTGCCTGGCCCACGAATTTCGATACGACAACCCAGGCTACGCTTGCGCCTGGTCTATCCCTCATCGGTTACCCTTTTTCAGAGACGGGCGTCGGTGAAGCCATGCGTTCGCTCGCCCGATCGATTGAGAGCGCGGGCATCAATTACGATGTCACGAATTTTGACGAGCAGGTTCTTTCGTCGCACAGGGACAGAGCCCTGACGCACCGCATCGCTGCGCGGCCGTCCAAAATGGTGAACGTTTTCTGCGTAAACGCCGACATGCTGGGGTCAACCATTCAAGGCGTCGGCGTCGGTGTTCTGCACAACAGATACAATATCGTCCGGCCTTTCTGGGAGCTGCCTCTGATCCATCCGCAATGGCTGACCAGCTTGCAGCATGTGGACGAGATTTGGGCTCCGACGGCCTTCGTCCGCGACGCGTTCATAGCTGGTACGGACCGTCCCGTCGTGCACATTCCAGTGGCTATTTCCGTTCCGCCTAACATCGAGGCGAACCGGGAGCGCTTCCAGATTCCAAAAGATTCCACGGCATTCCTGTTTGCGTTCGATTTTTCGTCCTACCCGGACCGAAAGAACCCGGATGCCGTTTTGCAGGCCTATCTTCGCGCGTTCGGACAGGACCGCGATCGGCGGGTTTCCTTGATCATTAAGACAATGGGCAACAGCCCGCACAAACGAGCAATTCTGAATTCAATTCGTGGCCTGGCGCAGACCGACAAGCGGGTTGTCTTGATTGACGAGGTTCTGACTCGAGCCGAAACCTATTGCCTGACAAAGTCGTGCGATGTCTTCATCTCGTTGCATCGCTCGGAAGGTTTTGGATTGGGAATTGCCGAAGCCATGGCCATGGGCAAGGCGGTCATTGCAACGGACTTTTCAGGAAGCAAGGACTTTGTCAGCACGCAGACTGGTTTTCCTATTCCATACCGATTGATCGACGTGGAGCCCGATCAATACCCGTATTTCATCGAAGGGCAGAAATGGGCCGATCCCGACATAGACGAAGCTGCTCGGGTGATGGCGCAACTTGCGGACAATATTGAGGCCGTCACCGCGGTCGGCGGGCGTGCCCGGACCTACATGGCTCAAGTGCACAGCCCGGAGGCGGTCGGCAAGGTGATCGCAAATCGCCTTCAAGACGTCCAAGGATATAGGAATTCCATCCTGAATACCTAGAGCAGGCGAGGGCGCCGTACCGAGGCGCGTGGGGTGAGCCACGGACGGCCGCAACGCGATCCAGCGGGCAGGGCTTTTGTGGGTTTGAGATGGTGATCGGGCGTTTGTGGAACAGCAGCCAGCTGGCGTTAAGCTTTCGGTAACCCTCCTAAGTCGAAGACCAAAAAAGACATTGGCTTCTCGTCCCCTCCATAGATGCTGGGGCTGGCATCGAGTCGAGGAGCAAGACCACAATGACCACCGTCCTGAACGCCTATGGCGTTCCACTCGCCTACAGCGGATCCTCGACAAAATGGTACTCGGCCACGAATTCCGGCCCGGCGCTTTATGGCAGCATCTACAACGACTCGCTCTATGGCGACGGCAACGTCAGCGTCACGATGTATGGCGGCAAGGGCGATGATATCTACTATCTGTATTCCACGAAGAACAAGGCGGTCGAGCTGGCCAACGAGGGCGTCGACACCATCTCGACCTGGATGAATTACAGGCTCCCGGCGCATTTCGAAAACCTGACTGTCACGGGCGACAAGCAATATGCTTTCGGAAACGAGCTGAACAACATCATCACCGGCGGTTCCGGCCAACAGACGCTCGACGGTTTGAAGGGCGACGACGTTCTCAAGGGCGGCTCCGGGGCGGACATTTTCATCGTCGCCCCCGGCAACGGCAGTGACCTGATCCTGGACTTCAGCGCCGACGATACGGTGCGCGTCGGGAGCTACGGCTTCACCTCCTTCGACCAGGTGCACGCCAATATGGTCCAGTCGGGAGCGAACGTCCGACTTGATCTATCCGGCAACGAGTTTCTCGTCTTCGCCAACAAGACGATCGACCAGTTCGCCGCAAGCCAGTTCGACCTGGCCTTGGACAAGTCGCATCTGCAACTCACCTTCGCGGACGAGTTCAACACACTGAACCTGCGGAATGGTTCGAGCGGCACCTGGAACACCAACTTCTGGTGGGGAGGCGCCAACGGCAGCTCGCTCACCGGCAACGGCGAGCTTCAATGGTATATCGATGCCAACTATGCCCCGACGAGTTCCGTCAAGCCGTTCAGTATCGAGAACGGCGTGCTCACGATTACCGCCGCCAAGGCCCCTGATGCAATCAAGCCCTACATAAACAACTACCAATACACGTCAGGTTTGCTGACGACGCACGACTCCTTCGCGCAGACCTACGGCTATTTCGAAATTCGGGCCGACATGCCCGAAAAACAGGGCGCATGGCCGGCCTTCTGGCTTCTGCCGGCGGACGGCTCGTGGCCACCGGAGCTGGACGCCATAGAGATGACCGGTCAGGATCCAAACAAGCTCCTTTTGACAAGCCACACGAACGAGACGGGAACGCATACAACAGTATCCTCCACGCCCTATGTCGCGGATACCGGAGGGTTCCACAAATACGGTGTGCTGTGGACGGAAAACGAACTCGTCTGGTATTTCGACAACGTCGAAGTCGCGCATGCCGCAACGCCTGCCGACATGCACGAGCCGATGTATATGCTGGTCGATCTCGCGGTTGGCGGCATCGCGGGAACGCCCGCCGACGGGCTTGCGACACCTGCGGAGATGCAGATCGACTACATCCATGCCTACTCGTTACACGATTGGATTGTCTAGGCGGGGTCGTTCGGGCACGGATTTGCACAGCGAAGTGGCGGCCGGACTCGGTGATGTCAGCGCAAATCACGGCACCATAAGCATGCAATCAAGGGGCGGCAACGAGGCGGGCCTGACCGCCAATATCCCTAGAACACGCCACCAATGCCTATGCCCGCACCAATGTCCGGCGGGGGCGCTGCGGGGCGTTGCGGTGCGGCCTGCGAGCGCTTCGCGGCCTTGCGGCCGGAGCTGGTTTGCGAGGGGTCGGCTTCCGACGCAACTTTAGCCGGCTTGGCCTTTACGATGACCGGCTGCTTGCAGATTCTGCCGGAGCGCAGAAAGAGATCGCCGAGCAATCCGACGGTCGGCTCCGTCGTCGACGCAACCTGTTTGGTGTTTTTGTAATAGTCGGTGAGGGCGCGGATCGAGCCCGTGCCCCAATCGCCGTCAACCTGCATCCGGTAGCAACCCAGGCGACGAAGTTCCGTCTGGATGCTGCGCGCAAGATCGCCCGCCTTGTCCTTTTCCGCTTCGCCCGGCGATGCGCCGACAATGAGGGTTTCGAGGCCGGAGACGACGTTTTGGCGAGCGTCCTCAACGCTTTCAGTTGGCGACAGATTGGCGACCTGAGTGCCAACCGGCTCGGGTACCCCGGCTGACGGTGCCGGAATCTCGACCGACCGCAACGTCTGCCCGACGACAAGTACGGCAGTTTGCAGGTCGCTGGAGGCAAGCTCGACCTGCAATCTCTTCTTGGCGATGGGGTCGGCCAGAATTCGCGAAAGGCTTGCGCTCAACTGTGCCGGATCGAGCGCCTGCTGCTCCGTGAAATAGAACTGCTCGCGCAGGTTCGATTGATCCCACGGCACTTGACGGCCAACCGTCAATGCTTCGGTTTCGTTGCGGACGCGGATCATCATGTCGGAGACGCTCAGCCCGGGGATTTCGAGATTCTTCAGCAACGCAACGGTGAACGGGCTGTTCTCGCCGCCGCCATCGGCCGTGACATTGCCGGGCTGCGTGGCAAAGGCAACGAACGTGTTTTCACCGACGTCGACTTGCGCCAGACCATTGCCCGCGCCGGCGCCGGGACCGAGCGGATTGTTGCGGCACGCGTCCAGGAATATGAATGTCTGGCGGTCCCGGCGCGCGAACCGGGCGATGACGTCATTCAGCTTGATGGCGCTGGCCACCAGTTTTTCGAGGCTTTCGGGGTCGGGCGTATCGACCGGGAGCAGGTAGTTTTCACCATTCAACTGCACGCCATGGCCGGCATAGAAAATCAAGACTGCACTGGCGGTCGGCAACTTTGCATCGGCGTCTCGAAGAAGTTTGGTGAAACCCTCGGTCGAAAGATCGGTTCCCGTCAGGACTTCGAAATTCAGCCGCTTCAGGCTCTCCGAAAGTCGTGTGGCATCGTTTGCCGCATTGGGGAGATGCTCGAGCCGGGTGCTTTGATAGTTTGAATTGCCGATGACGATCGCCAGCCGGTTACGGGGCTGCGGCGTCGGGTTCTGCTCGACCGCGGCGCGAGCGCCAGCTGAGCCAAAAAGCACGAGAAGCAGAAGCAGCGGGATGCGAAGCAGGAGTTTGTGGCAATGGGTCATATCAGTATGCCCGTTCCGGTCTGCGTCAATCCTGGTCTTGCAACCTTCGAAGCGCACCCCACGCAAATACAGTCATGCCTGAGCGTATGGACCCCGTGCCGCCAAAGGCCTGCAAAAATTTATACCAAGAATCATGTCAAAGATAGGGAAAACGGGTTTCTATGCTCAGTCACGGGACTGTGGAGGACACGATGCCGATCAAGATCAACCTTGCGCTGCCGGTTTATGGAGCAGCCTACAAAAGCGTGTTCGTTCGCAGCCTCTTCGCGGCCCTGACCCACAAGAGCCTGTCCAGCTACGCCTTCTCGCTGTCGGAAATCGAGTACACGGATATCCCGTTTTCCCGGAACTACCTGCTGACGAATTTCTACTACAACAAGCCGGATTGCAGCCACATCCTGATGATCGACAGCGACATGGGCTTTGCGCCTGAACTCATCGCGGCGATGCTGGCGCTGGACAAGCCGGTGGTCGGCACTTTGTATCCCCGGCGCCTGGTCGATCTTCGCAAGCTCCACTCGCTGTCGAAACTGCCCTTCGACAAGGCCTTCGCGCGGAGTCTGGAGTTCCTCGGAACCATCATCGAACCGCGCGAAGAGATGGGCGGCTTTGTCAGGGTATCGCTATGTGGCACGGGCATCTTCTTGGTTTCCCGCGACTGTGTGACGACGATAATTGAGAAACTGCCCGAAACGGTGAACCGGTCGCGCTACAGAAACAACAAATACACCGCACAGTTCGAGAGCTTTCTGACGCCTTTTTCAAAGATCGTGACGCCGGACGTGGATTTGCCCACCGATTTTTCTTTCTGTCACCGCTGGGCGCAGCAATGTGGCGGCGAAATATGGGCAAGCTACAATCGCAAGGTTGCTCATGCGGGAGACCTGACCGTTTCCGCGGCCTATTCTGATCTCTAAGATGTGCCCTTTGAACTGTGAACATGGGTGTAAACAGCTCGCTTCGAGCTTTTCTATAGTGACCTTCTCGCCACAGATGGCCTTATAGTGGTCCGAGGGAGAACGTCTAACCATTGCCGCAGAGCAGCCCGCCACGTACACTCAAGGTCAAGCAAGTCGACGAGCCCCATCAGATGGGTCGGGGACCTATCTTAATTGCCTTAATTTGTGACGGTATCGATTTCTCGTAAGGTGGAGTCGAATGAGAGTGCCGCGCGAGGCCTATCAGTTGGCAGGTGTTTCGCTGCTCGCGTTGGCGGCCGCATCCACTTTCCAAATATCCGGCGCGGCAGCCTGCTCCGCTGCCGCGAGCGGCACCGCGACAACGGTTGGCTCAGGCATCTCGGCCGTGACGACGTTCGAAACGACGTCGGTCACGGTCAAGTGCACAACAACGGGAAATGTCCAGGACATCAACGGCGCATTCGCGACAGGGTTCAAGGGTTACCAAGGGCAAGACAACAGCTCGTCGACTGTCATCGTCAACAATTATGACGGCAATGGCGACGACATTGTAAGCATCGTTGGCGGCATCCTGGACAACATTACGGCTACGCCCAACGTAAGTGGCCTGCCGCCGATAACGTCGGAGGTTACGACCACCTTGGAGCCGGGAGCGGGGACCGTCCAACTCCTTGGCGGCAACGACCAGTTTGAGATGTCATATGGGGATTTCGACGGCGAGCCATTCGGCCCCAACGTCATGGCCAATCTCAATACCGGGGCGGGCGATGACAAGGTCGTCATCCAGGCCGGCAGCATTCAGGACGTCGACCTTGGCGAAGGCAATAATTCGCTGGAGATGACCGGCGGTCAAATCAACGGTTCAGTCTTCGGCGGAGACGGCATCGACACCATCACCATTGGCAGCGATACAAGCGTCGTCGATGGCGCCGGCGGCGTTGTCACCGGGTCTGTTTTCACCAATGGCGGCGCCGATATCGTCACCATCAAGAACGGCGCCATAGTTTACGGCGACTCGGAAGGAGGAGGTTCTATCGGGCTTGGCGACGGCGACGACCATTTCACCATGACCGGTGGCATCCTCGAAGGTAGTCTGAGCGGCGACGGTGGCAACGACACGCTGGCAATCAGCGGTGGCGCGATCCACAGCTACGTGACCGGAAACGCAGGCGACGACCAGATCACGATCAACGGCAATGCCGCGATCGATCTCTACGTTGATGGAGATATCGGAAACGACACGATAACGATCGGCGGCAGAGCCACCATCGGCGGCAGCATATTCGGCAACGAAGGCAACGACACCGTCAACATCAACGGCGGCACCATCGGGACGACCGCGGCTCCGGGCATCGTCGACCTCGGCGACGGCGCCGATATTTTCAACATGACCGCGGGCCGTGTGACCGGTTCGGTTTTCGGCGACGGCGGCGGCGACACCTATGACGTGAGCGGCGGTAGGATTGACGGTTCGATTTTCGCCGGCAGCCAGAACGACAACGTCACGATCTCGGGCAACGCCAGTATCGGGATCGATCTTGGTGAGGGTGGGGACGGCGTCGATTCTGTCGGCCTGGAAGATGGCAACGACAGCTTCCTGATGACCGGCGGCACGCTCGGCGGCGCCGTGAGCGGCGGCGCGGGCGATGATACGATCGATCTGCGCGGCGGCACGATAAACAGTTTTATCGAAGGCAATGATGGCAACGACCGGATTTTTGTATCCGGTGGCGTAGTAACCGGTGAAATCATCGGTGATCTCGGCAACGATACAATCACCATCAGCGGCGGAACGATCGCTGGGTCGGTTTCCGGCAATGACGGCGATGACCACATCAGCATCTCGGGCGGCACCATCGCCAGTTCGGTCAACGGCGGCACCGGCAACGATACGATAACCGTCAGCGGCGGCGCCATCACTGGGAACGTAACTGGCGACGACGGCGATGATACCGTAGCCGTCTCCGGCGGAACCATCCACGGCAGTGTCAGCGGCGGTGCCGGATTCGACCAGGTTTCAGTTTCGGGCGGCACCATCGAGGGTGGCATCGACGCAGACCACGTCCATCTCTCCGGCGGCACGATTGGCGGCAGCATCACCGGAATCGGCGCCAACACGCTGATCATCGATAATGTGGGCACGGTCGATCCGCTCAACCTTGCCGACGGGGTCCTGTTCAGCGGCACGGGCGCCAACGGCACCGTCACCGGCACCGACCTCGCTGCCGGCGGCAAGAGCCAGAACTTCACCGGCTTCGACAATTTCTCGGCCAACGCCTCAACGCTCCGCTTCAGCGGCGGCACGCAAGGCATCAACCAGCTCAATCTTGGCAACGGCTCGACGCTGTTCATCAACGGCAACGTCAATATGCCAGGTTCGATCATCGCGACGAATTCGCTGATCAACATGACGGACGGTGCAGCCAACGACGTGTTGACGCTCGGCGGCCTCACCCTCAACGGCGCCAGCATCAGTCTCGACATCAACCAGCAGACGTTGCAGTCGGATCAACTCGTTGCCAGCGCGTTTTCGGCGACCGGCGCCAACACCATCATCGTCAATCTGCTGGGCACGCCGCAATTCGCCCAGGCAACCGATATCCCGCTCATCGTCTCGACCGGCGCGCCGATTGCCGGAACCTTCAGCGTCGTGGGCATTCCCGGCACGCCGGGTTCGCTTTTCACCTATGAGGTCGTAACTGGCCCGAATGGCGGCTTGTTCCTGCGTGCCACGCCGGCCAATTTCGGTATTGCCGCGGCGCCCACCAGCGCCACCAACGCCGGCGCGGTCACGGTGGCAATCGACGCCCTCTACGGCATAAACCGTGATGCGCTCGATGCTGACCTCAACCTCTCGCCCGCAACCGGGGGGGCAATGGTGCCGGTTTCGTCCAGCTTCGGCGTCTTCGCCTCCGGCCAGTTCGCCCATACCGAGCATGACGGCTACGACATCAGTGGCGGCGGTTTGAATGGCCCCGGCCCGAGCTTCGATGCCAATGATTTTTCGGCCGCCATCAGCCTGGATTTCAATGCCGCCAAACACTTCCAGTTCGACAATGAGTATGGCCTGAACCTCGGCGTTTTCGCCGGTTATGCCTCGACCGATGTCAACCTCGGCGGGTTCCGGGGATTTGACGCCATCGGAGAAGGCACCAACAAGGCCGGCATGTTCGGCGGCTACGCGCTGTTTCGCAAGAACTACGACTACGCGCTGGTCTCCGCCTCCGGCTTCATCGGCGGAAGCGATGTGACGAGCGGCGTGCTCGGCACCACCGGCAGCTATGACACCGAGGGCTATGCGGTTACGGCATCGGTCGGCCACATCTTCAAGCTGGGCGAGCGTACCCGTTTCGATCTGCGCGGCGGCCTGCTTGGCGTTTCGTTCCGTGGCGATCCCTACACCGACAGCGGCGGCAACGAGTTCGGCAAGAGCCGGCTTTCTTTTGGCGCGATCAAGTTCGAGCCCGGCATCTATGGCGATTACACGCTAAGCAACGGCATGGTGATCAGCCCGTATGCGCGGGGCGAATTGCAGCAGCGTTTCGGCTACAAGAACACGACCGAAATCGACACCAGGGAGATCGACTTCGACGATGCCGATTTTTCCGCCGCGCTGTCGACCGGCTTCAACCTGAAGGTGTCGGAGTTGACCACCGTCAACGGGGAAGTCCGTGGCAAGGCGTCGTCCGACAGTTCCACCGTCGGCGCCAAACTCGGAGTGAAAATCGCCTTCTAGCTAATGCATGTCGCCCAAAAGTGGCTCCGTTTTGGGAGAACGACATGCGTAGACAGACCTAAGAGCGTCGTCTGAATCATTCAGACGTGACGCGCTTTAGTGTGGCGGATCCGAAATTCGTGTCATCTGGAAATGGCGCACCGCGCAATCAGCAGATGCTCGCCAAGCGAGAGCAAGTGTTCTATGCTCTCCATCGACACCGCATGGTCGTGATGTCGATACGGAAGTCTGTTGTCATAGGCAGGGGGGTTCCATGTTCGAAGTCGTCGGATTCTGGTGGAAGTCACGGTCAAGAAGCTGGCTCGCCATAGAGACACTTGGCTTGATCGTTGCGCTTTCCGTGTTGCTTTTGCCCGGGCTGGGAAGCGCGAACGCTCAGCCGAACTGGACGCTCGATCCGACCGCTTCGGTACTCACCTATCAGTCGGTGAAGAAGAACACGATCGTCGAAACCAACAAGATCAGGAATATTTCCGGCAGCCTCAGTTCGGCGGGCGATGCCAAGGTCTCCTTCGACCTCAATTCGGTCGATACGGGGGTCGACCTTCGCAATGTCCGCATGCGGTTCCTTTTCTTCGAGACATTCAAATTTCCCACCGCTGAATTGACCGCGAAGGTGGATCCCGCGGCATTTGCCGACCTGGCGACCAAGCGGCGCGTGAAGGCCGTTCTTCCATTCCGTCTCAACCTTCACGGGGTCGACAAGGATCTCTCGGCCAACATCGTGGTGACCATGATCAGCGACAACATGGTGTCGGTGGCGTCGGAGGCTCCTGTTGCCGTGCATGTGGAAGATTTCGGGCTGCTGCCGAACGTCGACAAACTCCAGCAGGCGGCCAATGTGACCAATATTGTTCCGACGGCTTCGGTGTCGTTCGATTTCGTGTTTACCGCTGACGGCAGCAAACCTGCCACTGTGCAAACCGTCGTGGCGAGTGCTGCCGACGTCGGCCCTGTCGCCACCGATGCGGCGAAGACCAACTTCAGCGACGAGGAGTGCCTCAACAGGTTCGCCGTGCTGTCGCGCACCGGAGCGATCTACTTTCGAACGGCGAGCGCACGGCTCGACAGCCAAAGCCGCCCGCTGCTCGCGGAGGTCGTTGGTGTCGTTGGCAAATGCCCGGGCCTGAAGGTCGAGGTTTCCGGACACACCGATTCCGATGGGTCGCCTGTCGAGAACAAGCTCTTGTCGGAGCGCAGGGCTCAGGCGGTTGCCGACGCCATTGTCGCCGCGGGCATTCCACGCACGCAGATCACGGCGACCGGCTACGGCGAGGATCATCCGGTTGCCGCCAACGACACGCCGAAGAACAAGGCGCTCAATCGGCGGATCGAGTTTTCCGCCACCAAGCTCGTCAACTGAGGAAGGATCTGTTGTCCCGGTGAGTTTCGATCTGATTGCCCGTTGCGGTGGCCTTATGCGCGGCATCGGGCTTGTCGCGCTGGCACTGCTTTTGACGTTGTCGGCTGCCAGTGCCGAACGCCGTGTTGCGCTGGTCCTTGGCAATTCCCAGTATCAGCATGCCCCGGCGCTGACCAATCCGGTACGCGACGCGCAGGCCATGGCCGAACGCCTGAAGAGCCTGGACTTCGAAGTCGTTTCCGGCTTCGACCTGACCAAATTGCAGACCCAGACGACGATTGCACAGTTCGCAAAGCAGGTTCGCGGCGCCGACATCGCGCTTTTCTTCTATGCCGGGCACGGGTTGCAGGTTTCAGGCAGCAACTATCTTCTTCCGGTCGATGCAGCGCTTGAGGACGAGACCTCGCTCGACTTCGAGGCGGTGCCGGTGGATTTCGTTCTGCGGCAGATGTCGCGCGAGACCAGCATAAGGTTGATCTTCCTCGATGCCTGTCGTGACAACCCGCTTGCCGAGGTGTTGGCAAAGACCGCCGGCGTCAAGGGAGCAAAAAGCGGCCTTGCTGAAATCCCGATCGAGAACGGTGGCGCCGGCACGCTTGTCGCGTTCGCCACCAGTCCTAGCCAGGTCGCCTATGACGGATCGGGCGAACATTCGCCGTTCGCTTCGGCGCTGCTCGCGCATATGGGCGAAGCCAATGTTTCCATCACCGAAGCGATGAACCGTGTTACAGCCGATGTCTTCCAGGCAACCGCCGGCAAGCAGCGTCCCTGGATCAATGTCTCGCTGACAACCGAGGTCGTCCTGCACAAGATCGATCTCAACGCGCCGCTGATCGTCGGCGAGGCGACCGCTCCGCAACCGGAAGGCGGCTCGGAGGTGCGCAACGCCACGGCAAATCCGTCGGGCTCCGGTGACGACGCCCAGCTGGCACTCAACGTGCTGCGTCAGAAAATCCCGAAGCTTGCCTCGGACGACCCCATCTTTTTCAACCACCCTATCGATTTCGGTGATCCGGAAATCGACGGCAAAAGCATTGCCGAGCTCATCAAGAGCAAGCCGCGCTTCAGCCCGGTGGAGGGATTGGACAAATCGGTATGGGAGGGCAAGCACTGTGACGGCTGCCACCAATGGAACGAGGAGCGGCTGTGCGAACAGGCGAAGAATTTCGCCGCCAACGACGTGTCTGTCTTGCGCCTGCAACACCCGCTTGGAACGCGCTTCAAGGTGGCGCTGGCCAAATGGGCTCAAGGTGGCTGCAAGTAATGCAAGGATGGTGCCGGACGCTCTAGTATGCATCCGCTGATTGGCGCAGCGCTTCGATCTCGGCCATCTGGATGCCCATTTCGACAAATGCCGAAAGAACGGAAAACCGGTCCGCGAGCGCGACACGTGCCAGTCCGGCCAGAATCCCGGCATTGACTGCATGGGCCGCAGGAAAGGGTTGCAAGGCCGATGCCATCGTCGCGGCCCTGGCCGAACTATTGTCGCGCCATCCCGCGGCCAGGGCAATCCAGCCGACCGGCGTTGCTGGCGCTGTCGCCGCGGCTTTGCTGACGGCTGCCCGAAGGTGGGGACTGTCCGGTTCACCCACCCAGTCGCGGACAAGCGCGAGCAATTCGTGATCGCTCTCGTCGAACAGGTCGGTTAGGTGGCTCAGGCATTCATGGGCCCACCAGACCGCGGCCCGCTCGGGAAGCAGGTAGGCACAGAATGTAATCGCTTCCTCGGGAACGCGTCCGGCGAGGAGGCCGCGGCAAAACTCGATCGGTTGCTGTTCGGTTGGAGGGGTTCTCATGTCCCGTGCAATAGCGGGACAAGCCGTGAAAAGATCCCGTGCCGTTTTGAATCGGAGCCCATTGGCCATGACCGCCGCGCTTTCATCGAGGAACTCCGGCCACTCAAGCCCCAGGCGCGGCGCGGGTCAAGTCTCAACCCGTGACGCGGCAACAACTCTCGGCATTGTCATGCCCCCAGCGTTTGTCGACAGACAATTGCCTTGGAATTTGGTATGATGGCAGCCGCTCGAAATCTGGTGCTCAAACAGGAGGAGCCGCTATGCAGTGGAGCAGTTCAGCCTTTGTGTTGGCGGTCGTGTTTTGCTCGACCCACGCTTTCGCCGACCCCGTTCAGAAATCAGAAGACATTGTGAAGTTTTTTGCCGGTGCGGCCGATCTCGGCAAGTCGCGAGGAATTTGTGTCGGCTCCGAGGAGGAGTGCAAAAGCAAGAGCAAGGCAGGTGACGCGCCGGGCGAAAAAACCGGCCTCGACATGATGATCAATTTCGGCCTGGATTCGGCCGAACTCAACCCGACTGCGCGCGCTGAACTCGACGAGTTCGCCAAGGCCCTGAAGGACAACCGGTTGAGCAAGTTCAACTTCGTCGTCGAAGGCTACACCGACGCCACTGGCACGGTGCACTACAATGAGGGCCTGTCACAACGACGAGCGCAATCGGTGGCAGCATTCCTGACGGCCAGCGGCATCGAGACGGCACGCCTCAACGCGATCGGCATGGGCGAAAAGAATCCGCGCAGCCCCAATCCGTACGATCCGGTGAACCGCCGCGTGGAAATGCGGATAAAGACGCAATAGCCGCCCAAAACCACGGCGGTCCTTCGAATGTCGGCTGTCAGTTCTTGAGCACGCCGCCCACGACCACACCGGTGCCGAAGATCAGCGCCTTGGTGAGGAAGTCGTTGTTGTCCTGGCGCGGCGGAAGATAAACCTCTCGCGCTACGGTCTCACGGTTGCGCCGCTTCTGAACAACCTTCTGTTGTTTGCGAGGTTTCTGTGCCACCGGCCTCGGCGTGCTGACCTTCTGCACCATCTGCTTTTTCGGCTGCGCCGCGCGGGCTTGATCGGCGGCGTATCTGGCGCGCACGCCTTCCATCATCGGATCTGTTTGGATCACGAGGAACGCAAGTTGCTCGCGCGTCAGATAGCTGGTCTGTGGGAGACCGTTCTTCGCTTGCCAGAGGCCGATCGCCTGACGGGTCTGTAGGCCCATGTTTCCGTCGATGCGCCCAAGCTCGTCGCCCAACGCTTCGATGCGCAATTGCAGGTCGATGCGCCCCTGGCGATCGAGGCCGATCGCACTTTCCGTCAACTCGGTGCCCGGTGTCTGCTCCATCGCGTCCGGAACGCCGACCGAGGTGCGCACGGTAGAACCGGAACTGGCGTTCGCCTGGTCCGCATCGAGTGCCGCGACCTGCCGATTTTGGGCCTTCGGGTCGTTCAATTCGTCGATGCTCAACCGCGCCACGGTGGCGAAGCGACCGTTCGGAAACTGGTCGAGATAGGCCTCGTAGAACGGAATGGAACTGCGCTTGGAAGCCTCGTCCCAAAGGCGTTGCTCGACTTCCCACGAAGGGGCATCACTGGCAGCAGGGACAGCAGCGGGTGTCGCGGCGGCGTTCGATACCCCGGCCACGGGATTTGCGGCAGGCGCCGCTGGCGCGACGGGTTTGCCCAGGAAAACCTCGCGTCCGAGCGATGCGTTGTGCCAGGGCCTCTGGCGACCTTGCGTGGTTTCGGTCACTTCGCTGCGCACGCGCGTCAGCGCGCCCTGGATTTCGACGCCGGGTTCTGTCAGATGCCTGGCGAGCGCCGTCGAGTAAGGACTGTCGGCCCCGTTGCCGTCGAAAGCGATGGCGCCGGGATCCGTTGCATAGGCAATCAGGAGGCCGCCGGTTCCGATGCCGTCCGATTTTGCTTCGACCGGCGCCAGACCGGTACCCAACGAAGTGGAACGGCTCTTCGGCATCGAGGCGGCCAGCGTTCTTGCCAGCGGATTGTCGCGGCAGGCATCGAGGATGATGACGCCAACCGCCGGGTCGGGCGGCAACGCTGCCATGAAGTCGTCGATCTGAATGGTACGGGTCTTGAGATAGGCCGGCGACGTCAAGTCGGCGTCTACCGGTATCAGGTAGTTCTTGCCGTCGACCTGCATGCCGTGACCGGCATAGAAAATGACCGCGAGGTCCGCGTCATAGGATTGTTCGGTAAACCGGCTGATCAGGCTGTGCATGCCTTGATTGTCCTGGTCGACCCCTTCGATCACCTCGAACCCGGCATTGCGCAGCGTCGATGCGATGAGATGGGCATCGTTGGCGGGGTTGGGTAAGGTAACCGCATGGACATAATTGCTGTTGCCGATCACCAGCGCGACGCGCTTGGCGTTGGGCGCGGCAGCCTCGGCGCCGGCGGCAGCCTGGGCGCCGAATGCGGCAAGGAAAAGCAGGATAATCCCGCTCAGATTGACGGCGAACGCTTTCATGGATCAGCCCTCCGCCCACCGGGGCACGCTGTTGATGTCTGCACATGCTAGGTTTCGTCCGCGACAGAGTCGCCTGTGCCAAAAATGGCTCCTGGGCATATGTGATCTTGACCGCAGTCCTGGTTCACAAACGGCCCGAAAAAAATGTCCATGGTATCAATTGGCAGCACGAACACCTGAGCGGCGCGTGCCGCGCCGGCAGGTTCAAAGCGTATTCTGTGCCGAGCTTATGAGGGCCGTGATGGCCTGCTTGTATTTTTCGAACTCCGGCGATGTCTGGCGGATCTCCGTGGTCGTTGTCTGTGGGCCGGCGTCCGTTGCCACGCGGCTCAGCCTTTGGCCCATTTTCCTTTCGGCCCAGTCCACCACGTAACTGGCTGTCTTGCCGGTGAGGAACGGGTTGGCCTGGATGACGGCCGATCCGAGCACAGCGCTCAGCTGCGCCGAACCCGTCGCCGACAGGACCTGATGCGCGCCTTCCATGCCCAGGAAATGACAGAGATACAGCCGGCCGGCGGTGATCTGGTGACCGCGCGCCCGAAGATAGGCCTCGCCTTCGCGCGCCAGATTGCGCACCATCTCACKCGAGATCGTGGCGTCGTAGCGCAGAGCGAGCAGGTCGGCGGTCGACAGCGTGCGCGCCAGTTCCGGGCGGTAGGTATTCATCATCCTGATCCAGGTCTTGGTGATGAACTGGCCGGCGCCGGTCGCTGAAGAATTTGGATTCTTGGCACGAGCGCTGCCACCACTTTCGACATGGACGATACGGTCGGTGAGCGTTTCGACGGCGGAATCGTCCGACGCAATCGCGGTAACCGTGCCCAGGGGATCGATGGCCTCGCCATTCTGGTAAAGTTCGAAATGCAGGTGAGGCCCGGTCGAGAGGCCGGTGGTGCCGATGTAGCCAATGATGTCGCCGGCTTTCACCTTGGTGCCGACACCGGCCGCGATGGCAAATTTCTGCATATGCGCATAGCGCGTCTCGCGCCCGTTTCCATGCGAGATCTTCACCAGATTGCCATAGCTGCCGCCGTCGCCCTGGAAGGTGATCTCGCCATCGAAGGCCGCTTCGATCGGCGTGCCGACGGGCGCCGCCCAGTCGACGCCCTTGTGGATGCGAACGGTCCCGAGGATTGGGTGCTTGCGTGGCCCGAAGGTGGAGGTCATGACCCCGTTGACTGGCGTGACCATGCCGTTGGTGACAGTCAGAGAACGAACCAGATCGTCACCCGTAACGCACGCAAACTGGCCGTCGCTCTGCTGGAAGACGAAGCAGTCCAGGCTCTTTTCGGTGCCCTGGACGCCCACATACAGCACTCGCCCGGCACCTTCCTCCTTGCCGCGCGGCGTCTGCGAATAGATCAGCACAAGACGCTGGTCCTCGCTTGCAAAGGCGTCCAGGTCCTGTCCTCTCGAGAGATACATGATCGCTTCGCCGATCACCCCGGTCGGAACACTGTTGCGGGCTGCTGTCGAGTAGATCGCGTCAAGCAGACGGTACTGCCTTTTGTGCGTGCCTTCCGCCTGTGCGCCCGAATAGTTGAACAGATCCTCGCGGACCCAGGGATCGACGCCAGACACGAACGCGCCCGCGGCATTGCGCGTCAGCGTGCCGACAAACACGTTCTTGGCATAGATCGAAACCTGCATGAGGGACATCGTGGTCGTCTCGCGCGTCGGCCTGAAACCGCGCATGGCAACGACATAACCCGGTTCCAGACCGTCCCGGTTGAAAAGCGCCTTCAATGCCTCGCCTGCGAGCTTGGCATCGTCGGCCGAGAAATGTGCATCGAGCACAACGCTGTCCAGGCTGCGGTCGTTGAGGATCTTCACGAACGTGTCCTCGGTCGCCTCGAACCGCTGATACTCATTGGTGACGACTGCGACGCTGGTGTTGTTTTCGATCTGGGTCTTCTGGAATGCGGGAAGGGCGGCGTCGCCCGCATCGATCGTTTCACCCCAGCCGGCTTCGGGATCGTCGGCATCCACCTTCTGGTCCGAAGAAGGCGCGGGTTCCCCCGCCGCGGGCGATGGCTCAAGATCGTTCTGCAGATCGCCGGTTGGCGCGGCAGTGGTCTTTCGCTGCGCCTGGAAGAAGGCAAAATCCTCCTGCGTCGACGGTATCGTCGTCATGAATTTTTCGCTGGCGCTAAGCATGACGTCGGACAGGATTTCGATCTGGGGCGAAACGTCGGCTTGATCGAGTTCCGCCGGGCGCGGGATCACGCGACCCTTCGTTGCGGCGCCGGCATCGGGCGCGAGCGTGATCCACATCGGGTCCCCGGCCAGGTCGATAATGGCGGGCACGTAGACGGACGCATCGGCCGGCACATCGTCCACGCCTTCGACCGCGTGCAACTCCTCGTCTTCGTCGCCGAACGACCAATAGTCCGCGGTGAGATAGAAACCGCCGGCGATCGAAAGCAGGACAACCACTGCGAGGCCGGCCAGGAGCCTGCGCCAAAGCGTGCGCCTGCGAAGGGCAGCGCGCGCCTGCTTTTTCTGCCTGAAGCTCGTGTCGATATTGTGCGTCACGGATTGCTTCCAGTCAGGAAGAAGGTCCACCGCACCTGTTCAAGCGTGTCGACTTCGAGAAATTGCGCCGCTATGTGGCCGCGCTGCCAGCATTCGTCGATGCCGCGTATCGAGAAACGTCGTCGCTCGATGCACATTTCGGTCGATCCGGTGAGGATCGCATGGCCGAACACGTCCGTTGCATAGATGTAGATGTAGCGGTTCGTCAGTTCCTCGCGGATGACGTTCACGCATTGATTTGCGCCGATGGTCCACCAGCCGTCGGTCTGGTCCGCATTGTCGACCTTCTGGCCGACGGCGAGATTGACGACGTCGAGCGTCTGGTTGCAGACCGTGAATTCGGCGCGCGCCTCGCCGGAGGACAGCACGGCCAGCAGTGCGGCGCCTGACAAGACCGCAAGCCTCATGCGGCCCGTCAGGGCGAGCAGGGCGGGTCGAATCGGACCACGCTGCTTTATCGGCAGGTCGGCGGACGATTGCGGCAAACACGAGCGGGGTTCCATCGAGCGCCCATGCTATCCGCCGAGCCGGAAATACTTGGCCGTGGCTGAGAACTGAGATCCGTCGGTCTCGATTTCTTCGAGAATCTTGGGGAGCAGCACCGAGGCTGGTGTGGGCGTGGAGAACGCAGCCGCCCGAATATCCTTGGGGCCGGTGATCACCATTATGATCTGCGGCACCGCCTTTCCGGCGGCCTGGTCGGCGGCGCCGAGACCAATCGGGATTCTGAAGGTGACCTTGTCCGGTTTTACGACGACGCGCTCGTCGAGATTGAACACCATGCCTTTGTGATCGATCAGCAGCACGCTGGAAATGAGTCCGCCACGCGTCACCAGCGTGCCACTGATCGGCGTACCGTTCGGCACCGATGTCCGATCGAGAACAAGCTGCGGCTTGTCGGCCGCGGTCTGCCCCAGAAAGCGCAGAAAGTTGGTGACTTCGCATTGGCTTGGTTCAATGAGGCGGACGCTGATATCCGGCTCGACATGGAATCTTGCCTGGAAATCGCCAAGCATCCGCTCGAATGGCTGAACCTCCGTTCCAAATCCTTCGATCGCGGCCGCCTTGTCGGTTGCCGACGTCATGGTGGCATAGAAACAGTCGCCGCCGCCGAAGTCGCGAACCCAGGAGACTCGTTGCGCGATGTCATCGACGATCGGCGGAACCTCCGGCTTGGGCACGTTCAACCCGACGACAGGCTGGTCAGGCTGTTTGGCTACCGGTGGCGCAGGTTTTTGGCTCTCGGTGTTCGCGACATCCGGCTGGCTTGCCGTAGGCTTGGGCGCCGGCACGGTCACCTCGGGCGCCGGCACGGTCACCTCAGGTGCCGGCACGGTCACCTTGGGCGCTGCCGGCTGGCTGATCTGTGGCTCGGGCTTTTGGCCCTCGACAACCTCTGGCAGGGCCGGCGGCGGCGTCGAGACCTTCTCGGCTGCTGGCGGGGCTGGAGCGGTCGAGACCGGCGGCGAAGCCGACGTTTGACTGTCGCTGGCCGTCGTATCGGGCTGGACTGCCGGCGACACCTTTTCGGGTGGCGGCTGCGCAGCCGTTGCGGATGGCTTCGGGGGTTCTTCGGTCTGCGAGGGGACTTCGGCGGGCTTGGCCGGCTGCGGCTTTTGGGCGACCGCAGCATCTTGCTGGTTTTCAGCCGGTGGTGCGCTGGCCTCCGGCTGTACGGGCGGAACTGGCTTTGCCGGCTCAGGGGCGTTCGCGGCATTGTCCGTGGGAGCCGGCTTTGACGTTTCTGGTGCAGGCTTTGATGGCTCTGGTGCCGAAAGCGATGGCTTGCTGGCCGTCGGCATCGCAGGCGTCATGAAGCCGCTGAGATACAGGCCCGCGCCGGAGGCGACAGCCAGCGTCGCCAAGGCAGCGAGCGCGATGGTTCGGGTCTTTGTGGATTTTCCAGGGACATTAGCCGTGACCGGACGTGGTGAGCCGGCGAGCGCCGGAGACCGGGGTTGGGACAAATGCGCGGGCCGCACATGCGGGACGAAGGGCTGCCCACCTGAACCTGTTGCCGTTTCGGTGTCGTGCCTCTCGACGTGGGATGGCCGGCCCTGGGTCTTGGTGTCGGGCGAGAGGGTTTCCCCGGTTCGCGGCAAAGCCGGCCGATCGCGGGGTGTGATCGAAGTCGGCGGCGTTGTCTCCTCGTTGTCGTCACGGGTCATCCTGGCGATTTCCGCCATGCTGATCGGCCGGTCTTGCGGATCCGGTTGCAGCATGGCTTCGACGATGTCGCGAAAATCATCGTCGATGTCCGAGAGATCAGGCACGGTCCGACGCTTTTCGATAACCTCGAACTGCGACCCGCTCATGTCGATCGGCTTGCCGCGCAAGGCGGCCACCAGCACCAGTCCCAGGCTGTAGATGTCGGACTGCTCGCTGACGTCGCCGCTGTAGAGCCCGAGCTGTTCGGGTGAAACGTAGTTGTACTTTCCCGCGAATTTTCCGCCGATCAAGGTCTCGCCGCCCACGGTCGCCGATCGTGCGATACCGAAATCGATGATCTTTGCGCGGTCGACCCGGCCCCCCGGCAGGATGATGTTGTCAGGAGACAGGTCGCGGTGTATCGCGCCCGCCTGATGCACCGCGCTCAGACCGGACGCGAGGCGATGGCAGAGCTTGCGCACCTCTGCCGTCGGCATCGCGCCACGTCGCATGATGTCGAACAGCGACTCGCCGTCGACGAATTCCATGGCAAGGTAGGGACGGCCGATCCCGGGATCGATCGTGAAGACGTGATAGCGCACGACCGCATCATGCGACAGGCGATTGAGGATCAATGCCTCCTTGCGGAACAGGGAAAGGATCGTCTGGTCACGGGCGAACTCGGGCAGGACGATCTTGATCGCGACGTGGTCGCCGGTCTGGATGTTATGACCGCGGTAGACCTCCCCCATGCCACCGAAAGCGATCCGCTCATCAAGCTCGTAGATGCCGCTGAGTTGCGTGCCTACGGCGGTGTTCGCCATGCCCCCCGATATTCGCGTCTTGTCGTCGGCGCTCATCGGCCTCAACCCCCCGCTTTGTAGAGATCTGGACGTGGCGATTGCCCATCGCGCCCGTCGCCGATCTTCACAAGCACGATCGTCACATTGTCTGTGCCGCCACGCGCCAGCACCGTTTCCAACAGTTTTTCGCAGGCCGCCTGAGGTGTCGCGGACACGGTCGCCGCCTCGATCTCGGCGTCGGTGACATGCGCCGTCAGCCCATCGGTGTTCAGCACAAAAATGTCCCCCGGCATGATTTCGCCTTGCTGGAAATCGATGACGATCTCGTCGCTGACGCCGACCGCATGCGTGATGACATTGCGGCGCGGCCAGGTGCGTGCTTCGCTTTCGCTGATCATGCCTCTGTCCACGAGCTCCTGAACTTCGGTATGATCCTTCGAGATCTGCGAGATCGAGGCGTTGCGGATCAGATAGACGCGGCTGTCACCCGCCCACAGGCAGGCAAACCGCCCGTCCATCGCCAGCAGGGCGGCAACAGTCGAGCCAATGGTTATGCCGCGAGATTCGGATATGCCGCGGATCTCGGCATTGGCCCTGCTCAGCCTGTCCTCGAAGCGCGCCCGAAGATCAGGTGCGGAGCTGGCAATGCCGATCGTTGCCAGATGATCGACGATACTGGCCGAAGCGACCTCTCCCGCGTCATGTCCACCCATTCCGTCGGCTACCACCCAGAGACCAGTTTGTGGCTCGACCAGATAGTTGTCTTCATTGAGCTCACGGACACAGCCTTTGTGGCTTACCCCGAAGCTCTCAAAGGGAAGGGCGACAGTGTTCACTTTGCCACCAAGCGCTTCTCAAGCGTCCTCTGCGGCGCACTTTCAGGCGCTCGCTCGTGTTACTTTGCCACAGGCTCGAACATTAAAGTATCGAAAACTAAGGTCTCTGCGTGGTCTGCGGATCCCCATCTCAAAACGCTTTCGGACAGCTGAACCCGGAAAGCGCGGGGAGCAAGAAGGGGTTGGTGCCGGAGCCTGCCTGGATCGTATAGGTAACGTCGCGGCCGCCGATCACGAAGCGTGCCTGCATATTGCTGTCGCTGCCGATGACGGCAGCCTTGTCCAGAAGCCGCTTCAGCGCCCACGGCCCTTCGAACTTGATGGCGGATTCGCGGCCTGGCATTTCCGGCGTCAGGCTTAGACTGGCGGATGCGGACGATGTACCGATCGGCCAGGTCACGGTGCTTGGCGCGTTACCTGTCTGGTTGCTCTGGACGATCTGACCATCGACATCGAGTATCGCCGTATCGGCGTCGCCATGCAGCGAGAATGGGGTGAAGGTGACGCTGACCAAGGGCACTGAACCGCCCGATGGAAAGAAGGCGCTGCGGATGTCCGCCGCCAGCTGGAAGTCTTTCAGGGTCGATTTCGACAGGTCGCGTCCAAAGCGCGCATCCTGTTTCCAGCTCCAGTCCTGGCCGGTCATGTCGATCAGCGATGCGAGGTTTTGTGCGAAGAACCGGTCCATCAGCCCGCCCGGCGCGAAAAGTTTCGCGAAATCCGCCATGGCAACATCCTCGGTGCCGTCGCCGGCGAAGGGATACCGGCCGTTGATCGCCGCCTCACAGGGAGCCGTCACCGTCTGGTCGAGCATCTGGTTCAAGTTTGCCACCGAGGTTTCGGCGACGTTGCCTTCAAACTCATCCGCCGTTGCGTTGACCATCCGGCCAAGTTGCTTGGGCAGACGCGAGACATTGGCGCGAAGGGTGGCTATCTGCAGCTGCAGGTTCGTATTGACGCGCTCCGTCTGCGAAGGAACTTCGGCCGCCAGTTGCAGGCTCTGATAGATATCGCTGAAGTTCTGGGTCAAGGCATCGATTGGGCGGTGTCCGGCAGGGCCGTTCACCAAGACCTGGAAGGGTCTGAAGTGCGCTTCAATGTTCGCACCTGGATTCGGGTTCTGTGTGTCGGCCGCCCTTGTGCCGGCGCGACTTTGCGATTTGCCGGTCGCGATTTGTATGCCGATGCGGGCCAGACCCTTGCCCAGATCTGCGGCGTGCCCCGGCTGGTTTTGGGCCGTACCTGCTTCTTCGGCGCCAGGACCGTTGCCGTCACCAGGGTCTCGCGTCAGCGCTGTTTCGTTGGCGATCGCCGCAAAGAGCTGGTTTATCGGCGAGGTCGGGGAGGCAGCGGCAGAAAGCGCGATGTAGTGCGGCTTGTCCGTCAGCATCGCTTTGAACTTCAACTGGTCGAGGACGCTGTTCCACGCGGCTGCGAACTCCTTCCCGTAGCGATCGAGAAGTTCGGGGCCCAGCTTGAGCAACTGCTGATCGATGTCGCCTTGCTCACCGCCTCCGCCGAGAACCCATTGCTCGTCGACAAGCATCTGCGCAATGCGCGAAAGTTGCGGGAGATAGAAGGTGTGGAAGCCGGCATAGGTGTAGATACCGGGAACACGAAGGCCTGACAGATCGCTGCCGTTGATGCGCTCGAACAGCACTTGCGCTTCCGGGCCGCCTTTCAGGGAAACAGAAAAGTCGTCCAGTGCTGCCGCGTATATCGCTGACCGGATCAATGCGGACGCTCGATCGGCAAGGCTCATGCGCCCGAGAGAACGTTGGGCGGCTTCGACAAGCGGCTGGTTGAGTTCGAAAACCGGATCATAGGCGTCGTCCAATGCCAGCATGGCGCGCAGGTGCTTTTCGAGTTGCTCCCGTCCTGCTCGGTTGTTTTCGCCTGGATATCGGTTCTGCTCCCAATCCTGCTTCATCCAGGAAACGATCAACGCGTCATCGACCTTGGGCGCCTTGCCGCCAAGCATCAGATAGATTTTCAACGGTTCGTAGAGCGCGACGGGATCAGCCATTTTGGCCTGGATCGTCCGCTCAGCCTGGATCAGCAGGCGCGATCGGAACATTCGTTCCAGCCCTTGCCGATAAGCCGTTTTGGATGCCGAAAGAAGTCTCTCCCGCTGACTGAGGCCGAACGTCTCCTCGATCGGAGTCGGTAGGTCACCGGTTTCGAACCCGGCCGGCAGATCGCGCAACTGGTCGAGCGGCCCGATGACGTTTTCGAGGTCGACATCAGTGACCGTCGTGCTTTCGAGCAGGGGGGCCGCCGTCTGGCGGTACTGGCCCATGGCCAGACTTGTGGAGGCGATCAGCGACCGGTTGGCCGCGACGCTCAGCCCGAGCGTACCCAGTGCAGCAGCAGCGACCAAAGCTATTGCGCCGAGGCCGCCAAATCTGGCGATCGCTGCGCGCCTTGCAGCCGCTTTGTCGTACGAAACCCATCCGGATTCGGCAAAAATGACGTTCGTAAGCAGATCATGCAGAAAGAAGCTTTTGCCGGTTCCGGAAAGGTGAGGGCGGGCGTTGCTGCCGAAATCGCGGCCGATTGCGCCCAGCACCTGATCGATCGGCGTTCCCTCTTGCGTGCCTGACGAAAAATAGAGTCCACGCAGGCTGACATTCACCTGGCTGCGCGCCGGATCGAACAGGCCGGCGACAAAACTGGTAATTCGCCTCCGCAGCGCGCCGAACTGCGCCGGAAAGCCAAAGATGGAGATGCGCGTGAGCGGATCGGCCTCGTCCTGGAGGCGGTCGGCCATCTCGTCTGCCAGTCGGTTTGCCAGCACGTCGAATTCGGCAGGTGCCTCGGCGGCCATGTTCCTGTCGCGCTCCGCCGTCTGGAACGTCGCGCCCCACACTTTTCGCCTGCGCGGTTCGTCGAAATCGCCGAAGTAATCCATGAACCCGGAAACAAGATCGGCCTTGGTGAAAAGCAGGTAGACTGGAAACTGGATTTTCAGCGTCTCGTGGATTTCCCTCAGGCGGCTGCGTATCTCGACGATGTGGGCGTCGAGCTGCTGATCGTCGAAGCTCATAAGATCGGCAAGGCTGATGGCCAGGATGACGCCGTTTATCGGTTGTCTGGTGCGGTATTTCTTGAGCAGCGACAAAAAGGCGAGCCAGCTCTTCCTGTCGCTCTCGGCATGGGAGTCCTGCGTCGTGTAGCGTCCGGCGGTGTCGATCAGCACGGCCTGGTCGGTAAACCACCAGTCGCAGGAGCGTGTTCCGCCAACGCCAGCCACCGGCTGGGCGTCCCCCGAACCGGCAAGCGGAAAGTTCAGACCCGAATTGACCAGGGCCGTTGTCTTGCCGGCACCCGGCGGGCCTATGACGACGTACCACGGGATCTCATAGAGGAAGTTGCGCTTGCCGCTCGACCGTTTGAGCGCCGCCACGGCCTCATTCATGCGAGCTTCCAGCACCCGCGAATCGTCATCGCGGTCATCATTGTGAGCGACGACGGTCTCGAGTGCCTTTTGCGCCTTTCTCGCTTGCCAGAAGCGCAGCCCGTAGAACAGCGCCGGCGCCGCCACGATCACGCCAATGATGGTTGCGCGCAGCCAGGCGGGCCCCAGTGGCCGGGTATCTGCGAAGCGGATCAATGGCCCGCCAAACCACACTGCCGCCGCGAAGCCGGCCAGCGCGATAACGCTGAACATCCGCAGCAGCCAACGCGTCATGGGCGCTTCCAACAGGCCGTGCTCACAATGTTTCCTCCCTGGGGATCATCACATCGACACGGCGGTTCTTGGCGCGGCCTTCCGGCGTCGCATTGTCGGCGATCGGTTCGTCCTCGCCTTTGCCATCGACCGTCAGTCGCGAGGGATCGCTGAATTTCGGTGCCATCATCGTTTCGACAGCCTTGGCCCGGGCGACCGAAAGGTCGAAGTTGGATTTGAACGGGCTCGACTTTCGCGGTTTCACATTGTCCGTGTGGCCGACGATCCGGATTTGCCCGGGCTCGGGCTGCAGCGCCGCGGCGATGTCGGCGGCAATGGGCTGGAACTCCGGCTTCGCCTCGGCCCTGCCGGACTGGAACAGCAGGACATTGTTGATTTCCAGCACGATGAAGTTGCCCTTCGTGCCGATGGTCAGCCCGCCGCCTTCGACTTCCTTGGCCAGTGCCGAACGAATGCGATCAATCTGCGCGGTGGCTGCAGGTGGGGTGGCTTTCACCGGCTCGGCCAACGGCGCCACGCTGGCGCGCTCGATGGCGACTGGTGTCGACGGGTTGAGTGCCAGCAATTCACCGGCGGTGGCGTCGCCCTCATTGGTGATGAAGACCCGCAATGCAAAAAACGCCGCTGTCAGCAGCGCCGTCGCCGCTGCTGCAACGACCCAGAGCGGCAGGCGGGACGACGGCTGCGCCATGGTCGCCGCCAGGCCCTGCCAGCGCGGCGAGATGTCCTCGCCTGCACGCGCCCTGAAATAGCGAAGCGTCTCGTAGACGTCGCGTCGAACGCGTTCGAGATTGTTGTCTTCGCGCCTCACGCCTCGGTACTGGCCCTCGAAACCCAGCGACAGGCAGGCATGCATCAGTTCGAGCAGATCGTAGTGCGTCTCGGGATTGGCCAGTATCGTGTTCAGGGCTTCGTAGAAGCCTGTGCCGGTGATCTCGGTGTGAAAGAACTGCCGCAGCATGGCGTTTTGCGCCCAGTCGTCGCTCTTGGGCCAAGGCAGGTTGCCGATGAGATCGTCGGCGGTTTCGCACAGAGCAAATTTCGCGATCCGAGCATCCTCTTCGGGAACGCCGGTCTTCTCCATCGTTCGGTCGAATTTTTCGATCGCGTCGGCGACATGTTGCGCCAGTGGCTCCGCTTGTCTTTCCACGGGCATCAGCCTGAGCTGCCCGAACAGCATCAGCAAAGGTGCCGCCGCCGCGAGAATGGGGTTTGCCGCGGCGTATTTGACCGTGTCCGCGGCGTCGAACAGGATCGCCTGCTCGACCGCCCGGGCCGGCGCGGCGGCGGAAGAGGCAGCACCGGCCGCGGCGCCCAAAGCCGCACCTTGATAAATCACGGTTCCGGATGCCCAGCCCGGCGGTGTATGCCGCCCGACACCAGGATCGAACACCGTTGAATCCTTGACCGGAGAGGGTTGGCCTTGGCCTCCGTCAGCGGCAGGTAGCTCGGGAACTGGTGGCGATTTTTTCTCGCGCCGTGGACTTGCGCGAATGACGGTCTTGCCCGCCAGGCCGAAGGGGTCGTCCTTCGAGCTCATCGCCGACCGTCCGTGCAGGCGGTGTGGCCGCGATCGGGCGAGATGGGCGCAAAACGGTTGCTGGTCGGGGAATGGAAATACGACCCCCGCCGGCTGTGGCAGTGTCCGGAGGACGATTGACTGGAAAACGCTATCCCGCCGTCACATGACATTTGCCGCAGACCCCCAGCTCAATGAGTCTTACCCGCTTGGCGAACTGTCGTACGTGATCGTAATCTCAGAAATCGTCGATTGGAACCGGATGCCGGGCGTCGAAGGGACTTTTCTTCGCCGACTGCTGTACCATGCGTTACTTGGCCATCCGTTTCCTGGCCACGCGTTTCTTGGGATCGCCTATTTTTGCTTGTCGGCTTTGGCGTACGCCTCGCTGAAATAGGCCAGGAATATGTCCAGCATGCCGTTTTCGTGTGCTTCCTCCATGGTCCGCCATGTCGCGACATAGGCGTCCCAGGCCTGGCTCTTCTTCGACGTAAACGACGTAGGCGGGAGTTTCCTGCTGATCGCCTCGGGCGACAGGTCGTCAAGCAGGCGGGAGAGCGCGGTTTGCATGGCTGCATAGGTGGCAAATTCGTGCGTCTTGAGATCGTGGAATGCATCCTCGATGCTGCGCCTGGCATCAAGATAGCCGGCCCTGCGACGGGCGAACATGATTTCCAGGATGTCGTCGGTCCCCGGAACGAACTTCAGCGGATTGTTGTCCGCGGCGCTGATCATCGTTCGTTGTGTGCTCTTGGCCAACGTTTTCGCGGCCGCGCGGGCTTTCAGCAGCAAGGTCAGTTCTTCGACCACCGCCCGCAGGACCGCGCCGATTTCGGCGGCAACTTCATGCGGGTCGCGCAATTGAAGCAGTTCCGGCGAAATGCCGGCTCCGATAGCGATCTCCCGCAGCACCTCGTCCCTGGTCGAGGGCAGCGGTGTCGGGGTCGACGAGGACGCCGACACTGGAATGCGCTGCCCGGACCGTTGCTGTGCAGGCTCGAAGAAAGCCCCGCCTCCGAATTCCAGCGGCCGGCCCGTCGCGACCGGCATTTCTCGCGGCGTCGAATTTTGGTTGGCTTGGGGATAGCCTGCCGTGGCGCGCTCCTCGTCGATCGACACGACGATGACATAACGGCCGATCAGCATCCTGTCGCCATGGCCCAGCCGATGCGGGCCGGTCATGCGCTGGCTCGATCCGTTGATGAAGGTCCCATTGCGCGAGACATCGTGCAGCCAGAACGCTCCTGCCTCGTACAGAACCTCGCAGTGACGGCCCGAGATGAACTTGTCGGGATCCGGCAAGGTCCAGTCACAAGCATCGCGTCCGATTTCGAAGCCGCGATCGCGCGCTGCGTAGCCGGTCGGGATGCCGGCGGGCAGGGCGTCGACATTGCTGATTTGCAGACTGATGTACATCCAGGATCGCCGCGGATCGTTGATCGATACTGCACCATTCTAGCAGTTTGCGCGTAGAACAGCACAGCCGCGTTCCGAGCCGTTGATTCGACAAGGCAAGTTTCAAGCGCCACCGGCCCTCTTTGGTCCGCAGGGCAACATGTGGTAGGCTCCGGATGGCCTGGTGCGGCGGGTCGAAAAAGTTCCTGAACACAATGCGGGAACTTCAATCCTTCGCGCCGGCGGCCGCGTCCAGGAGGGGCACGACCCATGCCGAACGAACGTGCCACGGTTGTGCAGACACCGGTTGGCGCCGACCTGTTGACCTTCACGCATCTCATCGGGCGCGATGAGATCAGCCGTTGTTTCGCCTATACGGCCGGGTTCGTAAGCACGGACCCCAATATCGATCCGCTGAAGATGTTGGGGGGTCCGGTCTCGGTCGAAGGTGAATCCGATCCGAAACGCTGGTTCAGCGGCATCGTATCCGAGTTCCGGCTCACCCGCATCGAGGACCGGCTGGCCTATTACGAAGCGGTCGTCAGGCCGTGGCTCTGGTTTCTCGGCAACACCACCGATTGCCGTATTTTCCAGAACAAGAGCGTCGTCGACATCGTCAAGGACATCTTCAAGAAATACAGCGTGGCGGAATTTGATCTGCGCCTGCAGGGATCCTACCCGCCGCGCGAATACTGCGTGCAGTATGACGAGACCGATCTGGATTTCGTGCAGCGACTGCTCGAGCATGAAGGCATCCTGTATTTCTTCGAGCATGACGAGGGCAAGCACACGCTTGTCCTGGTCGACGCGATGAGCAAGCTGAAGCCTGCGCCGGGCTACGAGAAAGTGCCCTATCATTTTGAAGGCCAGGGTTCCCGGCGTGATGTCGAATACATCACCGAATGGATACCGGGCAGTTCGGTGCGCCCGGGTGCCTACGCCCACACCGATTATGATTTCAAGAAGCCGGGCGCCGACCTCATGGCCAAGTCGACCCAGCCGTTCAGCCACAAGCTGGCGGCGGGCGAGAACTATCGCCAGCCCGGTGCGCATCTCGAAGTGGGCCGGGGCGACAGCCTGGCCGCGATCCGCCGCGAGGAAGTCCAGGCCGTGCACCAGCGCATCGCCGCTGTCGGCACCGTGCGCGGCCTCTATTCGGGCTGCAAGTTCACGCTGGACGGTTTTCCACGCGAGGACCAGAACCAGGAATATCTGGTGGTCAGCGCCGAATACAGGCTGTTCGACCCGGGCTATAGAGCCCTTGCCGACGTCGACAGCGAGAACTTCCAGGTGATCCTAGGCGTGGCGCCGACCGCCGTGGCCTATCGCCCGCCACGGATCACGCCACGGCCAATCATGCGCGGGCCGCAGACCGCGACGGTGGTCGGTCCATCCGGCGAGGAAATATTCACCGACAAATATGCCCGCGTGAAGGTCCAGTTCCATTGGGATCGTCTGGGCAAGAAGGATGAGAACAGTTCCTGCTTCGTGCGGGTGTCGCAGACCTGGGCCGGCAGCGGCTGGGGGTTCATCCAGATACCGCGCATCGGCCAGGAGGTGATCGTCGATTTCATCGAGGGTGACCCGGATCTGCCGATCATCACCGGCAGGGTCTACAACGCCTCACAGATGCCGCCTTACGGGCTGCCGGGCAGCGCCACGCAGTCCGGCTGGAAGTCGGACTCCTCCAAAGGCGGCGGCGGCTACAACGAGCTGATGTTCGAGGACAAGGCCGGCTCGGAACTGGTCAATTTCCAGGCGCAGAAGGACCACAACCTTCTGATCAAGCACGACCGCACCAAGCTGGTCCAGCACGACCAGTCCGACCGCATCGACCACGACGCAAAGCACTCCGTCGGCCACAACCTCGACGAGGACGTCGGCAACAACAAGACGGTCAAGGTCGGCGTCGACCAGACCACGAATATCGGCTCGAACGACACCGAGACGGTGGGCGCCAACCGTTCGCTGACGGTCATGGCCAACGAGACCATCCATGTCGTGTCGAACTCGACGGAGAACATCGATGCCAACCATTCCCAGACGGTGGGGATCGTCCAGACCATCACGGTGGGCGCAGCACGCATCGACACGGTCGGCGCCGCCGAGACCCGAACAGTCGGCGCGGCACAGATGAACACCATCGGTGCCATACGGTCGGTCACTGTCGGTGCAGCGCAGAGCCACGATATCGGCGCGTCGGACAGTTGGAACATAGCGGCGGCGCAGAGCGTCAATGTTGGAGCGGATCAGAGCGTCACTATAGGCAGCGCCCAGTCTTTCAACGTTGGTGCCGCGCGCAGCGCCAGCATCGCGGCCGATGACACAACGACGGTTGGTGGAGGGAGTTCGCTGTCAGTGACCGGTGCGAGTTCAATCCAGATCGGGGAAGACAGTTCAATCAATGTCGGCAAAAAGCTGGTTATTACCGTTGGTGACGAAATTCTGATCAAGTGTGGTTCGGCCAAATTCATGATGAAGAAGGACGGTACCATTGCCCTGGAGGGGAAGGACATTTCGGTCAAAGCAAGCGGCAAGATTGGCATCAAGGCATCGAGTGACATAACGATCAAGGGCTCGAAGATCAGCGAGAATTGAGGATGCAGCGATGAGTGACGTTCGCGAACACATTGACGGTGTGGTGATCGGCATCTTTCTCGGTTTCGATGATGCGGCGTCACCGCTGGTGGTATTCCCCGGCAATCCGGAACAGACAGCCTTGCCCGCGCGCAGCTTGACCGGGCTGACGTCCGATATGATCGGCTCCGAGGTGGCTTTGCTCTTTCAAGAGGGCGATCCCGCCAGGCCGCTCATCGTTGGCCGCATCGTCGATCCGGCGCGCAAGACTGCGGCGCCACAGGTCGTGCGGGACGGCGAGCGCGTTCGCATTACCGGGGAAGAGCGCATCGAGCTGCGATGCGGCAAGGCGACGATCCTGATGGAAAAGGATGGCCGCATCACCATTCGCGGTACTTTCGTCACCAGCCAGGCGAGCGCCACCAATCGTATCCGTGGCGGTTCGATCGACCTCAATTGATGTTGGCGGCAAGCGACAAGTCGAAATCAGAAGGCACGCCCGGTCGGCGGATAGTGCCGGATGTCGTAAGGCAGCACGCCGAGCAGGTCGCATTCTTCTGGGCGCAACGCGACACTTTGATGGCGTCGGATCCGCCGAACCTGGATGTGGTCGCCGGTGTCGACCGGCGCTTGGAAGCCAACCTGGATGGCTTGCGTATCGCAGGGTCGGCCGCTTGGCCGTTCATCGTTGCGGTGTATGAGGATTTCCCCGAGAAAGGCGAGTTGTTTCTGTATGGATGGATGGCGATAGAATTGAACGACAGCCGCCGCATTGCCGAGGTTGTCGAGCATGGGAATCGAAGCGAGGACGATGCTTGCGGATTGGTCGGCGCGCTGGCGTGGCACCAGCCCGCAACGATCGCGCCGCTGGTGCGGGACTGGATCGGAGCGCAGGATGCGTTCAAGCGATATCTCGGCGTATCGGCTTGCCTTGGGCATGGCGTCGACCCGAAGCAGATGCTGGTTCGACTTGTGCGCGATCCGGATGCACGAGTTCGCGCCGCGTCCCTGCGGCTTGCCGGAAAAATCGGACGAGCCGATCTCCTTCCGCAACTGAGCACTGCGTTGGATGATACCGAAGAGTTGCCACGCTTCTGGGCCGCCTGGTCACTGGCGGAACTCGGTTCAGGCGACCTGGCTAGCTCCGAACTTCGCAAGGTTGCCGTCAGCAGAAGCGCTGACGCAATGACGGCGTTGCGCGCCGCCGTCAAGGCCTCACCCGACAGGGATGTCCGCGCCTGGATGGGTGGACTGTTCAAATCGCCTGAAACCGCGCCTTTGGCCGTACGTGGCGCCGGCATGCTGGGCGACCGCAACATTCTGCATTGGCTGATCCACCAGATGCGCACACCTGCTCTGGTCGCCGCCGCCGGCATTTCCTTCCTGGAGCTTTTCCCCGAAGCCAAAGAGCATGACGAGCTTTTCTCAGTCGAACCCGACTTGCTGGGAGACAAGATTGCCGAACATTTCGACCAGGATCCTCCATATCTGCCGGTTGCCGACAGGGTCAAAGTATGGGCAATCGAGCGGCGCTTGCTTGCCGATCCTATCGCCAGCCCAAGGGATTGATGAACCTGTGGATCCACTCGACCGTGTTGTCGTTCTCGAAAAAAAGTCTGCCTGAAAATCTTGGGTGTTCCCGAAGGAAAAGAGGTTCCAGAAGGCGGCTTGCGTCGAAATAGGCATCATTGACCGTTTTCGGTCGGTTCATGTCTTCGACATTCGGCTCTGAGCCAAGTCGCATCAGGTAGCCTCGTCGTCCGCGCTCGATGTCGACGGAACTGAGGGACGCGCAGCTTTTCACCAGTTCCGCCCAAGAAGCGTCGATCGCTGACAGGCCCTCGCCGAGAAGTGTCAGCCAGCTCACCGTTTTGATCCCGAGGTTGCTGACAGGAAGCGTCAGGTTCAGATTCTCTATGTCTATTCCCCAGTATCGCTTCGCTTGAGCGTATATGTAGTCAAACGCCGGAAGTCGTTCCCATGGATCGTAGGCAAAAGTCAGCCCACCGTGACCAGAAATAAATTCAACATTGTCGACAATATTGCGGGCCAGGCCGACGAGTACGCCAACTTCTGTGTCAAGTGGAGCGAGGACACGGACAGCCGAATGCAGGCCGCTGTCACGTCTATGAATACGGTTACACGAAAAACTCCAGCTGCCTCTCGGATCGTCAATCGAAACGTGATCCCAATAGCGAAGCTCGAACGCTCTGCCTTCACGAATGCGTCTGTAAACCGGTTGAAGATACGGCTCCGGAAGACCGTTCCTTGCCGCAACGCGGCCACTCCTTGTCAACTCAGGCGCGGAAGCCAGCAGCCAATACGGAAACTCTGCAAGCCCGATCTTCTGAATCGAGCCTGGCGGAGAGGCCTGCCGGTAAAGCTCGATGAGGAAATCGAGCTCGGCCTGGGTGGGGCCTTTCAGGTAGACCGTCAGGTCGAGCATTACCTTGCACGCGATTTTGCCTTCGACGGAAAAGGGTCGAAGCAGTTGCGGAGGCAGCTTCATGAACCTGCACCCAATTTGACACCTATTCGTTGTCTTCGTCGCTTGATGTTCCGTTCACTTCCTCATCGATCATGTATTCGAGAGTCTCAAGCTTGAATACTAAGTAATCGGTAAAGTCCTTGTAGGCGTCACTCTGGTACATGTCCTCGAACTCGATGAAGTCGACTTTCCCATTCTTCTTAACGCGGGACGGATCAAGTACCAGGAAATGGCTCAGATCTTCGCCAAACATGACCGGGATCGCACCGTTGTCGAAAGGGTTGTCCTCGTCATCCGGCCACAGGTCGCCCCAGAACTCGATTTTGTCTTTTACCCATTTGCTGTCGTGATCCTGCGTGGACAGCAGCTTGCCGCCAGCATCGAAATCACTCCAGCCATTGTGGAGCTTCAGAAATTCGCGATATGATTCCGGCAGCGGTATGCCCAGCCGTTTCTCAAGCTTGGCGATCTCTTCATCGGTCGCCGGCCTGCCAAGTTCGTGTGGCAATTCCTCGTCGTATTTGAGCGAGTCATACTTCTGTTGGGCCTCAACGATCTTTTCGATCAGCTCCTTCAGTTCAGGTTTCTTAGGCACTTGCTGGCTCCTCCCATCCGCAACAATTGGGGAAAACCCCAGTGTGGGGTTTGTTTCCACCCTTTCGCCAGAAATCCGTCTTGGCGCGATACTTCTTCATGCTCGACCCCATCCACGAATTCGCGCGGCTCGACATCCATTTGAGATTCTTGGCATCCGTTGGGTGACCATTCAACTGGAGCTCGTTGCTGTGGTCGGGGCTAAATCCGGAGTATTCTTGCTCTTCCGCCTTTTCCTTCGCGCAGTCTTTGTAGAACTCAATCTCGGCAGGTTTTTTTGCCACTGCCGCATCTTTGAGGCGTTTGCATTCGGTGTTGCCTTGCGTGCGCCTTTTGGCATAGCCCGCAGAGCGATTCCCATCCCAGGTCACACGTTTCATTTCACCGGCCTTCGCGGCATCGTTGATTGCCGCGCACTTGGCGCAAATCTCTTGCTTCTCGCAATCGTCGAATTTGACGTGCTTCTTGCCCTTCTTTTTCGCCGGGCCGTTGGCACAATCGATCTTCAATGGATTGGTGTTGGCTGGCCCCAATGGATCAACATCGCCAGCCAAATTCACGGTATTCTTGTCGTTGTGGAATTTCTTGTCTGTGTGTCGGCAGGCATTCTTGCCGTCCATCTTCACATCAAACGAGTAAAGTATCCAATCCGTTGCCTTCTTGAAGACGTTGGACTTTACGCCACCGACCGTGCCGGGCTCGTCGCCGGAACTCATGCCATACTGCGAGCCCTTAATCGCAATCATCTTGCCGCCCTTGGCGAGGACGGTCGTCGTGCCGTCCTTCAATGAGCTTTGCGTGGCGATGTTGGGATAGGGCAGGGGGATCGGACCACCAGGGCTGGGTGTCTTGCAGACATCGGGGATCGTCGCTATCGAGAGGCCGATAGTGCCTTTGTAGGTCAGCCCGAGGCCGTTGACCGTGATATGACTGGGCATCAGGCGGCCCTCCTCGGTCCGCCCAGCAGCACGGCGGCACGGGAGCCGTTCTCTGAACTCGCCCAGATCAGGGACAGCGGCCCGTTCTGGTAGTTCCGCGCTTCGGCCTCGCTTATCAAACCAACGAACAGCGGACCGGACGCCGCGCCGACATCGCCCCAACAGTCGGCCGGGGTCTCGAAGTCCGCCGCATCCTTGAAGCGGCCTGGGTTGCGGATGACAGCGAAGCCATATTCGTTCCCGCGATAGCGTTCGCCGTTCATGTCGCAGATGATGCGACCGACCGGATCGATCGGCGCGTCCTCGAAAAGGAAGCGGAAGGCCGCGCCCAACCCTTCGCCGAGCACGACCGTCTCTGTCTTGATCCTGTTTTCTTCGCTCGCCGTCGAGGCACTGACGATCTCGAGAAGAGGTTGCAGCCCAAACGCTCGTGCAGTAGTCAACGTCGTCAGCAGACAGAATCCTGCCGCCTCGCCCGGACAGAAGCCGTAGATGTTGCCCTCTGAGTGGAGTTGCTCGTTTTCATCCAGCCACTCGAGGGTTTCCGGTTCAAGATAGGTATCGACGCCGCCCGCGAGGCAGAACGTGGCTTTTCCATCTCGCAGTGTCTTGCAGGCATGGTAGATCGCCAGTAGCCCACCGGCGTGGCCACCAGCTATTGAACCGCCACCTTCGAGGACAACATGATGGGCCAGCAGCTTGCGCAACTTGGCGTCCACCTGAGCGGCAAACCCATCCGGTTGACCTGGCCTTGGCTCTCCGGTGGAGAGAATAAGGCACACTTCGGGCGACTGCAGTGATGCTCGCAATGGCCGCAAGGCGTCGAGTGCCGGTGAGATCGCGATTTCCACAGCGCGTTCCGGGCCGGCAAGGCTCGCATCTACGCCGATGTCGCGAGTGATTTTCATCCGCTCACCGAAACGGTCCACCATATGGGGATGATCCTGGATGGCCGAGATACCGGCGCGGACAGCCGCTGCACTTGAGGACGCGTCAAAACCCAACGGCGTGCGTACTCCAACGCCGACGACGACAATCGTGGCCCGTTTTGTCGTCATTCGTTTTCTTCCGGTTGCCAAATGCCTGTTGCCGCTACTGTCGGCGAAATGCCTGTCCGTGGCCTGATACGCAGATTTGTATTCTTCAGCCGTTCCTCGTCGAAAGGCACCGGCAGGGCGGACATCCACGTAATCGAGAACTGCCGTAAATCGGGCTTGATGCGCAGGGTATGGATGGTGGCTTCGCCGTTCTCGCGATCCGGACGATTGTAGAACTCCGTGGTCAGGTCGAATTTTATGCGCGGCAGAAGGAATTGCCAGAAGCCATCCTCGGTGAAATTCCCCAGCCGAACGTCCTCATAGCCAATCAGCGGAGTTTTGGTTTGTTGATCTTCCGGGGCGCATTGATAGTACATACGGCTGAAATCGCGCGGCAAAAGCGGATCGCGCGTCTTCTCCCATTCTTCGCCATAGGTGCCAGCGTATCTTATCCGCGGCTGCCAGTGACGCGCCACCG
Source organism: Mesorhizobium sp. P2_C7 (assembly GCF_056404515.1). Taxonomy (NCBI): domain Bacteria; kingdom Pseudomonadati; phylum Pseudomonadota; class Alphaproteobacteria; order Hyphomicrobiales; family Phyllobacteriaceae; genus Mesorhizobium; species Mesorhizobium sp. P2_C7. The sequence goes on along the minus strand of NZ_JBFUDW010000004.1, from coordinate 280,218 downwards.
GACCGAAGCTAGCCGGTGTGCCGCTCTTGTGGTCGCGATAGGGCGCGTTGGAATACTCAAAGTTAGGTCCGGCTTTGCCAACTAGCCGCTGGGGGTCGATTGCAAACCCCGTACCAACTGGATTGCGCTGGTCCCAATCCGGCTTTGATGCCTCCATATCCGTGCCGCCGTAAGTCCGGCGCCAGCTGATCGGCATTCTCGTGAATGGCTCCGCCCGGCTCATCCGCACCGACACCGGGCCAGGCATAAACACGCGGTCCCCCACCACGTTGAGGGTCTTGTCCACGTCGCCGACCTTTATGCGCGCCGCGCTCTCGATGGCTGGACGCCTGCCGGGCGCATAGACGTGTCCTTCGACCAGAACATCCGTATGCTTTTTCTCAAGATTGAGATCAGTTTCGTCGAGAAGTTCGTTCGGATCGGCCCCGTGTAGAGGTGCCAGGGTCACCGGCGTCTGGTTCTTCAAGAGCCGCTGCTTGCCGTCGGCATCGATCTCGAACGACGCCTTGATCGCGATCAGCCAGACCTCATGTCCTCGCTCGTCACGCGTCCAGCTTTCCTGAGCGGCGAATGGCGTATGGTTGGACAGTATCCACATTTGAAACAAGGCATCCTTGCGCGACGGTGAAACAACGGACCTTCAACTGTCTTGGGTATAGCTTGGAAACAATTTGCCGGCGCGACGTGGGTACCGGCTACTGCATATCGTCGAATTTGCCTCCATCAATTGGTCTCCCAGCTCGCCGCAAAGATCTGTTCCAGCCTCGCTTGCGGCGATTGCGGGTCGATGTCGAAAAGATCCGAACGGGCAGTCCACATCACCATGTCGCTGATGAGCCCTTCGCTTGGCTCGACAATCGGCACGGGCAGGGCGCCCAGCGCGGCATCCAGTTCGTCGGGGGTCAGCTCGCCTTGCTGTGCAGCGATGGCCGCCTCTTCGATGCTGGCAAACCACGCCTCGGCGTCGGCCAGCTGAACGGGTGCTTCGGCAAGCTGCGCGACGATGGTCAAAGGGAATTGTCTGCCAACTCTGTCGGCGCTCTGCACAACGATGCCTGCCGATGCGCCGAAGGAAGCCGGGCCAGCCAGGAAACGCAAAACGGTTGTGCTTGGCCAGAATTCCGAACCAAACAGCGGGACGAGATGCTGCGCCAGCCAGCGGTCCCAGACGCGGACAAAATCCCCCGGCAGCCGCCGTGTGACGAAATCGCCGGTGGCAGGCATTTTGCCGTAAAAGCCTGGCAGGATCATATCTGTGGCGGACATGAGAATTTCTTGAACATTTCCAAATTGTACGGGTTTTCGACGCTGGCGGCCTTGAGCTCGAAATCGGCATACATGCCTTTCGTGCCCAGGCGCAGGCTGTAGACATCGGACAGCGAAGTGCCGGCGAAACGGCCGCTGCGCAGCATCCTCAGCCATGCCCAGCTGCCGGTCTCGTTGAGCAGGACTTCCGGCGATCCGTCGATCGGCTGGAAGGCGAGCGTAATGACCCCGGTGCCGTCCTTGCCGGGCCAGGTCATCGGCTGCGGCCGCGTCGCGTTGTTGTAGTAGACCAGGCTCTGGCCATCGAGATTGAGCGTTACGCGCGTGACGTTGGGAGACAGGTCCTTCGGCTCGAGCGTGAAGCTCATCACCGGTCCGGTACCACCGGGAAAGAGATCGTCGCGGATATGCCTGGCCTGCTCGAACGCCGGCAGCGCCGCAGGATCGAGGCCGAAGTCGGCGCGCCACTTCCATGGCTGGCTGGTCGTGTCGACATAGTTGATCAGGTGGTCGTTGATGAAACCGTCGATCAGCCCGGCCGGTCCGAACAGGCGGGCGAAATCACGCACATTGACGTCCACAGCGCTCTCGGCGCTGAAGGGATAGCGGTCGTTCAGCGCGGCCTGGCAGAAAGGCAGTATGTCGGCCCGCCAGATGGCGTTGAGCTCCGAAGTGACCGCCTTCTGGGTCAAATTGCTGGTATCGCCGGCAATCCCGCCGAGCCACRTGTTGATGGGGTCGGGCAGGATCTGTGCCTGCCTGGCGACCGCCCCCGTCAGTTCGGCAAGGCCGCCCTGCTTCTTGATGGCATCCTGCGGATTGGGGTTCGCGCTGACCGTCTGCAGCACGTTCGAAAGCGCTGTCAGCGCGACAACCGCGGCATCCAGTGCCGGCGGCTGGCCGTCGACCTCGGCGATGGTGCTCTTGAGCGGTTTGAAATGTTCGGCCACCAGATTGCCGGTCAGGTCCACCTCGCTGGCCGATCCGGCGCGAGGAAGCAGTTTCGCGCCGCTTGTGGCCAGCTTGCCGAGCTTGCCAAGCTTGCCGAGCAGTTTCGAAGCGCCCTTGGCCGCCGCTTTGTTGTCGGCGGGCGCGTCATCGTCGGAGCGCGTCAACTCGGTCTCCTGAACGACCGCCGTAAGCAGCCGCTTCAGCGCCGAATCGGCACTCGACAGGTCCTTCAGATTTTCACTGGCGACATTGAGATCGGTCAGTGGCGCGAGCCTCATGTCGCGCAGGAAGCTGTCCCATTGCGCGATATAGTCGTCATAGTAGAGCTTCAGAATATCCTCGGACAGCGCCGAGACCGAGGTTTCTGAGTTTTCCGAGCAGCCGCCGGCGAAAACGGCGCGATCGAGCGCCGCCTGGGCGGCGACATCGTCGATGCGGTCGAGAATGACGTCGTGGAAGCCGGAATAGGTGAAGGCTCCGGAAATGCCGACGCGAAGTGTCTTGGCGGAACGCCGCGCAAACACCTTGCCACCGTTGGGGCCGGCGAAATTGGCCGGAATCCACTCCTTCAGCCCGGCCACTGCCGGATCGGCCAGCAACTGCTTGTAGGCACGCGCCGGCAGTGAAATCGTGCACACCGTCTTCAGCGCCTCGGCAACCAGCGCCTGGTCGGGCGCGATATAGCTTTCGTCGACCGTCATGCGGCGGATTGCGGCAAGCTGGTGCTCTTCGGCATCGGCGGTCGGAAATGGTGCCGCGGCGGCGAATTCGGGCAGGCTGTTGACCCACCAGTTCTGGGCGAAATCGGGATCCATCTGCGACAGCCCGGTCATCATGCGATAGGTCTTCAGTGCCCCGAGCATGAAATCCGGATCGCGGATCTGCCGCCACATGGTCGCCTCGAGAAGTGCGACCATGCGTGGCTCGAGGACGTTGCGCAGGGCGTGGTCGTAGGTGTCGGTCTGCGCCCGCACCAGTTCCGCCGAGGCCGATGGCCCCAGCAGGTCATGGGCGGCGCCCGGCGGTGCTGTCCGGGCAGTTGCGACCGCGTCCATCGCACCGAGCGCGCCGTCCATGGCAGGCTGTTCCACCGATGCCGGGGTTGCGGCGACAGAGGTCAGCGGCGCTTGCAGGGCCTCGAACTGGCCTGCCTGCGCCGAGATCGCATAGCGGTTGTCGTAGTAGGACCAGGTGAACACCGCACTGGCCAACAAGCCCGCCACGGCACATGCAGCCGCGGCACCGCGCCAGATCCAGGCGCGGCGACGTTGCGCCAGCGGGTCGAACGTACCGAGGCCGGCTTCCTTGAAGATGACTTCGGTGAGCAGGTGCTTGAGGAAGAAGCTACGTTTCTCGACCCGTGGTGCGGGCAGGGCCCGCCGTGGCGGTAGGCCGAAGGAAGAAGACAGCGCCGCGGTCAGCCGATCGATGGGCGCCCCTTCCTGCGTCGCCGATGTCAGATAGAGCCCGCGCAGCCAGGCGACCTCTTCATACCGGCTTTCGCCGAACATCGCCTCGACCAGCACCTGGATCGGTTCGGACAGGCTTGCGAGTTGGGCGGGAAACCTGAAGATCTCGGCACGGGCGGCGAGTTTGTCCTCATCCTCCAGGCGCGGCACCAGCCGCCGCTCGAGTTCCGTCGCCAGCGTCGAAATCTCTCGTTCGATGGTCTTGGCATCCACACGCGCATCCAGCGCGAAGGTCGTTCCCCATACCTGCTCGCGCGAGGCGGTGGACAAGCCGCCGAAGAAAGCCTCGAACCCCTTGATCAGATCGGCCTTGGTCAGCATCAGATAGACCGGAAGGCGGATTTCGAGGCGGTCGTTGAGCTCGGCCAACCGGCGGCGGATCTTGCGGCCGTGCGCCTTGATGGCGTCGTCGCCTTCCGAAAGCACGTCGATCGAAAGCGCGACGATCACGCCGTTGAGCGCGCGGCGGCCCCGGTGCTTCTTCAACAGGTCGAGGAAGCCCAGCCATTCCGCTGCGTCCACATCGGGCTGGCTCTCCTGCTGGACATAGCGGCCCGCGGTGTCGATCAGAACCGCATTTTCGGAAAAGAACCAGTCGCAGTTGCGCGTACCGCCGACCCCCTGCAGGTCGTCGGTGAGGTCGATCGGAAAATTCAGTCCGGACTGCCGCAAGGCGGTGGTCTTGCCGGTGGCCGGCGGCCCGACGATCACATACCACGGCATCTCGCGCAGAAACTTGCGTCCGCCCAGCTTGCGGCGCTTCAGTTCGGTCATCACCTCGGCGAACTTGGCGCCCACGGCTGCGACATTCTCTTCGCCGGGGCTGAGCGGCTTTTCCACCGCTGGTGCGGCAATCTCGGCGACGAACATGCGGTTGGCGCGGATCGCCCGGCGCTGGGCGACGATCAGCCAGATCAGCCAGAAGATGACCAGCAGCGCGATGATGACGATGCGCACATTTTCAGAGGCGAACGGTTCGTAGGGACCGACCCTGACGATCGGACCGAACACCCAGATGACCAGGGAAAGCAGCGTGATGCCGATCAGCGTCCACAGCCAGCGCGATGTCAGAACTGCCCACATGAAGCGCAGGATGAACATCTCACAGCCTCTTTTCGACGAGCACCTCGACGCGGCGGTTCAAGGCCCGCCCCTCGCGCGTGCTGTCGGTGGCCACTGGATCGGTGGCTGCGCGGCCTTCGGAACGGACGCGATCCTGCGGCACTCCGTTCTGGACCAGCATGTCGGCAATCGTCTGGGCGCGAGCCTCGGACAGTCGCTGATTGGTCGACAGCGGATTGGTCTTCTGCAGCGGAACGCTGTCCGTATGACCGATCACCGTGATCTTTCCGATGAGCTCCTGATTGGCGAGGATCACCTTGGCGATCGACCCGATCAGGGGCTCGAAACCCTCGGTCAGTTGTGGCCGCGACGACTGGAACAGTTCGGGGTTGGAGGCCTGGATGATCAGCTTGGCCACCGAAACGCTTTCGGTGCCGCTGAGGGCGGATTTCAGCTCGGCTGGCGCCCCGGCCTGAAATTCCGGCAACAGCGCAAAATCCACTTTCTCTGGCGGCGGGGCATCGACCTTGGGCGAAGCCCGGGTGATGTCGCCGCGTGCAGGCGGCGGCAGCGCACGAACAAGTGCGGAAAGCTCGACCGCCTGGCTGCTCAGTCCCGTCGAGAGCCCGACATGGACTGCCGTGGCAACGACCGCCGCACCGAGCGCCATGACCCAGATCGGAACGATGAAGCGCTGCGGCTCGTCGGATGCGATCACGCCCTTCCAGTTTGGCGACAAGGGCGCGCCTTCGGCGTCGACATCGCGCAAGAAGCGTGCCGCCGCCACACGAACGGCATTGATCGAGCGGTCGCCTGACCGGTTTGCCACACGATATTTGCCACGGAAGCCAAGCGCCAGGCAGTGATACTGCAGCTCCAGCAATTCGCGATCCCGGTTCGGATGGCGCTCGAGTTCGTCGAGACGTGTGAAGAACTGCGTTCCGGCATCGACATCGCCGCGCAGCATGACAACGAGCGGCTGCCGCGGCCAGGCGCTGGCCCCGCCCCATGGCGTGTTCAGGGCCAGATCGTCGAGCAGCGCCGCCACGACCCATGCTGCCTGGTCGGCCCGCTCCATTGAGGATCCCGCCGTCATTGCCGTGTCGCGGGCCCGCACCAGTTCTTCGAGCAACCGGGTACGCAGTGCTTCCGGATTGTCCGGCGCCAGCGCGCTTTCAAGCTCGGGAGCGAACTCGAGCAAGGGCGCGAATGCGTTGACGAGCGCGTTCGGGTGGGTGCGGGCTCGCTTGACTGCCGCGCCAGGCAAGAGTGGCGCCATGGGCCGCGGCATCGGCGCGCCGGTCAATCGAATGCGAGTGCGTTCGCGATCCTCCGACAGTCCGAAAGGATCATCGCGGCTCATCATCTCACCTGTTCACCGAATAGCAGTCCACCTGCGGCTCGCTTGGCAACACGCCCGAAACGCCGATGACGAAGCCGGGAGCGTCGAGCAGCGACGCCCAGTACTCGCTTTTCTGGTCCAGCTCGAGGCATAGCCGATCGCCATCGTAAGGGATTTCGCGCGGCTGCGAATGAAGCGGTTTCAGCGGAATGCCGGGCAAGCGCGATTTCCACAGGCCCTCGAACTGGTCGGCCGAGCCGACGGTCGCCTGGTTGACGAAGATCTTGCGCAGCGCGTCCTCCGACAGCTCCGAACCGACCCGGATGACGATCCGGCTGGCCACCAGCAGCTTCGGGTTGTCGATGCGGATTTTCCAGACATTGGTCGAATGCCGCATGACAGGCAGCGCACGCGATTTCGGCTCGATGTAGCGCAGGCTGAGGATGAGCGAGCGCAGCGCATCCGCCAGTGCCGAATAGGCGGGGCCGGGGGCCATGTGATCGTAGGCCGGCAGCTCGCCCAGCCGCCGTGCGCTCGATCCGTAGGTAGCCATCGAACCGGCAAGCCCGGCTAGCTCCAGGTAAAGCTCGGCCGGATGGAAGACATCCTGGGCCAGTATGTGGGCCAGCCGCGGGCGCGCCGCATTGGCGAGATTGAGCATCAGCAGATCTTCAACGCTGCGCCCAGGCCCACCCATGACCATCTTGCCATGCGCCTCGGCGATCTGGTCGAGACCGGTGACAACTTCCAGCAACAATTGCCGATACCAGGCCACCGCGCCGGTAATCAGTGTCGGTGGCAGGAAGGTCTCGTCCAGGGAGACGCCGCCATCGGCTCGAACGCCCTTGAGGTCGGCTATCGGCAAGGCCGTGTAGCCACCGACCGACTTGCCGGGTGCAAGCAGCAGCGCCTGCGGGCGGGCGATTTCGATTTCTTCAGGGTCTGAACCGCCCTGGACTGCGTCACGCACCGAAACGATCCGCCCATGATATCGGGCTCCCGAGGCGGCGGCGTGCGCCGGATCGAAGCCGACACCGCCGGCAGGCTCCAGCGGCAAGGCGACCAGCACCGGTCCGGCGCCAGTGTCCGGGGTCACCGGCAGCGGTCGCGGCGCGTCCATCATATCTGGAATGGAAAAAGGCGTTCCGTCCGGGAAGATGCCCCGTGCGGACAGGATCGAAATCTGGCCGGCGTCCAGCAATGCCTGGTCCAGCGTCAGCTGTTGAAAGCCGAACGTATGCAGTTGCCCGGCCTGCAACGCGCCGCGCACCGTCGCCTCGAAGAAGCGATCCTGCTGCTGGAAATGCTGGGTCCGCAGGAAAAGCCCCTCGGACCATAGCACCCTGTTTGCATCGCTCATGCCGCTGCTCTCTGCATTGAGCTCCCCTTGCCTTGGCCGCTAAGCGGAAATGCCGCCGCTGCCAAGCGTGACGTTGATCGTGAACTTCGATCCCGGCGATACCGACTTGGTTGTCCGCCAGTTCCTGCCGCCAGGCTCGCGGATCAATGCAACGAAGCCCAGCGCCGTCGCGTCCGGCTCGACGGTGATGGTTTTGGATGCGGATTTCCCCGGCCCGACAGCGATCTGGTCGGACCCGATAAGATCGCCTGCCAGCGCCGTGCCGGCATCCCCCTGCAGCGCAAAATAGTCGGCAGAATTGAATTTGCCGGCGCTTTTCAGCCGCATCACGAGAACCGTCACCGGCCGATCGCCGCCACCTGGTCCTGGGTTCATGCCGGCCCCGCCGGTCACGTTGACGGTGATCACCGATGGCTTTGGCGGACCGCTCTGGCAGGCTGCAAGCAGCCCCGTCGCGCCCAGGGCAACGACAAATTCACGTCGATCGATCATCTCTCACTCCTCCTCGTAAGCATCCCGAAAATCAGCGCCGATTTCGCCAAGGAAGCTCTTTTCCGCGCTCTCGGCGATTTCACGATGGCGTTTCTGGTAAAGCTCCCACAGCTTGGCGCCGCGCCCGCCTGAAAGCAGGGTGCCGATCGCCGAATTCGATTTCAGCTCTTCCTCGATCTCGGCCGGGTCAAAACGGTCGATCATCCGCCGCAAGGCGGCCTGTATGCCGCGCCAGGCGCGCACGTGATGTTGCGCGAGATCGCGAACCGCGTCGGCGATTGCCGCTTCGCCGGCAAGAAATCCGGGGCTGCGCTCGGCGATAAGCGTGACGATGGCATCATCGACAGTTGGCAGAAACTTGAGCGGATTGACCTCGGAGGCTCCGACCATGGTTTGCGCGACGCGGGCGTTTCCCTTTTCCTCGGCCCGCTTGCGCAGAAGCTGCATCAGGCCTTCCATCATCAGCCGATACTCGCGGCCAAACTTCTCCATTTCCGCGATGCTGTCGCGTCCGGGGAAATCGGCTTCCTCGACGCCCATGCCGTGCAGGAATGCCGAGCGAAGCGCCGACTCCCCCGGCTGTGGCGCGGCGGGCGGGCGGGCGGGTTTGGCAGCAGCGACCGCACGTGGCGGGGGAGGGGTATCCGCCGCTTGCACGGGCAAATCCCAGGGATTGGTGGATTGGGGTCGTTGGGCGGCGCGCTCGCGCTGTCCGGTCGAGCCGCCGCCGTTTGCCGAACTGGGTACTGCCGCCGGTCCGAAACCAAAATCATCATTGAAATCGGACGGCTTTCCGGCAGCCGGTTCGGCTCCGCGGCTGGGGGATGGTACCGGGTCGAGGCTGAATGGGTCCGCCAAGTTCGCCGCACCGCTCGGCTCGAGAAAAGGGGCGGCATTTCTCGACACAGGGGTTGCAACCGGATCGAGGCTGAACGGGTCATCGAAAGCAGGTGAGTTGCGCTGGGATGCGGCACGCTCGAACGCGCCCGGAACCGGCTGCTCGAACGGGTTCGGCAGATCGGCCGGACGTGGCCGTCGCGGCTCTTCTTCGACCTTGGCGGAAAAGAAATCATCGCGGCCGATGCTCACCGGCGCCCGAGATGGCTGCGGTACGCGTTCGGGAACCGGCTGGCCGGCTGCGGGTGCTTGAGCGACTGGCGACTGCAGGTCGACATAGACGATGTAGTCGCCCAGCCTCAGCCGCATGCCGCTTTGAAGGCGCGTCGACTTGCCGGCGCCGAGCGGGCTGTCAGAGCCGTTTATGAACAATCCGCTGCTCGACGTGTCGGTTACAAAATACCCGTCTCGCCCGCCAGAAATCTTGCAGTGAGCCCGCGAAACGAACATGTCTGGATCGTCGATCTGCCAGCCCGCGTCGGCGCTGCGGCCGATCACCAGCTCACCCTCGTCCAGCCGGGTCTGCCGTACCGCCTGGGTGCGTGGCCCTTGCTCCAGCGTCAGCAGCAGACTCATGCCGCGACCCCCGCGATTTCCGGCCGCCATCCGACGATTGTCCGCAGCCGCATGTCGTCAGCATCGCCCCTTTCGGCGGGCCGCGCAAGCCAGGTGGTCCGGCCGAGCTGTGCCGATCCGATGCGCGGCGGCGGCACGGCTTCGCGCGCAAGCACGATGCGCAGGTCGACGTCGAGCGATTCCCCGATCATGTCGCGAACGGCCTGTTTGAACAGTTTGAGCCGCTGGCCGCCAGGCAGGAAGGCCTTGAAGTCCTCATACCCCAGCGGGCCGACGCGCAGTTCGATCCTGCTCTGGCGGTTGAAAACCCGCGGGCCGATCGTCGCCCCCCGGCCGAGCCCCGCATAGGCCTTTGCAAGGCGGGTCTGGAGGTTGGTCGGCACGGTTATCCAGGCAGCGATGAACTCCCTGATCTGCACCGGCACCTTGAATGCTTCCGCCAGGAACAGCGTCAGCCGTTCCGGGCCGTCGACCTGGCTGGCGAGCGAAGCCGCCTGGCGAAGCTTTACCGTATCGAGATCGGCGTCCTGGGTGCCGGGAAGTCCGATCCCAGCCATTGCTTCCAGCATGGCGCGAACACGTCCGCCGACCGCCCGTTCGACCTGTACGGCCGGATGCGCGTCCGCCCACGCCCGGTAGTAGAGGGCAATCATGCGGTGCTGCAGAATGTTGACGAAGTCCACGAACGTCGTGTCGCTGGTCAGCTGAGCGTCGGTGCCGGCGAACCAGCGCTGCGACAGGCGGTCGAGCACCCAGCGCGTCAGATGCAGCGGCATGGGACCCTCGGGTCCCAGCAGGCCGAGATTTGCAACCGTGACCCGGGCCGGCGTCTCGCCCTCGGCTTCGCGGAACTGAACTAGGTCCCGCGCCGAAAAGGCGAGGCGCACATGCTGGCCGAGCCGAGCCGGCTCACGGTCGGGGCGGCCGGAATGGCCGAACAGACCGCTACGCTGTTCGAGACGGCGCAGCAGTTCGAAGAAGTCGAACGTCTCGGACAGACCTTCGACCCGGTTCGGGCTGGGCTGGTCTAGATCAGGTAGCGATTGCCGGGCGTCATCGGCCATGGCACATCCTCCTGCTTCTGCAGCAGCCGCGTGCGGGTTCGCACGAAGCCGTTTATTCCGGCGTGGCGGGCAAACAGCCGCGCCAGCAAGGCCGAAAGCAGCAAGGTGCTTTGGCCGGCCAGGACCGATTGATCAACGTGCAACGTCACTTCGGTGCCGCGTCCGAAGCACATCGGCCCGTCGATCTGCAGCCGTTCGATGACCGGCTGCGAGTCGATACGCACGATCGAATGCACATTGCGGGCAAGGCTCGGATCGCCGCGGTCGGCATAGAGGTCGAGCAGAGCATGCAGAGGGTCGATGCCGCGGCCTTCCTTGGCAAGGCTGAGGAAATTGAGCGCGAGCTGCGCCACCAGCCGCCAGGCAAGATCGTCGGCCCGCGATTCACCGTCGGCCCCAGCCGGCAGTGCCGCGGGGATGGCCGGCTGTGGCGGACGCAGCGCGCCAAGCAGCCTGACACTTTCGACCGGGTCGCCGGCCTCCAGCGTCAATGTCGGATTGTCATCGAGGATCGGCAGATCACGATTGGTGCAAAGCGCCATGACGTCGAGACGCTTGAGCGGCCGGTTCGCCGGGCTTGCGAGCGGCCGGGATATGGCCAGGAAAACGTCGTCCCCGGTGTATGACGTTCGGGTCAGGCCGTCGCGCCGCTCCTCCTCCGTCGCCCGACGTGGGCGCCGCTCGGTTGAATAGACCCAGCCACTGCCGCGGTTCTGCCCCAGGCTGAAGAGTTCGGGGATTTCGGCGTCGTTGCCTTCTGTGTCGGCATCCTCGACGCGGATGACCCGGTAGATTTCGAAGTCGCGCGCCCGCGTTCGGTCTGCATGCAGCACCTGACGCGTCTTGCGCGCATCGACCTCGATGACGTTGCACTCACGCTCGAACAGATTGATGATCGGCGTTGCGAAAAGTTCGAAGTCCGCCGGTGTCAGGTCGGCAAGTTCGGGCACCGCGCGTCTGAACAAGAAGATGATCTCGAGCCCGGCGGCGCATCGGCGCACGACGGGCTGAAGCCCGGAAACCCGCGCATAGTGAAAGCGCTCGGGCATCATGAAATATTCGCGCAGCAGGCGGTACCCCTCGAATGTCGGACGGGTACGAGGCATCAGGGCCTCGTCGTCGCTGATGCCGACCATTTCGGGTGCCGGCAGGGGTGACAATGGGTTGGTTTTGCCTTCCGGGCGTGCGCCAACGGCCGAGCAGGCGCCGAAAATCGCATCGAACAGGAGCGGCGCCTTGGTGCGTCCAGCAAAATAGAGGTCGAGCCGGTCGAGCGCCAGTTCGTCGAGCCTGCCTTTTCCGGTTCGGGCCAGCACGATGCGGAGCGCCGCCGCGCCGCCGACGCCGCCGATCGGCCCTATGCCGGCCATCGCCAGCGCGCTGCGATCCTGGAAATAGCTCACCGAAGTGACCGCTATCGGCCATAGGGTCATTTCTTGCGCGGTGGAGAACGTGCAGCGCGTCGACAGGCCGGGCTGCAGGCTGGAAACCAGGCGCGTGTTGCGTTTGACGACGTGGCCGGCGAGCATGGTCTGGACCTGCTGGCCGGGCTTCAGCACCGCCATCGCCGTTGCCGGCGCCGGCGTGACCAGATCGGGATAGAGAACCTCAAGCACGCTGCGTGAAAATCGCGAGCGCTCGGCATCGACCTTGAGCCGGGTGCGCGCGGCGAGGAAGGCGACGCCGTCCAGCAGTCGCTCGACATAGGGGTCCGGACATGGGACCGTATCGAGGGAAAGGTTGCGCGCCACCGCCGGATGCATGTCGGCAAATTCCGCCGCAAGGCCACGGATATGGGTCAGTTCCTCCTCGTAATATTCGACGAAGACCCGATCCATCTCAGGCGTCCCTAATTTCGGTCCGCGCCAAGCCGTTATCGAGATTGATCGTGGTGCGCAGGCGCATGCGTTCCGGCGTCGGCGTCATGATCAGCACGGCGTCTATCTCGATCTTCAGGCCAACGGTCTTGTCGCCGAGGGTGACCGTAACCGTTGTTGCGCTCTCCTTGAGGCGAGGCTCGAAGGTGGCGAGCACTGCGCGGATCTCACGCGCCAGCACGTCGCGATCAAAGTCGCGGGACGACCGGCCCGAGAAGGAAGGCACGCCGTAATTGACCACGCTTCGACGCACCTCCGGAAAATCGGCGAGCGAAGGTGGATTGTCCGACACCTGTTCGTTTTCCAGATCGGAAAGCAACGGAGTGGCCTCGAAGCGCTCGGTGTTGAAGAGCGCCTCGATGTCACGCCGCACCGCTTCCCTGAGCACGCGAGCCGAAACCACCACGCCGCGGCTTTCGATCTCGACGCGGTGCTGGGTCTGAAAGGCCAATCGATGCAGACGCCGTTTTTGATCGGGTGTCAGCTCCGCATCGGCGTCTATGGCGCGCGCACTGCCGGCGACGAGTGTGTCGAGACGGTCCGCGCCAAGCTCGTCGAGCAAGACATGGCGCAGCCCGTCTATCTCCGAAGTCAGGCCCGGCAGGTCATTGACGAGGCGATCCCAAAGTGAAGGCTGGACGGCCTCGCTTTTTGCCCGCAAGCTGCCGGTAGTCTGCTGCTTGCCCGCGCCGGGTCGCCGAACCTCACTTGCCGACATAGACATCCATTTCGGCTTCATCATTGCCGTCATAGACGAACTTGATCTTCTTGTAGGCGAAGCTGACCTCTTCCTGGATCAGGTCTTCCTCGTCCGGCGCCTGCGACATGTCGTATTCCATGATCGAGGCGTCGGTGAGGGTGACCACCAGGTAATCCTTGGTCTCACCATCGATGGTCCGCCGTGCCGAGAACACCACCTCATCCAGGGCCTTGTTCTCGAACAAAGCCTTCTTCAGGTAGGGCGAGGATTTGTCGTAATGCTTGATGAATTTGATCATGCCCATGGACACGCGGCCACGGCGTGAGAGCGAATTCGGATCATAAGGTGCGACCATCTTGTAGTCGACGCCATGGATTTCGATCTCGTCATCGTGGCCGTCGCGGGTGCTCGGGCCTTTGATATCCGGAACCTTCAGAAAACCATCAATCTTCACTGGCATTGTCTTTCTCCACCGCTTTCAAACAAAAACAAGGTCTGGTTGCTGCAAATCAAGTCTTCACGGACGGTAGTTCCGACACCAGTCGGAGCGAGGCATTGATGCCCTCCAGCTGGTAATGTGGGCGCAGATAGAAGCGGGCAGCGTAATAGCCAGGACGCCCCTCCACACTGTCCACCTGAACCTCGGCGGCGGCAAGCGGGCGCTTGGCGCGCGCCTTGTCGTCGGCAAAGGCCGGGTTGGCCAGCACGTACCGGTTGATCCACTCGGTCAACCAGATCTGCATGTCGGAGCGCTCCTTGAACGAGCCGACCTTGTCGCGCGCAATGGCCTTGAGGTAGTGCGCAAAGCGCGAAACCGGGAAGAGATAGGGCAGGTTGGCGCTCAGCCGCTCGTTCGACTGTGCGTCCGGGTCGACCAGCCGTCCCGCCCGCGTCTCGTCGTCCTGCAGCGAGTGCGCGCCGATGAAGGCCGCGAGATCGGTGTTCTTCCGGTGCAGGATCGGCATCAGGCCGAGCTTGGCCAGTTCGGCCTCGCGTCGGTCGTCGATGGCGACTTCGGTCGGGCATTTCATCGCGATCGACCCATCATCGGTCGGGAAGCTGTGCACCGGCAGGTTCAGCACCGTGCCGCCGTTCTCGACGCCACGGATCTGCGTGCCCCAGCCAAACAGCTTGTGGCTGCGGTTGATGTTGACGCCCATCGGGAAGGCGGCATTCATCCAGACATATTTGTTGTGGTCCCCCTGCACCTCTTCCTCGAAGGTGAAGCCCTTCACCGGAACGGTATCGGTGCCGTAGGGCAGCCGGGCCAGGACGCGGGGCATGGTCAGGCCGATGTAGCGAGCGTCCTCGCTCTCGCGCAGCGACTGCCACGATGCATAGGCCGGGTTGGAGACGATCTGCTGCAGGTCTTGCGGGTTCGGCAATTCCTGCCAGCTGTCCATGCGGAACAGGCGCGGCGAGGCGGCTGCGATGAACGGCGTATGCGCCGAGGCGCAGATGCCGGAGATGTTGCGCAGCAGACCGACGTCGCGCGGGTGGTTGGAGAATTCGTAGGCGCCGACCACGCAGCCGATCGGCTCGCCGCCAAGCATCGAATACTCGTCTGTATAGACTTTCTTGAAGATCGGGCTCTGGTCCCACATCTGGCCTTCAAAGTCTTCGAGCGTGTCGGCCAGCTGCTCCTTGGAAATGTTCATCACCCGGATCTTCAGCTTCTGATCCGTCTCGGTGTTGTTGACGAGATACCAGAGGCCGCGCCATGTGCCTTCCATTTCTCGCACTTCCGGCGCATGCAGGATCTCGTTGACCTGCGTGGTCAGCATCTTGTCGATGCCCGCGATCAGCGACTTGATCGACTTGATCGCATTGGACGAGATGGTCGTGGTGTCGGAACGGGACTGCGCCGCCAGCGCCAGATTGCGCACGAGCTGCTGCAGCTTCTCGCTGTCGTCCTTCTTGACCTTGAAATCCTTCTCGAGGAGCCCGCTGAATTCTCCAAGGTCTATGGCTTCGGCCTCGGCGGCGACGGCGGCGGTCTTTTGCTGTTCGGCCATGATCTACTCCCCTGCCTTGTCGTCGTCGGTCAGCGCCTGACTGGCGATCTTGCCAAGAAGCGGCTCGTTGTTCAGAAGCTGCGCGATGCGCTTTTCGGCGTCGACGCGGCCATCCATGAAGCCCAGCAATTCCTCGAGCTGACGACGCATCTTGAGGATCTCGGCCAGTTGCGGAACTTGCGCGGCGATCTTGTCCGGGGCGAAATCGCCCATTTTGGTGAAGGTGAGATCGAGCGCCAGTTCCTCGTCACGCTCCTGGCCTTCGGCCTGCGGCAGCGTGTTCTTCACCCGGGCTTTGACGCGGGGACCGAGCGCCTCCATGAACTTGGGGAAGCGGTTCGCGTCGGTCTCGACAAAGGAGCGGTCCAGCACCGACTTTGACGCTTCCTTGGTTTGCGAAGCTCCGGAAAGATCGGCCATCACGCCCATGACGAACGGCAGTTCGATCGTCGTCGGGCTGCCATAGGTTTCCACATCGTAGGCGATCTGCACCCGCGGCGCGCGATTTCGTTCGATGACCTTCGCTTTGCTTTCGGCTGGCATGTGTTGTTACCTTTCATCCTTCTGAGCCGCCTTCTTGGCATCGGGAACGCCGGCAAGGAGCCGGAATTCCTTCAGCCCCGACGGGGCGAGATCTTCCATAAGTTCAACGAAATCCATGTGCACCATCCGGCGCACACGCCGAGCCAGGTGCGGGATCGGGCTCGACGGCTCGGTGCGGTCATAGAAGGCGACGACGAGGTCGAGGCATTTCACCACGTCGTCACGCGAGGAAATCCGGTCGGGAAGCCCCGTGCTCGAGTCCGCGTAGCTTGCCATACTTGCCATCGCATCGGCTCCATGACCGTTTCGAGCAGGCGTTGCCGGTTCTGCCGGCGGGGGTGGCTTGGCCGCGCCATTGGCCACGGCGCCGGCTGCCGAGTTCCGTTCGAGGGTCGTCAGCAAACGCTGCAGAAACCGCTTTAATTCCGGAACCGGAGCGCCGCCGCCATCGAGACGAGCGTTGAGGGCGGTCTCGACCGCGTCGAGGGCCGCCATCGCTGCCCGGGTGTCGGCGATGAGCAAGACCATCTCTGCGTTGGCTTGATCCATCTGTGCCGCGCATCCGGCACGCACCCGATTCAAGAGTTGCCCGTGCGCGCCGACCAGTGCCGCCTTTTCTGCGGCATTCAACCCCGAGGCGGCTTCCTGGAGCATGACGCGGTCGTCGAGCGCACCCTTTTCCAGGTCTATGCCCTGAATCGGGCCGATAGCGCGCGGCGCAAAGAACGTCATTTGCCGCAGGTTCGCCAACAGCCCGTCCTGACCATTCTGCAGGTCGAGCAGCGCGTTGATGCGGCGCAAGGCGGCATCGCGTGGCGAAGCGCCGGGCCGCAATGCCGGATGCATGGTTTCCCAATACTGATCGAAAGTCTGCGCAATGAGGGTCAGGCCCTGCGCGAGGCCGGCCAGCCCCTCTTCATTGGCCAGTGCGCGCGTGACGATGACGAGCAGGCGCAGGTCCCGGCCATGCGCGCGCAATTCATCTGCCTTGGCGAGCACCGCCGCCCAGTCGGCCGGAATGGTGCTTTGTGAGGTGGCCTTGTTGTTGCCGTCGTGGAGGACCTTTATCTGGGCTTCCGTCAGGCGCTCCAGCTCATGAAAAGCCGGGTCGTTGCGCAAATCCTCCCCGGACGGATTTTCACCGTCGAGCGGAGTAAGCCAGAGTGCGAGATCAATCACACCAACCCCCAGCGACCGGCCGTCAAACCGTACGTGACGCGACGTTATCACACGGTTGTACTTTACCACAATTCAACGACTGCTCAAAAATTAACAGAAGCTAAACGCGACCTTCTTGAGTACCGGCTGACTGCGCATCTAGCCCCGTCCATCACGCACTTTGTCAATCGGCGGCTTCTGTGGCAGGTTATCGACTGGCAGATTGCAGGAGCACGTTCGATGGAACAGCGCCGGTCGTCGCAGAGCTTCAAACGCAAGGAACTGGTCGGCAAGCTCAATCCTGTCGGGGTGCGCGCCTTCAAGGCCGCGGCCGACACCGCCAAACTGCGCGGCAATCCTTACGTGGAACTCGTACACTTCATCGAGCAACTCGTGCTTTCCGACCGCTCCGATGTGCAAATGATAGTCGCCGATGCGGGACTGGATGCGAGCCGGCTCACCGCCGATATGACCCGCGCCGTCGACAAGCTGCCTTACGGCGCGACGTCGATAGAGGAATTTTCCGACCATATCTTCCACGCCATCCAGGAAGCCTGGAACCTGGCGACGCTGGAATTCGGCGTCGAGGAAGTCCGCAGCGCACATATTCTCCTTGCCTGCCTGAAGACGCCGGTGCTGGAAGGCCTGTTGTCGAAGATCAGTTCCGAGTTCGACAAGATCGACGCCGACGCGGTCATCGCGCGGTTCGCCGATGTCGTGGAGGGTTCGCTCGAAGCCGGCGCGGCCATCTCGGTTCCCACGGCCGAAACGCCGAAGCGGGCTCCGGGCGGGGATTCGGCGCTGGCGAAATACGCCACCGACCTGACCCAGCGCGCCCGCGACGGCAAGATCGATCCGGTCGTCGGCCGCGATCCGGAGATCAGGCAGATCGTCGATATCCTGATGCGACGGCGGCAAAACAACCCGATCCTGACCGGTGAGGCCGGCGTCGGCAAGACGGCGGTCGTCGAGGGCTTTGCCTTGCGTATCGCCCAGGGCGACGTGCCGCCTACGCTGCAGGATGTCAGTGTCCGCATGCTCGATGTCGGATTGATGCAGGCGGGTGCAAGCGTGAAGGGCGAGTTCGAAAAACGGCTCAAGGCTGTCATCGACGAGGTTCAATCGTCCGAAACGCCGGTCATCCTGTTCATCGACGAAGCCCACACCTTGATCGGCGCCGGCGGCGCGGCAGGAACGGGCGATGCCGCCAATCTCCTGAAACCGGCGCTGGCGCGTGGCGAACTGCGCACCATCGCGGCAACGACCTGGGCCGAATACAAGCAGCACATCGAGAAAGACCCGGCGCTGACCCGCCGTTTCCAGGTGGTGAAAATCGACGAGCCGTCGGAGGTGGTGGCCGTTCTCATGTTGCGCGGCGTGGCCGGGGTTCTGGAGCAGCACCACAAGGTGCAGATACTGGACGAGGCGATCGAGGCGGCGGTCGGCCTGTCGCATCGCTACATCCCGGCGCGGCAATTGCCCGACAAGGCGGTGAGCCTTCTCGACACCGCTTGCGCCCGTGTCGCCATATCGCAGCATGCCACGCCGGCCGAGGTCGAAGACATCATGCGTCGCCGCCAGGCGCTGGAGGTCGAACGCGGCATCATCGGCCGCGAGGCCGCGATCGGCATCGAAGTGGCCGAGCGGCAGGCGCGGGTCGACACCGGCCTTGCCGAAACCCAGGTCTCGCTGGCCGCAGCGCAACAACGTTGGGATCGGGAAAAGGCCCTGGTTGCCGAGATACTCGAATTGCGTGCCCGGCTGCGCGGCGAAGGTGTGCCGCTCGATGCGGTGGAGACGCCTGAGGCCAATGCCGAGACGGCAGGCGCGGACGCCGCGGAGACTCCCTCGCCCAAGACCGAAACGCTCCAAACCGAAACGCCCAAAACCAAAAAAGCCAAGGCCAAGACGGCCAAGGCCGACGTGGAGACACCGGCGGCGGCCAATGCCCCTCCACCGGTACCGGACGCCGATCTCGCCCGGCTGCGCGAACTGATGGCTGAACTCGCCGAGGCGCAAGGCGAGACGCCGCTGATCCTGCCTTCGGTCGACCGCAACGCCATAGCGGCGGTCGTTCAGGACTGGACGGGAATCCCGACCGGGCGGATGCTGTCGAGCCAGACCGAAAAGGCGCTGCGGCTCGCCGCCACCCTGTCCGAACGCGTGGTCGGCCAGGATCACGCCATGGAGATGATCGCCAAGCGTGTGCAGACCAGCCGCGCCGGGCTCGGCGCGCCGGAAAAACCGGTGGGCGTGTTCCTGCTCTGCGGCCCCTCGGGCGTCGGCAAGACCGAAACCGCATTGGCGCTGGCCGAAACGCTCTATGGGGGTGAGCAGAACCTGATCTCGATCAACATGTCCGAGTTCCAGGAGGCACATACGGTCTCCACCTTGAAGGGCGCTCCGCCCGGATATGTCGGCTATGGCAAGGGTGGAATCCTGACCGAGGCGGTCCGCCGCAAACCCTATTCGGTGATCCTGCTCGACGAGGTCGAGAAGGCCCATCCGGACGTGCACGAAATCTTCTTCCAGGTTTTCGACAAGGGCATGATGGACGACAGCGAGGGCCGGCGCATCGATTTCAAGAACACGCTGATCCTGCTCACCTCGAATGTCGGCTCGGAAGTCATCATGGACCGGACCAGGAACGGCACGCTACGGGCCGGGCTCGACGATCTGGACACCGCCTTGCGCAGCCCGTTGCTGAAGGTCTTCCCCGCGGCTTTTCTGGGCCGCGTGGTGACCATTCCTTACTATCCGCTTTCGGATTCGATGATCGAAGCGATCACCCGCCACCAGTTCGCCAAGATCGCCCGCCGGCTGCGTGCAACCAACGACGCGGAATTGGTGATCGGCGACGGCGTCATGGACCTGGTCAAGGCCCGCTGCACCGAGATCGAGTCCGGCGGCCGGATGATCGATGCCATCCTGACCAACACGCTTCTGCCGGAATTGAGCCGAGGCGTGCTGAACCGGTCACTCGGGGGCGAAAAGATGACCAAGGTGACAGTCGGCGCCTCCAAGGAGGGCTTCACCTATTCTTTCGAGTAGCGCAGGGCGGCTCCCCGTCACCGAAAGGCTGGCCCATGAAGTCTTCAGCCTGCCGTTGAACCCCTACCTGGACGAACCCACGCAGGACTTCATTGTCGAAGCAATCCATGAGGTCCTGAATCCGTCGGCCTGATTCCACGGCGTCCGCGGAGATTTCGAGTTCGAAAGGCATGGCCGTTCCGACCGAATGAACGATCTCGGTGGGATATTTTTGTAGCGAAAAATTTTAACAAAATCAGAAAGTTAGTAAGTTTCAGATTTTCGACAACGCTCATTCTCAGCGATGCCAGCGGCATTGTCTCACATATTGACGTTAAAATCACATCGCTATATGGTCCGTTCAATCCGCAAGGTGCCAGCCGCATTGTATCGCCGTTGTCCATTGATTGTCGCCATATCTGTAGCCCTTGCCCCAGCCTGCAGGATTGTCGCGCAGTGCGCATCGCCAGTTGCCGAAAGAGGCGGTGATCATGCCCAGTTTGCTCGGAATCGATAACGGTCTCACGGTCACCAAGGCGGTGATCTTCGACGCCGATGGCACGCAGTTGTCGGTGGCGCGCCGGCGGGTGCCGCAGTCGATGCCTCATGCACGCTGGGTGGAGCGCGACATGGCGGGCCTCTGGCAAGCGACCGCCGACGCCATCAAGGAAGCGATCGCGCTCTGTGGCCGGCCGGCGGACGATATCAGGGCGGTGGCAGCGACCGCGCATGGCGACGGTCTCTATCTGCTCGACAAGGATCGTCGGCCGCTGGGGCCCGGAATCCTGTCGCTCGACAGCCGCGCCGGCGAAATTATCGAAAGATGGTCGGTGGATCTGGTCTTCGACGAAGCGCTTGCGCGCACCGGCCAGGCGCCGCATGTTTCAGCGCCTTCGGCGCTGCTTGCATGGCTCAAGCAGAACGATCCGGATCGCTATGCTCGCATCGGTCACATACTGGCCTGCAAGGACTGGCTTCGCTTTTGCCTGACCGGCACGATCGGCACCGACCGTACGGAGGCCAGCACGTCGTTCACGGATTTCCGCACGCAGGCCTACGCCCCGGAAGCGATGCAGATCTTTGGATTGGGTGACCTTTTCGACGCGCTGCCGCCGGTGGCGCATTCGGCCGACATCGTCGGCCAGGTCACCGCCGATGCCGCCGAAATGACTGGCCTTCGCAAGGGAACGCCGGTCGCGTGCGGCCTGCACGACGTGACCGCTTCGGCGCTTGGCATGGGCGGCCATGAGGAGGACGTGCTCAGCATCGTCGCCGGCACCTATTCCATCAACGAAGTCGTCTCTTCGAAACCGCGCGTCGACCGGCGCTGGTTCTGTCGCAACGCCATCGATGCAGGCCGTTGGAACAACATGGCGATCTCGCCGGCCTCGACCGCAAACTACGACTGGTTTCTCGACACCTTCTGCCGCTCGGAGCAGGACAGGACAAACGCCGATGGCGGCTCCATCCACGAACTGCTGGCAGCAGAGATCGACGCGGCGCTGAAGAAGCCTTCGACCATCCTGTTTCATCCCTATCTGTTCGGCTCCCCCTATGGCGACGTTGCCAGCGGAAGTTTTGTCGGCCTGCATGGCTGGCACGATCGCGGCGACATGCTGAAGGCGGTTCTGGAAGGCATTGTTTTCAATCATCGCACCCATGTCGAAGCCTTGCGCGAGGGCTTCGCGGTCCGCGAGATACGCCTGACTGGCGGCGGTTCGCGCAATCCGGCCTTCGTCCAGATGTTTGCCGACGTGCTGGACGCCCCTGTCACCATCACCTCGACCGACGAGGCCGCCGCCTTGGGTGCCGCCCTTTGCGCCGGCGCCGCGGTCGGCATCTTCACGACGCCGCAACAGGGCGCCAGGCAGGTCGGCATGACGGCGCGCCAATATCAGCCCGTGCCTGCCTCCAGTGCAGTGTTCAGCGAGCGGTTTTCCCTCTATTGCCGCATCGCCGAGCAGCTGAAGTCGCAATGGCCTGAGATCGAAAGGCTGGCGCGGCCAGACACCAAGGGGACTGCATGATCAAGGCCGACGAACGACGCGAAGAGATCGCCGAGTATGTGATCAAGCTCGGCCAGGTGCGCATCGACGATCTGGTCGAGCATTTTGGCGTATCGCGCATGACCATCCACCGGCACATCGACCGGCTGGCGCAGCAGGGCGTGCTGCGCAAACTGCACGGCGCGGTGACGGTTCAGCCTTCCGGCCTCTACGAAAGTGCCTTTCGTTACCGGGTGACGGTCAACAGGGTCGAGAAGGATACGCTGGCGCGCGCGGCACTGGATTATGTCGAAGCCGGACAGGTGGTCATGCTGGACGATTCATCGACGGCAAATGCCGTCGCCACGCTGCTGCTCGACGTCAAGCCGCTGACCGTCATCACCAACAGCGTGGCGACGGCTTCGCTGCTGACCAATGTCGACGACATCGACTTCATCTGTCTTGGTGGCAAGTACCACGGCACCTACAATGCCTATATCGGCATCGTCTGCGAGAACGCCGTGGCGCAGCTTCGCGCCAATGTCCTGATCTGTTCGGCTTCGGCCATCACCGGAACCACGGCCTTCATCCAGGATCCCAATGTCGTGAGGGTCAAGCAGGCGATGATGGCCGCATCGGTGAAGCGCATCCTGCTGGTCGACCATGCGAAGTTCGACCGGATCGCACTGCATGTCTTTGGCGATCTGACCAGTTTCGATGCCGTGCTGACGACCGAGGGGCTGGGCGATGCACAGGCGCAGCACCTCGAACGGGCTGGCGTGAAGCTGCGCATCGTCAAGACGACGGCACAATGAGCTCAGCCGACGCAGCAGGTGCGGAAGATGCCGCCGGGCGTCTCGCCGCCATGGCCACGGCCGGCGAGGTCGACGTCGTCATTCTTGGCGCCGGCATAAACGGGGCGGGGCTGTTTCGCGACCTGTGCGCGCAAGGCGTCAGCTGTCTGATCGTCGACAAGGCGGATTTCGGCTCCGGCACCAGTGCCGCGCCATCGCGGCTCATCCACGGCGGGTTGAAATATCTCGAAACCGGCGAGTTCGGGCTGGTGGCGCAGTCGACGCTCGAACGCAACCTGCTCTTGCAGAATGCACCGCACTATGTCAGCCCGCTGCCGACCGTCATTCCGATCTTTTCCTGGAGCAAGGGCATGCTGGCGGCGCTGCGAACGCTGTTCGGCTCGACCAGCGCGCCGCGCAGCCGTGGCGCCCTCCTGATCAAGATCGGCCTGATGATCTACGATTTCTACGGCTCGCGAAACCAAGTCATGCCGCACCACCGCATGGTTGGACGGCGGCAGGCGCTGGGCGAGATGCCGGCGCTCAACCCTTCGATCGTCGCCACCGGCACCTATTACGATGCCAAGATAAGCCATCCCGAAAGGCTGGTGCTCGAGTTGATCCTCGACGGCTTGCGGTCCAATGCAGCCTCCGCCAGCACGAACTACACAGCACTGGTGGCTTCGGCCAATGGCGTACTGACCTTCCAGCCGGAGAACGGTGGTGCATTTTCGGTGCGGCCAAAGCTGGTGGTCAATGCCGCCGGTCCCTGGATCGACGATGTCAACGCCTTGCTCGGTGCACCGTCGAAGATGATCGGCGGCACCAAGGGCTCGCACATCCTGCTGAAGCATGACGAACTGGTAAAAAGCCTGGCGGGGCGGATGCTTTATTTCGAGGCCGATGACGGCCGCATCTGCCTTGTCTACGACTATCTCGGTCTGGCGCTGGTCGGCTCGACCGACATCAAGGCCGACAACCCCGACGAGGTCCGCTGCGAACCCGACGAAGTCGACTATCTGCTCGAGAGCGTGCGGACGCTGTTGCCGGGCATGATTTTCGAACACGCCCAGATCGTCTACGCCTATAGCGGCATCAGGCCGCTCCCGGCCTCCGATGCATCGCTACCGGGCCTGATCAGTCGCGATCATTCCGCTCCAGTCGCCGAGCCGGACCGGGACAGGCCCTTCGCGGTCATTTCGCTGGTCGGCGGCAAATGGACGACATTCCGGGGCTTTGCCGAGGAAGTCGCCGACGCGATACTCGACCGTCTGCGGCGCAGCCGTAAGGTAACGACGCAATCCATGCCGATCGGCGGCGGAAAGGATTTCCCCGCCAATGCTGAGGCACGCGCAAGCTGGCTAGCCAAGGCCCGAGCGGAGACGGACGTAGAGGAACGACGTCTCGACCAATTGCTGTCGCGCTACGGGACCAGAGCCCTGGAGATTGCCACGCATGGGCCAGATGGTCAGGGCGATTTGCCGGACTCCGACAGCTACGGCAGATCGGAGATCGACTACATCGTCCACAACGAGTTCGTCGAACATCTGGCCGACATCGTGATGCGTCGCAGCACGCTCGCCATAGGCGGCTCACTGACAAGTCGCGATCTGCAGGAGATTGCCATGATCGCCGGACGGGCGCTGGGCTGGAACGCCAAGCGCATCGCGCAGGAAGTCGAGGCCGCTGTCGTGGAGCTCGAAGGCAGGAACCTGATGCGGCTGGACTGAGCGCGTCATCGACAATGCCGATCCCGCTTTTTCTGGGCAATCCGATCGGTTTGCCCCTGGTTGCGCCGCGCACCCGAAATGTCCCAACTCACAGATGGATTGGGATTTTTATACCGACGAAAATATCTAATTAAAAACAGTCACTTAATTGGCATGTTGGCGGAATTCGCCTCCATGATCCCGCCAACGAAGACATTTGATAACATCAATTGACGTTAATTTAACATCGCCATATGATCAACCCAACATGCCGACCTCCTAATGGACCGACGCCGACCGGGAGGGCGACGTATCGGCGAGGGGCGAGGCCTGTGGATCCCCGCAATGGCCTGGGAGCCAGGCGGAGGGATTGACAGCGACGCAAAGGTATGAAAATTTTTGCACACAAAGATAATAATATCATCTCGGGGAGGAGATGGCTTGAAATCTGGCGGAACCGCTAACCGCAACCACGAGTCCAGCCTCGCCACACGCGCGGCGTGGCTTCACTTTGCCGGGGGTCTCACGCAGGCCCAGGTCGCCAAGCGGCTTGGCCTGACCAGCCTCAAGGCGCATCGGCTCATCACCAAGGCCAACCAGGAAGGTCTGGTCAGGGTCTTTATCGACGGCGACGTCGCCGAGTGTGTGGAGTTGGAGCAGCGCCTGACCGCCGCATACGGGCTCGATTATTGCGAGGTGGTTCCGGATCTGGATCAGGAAGACTTGCCGCTTAGGGGACTGGGTATCGCCGGTGCGCAGTTCCTGAAGCGCGAGATCGATCGTGGCGAAGACATGTTGATCGGCGTCGGCCATGGCCGCACCCTCGCGGCCAGCGTCGAATATCTGACGCGCACTCCTGCCGCCCATATCCGTTTCGTCTCGCTGCTTGGCGGCGTGACGCGCAAATTTGCCGCCAATCCGCACGACGTCATGCATCGGCTGGCCGAACGGACCGGCGCGCAGGCCTATGTGATGCCGGTGCCCTTCGTCGCCAACACCGCCGAGGACCGCGAGGTGCTGCTCGGCCAGCGCGGCATCAGCGATGTCTTCGCTCTGGCAGGCCGGTCCGACCTGATGTTCGTCGGCATAGGGACCGCCGAGCGGGAAGCTTCGCTGGTCGCAACCGGCATGATCGAGCATTCCGAAATCGATGAGGTCAAGCGCGATGGCGGCGTCGGCGAGCTGCTCGCCCACTTCTTCGACGACAAGGGGCGTCCTGTGGAAACGGCGCTGTCGGAAAGAATCCTGGCGCTGCCGCGGGACCAATTGAAAGGCCGCAGGATTGTCGCCGTCGCCGGCGGCAAGGTGAAAGTGCGGGCGATCAAAGCAGTGCTCGAAAGCCGTTACCTGAGCGGCCTGATCACCGATGAATGCACCGCCCGTGCCCTTGTCGAACTGAACCAGTCCAATGGAGCGGCCAGCGCGGCGAAGCGCCATGTGAACGGAGGATCGTCGAATGCGTGACAACGGAAAACCCGCATCGCCGGTGTTTGCATCATGAGCGCGAAGGCCACCACCGCATCGGCCCGGCAGGTCTCGCCCGGCCTGCGCCGCATCCTTGCCGGCGCCGCGGTTGTCGTCCTGCTCGGCGCCATGGCGCTCGACACCAAGGTGGTCAGGATCGGATCCGCGGGCGACGTTCGCAGCGCCGTCTTTTCGGCGGCCGACTATGGCAAGTCGGAATTTCCCAAGGTGCAGGCCGATGTCGAAGCGCGAGCGGCCGACGCGGTGACGGTGGCAACGGCGATCGCCAAGGACAGGGCGACGGCCGAGAAGGAATACGGCGTGCCGGCTGGCGTCGGACCGGTCATATCGGTCAAGTTCACCGGCGTCGTCGGCGAGGGAAAATCGGGCATCTACAAGGTCGCCGTCGAGGGCGTGCCGGACACGCTGCAGGTTCGCGTACAGACGGGGCCGGCGATCAACGGCACCGAGCTGCGCGACGCCACCGGCAAGATCACATTCGGTCAGTTCACCAATCAGATCGAATACCAGGACGCCGGCTCGGCGCTGAACAACGAGATGAAGAAGGAAGTCCTGGCAAAGGTCGATACGAGTGCTCTGACCGGCAAGACCATATCGGTGGTCGGCGCGTTCAAGCTGGTCAATCCGAAGAGCTGGCTGGTCACTCCGGTGAGGCTGGAGGTGCAATGATACCGGCTGCCGACACCGCGCCCGCGAATGGCGACGCCGTGCTTTCGGCGCGCAACATCGTCATGTCGTATGGCGGCGTTCACGCGCTCAAGGGCGTCAATTTCGACATCCATCGCGGCAAGGTCACCACACTGTTCGGCGAGAATGGCGCCGGCAAGTCGACGCTGATGAAGATCCTGTCCGGCGTCGTCACGCCGACATCGGGCGACATCGTGCTCGACGGCAATCTCGTCAGTTTTTCCTCGTCCTCGGACGCGCGCGATCGCGGCATCTCCATCATCCACCAGGAACTCAGCCTGGCGCCGAACCTCAGCGTTCGTGACAACATCTTCATGGGCCGTGAACTGCGCACCAGGACCGGCCTCGACTTCGCCGAGGAATCGCGCCAGGCGCGCGCGCTGATGGCCGATCTCGAAGAGGACATCGACCCGATGACCCTGGTCGAGGATTTGCGCCTCGGCCAGCAGCAGATCGTCGAGATCGCGCGGGCACTGTCGGTCGACTCGCGCATCCTCATCATGGACGAACCGACCTCGGCGCTCAGCGCGACCGAGGTGGAGGTGCTGTTCAAGGTGATCCGTGACCTGACCAGCCGCGGCGTTTCCATCGTCTACATTTCACATCACCTCGAAGAGGCGCTGCAGATCACCGACTACGCCGTTGTCCTGCGCGACGGCGCGATAACGGCAACGGCCGAAGCCAGGGACATCGATCTCGAGTGGATCGTCCGCAACATGGTGGGCGAGAACTTCGATCTCGGCTCGCCGCCGACCGGCCATGCGTTCGGCGAGGTCGCCCTGTCGATCGAGGATGTCAGCGTCATAGACGCTTCGGGCTCGGGCTATTCCGTCGTCGATCACCTGTCGCTCGATGTCAGGGCGGGCGAGATCGTCTGCATCTATGGGCTGATGGGCGCCGGACGCACGGAGTTGCTGGAAGCCGTCGCCGGGCGGATGCCGATGGCGGGCGGCCGGGCGCTGCTGGAAGGCGAGGATGTCTCGAGAATGAGCATAGCCCAGCGCATCGCCAAAGGTCTTGTGCTCGTCCCCGAGGACCGCCAGCGTGACGGGCTGGTGCAGACGATGACCGTCGGCCGCAATCTCTCGCTTGCCAGCATCGAGGCGTTCGCAAAAGGGCTGTTTCTGTCTCGCTCCAGAGAGCGAGAGCTGGTCGAAGACTCGATCCGCAAGGTCACCGTCAAGACCGCGGGCGGCAATGCCATGATCGGATCGCTGTCGGGCGGCAATCAGCAGAAGGTCGTCATCGGCAAGATGCTGACGACCAACCCCAAGGTCATCCTCCTCGACGAGCCGAGCCGTGGCATCGATGTTGGCGCCAAGGCGGAGGTCTTCCGCTTGCTGAGCGAACGCGCCGCGCAGGGCCTGGCGGTCGTCTTCTCGACCTCCGAGGTCAACGAGTGCCTCAGCATCGCGCACCGGATCGTGGTGATGCGCCGGGGCAGGATTTCAGCAGAATTCGGCGCCAGCGCCACCAAAGAGCAGATCATGGCCGCCTCCGGCGAAGCCGTGGTCGCCTGATCACCATGAATTTCGGAGCCCCGATCATGATCGACGTCAGCCAGGCCAGAAAACAGTCCAGTGCAAGCGCGCGCGGCGAAGGCTTCGATCTCGCCAAGCTGTTGCTCGAGGGCCGGGCCTTCTTTGCTCTGATCGTCATCATCGTCGTCTTCTCGATCCTGTCGCCCTACTACCTCTCAGTGGCGAATTTCCTGACCATGGCCTCGCATGTCGCCATCTTCGGAATTCTCGCGGTCGGCATGCTGCTCGTCATCCTCAATGGCGGCATCGACCTGTCAGTGGGGTCGACGCTGGGCTTGGCCGGCGTCGTTGCCGGATTCCTGATGCAAGGCGTGACGCTGACCTGGCTGGGCGTCGTTCTCTACCCTCCGGTCTGGGTGGTCGCAGTGATTGCCTGCATGCTGGGCGCCGGTGTCGGGCTGATCAACGGCGTGCTCATCGCGCGCTTCAAGGTTCCGGCCTTCGTCGCCACGCTGGGCGTCATGTACATGGCCCGCGGCCTGGCGCTGCTGATGACCAGCGGCCTGACCTACAACAACCTTGGCGGCAAGCCGGAGCTGGGAAACACCGGCTTCGACGCGCTTGGTTTCAACCGCCTGTTCGGCGTGCCGACCGGCGTGGTGGTTCTGGTGGTCATTGCACTCATCGGCAGCATCGTCTTGAACCGCACCGCTTTCGGCCGCTGGCTTTATGCATCAGGCGGCAACGAGCGCGCGGCTGAACTGTCCGGTGTTCCGGTCAAGACGGTGCAGGTTTCCGTCTATGTGCTGTCAGGCATCTGTGCAGCCATTGCCGGCCTGATCCTGTCCTCGCAGCTGACGTCGGCGGGTCCGACCGCCGGCACCACCTACGAATTGACGGCCATTGCGGCCGTCGTCATCGGCGGCGCGGCGCTGACCGGAGGGCGCGGTAACATCCGCGGAACCCTGCTCGGCGCCTTCGTCATCGGCTTCCTTTCCGACGGTCTGGTGATCATCGGTATCTCGTCCTACTGGCAGACAGTGTTCACCGGCGCCGTCATCGTGCTCGCCGTGCTTCTCAATGCCGTTCAGTATCGCCGCCGTAGCAAGCTCCCGGCTTCGACGGGCGGCCAACCGACTTCTCAGCAACGGGGGAAGGCCGAGCCGGCCAATCCTGCCCAAGGGAAGACTGCCAGGTGACTGGCAGCAACACCGCGTAAATCATTTGGAGGAATGTATATGAAAACCATGCTGAAAAGTCTGCTTGCCGCTGCGATGGTTGTCGGGTTCACGGCCGCCGCGTCAGCCGCGGGCCTGATCTCGATCATCGTTAACGATCCGGCCAACCCCTACTGGCTGACGGAGGGCAATGTCGCCAAGGCCGAAGCCGAGAAGCTCGGCTATACGGCCAACGTCGCCGCCCACAAGGGCGACACCAACACGGAAAGCAACCTGATCGACACCGCCATCACCAACAAGTCCGTGGCGATCATCCTTGATCCGGCCAATGCCGACGGCTCCGTCGGTGCGGTGAAGAAGGCGATTGCCGCCAACATCCCGGTTTTCCTCGTCAACGCCGAGATCAATCAGGAAGGTCTCGCCAAGGGGCAGCTCGTTTCCAACAATGCCCAGGGTGCTGCTCTGGGCGCCCAGCAATGGGTGCAGGCAGTTGGCGAAAAGGGCAAATATGTCGAACTGCTCGGCGCCCCGTCGGACAATAACGCCGCCACGCGCTCGAACGGTTACGCGACCGTGCTGAGCCAATATCCGGACCTCGAAAAGGCTGCCTCGCAGGTCGCCGACTGGGATCGTACCAAGGGCCACGACAAGATGCAGAGCATGCTGCAGGCCAATCCCGACATCATCGCCGTGATCAGCGGCAATGACGAAATGGCACTCGGCGCGGTTGCTGCGCTGAAGGAAGCCGGCAAGCTTTCCGGCATCAAGGTTGGCGGCTTCGACGGCTCTCCGGACGCGGTTGCGGCAATCAAGTCCGGCGAACTGCAGTACACCGTGCTGCAGCCAGTCGCCATCTTCTCGGCCAAGGCCGTGCAGCAGGCGGACTCGTTCATCAAGTCGGGCGCCACCGGTGCGGCGACCGAGAAGCAGCTGTTTGATTGCCTTCTCATCACCAAGGACAATGTCGACAAATACACGGCACCCTTCGTGCTGTCGGAGTGAAACCTCACAGGGGGTGTCCTTGCGGACACTCCCTGCCTCTTCTACCGATCGAGACGACGTCCCTGTGAACCGCCTTCGCAACCAACCGGAATTTGCGGCATGAAAGATCTGCTGATCGGGATCGACGCGGGAACGTCGGTGATCAAATCGGTCGCTTTCGATCTGTCCGGTCGGCAGCTTGCCATGACGTCGGTGAACAACAGTTTCGTCACGCTGGAAGGTGGCGGCGCCGAGCAGGACCTCGATCAGACCTGGCGCGACAT
This sequence comes from Mesorhizobium sp. P2_C7, assembly GCF_056404515.1. Classification (NCBI taxonomy): domain Bacteria; kingdom Pseudomonadati; phylum Pseudomonadota; class Alphaproteobacteria; order Hyphomicrobiales; family Phyllobacteriaceae; genus Mesorhizobium; species Mesorhizobium sp. P2_C7. The sequence continues at coordinate 249,832 of NZ_JBFUDW010000004.1, read as the reverse complement.
GGCGCGGACCGTTCGTGACCTGGCGACCAAAATTTCCGACCTCGCGCAACGAACCGCGGCGGTTGCCATCACCGGGCAGGGCGACGGAACCTGGCTGATCGATGGCGACGGCTTGCCGGTCGGGCGCGCGTGGCTGTGGCTCGACGCCCGCGCCGGACACCTGGTGGACGAGATGCGCGCCGATCCCCGCGATCGCACGCGGTTTGAACTGACCGGCACGGGGCTCAACTCCTGCCAGCAGGGCGCTCAGCTTGCCTTTATGAAAAAGAACGATCCGGACATGCTGCAGCAGGCGGCGACCGCACTGCATTGCAAGGATTGGCTCTACTTCAAGATGACGGGTGAACGCGCCACCGATCCGTCCGAAGGAACCTTCACCTTCGGCGATTTTCGCTCGCGCAGCTATTCCGACGAAGTCTTCGACATTCTGGATCTGGCGACGCATCGCCGCCTGTTGCCTCCCATGCTTGAGGGCACCACCGACCATCACCCGCTGTCGCGATCGGCGGCAGGAGAGACCGGCCTGCTCGAAGGTACGCCGGTTGTGCTGGGTTATGTGGATATGGTCATGACAGCGCTGGGAGCCGGCCTCTATGATCGGAGCGGCAATGTCGGCTGCACGGTCATCGGCTCGACCGGCATACACACGCGCTTCGCCCGCACACCTGGCGATGTCGTGCTCAACGGCGATGGGTCTGGCTATACGATCGCCATGCCTATTCCGGGTGCCTTTGCGCAGCTGCAGTCCAATATGGCGGCGACGCTCAACATCGACTGGCTGCTTGGCCTTGCACGCGACGTGCTCACCGCCGGCGGCGCCGAGCTCTCGCGCGACGATTTGCTGAAAGCGCTCGACGTCTGGGTGGAGGGATCGGAGCCGGGATCGCTGGTCTACCAGCCCTATATTTCGCTCGCCGGCGAACGCGGACCGTTCGTCGACCCTGATGCGCGCGCAGGCTTCATCGGCCTTTCGGTCAAGCACGGCTTCGGCGATCTGGCACGCGCCGTCCTCGAGGGATTGGCCTTCGCAGCCCGCGATTGCTACCAGGCGATGGGCACGATGCCCGGCGAGATCCGGCTATCGGGCGGCGCCGCGCGCAGCCCGTCCCTGCGTCGCATCATCGCGGCCGCGACCCGGGCGCAAGTGCGAACGAGCAGCCGCCAGGAGGCAGGTGCTGCAGGTGCGGCGATGATGGCCGCGGTCGGCCTTGGCGTCTATCGATCGATGGACGACTGCGCCGCCGAGTGGGTGACGCCGCTTCTCGGCGACTGCGATGCCTATGACGAGGCGCTTTCGCAAAGCTACGATGCGCTCTTCCCTTCCTTCGTTGCGGCGCGCCAGGCGCTTCGGCCGGTGTGGAAAACCATGGCGCACCGGCCGCTCACCCGCATCCCGGGTGCACAGGAGTAAGGTCTTGAGTGATATAGTTGATCTCTTTGTGATTGGCGGCGGCGTCAACGGGGCCGGCATCGCGCGTGATGCGGCAGGTCGCGGGCTGTCCGTCATCCTGTGCGAAAAGGACGATCTGGCGCAAGGCACCAGCTCTCGCTCCGGCAAGCTGGTGCATGGCGGCCTGCGCTATCTGGAATATTATGAATTCCGGCTGGTTCGCGAGGCGCTCATCGAACGCGAGGTGCTGCTCGAGGCGGCGCCGCACATCATCTGGCCCATGCGCTTCGTTCTTCCGCATAGCCCCGAAGACAGGCCGGCGTGGCTGGTCCGGCTCGGACTGTTTCTTTACGATCACCTTGGCGGCCGCAAGCGGCTGCCGGGAACCAGGACGCTCGATCTCAGAACAGCGCCGGAAGGGGCGCCGATCAAGGACGAATTCAAGCGCGGTTTCGAATATTCCGACTGCTGGGTCGACGATGCGCGCCTTGTGCTGCTCAACGCCCTGGACGCCAGCCAGCGCGGCGCCAGCGTGCTGACGCGGACCGCTTGTGTCGCCGCCCGCCGCGAAGACGGACTGTGGTCGATCGACATGCAGGATGGCCGCACGGGTGCGGTGACGAAAATCCGCGCGCGGGCGCTGGTCAATGCGGCAGGGCCGTGGGTCAACGACATTGTCAGCCGCGTCGCCGGGCAGAATTCCACTCGCAATGTTCGGCTTGTAAAGGGCAGCCATATCGTCGTGCCCAAATTCTGGGAGGGACGGCAGGCCTATCTCATCCAGAACAGTGACAAGCGGGTGATCTTCGTCAACCCCTACGAGAACGATCTGGCGCTGGTCGGCACGACCGACATTCCCTACGAAGGCAGGCCGGAGGAAGTGGCCGCCGAGCCAAGCGAAATCGACTATCTGATCAAGGTGGTCAATCGCTATTTCAAGCGACAGCTGACACCACGAGACGTGGTCTACAGCTTCTCCGGCGTGCGCCCGCTCTATGACGACAATGCCGACAATCCGAGCGCGGTGACACGCGACTACATCTTCGAACTCGACGCCCCGAGCGGCGGCGCCCCGCTGCTTTCGGTGTTTGGCGGCAAGATCACCACCTTCCGCAAGCTGTCCGAGCATGCCCTGGAAAAAATCCAGCCGTTCTTTCCGGCGATGAAGAAAGCCTGGACTGCCAAAATTCCCTTGCCGGGGGGCGACCTGCCGAATGCGGACTTCGAACAGTTCCTGAGCGACCTGCACACCGAGTTTCCATGGCTCAGCCCGTCGCTGGTGAAGCATTACGCTCGAAGCTATGGCAGCCGCGCCAGGCAATTGCTCGCCGGCTCGCAAAGCGAGGCAGATCTCGGACGCCGCTTCGGACCCGATTTTTATGAACGGGAGGCAAAGTTCCTGGTCGACACCGAATGGGCCGGCACATCAGCCGACATATTGGAGCGTCGCACCAAACATGGCCTGCACATCAATGCAGCAGAGCGGAAGACATTCGAAGACTGGTTCGGTAACATCATGGCGGTGGCGGACTGATGGCTTTCACGCTCTCCCTCAACACCAATCCGCTGGTCAACCGTTTCGCCGATCCCGACGACCTGATCGACGCCATTGCCTACGGCATCGGCATCCGCGACGTGCAGCTGACGCATGAATTCGTCAATCCGGGCTGGCCGGCGGCGACGATCGCCAAATTCCTGCGCCTGTTCAACAGGGCGCTTTCGCGGACCGGCGTCAGGATCACCTCCGGCATGACCGGACCCTACGGCCGGCTCAATCATTTCGGCCATCCGGATCCCGATGTCCGGCGCTACTATGTCGACTGGTTCAAGACCTTCGCCGACATTTCCGCCGAACTCGGTGCTCCGGGCATGGGCACGCAATTCGCCATATTCACCTACAGGGACTTTGACGATCCGCAGCGGCGCGCGGCACTTCTCGACATCGCGCTTGAATGCTGGCGAGAGGTGGCCGAACACGCCAAGTCGGCGGGGCTGACATACTTGTTCTGGGAGCCGATGTCAGTGGGCCGGGAATTTGGCCACACGATCGAAAGCTGCATGACGCTGCAGAGTGCCATCGATGCGGCCAAGCTGCCGATCCCGATGAAGATGATGGTGGATATCGACCATGGCGACATCACCTCGCCAAATCCTGCCGACACCGATCCTTATGCTTGGGCGAAGGCGTTTCCACTGCAGTCGCCGATCATCCACATCAAGCAGTCTTCGATGAACAAGGGTGGACACTGGCCGTTCACAGCTGCCTACAACAAGGACGGCCGCATAGTTCCGCAGAAGCTGCTCGATACCGTGCGGCAGGGTGGCGGAACCGACAATGAAATTTGCCTTGAACTTTCCTTCCGGGAGAGGGAACCGGTCGATCATCAGGTTGTCGAGATGATCCGCGAGTCGGTGGATTTCTGGGCGCCTTACATCGACAGCGGGCGCGACAGTCTCAAGCCTCGGGCCTGAACGGATACGTCGCCTGAAAGCCGTCGCCGATGGCGGCCGCAAAAGGATCGAAGGAGAAAAAGAATGGCCCCATATTGGGTCGGCACCAGCTGGAAGATGAACAAGACGCTGGCGGAGGCCCTCCAGTTCGCCGATGTGCTGGCGGCATTCGTGCCTGGTTTCGATCAGGCGATACAGCCGTTCGTCATTCCGCCGTTCACCGCCGTGCGCGAGGTCAAGGCGGCGCTGGCCAAGACCCGCGCGAAGGTTGGCGCCCAGAACATGCATTGGGCCGACGCCGGCGCCTGGACGGGAGAGGTTTCGCCGGTGATGCTCAGGGATTGTGGGCTCGATCTGATCGAACTCGGCCATAGCGAGCGTCGCGAGCATTTCGGCGAAACGGATGCGACTGTCGGATTGAAGACGGCGGCGGCGGTCAGGCACGGCTTCGTGCCGCTGATCTGCGTCGGCGAGACGCTGATCGAGCGCGAAGACGGTAGCGCCGATGACGTTTTGACCGCGCAGGTTCTCGGTGCGCTACAAGGGCTCGAGGACGGCGAATTGTCGGCCGAAATCCTCTTTGCCTACGAGCCTGTCTGGGCGATCGGCGAGAAGGGTATCCCTGCCAGCGCCGACTATGCCGACAAGCAGCAGGCGCTGATCAAAGAGGTCGCCGCAAGCCGGATGGCGAACGCGCCGCCCGTGCTTTACGGCGGCAGCGTCAATCCCGGCAACGCGGCCGAACTGATCGGCCAGCCGCATGTCGATGGCCTGTTCATTGGCCGTTCGGCGTGGCAAGCGGAAGGCTACATCGACATCCTGAAAAAGGCGTCGGCCGCCATCGAGCGCTGACCATTACAGTAAGAAGCAAAGGAGTTCATGCCATGAAAATAGCACTCGGAGCCGATAGCGCCGGCAAACCGCTGCTCGACGTCATCGCCAAGCATCTCGCCACGAAGCCGGAGCTGCAGGTGATTGATCTTAGCCAGGCCGGATTCTACGCCGATATCGCCGCCAAGGTCGGTCACGAAATTCTGGACGGCAACTACGACCGGGCCATCCTGTTCTGCGGTACCGGCATTGGCGTCAGCATCTCCGCCAACAAAGTCCCGGGAATTCGCGCCGCATTAACCCACGATACCTATTCCGCCGAGCGCGCCGCCAAGTCCAACAACGCACAGATCATCACCATGGGCGCCCGGGTCATCGGTCCCGAACTGGCGAAATCAATCGCCGACGCATGGCTGGCCTCGGAGTTCGATCCGAACGGCCCCTCCGCCGCAAACGTGCAGGCCATCGACAAGCTCGACAGCAAGCGCTGAAGGCGGGACTCGCTCCTGATCAGCCGGTCAGGGTGACCCGCATCGCCTCGATCACGGTTACGGCGGACGCGGCGCCTGGATCCATATGGCCAAGCGAGCGTTCGCCGAGGCGTGACGCCCGGCCCTTGGCGGCGATCATCGCCTTGGTCGCTTCCGCGCCTGCCTTCGCCGCCTGGGCAGCAGCCTCGAGACTGCCCGCCAGACCCTTGCCGGAGGCCAGCGCCTCGCCCGCCGCCTGCGCTGCCGGACCCCATGCATCCACCATGGTCTTTTCGCCCGGCTCGGCCTTGCCGCGATCCTGAATGCCCTTGGCCATGGCCTGGAACATTGCGACCGCGTCGGCATCGTCGAGCGACGTCTTGCCCTTCACGGCTGCCGCGCCGCGCATGAACGCAGTGGCATAGAGCGGACCCGAGGAGGCGCCGACGGCATTCAGAAACGACTTTGCCGCGGTGTTCAGCAAGGTGGTCGGATCGGTGGCTCCGGTGTCCAATGCCGCTACCGCATCGCGTGCTGCGGAGAATCCGAGCTCCATCGCAATGCCGTGGTCGGCGTCGCCGATAATGCCGTCAAGCGCGCACAGCCGGTCCCTGTCGGCTGACATCGCGTCCGCGATGGCCGCGAACATGCCGGCAAGGCGGGCTGTATCGATTGTCGTCATGTCTTTGTCCCTTGCCGCTGAAGGTCTATTGTTTGACCATGAACTTTTCCGAAAACCGGAACCCACTTTTCGGGATCATGGTCTAGCCGGCGCGAAACATGGCGCAGTCGCAGGGGTGGTCGAGCATCGCCTGCAACTCGCCGTCCAGCCGATGTAGCGTGATGGAGGCCCCGGCCATTTCGAGTGAGGTGCAGTAGTTGCCGACCCAGGTTGCGTGAATGGATACACCGATGTCATCAAGCCGGCGCTTCACCCGCCGGTTCATGATGTAGAGTTCCATCAGCGGCGTCGAACCGAGCGAATTGACGAGCACGGCGACCTTGTCGCCGCGTGCCGGCGCCATCTCGTCGAGGATCTTGTCCAGCATCTCGTCGGTGATCTCGTCGGCCGTTTTCAGTTTTCCGCGCGCGATGCCGGGCTCACCGTGGATGCCCATCCCGATCTCCATCTCGTCAGGCCCGATCTCGAAATTCGGCCGGCGGGTCTGCGGCAGCGAACAGGGCGACAGCGCGACGCCCATGGTGAAGGTGTGGTCGTTGGCCTTCCCGGCGATGCGCTCGCATTCGTCGAAGGACAGCATCTGGTCGCAGGCAGCACCGGCCGCCTTGAAGATGAAGAAATTGCCGGCGACGCCGCGCCTCTTGTGCCGCTGGTCGCGCGGTGCCGAGGCGACGTCGTCGGTGCTCAGTACCGTGCGCACCTCGATGTCGTCCATATCAGCCATCTCGGCCGCCATGTCGAAATTCATCACGTCGCCGGCATAGTTGCCGTACATGAACAGGACGCCGGCGCCCCCACTGACCGCCTTGGCGCATTCGAGGATCGGGTCTGGCGGCGGCGAGGCGAAGACGTTGCCGATGGCCGCCGCATCGGCCAGGCCCTTGCCGACGAAGCCAAGAAAGCTCGGCTCGTGCCCCGAGCCGCCGCCGATGACGAGGCCCACCTTGCCTTGGCGCGGTCCGTCGCGGGCGATGATCGAGCGTGAACTGCCGTCGACGCTCTTGAGATGGCGGGGATGCGCGGCCAGGATGCCTTCCAGCATTTCGTCGACGGCGCGGTTGCCGTCATTGATGATCTTCTTGGTCTGCACCCGCAGCCTCCCGATTTCGATATTTTTGCAGATAGTACCGGGTGTTATCGGGATTTCCACCCGGCAAAAAGCATTTCACGCGTTGCGGTGTTCGCGCGCCGCCGTTGTTGACAAGCATGCCTGGACGGTTGCGATCCGGCGGCTAGCCAGCGGCGCGCCCCGCCGACCTGCCTGTCCGCGAAAACGACGTGCGAAGGCGATAGCGGTCGCCGGCATATCGGATCGTCGACGACAGCAGCGGCCGGCCGGTCGCATCGACGATGAGCTGACGCATCACCAGGGTGGATTTGCCGACGTCGATGTCGAGGTGGCGCGCGAGGGTAGGATCGGCGCCGCGCGCCTCGATCGTGGTTTCGGCGCGCGCCAGATCAACGCCGGCGTCGATCAGCAGGCCGAACAGCGAAGCGGTGCGGAAGTCGACACGGCTGAGATCGGGGACAAGGGCGAGGGCGAAGAACGAGGTGTCGACGGCGACCGGAACCTGGTCGAGGCGGCGGATCCTTTCCAGGTGGAACAGCGTCGCGCCGGGCGCGATCGACAGCTCCTCGGCCTCGTCCAGCGAGGCAGGTGCTTCCTCGGCGCGCAACACGTCGGAGGAGGGCGCCAGGCCGAGACGCCTGGCGGTCTCGCTGAAGGATTCCAGCGTGTTGGGAAACTCCTTCGGCACCTTGGCCGAAACATACCAGCCGCGCCCATGCGAAGGGGTCAGCACACCTTCCTCGACAAGGCTTTGCAGGGCCCTGCGCAAGGTCACCCTGCTGATCGACATGCGCGTGAACAGATCGCGCTCGGGCGGCAGCCGCGCGCCCGAAGCAAGCTTGCCGGCGGCGATCTCCTGCAGGATCGCATCGGCCGCTTGTCGCCAGAGCGGTTCGGGTCCGTCCGACTGCAGTGGCGAGCCCTCCATTTCAGTTACCATCTGCCCTGATCTTTTCCCAGACGCCCGTTCGCATCGAACGGTAGCAGGCGTCAATTACCTGGTTGACGATGACCCCATCCTTGAAGGTTTCCAGTGGCGTCGTCCCAGCCGCGAAGTGTTCCACAAAATGCCGCATCTGTTGTGAAAAACCGTAGGCCCTGGTCTCCTCGGGCACCGGATAGACCCAGCCGGTCTCGGAATCCGCCTTCTCGACGAGGTAGCCCACCGGCTTTTCGATAAAACCCCAGACCGGGCCGACGGATGTGTCGGTGACGATGCGGCCGGCCGAGCCGACCAGTTCGTGGCGAAGCTGCATGCCGCCTTTTTCGATCCACGACGATTCGATCGTCGCGAGCTGGCCGCCGGCGAATTTCAGCAGCGCGATCGCCGTGTCTTCCCCGGTTGTCTTATCACCGTGGACCAGCGTCGCGCCCCACGCCATCACCTCGGTGATCTCGTTGTCCTTGCCGAAGAAGTGGCGGGCGCTTTCGACGGTGTGGCAGCCCATGTCGAGCAGGGCGCCACCACCGGCAAGCTCGGCGTTCCAGAAATGCGGCGCGTGCGGCCCCGAATGTGCTTCCCGGGCGCGCATGGTGAGGAGATTGCCGATACCGCCCGCCTGTATCATCTGGTGGGCCTTGGCGATGTTGGGGGAAAACACGGCGCATTCTGCATAGCCATGCCAGATGCCGGCACGCTGGACGATATCGAGGATTTCCTGCGCTTCCTTGCCCGTGCGCGCCAATGGCTTGGTGCAGATGACGGCCTTGCCGTGCCTGGCAGCGATCCTAACGGCTTCGAGGTGGATCTCGTTGGGCAGCGCGATCACCACGAGCTCGACCGCCGGATCGGCGCACAGGGCGTCGATATCCCTGTGGGCGGTGACCTTTGGACCCCACTTTTTCGCGAAGGCTTCGGCGCGCTCGAAGCTGCGCGAGGAGCAGGCCACGAGTTCGGCGTTGCGTACGTCGAGCAGTGAGTCCGCATAGGTCTCGGCGATAAAACCCGAGCCCAGAATTCCAACTCCAATCATCAAGTCCTCCCAAATTTCTTGCCGTCGGTTTGGTGGTGCCCAGTTCGGACAACGACTATGCAACAGGAAAAGACAACACAATACCACTTGTCACAATATGTATCAGTAGGTATGGTCCCAGGCAACAGTGCAAAATCGTGAATCCACACGGGGCACCATCTTGAGGGAGAGCAGGAAAATGCGTTCCATGCGTGTATCGATCCCGCTGGCGGCGACGCTTGGCGTGATGTTTTCAGGCGGCGTAGGCGCCGCTTTTGCCGACCCGGTTACGATCACCTTGAACAGCTGGCGGACCGAGGACATCGCGGTCTGGCAGGACACCATCCTGCCCGCCTTCGAAGCCAAGCATCCCGACATCAAGGTCGAATTCGCGCCGATCAACACCAATGAATACAACGCCGCCATCCAGTCGCAGATCGAAGGCGGCGCCGGCAGCGACCTGATCACCTGCCGCCCCTTCGACGTGAATCGCGAATGGATCAAGCGCGGCTATTTCGAGTCCCTGGAAGGGCTGCCGGGCCTGGAAAACTTCGACAAGACGTCCCGCGCCGCTTGGTCGGGCGCCGACGACAAGGCCTACTGTCTGCCGGTCGCCGCCGTGCTCGCCGGCTTCTACTACAACGCCGACATCTTCAAGGAACTGGGTTTGAAGGTGCCGACCACCAGCGCCGAGTTCATCGATGTGCTGCAGGCGATCAAGAAGGACGGCCGCTATACGCCGCTGGCTTACGGCTCGGCCGAATCCTGGCAACTCGCCTATAACGGCCTCTACAGCATCGGTCCGGCCTACTGGAAGGGCGAGGAGGGCCGGCTCGGCCTGATCGACGGCAAGAAGAAACTGACCGACCCCGAATTCGTCGATGCCATCGCCGCCTTCGAAGCCTGGAAGCCGTTCCTGCCGGCAGGGCAGGAGAGCCTGAACTATGCCGACATGACGCAGCTGTTCACGCTCGGCAAGGCGGCCATCCTCCCCGACGGTTCATGGGACATCAACCAGGCGACCTCGACCGGCCTCAATATCGGCGTGTTCGGTCCGCCGGTGCCGAAGGCGGGCGGCCAGCGCTACCTGCAGGAGATGCCGGACATGGGCATCGGCATCAATGCCAAGAGCACGCACAAGGAAGCGGCCAAGACCTTCCTCGACTGGGTCGCCGGACCCGAATTCCAGGAGCTCTATGTCAACGCCGCCCCCGGCTTCTTTGCCATGAGCAGCAAGCCGGTCACCTACAAGAACAAGCTGGCGCAGGATTTCGCCGACCTCAAGAAAGGCGCTGAGCTGACACCGCGGCTGGCGCTGGATCGCCTGAGCGCCGGCACGCCGCCGCTCGACGACGAGACCTGGCGTCTGCTGCAGGTGATGTTCACCAAGTCGGACGTCACGCCTCAGCAGGTCGCCACCGAGCTTCAGACCGGGCTCGCCTCTTGGTACGGACCGCAGAAGAAGTAATCCGGGAACGCCTTGCGCATGTCTTGCCAGCCGGCGAGGCATGCGCGAAGCCTTCGGGCACGCCGGCACATCCATGCCGGCGTGAACAAGAGGTCATCAATTGATATCTCCCGCTGCCGCCTACAGAAACCTGTTGCTGTTCGTGCTGCCGGCCCTGGCCGTCTACCTGGTCTTTGCCGTGCTGCCGCTGGCGACCTCGATCGTAATGAGCTTCTTCCAGACCAGTGGCGCCTCTGGCGACACCTTTGTCGGCCTCGCCAATTACGAGCGCCTGTTCACGCATCCGACGATCAGCGCCCGCTTCTGGAACGCGCTTTTGAACAACATGCAGTATTTCGCCATCCATCTCATTGTCGAAGTGCCGATGGGCCTGCTGCTGGCGGCGTTGCTGACGTCAGGAAAACTGGCACGGTCGGAAGGCATCTACCGCACCTTGCTGTTCATACCGGCGACGCTGTCGGTGGTCATTGTCGGCTTCGTCTGGCGCCTGATCATCAACCCGCTCTGGGGCCTGGTCGGTTTTCCGCTGCTGGGCACGGAATCGACCGCACTCACCACGATTTCGCTGATGTCGGTCTGGCAGTATTTCGGCATTCCTATGGTCTTCCTCTACAGCGCCCTGCTGGCGGTCCCCAACGAGCTCGTCGAAGCCGCCAATATCGATGGCGCTGGCGGCTGGACGACGTTCTGGAAGATCAAGTTTCCGCTGATCGCGCCGCAATTCGGCCTGATCGCGATCCTGACCTACATCTGGACGTTCAACGGCTTCGACCTGGTGTTCGCGCTCAACGGATCGGCGCCCGGACCCAACTACAGCACCGACATCCTCGGCACCTATTTCTACCGGACCTTCTTCGGTTCGAGCGGGCAGCTTGCCGATCTCGACCTGGGTGCCGCGGTCGCGACGATCATCTTCCTCACGGTTCTGTTGGTGACGTCGGTCTATTTCTGGCTGATCCAGCGCCGCCTGAAATCCTATTCGGTCTAGGAGCTGATATGAGCGCCCCGGACCTCACCATGCCAGTTGCCCGCCGCCGCCAGGACCGCGAGCCCTGGACGCTGGAGCGCATCATCGTCCACGCGCTGCTGATCCTTTTTGTCCTGCTTGCCATAGGGCCGGTGCTGATCGTCATCATCAATTCGCTGAAGACGACGCCGGCGATCTTCGGTGGCCCGTTCGACCTGCCGACGGCCAAGACCTTCAGCCTCGAAGGCTACAAGCGGGTCTTCACGCGCGGCAATTTCATCGTCAACTACCGCAACAGCCTGATCGTCACGGTGACGACGATCGTGCTGACGGTGGTCCTGTCGACGCTCGCCGCCTTCGCCCTGGTCGAATATCGCGTGCGGGTCGCCTCGCTGCTCGCTGGCCTGTTCGTGCTCGGCATCATGTTGCCGATCCGGCTCGGCACGATCCCGCTCATCCAGATGATGCTCGCCTGGAAGCTGATGGATACGCTGGCGGCCCTCATCCTCGTCTACACCGCCATGAGCATCCCGATCGCGGTAACGCTGATGGTCACATATTTCCGCACCGTTCCGACAGATCTCAAGGAAGCAGCGCGCATGGATGGCGCAAGCGAGCTGCGCACCTTCTGGATCGTGCTGCCTTTGGTCAGGCCCGGCCTCGCCGCGGTGGCCGCGCTGACCATGCTGCCGGTCTGGAACGACCTCTGGTTCCCGCTGATCCTGGCTCCAAGCCGGCAGAACCAGACGGTGACGCTCGGCGTGCAGCAATTCGTCGGCCAGTTCATGAACGACTACCCCGCACTTCTCGCCGCGCTGACGCTTGGCGCGGTGCCACTCGTCCTGCTGTTCACCCTGTTCTCGCGGCAGTTCATCAGCGGCCTGAGCAAGGGCTACAGCAAATAGCCGGACGTCATGGCCGACAGATTTTCGCAAGACTTCTACAATTTCGAACTGATGGAACATCAAGATGCAGATAGGCAAATACATCCGCCGGCAGCCCTCGACCCTGACCGGGCTGCCCGCCGCCATCGGCGCGGATCTGGATCGGTTCGCCAGCCTGCGCCAGAAGCCGCAGCGCATCGTGCTGCTCGGCACCGGCTCCTCGATGAATGCGCTGCTGGCTGGCGCTGAAGCGCTGGAGGAGGGGACGGGCGCCTCGGTGATCGCCAAGGAGCCGGAGGCTTTCCTGCGCTTGCCGCCCAAGGCATCGGACCAGCGGACGCTGGTTCTGGCCGCCTCGCAGTCCGGCATGAGCATCACCACGATCGAAGCGGTGCGCCTGGCGGTGGCGCGCGGGTTTCCCACCCTTGTCATCACTGGTGAGGAGGGCAGCCTGATTACCGAGACCGGTGCCGAGGTGATCGTCATGCCGATCGGCCCGGAGACGGTCGGCCCGAAGACCATGGGCTATACCGCCACCGTCATCTCGGTGCTGGCGGTTGCCGCCAAGCTAGCCAACAAGACGGTCGATCTGTCGAAGCTTCTCGGACAACTGGAGCAGACAGCGGAAACCGGTCTCGCCGCAGCGAAGGATCTGATCACCCGCTTCGGCGTCCCGGATTACATACTGGTCGCCGGACAGGCGACGCATCTCGGCACCGCGCTCGAGGCATCGCTCAAGATCGCCGAGATCAGCGGCGTGCCGACAGCCGCCTTCGACACCGAGGAGGCTTTGCATGGGCATGTCTATGGCACGACGGACAACAGCCTGGTGATCGCCATCGCGCAGACCGAGGCCGAGGCGAAGGTCGCCGCCAATCTTGGCGAGGCTCTGGCCGAACTCGGACCGCGAACAGTCGTCCTCAACCTCTCCGGCCATCCGACCCGCTTCGACCTCGATGTCAGCTGGCCGACCGAGCCGGAACAGCAATGGCTCGCCGGTTGCTGGGCGCCGATCCCGTTGCAATGGTATGGCTGCGAACTGGCGATCGCGCGTGGCATCGATCCAGACAAGATGATCTATCCCAATCTCGGACGCAGGCTCAACGTGCGCATACGCAAGGAGGCCTGATGGTAACCGCGATCGGAATCGACATTGGCGGCAGCCTGGTCAAGCTCGGCGCCGTCGACGGTTCGGGCAAGGTGCTGGCGCGCGGCGCTGTCCCGGTGCATCGGGATATCGAGTTCGCGGATTTCGTCCATCTGGTCACCAAGGCCACCGACGAGCTGACGCGGCAGTATCCGGACATCACGGCCATCGGCATTGGTGTGCCGGGCACGCCAAATCCCGAGACCGGTATGCTGAATGGCCGATGCCCGGCGATCCCGGCGCTGTTGAAGGGTTCGCTGTCAAGACTGTTCGGCATCCGCTTCGGCGTCCCGGCCATCGTCCGCAACGATGCCGTCTGCGCCACCCATGGCGAGATGCGGCACGGCGCCGGTCGTCCCTTCTCCCGCTTTGCGCTGCTGACGCTCGGCACCGGCATTGGCGGCGCCATGGTCATCGACCGCAAGGTGATCGACGGCCCGGACGGGTTGCCGCCACAGCTCGGCTGCATCTCGCTCGATCCGGCCCGCACCGACATTGCCGATCCGGTGCCGGGCATGGTCGAGAACCTCGCCAGCGCCCGCGCGCTCGTCAATCGCTATCGCCAGCTCAAGCCGGACACCGACGCCACCAACGCCGAGACCGTCTGCGATCTTGCCAAGGAAGGCGACCCCATCGCGCTGCAGGTCGTCGACGAGGTGGCGCGCTGGCTCGGTCAGATGATCGGCATCATGTCGAACATGCTCAACATCGAGGCGGCGATCATCGGTGGCGGCCTGGCGCTGGCCGGCCCTTTCTTCACCGATCGTATCGCCCGCAATGTCAGGGATTTCGTGCTGCTCAAGCCCGGCCGGCCACCTTTGATCGTGGCGGTGGAACACGGCAACGACGCCGGCGTGATCGGCGCCGCGGCACTGGCGCTCGACATGTTCGCGCCCACGGCAAGGGAATAGCGCCATGGCAGACGTCGAACTGAGGAAGGTTTCGAAGAGCTTCCAGAATCTGAAGGTCGTGCACGATATCGATCTCGATATCGCAGAGGGCGAATTCGTCGTCCTCGTCGGGCCGTCCGGCTGCGGCAAGTCGACGACGCTGCGCATGGTGGCGGGACTGGACAGGCCGAGCGGCGGCGAGATCCATATCGGCGGCAGGCTGGTCAACAACGTGCAGGCCAGGGATCGCGACATCGCGATGGTCTTCCAGAGCTACGCACTCTATCCGCAGATGACGGTCGTGCAGAACATGGCTTTCGGCCTGCGCATCCGCAAGGTGCCGGACGGCGAGGTGACGCAGCGCATCGCCCGTGTCGCCGACATTCTCGACCTCAGCGAACTGCTGCAGCGTAAGCCTCACCAGTTGTCCGGCGGCCAACGCCAGCGCGTCGCGATGGGCCGCGCGATGGTGCGGCAGCCGAAGGTGTTCCTGTTCGACGAGCCGCTCTCCAACCTCGACGCCAAGCTCAGGGTGAAGATGCGCGCAGAGATCAAGAAGCTGCACCAGATGGTCGCGACCACGACAGTCTATGTCACCCATGACCAGGTCGAGGCGATGACGCTGGCCGATCGCGTCGTGGTGATGAACAAGGGACGCATCGAGCAGATCGGCCCACCCAACGATCTCTATCATGAGCCAGCCAGCCGCTTCGTCGCCGGCTTCATCGGCAGCCCCGGCATGAACTTCTTCAAGTGCCGCCTGGAGGCGCACGGCGACCGGCTCGCGGTCGTGCTCGGTGATGGCACCGCTCTCGCCGTCCCGGCTGCCCGCACCGCACGCTACGCCAGCCATGTCGGGCGCGAACTCGAATTCGGCCTGCGTCCTGAGCATATCACCGAGCAGCGCGAGCGGCCCGACGTCGTCGACATCAAGGCGCCGGTCGAGGTGGTCGAGCCGATGGGCATGGAGACGCTGCTGCATGTGCTGATCGCCGGCGCGGAGGCGACGGCGCGCATCGATCCCGCTTCGACGCCGAAGCCGGGCGAGGTGGCGACGCTCTCGCTCGGCATGGCCCATATGCACCTGCTCGATCCCGACAGTGGCAAGGTGCTCTGAACCTGCCGGCGTACCGTCACGACACGCAAAGGGGTGGGCGCGGAGGATAGCCGGTTCCCTGCCACACTTTCGCGTGTCAGAACGCAAAAACAATATATTATTTGTTGACAAATATAATTTTGGAGCGAATTTTTAGGAACGGTTTCGAATGACCGTGATGGTTCCCAGCAGGCACCGCCATCTCATCGCAGTCCCAGGAATTTGCCCGTCATGATCGACATCCAAAGCGTGTCAAAGTCCTTCGTGACCAGGGACGCCGATCCTGTCCGTGCGCTGAACGAAGTCAGCCTCGAAATCTTCGACAATGAGTTCTTCACCCTGCTTGGCCCGTCCGGTTGCGGCAAGACGACCCTCTTGCGGCTGATAGCCGGCTTCGAGGCGCCGAGCTCGGGCGCCATCCGCATCGCTGGCAGCGATGTCGCCGCCTTGCCGCCGCAGAAACGGCCGGTCAACACGGTGTTCCAGAGCTACGCGCTGTTCCCGCATATGAGCGTCGCCGAGAATGTTGCGTTCGGGCTGGAAATGCAGAACGCGCCGAAATCGCTGATCGACGAGCGGGTCAGGGAAGCACTGGAAATGGTGCGGCTCGAAGGCTTCGCCACGCGCCGCCCGGCGCAACTGTCGGGCGGCCAGCAGCAGCGCGTCGCGGTGGCGCGTGCCCTTGCTCCGAAGCCGAGCGTGCTTTTGCTCGACGAGCCGCTGTCGGCCCTCGACCTCAAGCTGCGCAAGGGCATGCAGAGCGAATTGAAGCGGCTGCAGCGCGAAACCGGCATCACCTTCGTGCTGGTCACCCACGACCAGGAGGAGGCGCTCGCCATGTCCGACAGGATCGCGGTGATGCGCAGTGGCGACGTGCTGCAGGTCGGCACGCCGCGCGACATCTACGACAATCCGCAGGACCGCTTCGTTGCCGATTTCATCGGCGAGTCCAACCTGCTTCCGGGTGCAGCGCTTGGCCGCGACCCTGCAAAGACGATCGTCGTGCGTCCCGAACACATCGTCGTATCACCGGCATCCGATGACGCCACAGGCCACGCCAGAGGAGCGGTGTCAGCCATCACCTTCCTCGGCTCCGACACGCTCTACGAGATTGTCCTGGAAGAGGGAGCAAGGCTGCAGTCGCGCTCGCGCGGCGGTGCGGCATTGGCGACAGGCGACAGGGTCGTCGTCGACTGGGCCTGCGACGTCGAACGCGAACTGGCGAACTGAGGCGGCGATGGGTCCGAACCGCACCTACCTGCTGATCGCACCCGCAATGCTGGTCATCGGCATCTTCATGGTGCTGCCGCTGTTCCTGGCGGTCGCCTATTCGTTCATGACCGCCAACCCCTATGGCGGTGTCACCGCGCCGGCGACATTCGACGCCTATCTCCAGTTCCTGTACCAGCGCGACTTCGACGACAGCCTGGTGTTTTCGCCGAGCTATGCGCTGATCATCCTGCGGTCGATCTACCTCGCCATTGCCACGACCCTTATCTGCCTCGTGCTCGGCCTGCCGGTTGCCTGGTACATCGTCTGCCAGACACCGGAGCGCCGCCGGGTCCTGCTGTTTGCCGTCACGCTGCCATTTTGGATCAACACGTTGATCCGCACCTATTGCTGGATCCTCATCCTGCGCGACGAAGGCCTGGCGAATGGTGCGCTGCGTCATGCCGGGATCATCTCCGATCCGCTGCCGCTGCTCTACAATGACGGGTCGATCCTGCTCGGCCTCGTCTACACCTTCCTGCCCTTCATGGTGCTGCCGATCTATTCGACGCTGGAGCGCATCGACCCGCGTCTGATCGAGGCCGCACACGATCTCTACGCCAGCCGCGCGGCGGTCTTCCGCCGCATCGTCTGGCCGCTGGCGAGACCCGGCGCGCTGGCCGGCGCCACGCTTGTCTTCGCGCCGGCGCTCGGCTCGTTCCTGGCGCCCGACCTGCTTGGCGGCGGCAAGAAGCTTTTGATCGGCAGCCTGATCCAGATGCAGTTCACCTCGTCGCGCAACTGGCCGTTTGGGGCAGCACTTTCGACCGTCGTGACGGTCGTCGTGCTGACGGTCTTCGTCATCCGTTCGCGCAAGGCACAGGAGGGGCGGCGATGAATGGCGCAAAACCCTTCGACTGGCGGCATACGCCCGGCCTGTCGGCCTACACCGCTCTCATATTCCTCTTCTTCTACGCGCCGCTGCTGATCCTGGTAATCTATGCCTTCAACTCGAGCCGGCTGGTCACCGTGTGGGCCGGCTTCAGTTTCAAATGGTTCGTGGCGGTCGCCAACAACGGCTCGATCCGCGACGCTGCCTTCAACAGCGTCATCATCGCGATCGTCGCCACCATCGCCTCGACGGCCATCGCCACGGCCGGCGCGCTGGCACTGGAACGCGGCCGGCTGCGCTTCGGGCGGAGTGCTGCAACGGCGCTGATCGCGATGCCGCTGGTGGTGCCGGAGATCGTCGTGGCGATCACCACGCTGATCTTCTTCTCCGGGCTCGGCATGCATCACGGGCTCATCAACCTGATGATCGCCCACACTGTCTTTTGCATTCCGTTCGCGCTGCTGCCGATCCAGGCGCGGCTGCGCGACATGGGCGGCACGCTGGAGGAGGCTGGCCGCGACCTCTATGCCGACGAATGGCGGCTGTTTCGCCGCGTCACGCTGCCCTTGCTGATCCCGGCGATCTCGGCCGGCGCCATCATGGCCTTCGTCGTGTCGCTCGATGATTTCCTGATCTCGATGATGGTGTCGAGCGCCGGCTCGACCACCTTGCCGGTCTACATCTACGGCATGATGCGGCTTGGCGTGACGCCAGAGGTCAACGCCATCTCCACCATCCTTCTTGCCGTTTCCATCGTCTTCGTCGCAGCGGCGCTGCTCGTCGGACGACGCAAATAAGCTTGCCTAGAAATAAGAAAATCAGAGGAGAACGACCGTGACCAAATGGAAAGAAGGACTTTCAGGAATAGCTTTGGCCACCGCCATCATGGGGGCCATCACCACCACGGCGCTCGCCGGTTCCGGCGAACTGCACATCTACAACTGGACCGACTACACGTCGGACGAGATGATCAAGAAGTTCGAGGCGGAGACCGGCATCAAGGTCACCATCGACACCTACGATTCGAACGAGACCGCGCTCGCCAAGCTGAGCTCGGGTGCGGCCGGCTACGACGTGATGATCATCAGCAACGACTTCGTGCCGATCTTCGTCAAGCAGAAGCTGTTCCAGGAAGTCGATGCGGGGGCGATGCCGAACTTCAAGAACGTCGATCCGAAATGGCAGCACCGGTCCTGGGATCCGGATGCGAAATACACCGTGCCATGGGTGTGGGGCACCACGTCCTATTCGGTCGACACCGCCGTCTACAAGGGCCCGACCGACAGCCTGAAGCCGCTCTTCGATCCTCCGGCGGAGCTCAAGGGCAAGGTCGGCATGTTCGGCTCGCCGACCGAGGTGATGTCGCTGGCGCTGGTCTATCTCGGCAAGGATCAGTGCAACAGCAATCCGGCGGACCTGAAGGAACTCGATGCTTTGCTCGAGGCGCAAAAGCCCTTCGTCAAGGTTTACAATTCCGACGGCATCGTCGAGCGCCAGGTCGCCGGTGAGACGGTCATGCACGAGCAGTGGTCGGGCAAGGCGCTGGCGACACGCCAGCAGAAGTCGACGGTCAAATACGTCTATCCCAAGGAAGGCGTTGTCGGCTGGATGGACAATGTCGCCGTGCCCTCAACCGCGCCCAATGTCGACAACGCCAAGAAGTTCCTCAACTTCCTGATGGATCCCGAAAACATCGCGCTGCAGCAGAAATACACCGGCTACCAGAGCGCGATCGCTGGTTCCAACAAATATCTGGCGGCGGATATTGGCGGCTCGCCGGAGTTCAACCCGCCGGCCGATTTGAAGATCTCTTTTGCGCCGTCATGCGACGAGAAGGCGATCCGCGCTTACGATCGTATCTGGACCAATCTGCGCCAATAGGCTGATGACGCAAAACGCCGCCCGTGCGAACGGGCGGCGTTTTGCCTCCTGTCCGAGGACCTCGAAAGTGAATCGCTACGCCCGCACAATTTTCTCGCGCGCCGGCAGGTCATCGGCTTCGGCCGCCAGCAGGATGTCGGTGGTCACCGCCAGATGCGCCGCCAGCAATTCGGCTGCCTTCTCGGCATTGCGGTCGAGCACGGCATTGGCGAGGTCCTGATGTTCCTTGCTGATGTTGCGGGCATTGGGTGCCAGCGAGACCGAACGGCGGCGGTAGCGCTCGCTCTGGTCGTAAAGCTGGTCACGCAGGCGCAGCAGCCAGCGGCTGTCGCAGCCGCCAACCAGCGCCTTGTGGAAGGCCGCATGCGCGGTCGCCCATTCGTCGCTCGAATGCACCGGATGGTCCGGTGTGTGCTCTGGCGTTCGCGACAGCCGGTGCAGGGCCGCGACCAGCTGCGATTCCCAGGCGACGTCGCCCACCTCGATGGCGCGGCGGATGCACAGCGTTTCGATCTGGATGCGCGTCTTGGTGAGGTCGACCAGATCCTCGGCCGAGATCGGTGCGGCGCGGAAGCCGCGTTGCGGTTCGGCCACGACAAGGCCCTCGGACGTCAGCCGCGACAGCGCTTCGCGGATGGCGCCGAGGCTGACCGACAGCCTGTCGCACAGTTCCTGCACCTTGAGCCGGCTGCCCGGTGCGATGCGGCACGACAAAAGGTCGGCGCGCAAATCCTCATACGCGCCCTGGGTGAGATTGATCGAGCCTTCCCTAGCCATTGGTTCGCCCGCGGCCGAATCTGTCCATCGAATGCCCTCATACATTATCCCAGGCAGGAATCAGAATGCAAAATAATATATTCTATGTTGACAGATATATAATTTCTGAACAAAGTCCAGCCTTCACAAGCGAGGATGTGGCCAGTGCGATTTGCAGCCTATAAATCGCCGCGGGGACCCGGACTGGCAATCGCATTGCCGGCAGGTGAGTTCCGCGGCATCGACGAATGCGATGCGATGTTTCCCGGACGACTGGAGGAACTCATCGCCGAGGGCACGCAGGCGCTGCAGGCGGCAGGCGAGCGGCTGGCCAGCGGACGGCGGATCGATCCTCAAGCGGTCGAGTGGCTGCCGCCGCTATCGGCACCGGGCAAGATCATCTGCGTCGGCCTCAACTATGTCGACCATTCCATCGAGAGCGGCTTCGTGCCGCCGAATTATCCGACCTTGTTCGCCCGCTTCTCGACCAGCCTGATCGGGCATGGCGCGGCCATCCGCCGTCCGGAGGCCTCGATCCAGCTCGACTACGAGGGCGAGATGGTGGCGATCATCGGCAAGGCCGGCCGCCACATTGCCCCCGGCAAGGCACTGAGCCATGTCGCCGGCTACTCCATCTTCAACGACGCCTCGATCCGCGACTTCCAGACCAAGTCGCCGCAGTGGACCGTCGGCAAGAATTTCGACGGCACTGGCTCCTTCGGGCCGATCTTCGTGACATCAGACGAATTGCCGCCGGGCGGCAAGGGGCTGCGCATCCAGACGCGCCTCAACGGCCAGGTCGTCCAGAACGCCTCGACCAGCGACATGATCTTCGATGTCGCCTCGCTGATCTCGATCATCAGTGAAGCGATCACGCTCGAGCCGGGCGATATCCTCGTCACCGGCACGCCGTCCGGCGTCGGCATGGCGCGCAAGCCGCAGCTGTTCATGAAACATGGCGACGTCTGCGAAGTGGAATTGGAAGACGTCGGCATCCTGTCCAATGTCGTTGCCGACGACGTCATCTCAGCGCAAGCCGTCAACCAATAACCCCGCCAACTCCGAAAGGACGATGTCATGACAAGAGTGATGTTTCGAAATGCCATGATTTGGGATGGCACCGGCGCCGATGCCTTTCCAGCCGATCTGCTGGTCGAGAATGGCCGCATCGTCACCATTGCGCGCACGCCCGGCCAATTGTCCGGCGACGGCGCGACGACAGTCGAGTGCCGCGGCATGACGCTGATGCCGGGCCTTGTCGAAGGCCACGCCCACATCTCCTTCGGCGGCGCGATCAAGGATTCCGACCTTGGCCTGATTCCGCCCGAGGAGCATCTTCTGCTGACCATGCGTAACGCCAAGACATTGCTCGACCATGGCTTCACCAGCGCCTACAGCGCCGCGACCTCGAAGCTCAGGCTGGACATCGTCATCCGCAACGAAATCAATGCCGGCCGCTTGCCGGGACCGCGCATGCGCGCCGGCAGTCCGGAAATCACCGTGACCGGCGGCCTCGGCGACGAGCGCCAGCAGCACATGTATCACGAGAGCTTCGGCATGATCGCCGACGGCGTCGAGGAGATAACCAAGGCGGTGCGCCTGTGCTGCCGCGAAGGCGCCGACAACATCAAGATCAACATTTCCGGCGATGATCTGAGCCCGGCGGCGCATGGCGGCCTCACCGTGATGAGCGAGGCCGAAGTGATGACGGCGGTGTCGGTGGCGCGCGACTTCGGCAAGAAGATCAACTGCCATGCCCGCGCCGCGGGTTCGGTGAAGCGCGCGGTGAAGTGCGGCGTCGACGTCATCTATCACTGCGAATCCGCCGACGAGGAAGCGCTCGATGCACTGGAATCGGCCAAGGACCGCATCTTCGTCGGCCCGGCCATCGGCATCATCTACGGCACACTCTACGAGGGCGAGCCCTTCGGCTTCACCCACGAGATGGCGGTCAAGTTCGGCATGCAGCGCATCCTCGACGACAGCCGCAAGGTATACACCGAATTGCGCAAGCGCGGCGTGCGCGCACTGATCGGTGGCGACTATGGTTTCGCGCAGACGCCGCAAGGCACCAACGCGCGCGACCTCAAGCATTTCGTCGACCTGCTCGGCTATTCGCCGAGCGAGGCGCTGCAATGCGGCACGCGCCTCGGCGGCCAGGTGATGGGCCTCGGCGACGAGCTCGGCATGGTCAAGGAAGGCTTCATCGCTGACCTGCTGCTGGTCAATGGCGACCCGCTGAAGGACCTCGACATGATGGTGCATGAGAAGAACCTCGTCGTCATCATGAAGGACGGCGAGCTCTACAAGGACCAGTCGGCCTCGGTCGCCGCGCAGCGCCAAGCGGCCTAGGCATCATGCAGCCCGCGGTTCCGATCGATGTCGACGAGACGAGCGGCATCTGGCGGACCGACGGGCTGCCGATGGTCTACCTGCCCAGGCACTTCCTGGTTAACAATCATCTCGCGGTCGAGGCAGTCCTTGGCCGCGAGGCCTATCGCGCCATCCTGCGCACCGCGACGGCAAAGTCCGCCATCGAATGGTGCGAGGCGCAGGTGCAGGGCAAGGGCCTCGATCCGGAGGCGACGTTCCGCCATTATTTCCAGCGCCTGTCGCAGCGCGGCTGGGGCCAGTTCTCGATCGACACGCTGGATGTGGGCGGGCGCTTCGGCAGCATCAGCCTGAGGAATTCGATCTTCGCGCTGGAGGCCGGGCAGGGGCCAGGCCAGCGCGTCTGCTACATGTTCGAGGGTTTTGTCACCGGCGCCTTCTCGTTCCTGCTCGGTCTTGCGGCACCGACGCAAGTCGAATGCGAGGAGACATACTGCGCCTGTGATGGCCGGCACGACCATTGCCGGTTCGACTTCGCGGAAAGGCGTCCTGCCTGAGGCACGCTACGGCCGGATGAGGGTCAGGGACCGTGGGGGCCGCACAGGTCGAGCGTCCATTGGATGGTTCCGCAATAGTCGCCGGCGTAGCCGTCGTAACTGCCGTAGCCATTGTAGTAGCCGTCTATCCAGCCATCATCGCCGACCCGATCGTCGCCGGTCCAACCGCCGCTGACCCACCCGCCGCGGTGCCCATGTCCACCGCGCACAGCGTGTCGATGCGCGCCACCGTGATGGGCAGCAGTGTGGTGGACACTATGGTGCCTCACGACCGCGGCATTGGCGTCGGTGGTCAACGGGATCGCGCTCGTGGCCAACGCCAGTACGATGGAAGTGATGAATGCTATTTGCCTTTTCATGAGGATGCCTCCTGTTCATGCGAGACATACATGGGGAGGAAAACGACCTCTCACTCGACACGTTCCTTCACGAAATCGGGACGGCATTCGCTGAAACGCAAATGAGCCGGAAAACTCCACGCAACGGCCGTTTGCCGATATCCTCGCAGGGATAGCCGCGGTCAAGATTTGTTGACTTCCATCAAGGCCAAATTGACTACCGCTTGCCTTTTTGTCGGACCATAAGACAGGCCGTGCCGTCGGGTCTCGGCTGGCTGGCGCACACAAGGCAATCTTGCCTTTGAACGCGGATGCGCCAGCTTGGGCTGGAACATATCGCCGCCTGCATGACGGAATTGGCCACAGCATTGGAACAGCCTCAATTTGCCACCGAGCGCGACCCGAGGTTGAGGCTAATCATTCCGATCATCGTCGCCATCGCGTTTCTGATGGAGCAGCTCGATTCCACCATCATCACCACCGCAATCCCGGCCATCGCACGCAGCCTCGACACGACGCCGGTCAGGCTGAACCTGGCGATCACAACTTATATCCTGACCTTGGCCGTGTTCATCCCCGTCAGCGGCTGGTTCGCGGACAGGTTCGGCGCACGAAGAGTGTTCGCGCTGGCGCTTTTCACCTTCACCCTTGGTTCGGCGCTGTGCGGCATCGCCAGCAGTTTCAGCATGCTGCTGGCGATGCGCGCGCTGCAGGGGCTGGGCGGTGCCATGATGACGCCCGTCGGGCGGCTGATCCTGCTGCGCAGCTTTCCGCGCAGCGGCTTGATCACCGCCATGACCTACATGACCTTGCCCGCCATCATGGGACCTGTCATCGGGCCGCTGCTCGGCGGCCTGTTGACCACCTATGCCTCGTGGCGCTGGATATTCTATGTCAACGTGCCGTTCGGCTGCCTTGGCATTGCGGCTGCGCTGCGCTTCGTCGACGATTTCCATGAGGAAGCGGTACGACGTTTCGATTTCGCCGGATTCTTGATGGTGGGATGCGGCGTCGCATTGCTGCAATTCGGGCTGGAGAGCATCGGCCGGCCGATCATCCCTGTCTCGGCGACAGTGCTGGTGCTGGCAGCGGCGGTCCTGCTGCTGCTCGCCTTCGGGCGCTATGCACGCCGCGTCGTCGCGCCTGCAGTCGACCTGACGCTGTTTCGGTTTCGCTCGTTCTGGGTCGGTACGCTCGCCGGCGGCCTGTGCCGTGTCGGCCTCAACGGCGTGCCGTTCCTGTTGCCGCTGATGCTGCAGGTCGGCTTTGGCATGAGCCCGGTCACCTCCGGCTCGCTGACATTCGTCGGCAGCTTCGGCGCCTTGCTCATTCGGCCGCTGCTGTCGCCGCTGTTGCGGCGCTTCGGTTTCAATGTCGTGCTGATCGGCAGCGCGCTTGTCGGCTCCGCCGGTGTGGCGGGCTTCGCCCTGATCGGCGCCGACACGCCACACTGGATGATCGGCCTCTACGTCTTCGTGTTCGGCATCATCCGGTCGGCGCAGTTCATGACCTCCAACACGCTGTCCTACGCCGACCTGCCGGCGGACAAATTGAGCCGCGCCACCAGCCTCGGCGGCGTCCTGCAGCAGCTCAGCGTTTCGCTCGGCGTTTCAATCGCCGCCATGGTGCTGGGTCTGGTTGCCGGGGAAACCCACATCGTGACACCGGAGCGCTTTCATCAGGTGTTCCTGCTGACCGCGATCATCCCGCTGCTGTCCATTCCCGGCTTCCTGTATCTGCGCGCCGAGGACGGCGTGCAGGTCAGCGGCCACGTCCGGAAGGACAATTCTCGCAAATAGGGCGACGAAAGTTATGACGTAGCATCGGGCGCGTATACGGGCATACTTGCATCCACATAGGGAACCATCGTTAGGGTGCCCTGAGCTTCAGCTCTCCGCCGGCTTGCGTTCGACGATGTAGATGTGGTCGGCCGCCAGCACCACTTCGCCGCGCTGGTTGATCACTTCGCAGCGCTCGATGACCCGTCCCGAAGCCGGCCGCTTGGGATCGTCTTCCTTGGCCGCGATGGTGGTGCGCGTGCGGATCGTGTCGCCGATGAACACCGGCTTGATGAAGCGCAGCCGGTCGTAGCCATAGGAAAAGGCGACAGGATTGACGATGGTCGCCGTCAGCCCGATGCCGATCGAGAACACCAGCGTGCCATGCGCGATGCGCTGGCCGAACGGCGTCGTCTTCATGAACTCGGCGTCCATGTGATGCGGGAAGAAATCGCCGGTGTGGCCGGCATGGACGACAAAGTCGGTTTCGGTAATGGTGCGGCCGCTGGTGAGGCGCGACGCACCGATCTCGTAGTCCTCGAAATACTGGATCTGTTCCATCAGGGTCTTTCCGCGATCGGTGTCGCCGGTGCCGCACTCGACTGATAGGCCGCCTCGACCAGCGCCATCGTGCTCCAGGCATCCTCGACCGGACTGATCAGCTTCGCGTCTTCGCCGGCTGCAAAACGCTGGACGTTGGCCATGCGGCCGACGAAGGCATCAGGAAACCACTCGCCGGCCAAGGGCACCGCGACCCAGTCCGTCCCGCCTTTGGGGTAGATTTCCAGCACATCCGGTTCACCGCGCGGATAGTCGAGGTTGAGGCCAAGCTTGAGATAGGCAGCGCCCTCGGTGCCGCAGATGCGGAACTCGCAGGCCTGGTGCCGGCGGCCGAACTTGTGGTCATGGTTGACCGACAGCGCGCAGCGCACGGTGTTGCCATAGTCGAGAATGGCGCTGGTGCGCGTCTGCGCCACCGCATGGTTGGGATGGCCGAGCGTCTTGGCGTGCACGCCTCGGGGGTCACCGAGCAACTGCCGGATCAGGTCGAGATAGTGGATCGAATGCATGGCGATCTCGACGCGTGGCGCCTTGAGCAGGAATTCCCACAGTTCCCACGGCGTCGCCAGCGCCAGCCAGGCGTCGAAGTCGACGATCTCGCCGAGCCAGCCCTTGGCGATGGCGTCCTTGAGCGCCAGCATCATCGGCGCGAAGCGCAACTGGAAGTTCACCGCTGCCTGAAGCTTTTTGGCGCGACAGATTTCGAGGATCGTGGTTGCTTCAGTGAGGTTGCTGCCCATTGGCTTCTGGATCAGCGCCACCGCGCCGTCAGGCAAGGATTTCAGCACATCGGCATGGCGCGACGGCGGCGTCGCAAGGTCGAAGATCGCGCCCTTGACGGCGGCAGCCTCCTCGGCGGAACGAAAGGCTGTCACACCCCAATGGTTGGCCAGCTTTTCAGCTCGAGCATGATCGGGATCGTAAAGCCCGGCGACCGGAAAGCCGGCCTTCCTGTAGGCTGGGAAATGTGCGTCGCCGACAATCGACCCGGCGCCGAAGGTGACGATCGGCCGGGGCGTCGAAGGTTTGGGCCAGAACTGGGCCAGTAAGGCAGGGTCGAAACCGCCTTCAATCATGATGGAAGACCTCGTCCATCGCTGCCCACCATTCGCCTTGCCCGCGCGTCGCCAGCGGTTCCTGGCAAGGCATGCAAACAGCCCACCATTCCTGCGTCTTCGGGTCGGCCGCCATCTTGGCCATGTCGGCCGTGTAGTCGGTGCCGTGATATTCGAACGTGCTGAACAGCAGGTTCTCCGGCCGCTTCAGGTAGATCGAGTAGTTCTTGATGTTGCAGGCCGAGATCATGGTCAGCACGTCCGGCCAGACGGCGGCATGAAGGCGGACATACTCCTCGACCTTTTCCGGCTTCAGGCCCAGAACCATCCCCATCCGCTGCATATCAGTCTCCTATCCGGTGATCGTCGTGGTGAATTCGGCGATGCTCATGGCCCCGACCGCGTCCCAGTCCCAATCGATGCCGATGCCCGGTTCGTCGGGCGCCAGCGCCTGGCCATCCTCGATGCGCATATGCTTGCCGGTCAACTGGTCGAGCTGCGGAATGTACTCGACATAGCGGCCGTTCTGAACTGCGCAGACCAGGCTGACATGCAGTTCCATCAGGAAATGCGGGCAGACCGGAATGTCGAAGGCCTCCGCTGCATGGGCGATCTTGAGCCAGGGCGTGATGCCGCCGATGCGGCCGACATCGACCTGGACGATCGAGCAGGCGCCTTTTTGCATGTATTCGCGGAAATGGCGGATGGAATAGAGCGACTCGCCGATGGCGATCGGCGTCGGCGTTGAATTCGACAACCGCACGTGCCCGTCGATATCGTCGGCCGGCAGCGGCTCTTCGATCCAGGCGAGGTCGAGCTCGCGCAGCCTGGCCGCGCGCCGGATCGCCTCGTCGACAGAGAACCCCTGATTGGCGTCGGTCATGATCTCGTAGCCGTCGCCCACCGCCTTGCGCACCGCCGAGAGGCGGGCAAGATCCTCCGACCCGTGCGGCCTGCCGATCTTCACTTTTGAGCCGCGAAAGCCCTTGGCCTTGGCGGCCAGCGCATCGTCGACCAGCGCCTGAGTCTCGATGTGCAGCCAGCCGCCTTCGGTCGTGTAGAGCGGGCAGCGGTCCTTGGCGCCGCCGGCCAGTTTCCACAGCGGCAGGTTCTGCTTTTTCGCTCGCAGGTCCCACAGCGCCGTATCGATCGCAGCGATCGCGATGGCCGTGATCGCACCGATCGTGGTGGCGTGGGTGGCAAATTCGAGATCGTGCCAGATCGCCTCGATCATATCGGGGTCGCGGCCGATCAGGCGCGACACCAGATGGTCGGACAAGAGCCGCATCACCGACGAGCCGCCAGTGCCGATCGTGTAACTGTAACCGGTGCCGACCGCGCCGTCGGAATCGGTGATCGTCACGATCGGCGTTTCCTGGCTGACGAAGCTCTGGATGGCGTCGGTGCGCTTGACCTTGGGAACAAGGTCCACCATCCGCAGTTCGACTTTCTCGATTCTGGCCATGTCGTCAGCTCCGCAATGTCTTCCCGGTGTCGGCGGCAAACAGATGTGCCTGCGACATGTCGAAACTCATGGCGATCCGCTCGCCCGATTTCAGCGGCCTCGGGTTCAGCATGCGCGACACCCAGTCAGTGCGGTTGAATTCGACGAACACCAGCGTCTCGTTGCCGAGCGGTTCGGTGACGGTGATCGGCAGCTCGATCTGGTGGACGTCGGCGGCGCCGCCGGAACTGATGCCATGGCCGGTCGGATAGATGTCGTCCGGCCGCAGCCCGAACACCACCTTGTCGCCAGTGGCGACATTGGACTTGAACTGGCCGGGCAGCGGCAGTTTTTCGCCGCTGGCGAAAACCATCTGGCTGTCATCGATCGTGGCTTCGTGCAGGTTCATCGGTGGCGAGCCGATGAAGCCGGCAACGAAGCGCGTCGCCGGCCGCCGGAAAACCTCGTCGGGCGTGCCGACCTGTTCGATATGGCCGTCGCGCATGATGACGATGCGGTCGGCAAGCGTCATCGCCTCGACCTGATCATGGGTGACATAGATCACCGTCGACTGCACCTTGGCATGCAGTTTCTTGATCTCGGTGCGCATCTGCGTGCGCAGCTTGGCGTCGAGGTTGGAGAGCGGCTCGTCGAACAGGAAGACGTCGGGATCGCGCACGATGGCGCGGCCCATGGCAACGCGCTGGCGCTGGCCACCGGACAGTTGCGACGGGCGGCGGTCGAGCAGCGTGTCGAGGCCGAGGATGGCCGAGGCCTCGGCGACGCGTCGGTCCATGTCTTCCTTGGCCGCACCGGCGATCTTCAGGGAGAAGCCGAGATTCTCGCGCACCGTCATGTGCGGATAGAGCGCGTAGGATTGGAACACCATCGAGATGTTGCGCGAGCGTGGCGGCAGGTCGTTGACGATGCGGCCGCCGATCTCGATCGAACCGGCGCTGATCTCCTCCAGCCCGGCGATCATGCGCAGCGTCGTCGACTTGCCGCAGCCGGAGGGGCCGACCAGTGCGATGAATTCGCGGTCGGCGATGTCGAGGTCGATACCGTGCACGATCCCGACATTGCCGTAGCGCTTGGTCAGCTTGGTGAGGGAAACGGTTGCCATGGGTCAGCCTTTCACCGCGCCGGAGGTCAGGCCGCCGACAAGGTGTTTCTGGACGATGTAGGTGAGGGTGAGCGCCGGAATGATCATCACCACGGCGAGCGCGCACATGCCGCGCCAGTCGATGGTGAACTCGGCCGTGTAGTCGAGCAGGCCGACCGGCAGCGTCTTGGCGCTCACCGAGCGGGTCAGTTGCGAGGCCAGCGCGAATTCATTCCAGCAGGTCAGGAAGGCGAAGATGGCGGCCGACGCGATGCCCGGCCCGGCGAGCGGGAACTCGACCTGCCAGAACGCCTGCCAGCGCGTACAGCCGTCGATCTGCGCCGCTTCCGCGAGATCCTTCGGCACCTGGCGGAAGAAGCCGTCGATCAGCCAGATCGTGAACGGAACGTTGAGCGCGACATAGGCAAGGATCAGTCCGAAATGCGTGTCGATGATGCCAAGCCGCACATAGAGGAAGAACAGCGGCAGCGACAGCGCGATGCCTGGCACCGTGCGCGTAAGCATCAGGCCGAGGAAGACGCTCGACTTTCCGCGGAAGCGGTAGCGCGCAAACGCATAGCCGCCGGCCATGCCGATGGCCACCGCAATGACCGTCGATGTCACCGAGATGATCAGCGAGTTGCGGAAATATTCGATCACCGGGATGCCGCCCTTGCCGATGCCGCTGAACATGGCGACATAGGCGTCGAACGAGATTTCCTGCGGGATCCACACTGGCGGCTTGGCCATGATCTCGACGGTCGGCCGCAGCGATGACAACACGATCCACAGACCGGGCAGGCATATGGTCAGCATCGCCAGGAACAGGCCGATGCGGTAGACGATGCCTGTGAGCCGGCGCTTCAAGCGGGCGGAAGAATTCTCGTCGATCTTCACCACCCAGCCCTCACCACTCAGCACCGATCTGCGTGCGCGCCGCGGCGAGCTTGTTGAAGAAGTAGACGGTGAAGGCGATCGACAGCAGGATCGAGAAATAGGCCATGGCATTGGCCATGCCCATGCGTCCGTCGCTATAGGCGGTGCGCGCCACCAGCGTCCACAACAGCTCGGTGCGGCCCGCCGGTCCGCCATCGGTCATGATCTTGACGATGTCGTAGGCGCGCGCGACGTCGAGCGAGCGGATGGTCATGGCGATGTAGGCGAAGGGCATGACGAACGGCCACGTCACATAACGGAATGTCTGCCATGGCGTGCAGCCGTCGACGCGCGCCGCCTCGATCGGTTCCTTGGGCATGGCGAGCAGGCCGGCCAGGATCAGGATGGCGAAGATCGCGGTTGACGACCAGATTTCGGCGATCGAAATGGCGATGAAGGCGAGATGGCTCTCGATCAGCCACGGTATGGCGTCCTGCGTGATGCCGAGCGACTGCAAGGCATTGTTCACCAGGCCGATATTGTCGTTGAACATGAATTTGAATTGGAAGCCGACCAGGATCGGCGAGAACATCATCGGAAACATCATCAGCGTGCGCAGGATGCGCTGGCCGCGCGTCGCCTTCTCGACCAGCATCGCCAGGCCGAGGCCAAGCAGCATTTCGAGATTGAGCGCGATCGTCAGCAGCAGCACCGTGCGGCCGAACGCCCACCAGAAATCGGTGTTGGACAGGATCGAAAGATAATTCCGGAAGCCGATGAAGACGAAGAAAGTCTCGGGCCGCGTCAGGCGGAAAGGCGTGAAGCTGGAATAGAGCGACAAAAGCAGCGGCACCACGACAACCGCCGCCAGCACGATGACAGCCGGAAGCAGCAGCAGGAATGGCGGGGATGGCTTGAAGCCCTTCATCAGGATCCTGTGGGGTGTTGCATTCAACTATCGGTGCCTCTTCTTCGTCGAGGCCCGGACCGGGGAACGGAAGGCTATCATGGATCGGTCAGCACACTCGCCCCGGCAAGGCGCGATCGCCTCCCCCATCGCTGATGGGGGAGGCCGTCTTGGGAGCAGTCGCTAGAGCTTGCCGGCGTCCTGGAGGATCTGCGTCGCCTTGGCGGCGGCCTCATCCAGTGCCTGCTTGGAAGTCTTGTCGCCGAGGATCGCCGCCTGCAGCTCGGGATAGACGGCGTTCGAGATCTCGATCCACTCAGGCGTCTGCGGCACGGCAAAGGCGTGCTTGGCTTCTTCCTGGAAGGCCGACAGAACCTCCTTCTTGTAAGGATCGTTCTCGGCCTGCTTTAGGTCCCAATCCCAGACCGCGGTGCGGGTCGGCAGCGGGCCTGCGGCGGCCTCGAGCTTCTGGCTGTCCTCGTTGGTCAGCCACCACACCAGGGAAGCCGCGGCCTCCTTGTTGGGGCAGTTCTCGGTCACCGAGAAGCCATGGAAACCGGACCAGCCGGTGCGCTTGCCCGAAGAGCCCTTCGGCGCAACCTTGACGCCGACATTGCCGGCGACCTTCGACGACTTCGGATCGTTGAAGAAGCCGGCCCAGCCCGGCCAGTCGAGGTTGATGGCGACGGTGCCGGAAGCAAAACCCTGGCCAAGGTCGTCCCAAAGGTAGTTGGTCGTTCCGGCCGGCACGGCCTTGGCCTTGTAGAGGTTGACGAACCAGTCGAGCGCCCTGATGCCGGCCTCGGAGTTGAAGACCGGCTTGCCGTCCTTGTCGAGGTATTCGCCGCCTTCGGCGACCACCATCTCGTAGAAGCGGCCGTTGATCGCCTCTTCCTTGCCGGCGAACTGGGTGCCGTAGAAATTGGGCGGCTTGGCGAAGAACTCGGCCTGGTCGGTGACTTCCTTCCAGGTGTCCGGCGGCACCAGATCATAGCCGTACTTGGCCTTGAATTTGGTCTTGTTGTCGGCGTTCTCGTACAGGCTCTTCTGGTAGTAGAGCGCCGAAACGTCGAACTGTGCGCGGGGCAGCATCTCCAGCTTGCCGTCGATGGTTGCCGACTTGATCGTCGAAGGCACGAAGGCGTCGATCTCTGACTTGGGCAAGAGCTTGCTGAGATCGGTGTAGAGGCTCGTATACTGCGGCGCGAAGGACGAATGGTTCCAGCCGACGCACCAGTTGGTGCTGCCCGAGGCGATGTCGGACTTGAGCTCCTTGTCGATGTCGAAGCCGTTCTTCTTGGTCAGGATGTTGACCTTGGCGCCGGTAAGCTTCTCCCATTCGGGGATACGCTCATAGAGTTTTTCATATTGCTGGCCGCCGATCAGCTTTGCGTCGATGGTGACGCCTTCGAACTTGCCGGGCAGGTCGCCGGCAAGGGCCGTGCCTGCACCGAATGCAAGCAACAATGCGCCGGCGGACACGCCGGAAAGCAATCTGTTCATTGGTATCCTCCCTTGGTGCGCCTCAGTGGCGACCGCAACTCGTCTGATGACAAGAAGTGCTACATTCATATACAAACAAAACATTCACGGGTACGTCAAGGCGAAATTTGTTTCCGTCGGCTGCGTTCCTGCGTATATGAAGAATCGAATTCACTGGAGAGATGCGCCATGGATGACAGCGAAGACGAGCGCTATCGCGCGCCGGCGCTCGACAAGGGGCTCGACATCCTCGAACTGCTGGCCGGCGTGGACGGCGGCCTGACGCAAGCCGAAATCGCCAAGAAACTCGACCGCAGCCCCAACGAATTCTACCGCATGCTCGACCGGTTGGTGCGTCGCGGCTACGTCACCCGGCTGGATGGCGATCGTTATTCGCTGACGCTGAAGTTGTTTGGCCTGGCGCAACTGCATGCGCCGGTGCGGCGGCTGGTTTCCTACGCCACGCCGCTGATGCGCGAGCTGGCAGAGACATCGCAGCAGGCCAACCAACTCGTTGTTTTTGATCGTGGTTCCGCCGTTGTGATCGCCCAGCAGGAGGCACCGAATTACTGGGGCATCTCGATCCGCGTCGGCTCGCACATCAGCCTGTTCGACACCGGCTCAGGCCATGTCCTGCTGGCCTTCCGCTCCCAGGAAGAGCGACAGATGATGATTTCGGAACACGTCCGCAGCACCGACAAGACGGCGCAATCGGCCGAATTCTTCGCCCGGCTCGACCAGATCCGCGACCGTGGCTACGAGATGATGGCTTCGATGCAGACCGCCGGTGTCTTCAACCTGTCGGCCCCGGTGCGCAGTTCCGACGGCAAGGCGATCGCGGCACTGTCGATTCCCTACATCACCGTCGTCAACGCGCCCTCCGCACCTGACATCACCAGGACCATCGAATTGTTGCTGGTCACTGCTGAAAAGCTGTCGCACCTGGCCGGCTCGGCGGTCGGTTCATCCACGTAAATTCTTATTTGAATGAAGAATTCCTCCGTGAGATGATCTAACGACCCAAGAGGAGGAGCTACAGTGATCGTCGACACCCATCTGCATCTCATCGATCGTTCGGTGCTGCGCTATCCCTGGCTTGCCGGCGTGCCGGCGCTCGACCGCGACTTTTCCTATGACGAATACGCCGTGGAGGCTCACCGCGTCGGCGTCGGGCGCGTGCTGCATATGGAGGTCGACGTCGATCCGGCGGACATCGAAGCCGAGACCACTCGTGTCGAAAAGTTGTCGCTGCAGCCCGGCAGCATGCTGGCCGGTGCGATCGCGTCCTGCCGGCCGGAACAAGCAGACTTTGCCGCCTATCTCGAGCGGCAGCGGGCAGATCCCTTCGTCAAGGGTTTCCGCCGCGTCCTCCATGTCGTGCCCGACGATCTCTCGGAAGGCGCGCTGTTTCGGGACAACATCAAGCGGCTTGGCGGCACCGGCCTGACCTTCGATCTGGTCGTGCTGCCGCATCAGATTCCCAAGGCGATCGCGCTTGCCGACCTGGCGCCTGATGTCCAGTTCGTGCTCGACCATTGCGGCGTCCCCGATATCAAAGGCAATGGCGAACATCCATGGCGCGAACACATGAGCGAGATCGCGCGCCGCCCGAATGTCATGGCCAAGATTTCCGGCGTCGTCGCCTATGCCGATCCCGGCAGTTGGACGGCCGGGACGCTGCGGCCTTATGTCGAACACACAATCGGTGCGTTCGGCTGGGACCGCGTTGTCTGGGGCAGCGACTGGCCGGTCTGCACGCTTGGCGGCGGCCTCTCGACCTGGGTGGCGGCGACCCATGCGCTGCTGTCGGGTTGCAGCCTCGATGAACGCGACAGGCTCTTGTTCGCGAATGCCCGCCAGCTGTGGCGGCTCGACTAGCTGGGTTCGTTCGTTCTCGCCCCAGCACGGGACACCTGCACCGGAACACCTTCCCGGAACAGGCGATTGAGATCGGCAACGACCTGGCCAGCCCGGTGCCTGGATGTCAGGCCGGCGACGATGCGGTCGGACGCCGCCTGCTGGAACACCATATAACCGTCATGGCGCGGCCGCACCCATGCGCCTTCCAGCGTCACGCGCGTATCGCGATAAAAGTTGCCGGTGGCGGCGTTGACCTTCTGATCTTCCCACGCCGCCGCATGGCCGGGCTGGCCGCCCGCGGCGGCATAGGCACCGCGCTGGACATCGCCGCTGGCGACCCAGTAGGCGAAGTCGATCGCTGCATCCTTTGCCTTGGAAAAGGCTGAAACCGCTATGCCGGTGCCGCCAAGCGCCGAACCGATGGGACCGCCGGCGCCGATGACCGGGATATCGGCGAAGGCCAGGCGGTGTGCGCGGAACCCAGCCATCGCATAGGAGACGTAACCATAGATCAGCGGCGCGCAGACGATCCGGGAATCGGCTTCTGCCAGGCGTTCCGAGACAGCGATCGGATCCATCTCGAAGCAGGCCGGGTCGACCAGCGCTGCGATCTCGCGCATAGCCTCGAAGACGTCGCTGCCGGTCTCGATGTCGATGAGATCGCGGGACGGATCGGTCGTACAGGCATGGCCGAGATTGCCGGCAAGCGTGTAGAACACCATCAGCGAGTGGGGTGGGCGCAACGGCAACAGCACGCGGCCTTGCCGGGCGAGATCGAGCACCTCGCTCCAACGCGATGGCGGCGCATCGAGTACATCCGACCGCCAGGCCTGGACCTGAGTTGCCGCATCGATTGGAAACGCCCACTGCCGTCCCTGCCAGCTGTAGCTCGGATAGGATTTTCCGACGCTACCAGAGGCAAGCGCCGCGCGCTCCACCTCGCGGCCGGTGACATCGAGCGGCTCGAGGCAGCGCTGCGCCGTGATCTGGCCGACATGCGGATGATCGATGACGATGAGGTCATAGGCCCGCGCCAGTTCCTCGACCGGAAAGGACTCGAAATCCTGCAGCGAACGCTTGTCCCATTCAATGGCAACGCCGGTCGTCTGCTGCCACAGCGACGAGCAGGCGACCATCGGATCGTAGCCGCGCGGATGGCTCCAGGTCATGCCCCTGAGGGTGGGCGCGAGTTTGGTCACAGCCCGAACTCCTCGCGGATCGCAGCGCTGTGCTCGCCGATGCGCGGTGCCGCCCGGTCGACCTTGGCTCTGACACCATCGACCCTCAGTGGCGAGCTGGTCGTGAGGATCGAGACGTCGTCCTCGCGCGTCACCGTCTGCAGCATGTCCAGCGACTGGAACCCTTCGCTTGCCAGCATTTCCGGCCAGGTCAGCACCTTGGCGCACCAGATGTCGGCCGGCTCCAGGATATCAAGCCACTCGTCGATGGTCTTTGTGGCGATCCTTTGCGCGATGATCGCCTTGATGTCGTCGCGCGCAGTGAACCACGATGCCGGCTTGTCGCGATAGGGCGCCAGTTCGCCAAGCGACAACAGATCGGCCAGCTTGGGGATCGGCGTCATGGCGATGGCGAGATAGCCGTCCTTGGCGGGGTAAACGCCGTAGGGCGCAGAAAGATAGGCATGCGCGCTGCGGAAGTTGGAGCGTCGGGGCAAGCGACGGCCGTCATTGAGATGCGTGGTCAGCACCTCGAACTGGAAATCGACCAGCGCTTCCAGCAGGCTGGTTTCGATATGGCTTCCCTGGCCGGTGATGCCGCGCCGCACAAGTGCTGCCAGGATGCCCTGCGCGCAGGCGGCACCGGCCAGCATGTCGCCGATGGCGAGGCCGAACGGCACCGGGCCCTGGTCTTCGTCGCCGTTCAGCCACATCACGCCGGAGCGCGACTGGGCCAACAGATCCTGGCCCGGCCGCTTGACCCAGGGGCCGTCCTCGCCATAGCCGCTGATCGAGGCGTAGACCAGGCGCGGGTTGATCTTGCGGACGGCCTCGTAGTCGAAGCCGAGCCGCTCGATGACGCCCGGCCGGAAATTCTGGATCAGCACATCGGCCTTGGCCAGCAGGCCGCGCAGCACCTTGAGGTCGGCCTCGTTCTTGAGGTCGATTGCAAAACTTTCCTTGGCCCGGTTGATGGCATGGAAGATTGTCGAGTCGCCACCGATCTCGGTGTCGCTGAGATAGAGTCGGCGCGACAGGTCGCCGCCATCCGGACGCTCGATCTTGATGACGCGGGCGCCGAGGTCGAGCAGCCTGAGCGAGCAATAAGGCCCCGACAGGAACTGGCTCATGTCGACGACGACGAGACCAGCAAGCGGCAATTCGGCTGCAGCCGGCATCGCTATTTCTCCGTCTTGCCGACAAAGTCGGCCGGGTTGCGGTATTTCACCGTCTGCAGATGCTCGCAGTAGAGAACGAGTTCCCCTTCGCCCTTGAACACCTCGTAGCTGGCGCGGATCAGCCCCATCTCCTTGTAGCGCGGCTTCTTGTCGAGGTTGGAGCGGATCGAATAAATCGTATCGCCAATGAAGACAGGCTTTATGAAGCGGAGCTTGTCGTAGCCATAGGAAAAGGCGTTGATGCAATTGGTGGCGACCAGCCCGAGGCCAGCCGAGAACACGAAAGCGCCGGCGATCAGCCGCTTGCCGAAAATGCCTTCCGTCTCGGCAAACATCTGGTCCTGCACATAGGGGTGGATGTCGAGCACCAGGGTGTTGAACAGGTGGCTGTCGCCTTCCGCCATGGTGCGCCGCAACGAGCGGATTTTCTGGCCCACCGGCCAGTCCTCATAGAACCAGTTCTCGGCGTTCCACACCGGAAGGGCGGCGTGCTCCTCAGGCATGTTGGCGGGGTGCGTAGACGCGACGCCGACGGTGGGCGCGAAACCGTTCATGGTCGGCTCCGCCAGCCCTGTGGCGGGCACCGCAGAGGTGCTGGAGCACGCATCAAAGCGCCAGAAAGCACGACGTTTCCTCTCGTCAATCTTCTTTTGTAAATAGTATTTTCACATATGGGGCTACGTTGCAAGCATGAACAGGCGAAATCTAGGCCGTTCCCGCGCGCCGAAGCGCTGGCGGGCAGGGGAGCAAACAATGCGCAATGCCTGTCTGGTATTTATCGGCTGCTTGAATCGTGAAGCGCCGTATTTTCAGGGCGCGACACCGACAGCGGCATGCTGACCGAAACCGGACAGGCCGTCGAGATCGGCACGCCGATGTGTGTCAAGAACGTGCGCTGAACGCCGCAACTTCCCTTGAAGCCTCGGAACAAAGCTGGCCGGGCTCAAGCCTGTTGTATTGCCGAGAGCTTCCAGCTTGAGCCATTCACACGCATGAATGTCCACAGCTCCGTCGTCTCCGTCGGATGTTCATCGTTGCCCTCGACGACCTTGCCGCTGGCCCGTTCGCGCATCACGTCGCGAGACTCGTAGCGCAATGCGGCCGTGGCGTAGTCGCGGTCATCCTCGCGCCAGCTTTCCGCGATGTCGGCCTGCAGCAAAGTGATGTCCGATACGTCGTTCCTGAGACCTTTCTGGGCATTGTCGGCCAGCTCTTCGGACAGATAGGACACCATCTCGGGGGTCGTCGCCCGGCGCAGGGCGGCATGGTCTTCGCGCCCGAATGCTTCCTGGACGTCGGTCAACAGCTGCTGGAATGCGTCGAGGTCGGTCTGAGCCAGCGTGATCTCCTCGGAACCGGTGGCTGGAGAGCCTCCGCCCGAACCGCCGCCAAAGCCTGGAATTGTAAAGGAGCGTGCCGTGTCCGCCTGCTGCTGTGCCGTTGCGCGGTTCTCAAATCTCGAAGCCTGGGCATCGGAAGCCTGGGCATTGGAAGATTGGGCATTGCCGGCACCGGCGAGCGCTGGGGCCGGGCCACGCGCGGATTGCGACCGGAAAAAGCGAATGGCCAGCACGATTGCGCCACCTATCAGCAGGGCCTGAAGCAAGAAGCCGAACATGCCGGCCAGGCCGCCGAGGCCTTGGCCGACGAGCAGGCCGATCAGGCCGCCGAGCAGCAGGCCCCGCATCATCGTTCCACCGAAGCCGCTCATGAAGCCGGGCCGCTGCAGGCCGGCCTGCGGTTGCCGTGCCGGAGTGTTCACGCCGGTGTTGGGCGTCATCGAACGCTCGACCGGAGCGATCGGCGCCGGCGCCGTTCTGGTCGGCGGTGCCGATTGGAACGTACGTGTGCCACGACTGCCGAAACTGCCGCCGCGACGAGCCTCGGCATGCTCCATCGCGACCATGGAGAATGCAAGGACCAGCCCTGCAATCAGGGCGGCAAATCGGCTTGAGCGAGACATCATCGGGGGGTGGCCTTTTTTCGATGTGGTTTCGGAAATTTTCAGCAAACGCCGGCCCGGACGCCGGACATCATGCGGTCAGTCGAACAACTCTTCGAAGAATGATTTCTTCCGCTTCGGATAGCGGTGGCCCTGCGAGCGGGAATAGTCGTTATCGCGCCCTTGGCCATGTTGCGGCTGGGAGAGCGCTGCCGGCTGTGGCTGTTGCACAGGCGCAGCGTCCCTGCCGGAACGCTCGATGATCTTGTCGAGTTCGCCGCGATCAAGCCAGACGCCTCGGCACTGCGGACAATAATCGATCTCGATCCCCTGGCGTTCGCTCATCACGAGCGCGACGCGGCAGGAGGGGCAAACCAAACCCAGGAGGGAAGATGTCATGAGGGGCTCCAAACCAAAAAAGAATGAGCCCGCTTGACCGAAAAGAATGGAAACGGGCCCGTTATAGCGGTCCGACATCACAATCGCCAAGGAAGCGACAGTCAGAGGGGCCCGGCCCGCACAAGGCAATTAGGAATGCAGAGGCGCGCCTTCAAGGGATTGTTGCTCAAACCGTCACCACAATCTTTCCGAACTGCCGGTTCGATTCCAGGAAGCGATGCGCCTCGACGATTTGCTCGAACGGGAAAGTTCTGTCGATGATCGGCCTCAGCGCGCCGGTCTCCAGGCCTTCGAGGATGAACGCTTTGGCCGCTTCCAGCTTCGCCGGGTTGCCGGTGATCTCGTGGACGAGATAACCGCGCAGCGTCAGCGTCTTGGCCAGTACGGCGAACAACGGGAACGGCGTCGGCTCCAGGCTGAGGCCACCATACTCGATGAGAATGCCACCCCGCGCCATCGCCGCCGTCAGCGGCTCGAAGATCGGGCCGCCGATCGCATCGAACACGACGCGCACGCCTTGCGGCCCGGCGATTTCATCGAGCCGTGCGGCCAGATCCTCCTCTGTCGCCGCCACGACGTAAGCTGCACCGGCATCGAGCAGGGCCTGCTTCTTGGCCGATGTCCGCGTCACCGCAATCGCGGTGGCGCCAATCCTGTTGGCGATCTGGATCGCGGCAAGCCCGACACTGCTCGATGCCGCGGTGATGACAACGAAATCCCCGCTGTGCAGCCTGGCGATATCGATCAGTGCGCCATAGGCGGTGAGATATTGCATCCAGACCGCCGCCGCCATTGGCCAGTCGAGCGAGGGCGGGTGCTTGACGACGAGCCCGGCAGGATAGGTGGCGAGCTCGCCATAGGCGGGCCAGCGGATCATCGATTGCGGCGGGATGATGCTGACGCTGTCGCCTGGCGCAAAATCCTTCACACCGTCGCCCACCGCCTCGATTATGCCTGCAGCCTCAAGACCAAGTCCGGAGGGCAGCGTCGGCGTTTCGATATAGGCACCCGCGCGCAGCAGCGCCTCGGCGCGATTGAGGCCGAGCGCCTTGACGCGGATTTGAACTTCGCCCGGCCCCGGTCCGGGAAGCTCGACATCCTCGATACGCAGGACCTCGGGGCCACCATGGTGGTGGAAGCGAACAAGACGTGCCATTCGGGTCACTCCAAATTATCTGAACCGAATGAGCTATGCAGGCAAGATTCTCGGCGATAAATGGCTATAAAGGTAGAACAGTAGAAACCAGGAGTTCTGAATATGGATCGGCTTGAGAGCATGGCCGTGTTCGTCAAGGCGGTCGACTTCGGCTCGTTCGCGGCCGCGGCGGTCGCGCTCGATCTGTCCGGGCCGATGGTCGGCAAGCATGTCCGGTTTCTCGAGGAACGGCTGGGCGTGCGGCTGCTCAACCGGACCACGCGCCGGCAGAGCCTGACCGACTTCGGACGCGCCTATTATGAACGCTGCCGGGTCGTGCTGGCCGAGGCCGAAGCCGCCGATGCGCTCGCCGCCGACGAGTTTTCCGAACCGCGAGGCAAACTGCGCGTCACCATGCCGGCGCATTTCGGCCGCCACTGCGTGACACCCATATTGCTGCGGCTGGCGCGGCAATATCCGATGCTGGAACTCGACCTGTCCCTCAGCGACCGCTTCGCCGACCTTGCCGAGGACGGCCTCGATCTCGCCATCCGCACCGGCGCCCTGGACGACAAGGCAGGGGTGATCGCGCGTCGTGTCGCGCGCCAGGACATGGTCGTCTGCGCGGCACCCTCCTATCTCCAACGCCATGGCGAACCACGGCGGATCGAGGATCTCGCCGACCATCAGGCCATTGTCTACCGCCGGCTCGGCCAGGTCGTTCAGCCGTGGCTGTTCGTGCGCGAGGGGCAAGCCGCACAGGAGTTCATGCCGGCCGGCCGGCTGCGGCTCGACGATCTCGATGCCATCGCCGATGCCGCTACCGAAGGCATGGGCCTCGCCTGGTTGCCCTATTGGCTGGTGCGCGAGCGCATTCAGGCCGGCGCGCTGGTGGCGCTGCTGCCGGATCAGCCGCGATATCTCTACGACTGTCACGCGCTTTGGCTGCAGACGCCGCATCTGCCGTTGAAGGTACGGCTGGCCGTCGATGCCCTGGCGGCTGCTTTGCCGAAATCGATGGCCTGATCGCAGGCGTCGCCGTCGGAGGTCTGCGCGGCTCAGGCCACCTTGTGGTCCCTGAACCGCGCAGCTTGGTTCGCTATATCTTGCAGTAAGGCGTCACCGGCGCGATGACGCCGAAATCCTTAGCGATCTCGTAGCCGATGCCATCTGCCGCCGCCTTGCCGACATAGGAATGGCAGAGCGTGTGGTTGTTGGTGGCGTCGACGCGGATCTTGCCTTGCGGCGCGTCGAACTCGATCGAAGGCAGCGCCGCCAGCACATCGTCGTCCTTCAGCGATCCGGCCTTCTCGGCGGCCAGCGCGTAGAGATGCAGCCCATTGTAGCCGGCCTCGCCGATGCCGTTGACCATCTTCTCCTGGCCGAACTTTTCGCGGAAGCTCGAGATGAACTTCTTGTTGACCGGATTGTCGAGCGCCATCCAGTAGGGCTGCGGCGCGTAGGTTCCGGCCGCCACGCCGGGCGGCAGCGCATCCTTGTTGAAGACCTCGTCGAGCGGCGCGATCAGCGGCTGCTTGATATCGAAGCTGCGATACTGCTTGAGCTGGGTGACGGCGTCGTTGCCGACCACCATCGACCAGACGACATCGGGCTTCAGCGACTTGATCTTCTGGAATGCCGGGCCGAAATCCGTGGTGCCGAACGGATAGTAGTCTGCGCCGATGATCTTGCCGCCGGCCTTCTCGTAGGCCGCCGTGATCGCCTCGGTCATCTTTTGCGGCCAGGCATAGTCGGAGGCCATGACATAGATCGTCTTGCCGAGGTTCTCGGCCACCCAGGGCATCATCGGGTCAACCTGCTGCATCGGGATAGGGCCGGTGGCGACGAAGTAGCGGTTGCATTCGCCGCCTTCGAAATTGGTCGGGTAGAAGAACAGTTTCTTGGCCTTCGAGGTTACGGACAGCGTCGCACTACGCTCGGGCGAGATGATGGTGCCCATGATCACGTCGACCTTGTCTTCGTTGATGAGCTTACGTGCCTTGTCGATCGCGCCCTTGGTCGTGGTCTGGTTGTCCTCGATGAACAATTCGACCTGGCGGCCGCCAATGCCGTTGGCGGCGTTGAGTTCGGCAGCCGCCAGCTTGTAGCAATTGAGCAGCGTCTCGCCGAGGATCGCCTGCAATCCGGTGATCGGGATCGATAGGCCGACCTTGACGGTGTCGGCGGCGCGCAGGATCGACGGCGCGCCGACCATGGCGAAGGCGGCCGCGGCGCCGCCCGATTTCAGAACAGTTCTTCTGCTTATCATTTTTGTGTTCCCTTCCAGTCCAGGCGCGCCCCATGCACGCCTTACAAAGCCAACAAATCCCGGGCGCGCTTTGAGCGCGCCTATAGAGCCAACAGATCCTTGAGCAGTGTCTCGTCGGCGAACGCCTCCGGCGCGCCTTCATGCACGATCCTGCCTTTTTCCATCACCAGGCAGCGGTCCGCCGCCTTAAGAACGAGATCGAGATTCTGCTCGACAAGAACGATCGCGATGCCGCGCTCGCGCGCGATGCGCGGCACCAGCTCAGCGATCGACTGCACGATGTTCGGCTGGATGCCTTCCGAGGGTTCGTCGAGCAGCAGCACCGACGGCAGGCCGCACAGCGCGCGGCCGATCGCCAGCATCTGCTGCTGGCCACCCGAGAGCGTGCCGGCAACCTGCGCTTCGCGTTCACGCAGGATCGGGAAATAGCCGAACATATCGGCCGGAATGCCGCCGTCGCCGCGCCCCTTGGCGGCGCGTGTGCCGACGTCCAGGTTCTGCCGCACGGTCAGCTGGTTGAAGATGCCGCGTCCCTGCGGGACATGCGCGATGCCCGCCCGCGCGCGCCGGAAGGCCGGCGCATTGGTGAGGTCCTGGTCGCCGAGAAGCATGGCGCCGCCGCTCGCCCGCAAGGCTCCGGCGATGACGCGCAGCAGCGTCGTCTTGCCGGCGCCGTTGCGGCCGAGCAGGCCGACGACCTCGCCCGGCGCGACGCTGAGGTCGATGCCGTTCAGCACCGGGAGCAGGCCGTAGCCGGCCGAGATCGCCATTGTCCGCAGCATCGTCAGCGCCTCCCCAGATAGACGTCGCGGACCATCTCGTCGGTCTCGATGTCATGGAAAGGACCGCTGCGCAGCCGGCGCCCCTGATGCAGCACCAGCGTTTCGCAGTTCAGCGCCCGCACGAAGCGGATGTCATGTTCGACCGCGACGATCGAGAATTCGCCCTTGAGCCGCAGCAGCATTTCCGCCGTCGCCAGCGTCTCCTGCGGCGTCATGCCGGCGGTCGGCTCGTCGAGCAGCAGCAGCCTTGGCTCGATCGCCAGCGCCATGCCGATCTCCAGCCATTGCTTCTGGCCGTGCGCGAGTTCGCCGGCCAGCGTGGCGGCACGATTGCCGAGCGCGACCAGTTCCAGCAATTCAGCGACCGGGCGGACAGGTGAGGGCGCCCCCCACCGCGCGACCTTCAGATTGTCCTCAACCGACAGGCTGGGGAAGACCGACGGGATCTGGAACTTGCGGGCGATGCCGAGCCGGGCGATGCGGTGCAGCGGCAGGCCGGCGATATCGCGGCCGAGGAAGCGCACGCTGCCGCTGGTCGGGCGCAGCGTACCGGTCAGCACGTTGAGGAAGGTGCTCTTGCCGGCGCCATTCGGCCCGATGATGCAGCAAAGCTCCTTGTCGCGCACGGTGAGATCAAGCGCTTCCAGCGCCTGCAGGCCGCCAAAGCGGATGCCGACATTTTCGGCCTGGAGGAGGACATCGCTCATTGCGCGCGCCTCCGGCCTTTGAACAGGACCTTCAGCCGCGCGTAGATCGACAGGATGCCGTCCGGCAAGATGAAGACGATGACGACGAAGACACAGCCAAGCAGCAGCGGCCACAGGCTTGGGTTGAAGCTGCTGATCGT
The DNA here is from genome assembly GCF_056404515.1 of Mesorhizobium sp. P2_C7. Lineage (NCBI taxonomy): Bacteria > Pseudomonadati > Pseudomonadota > Alphaproteobacteria > Hyphomicrobiales > Phyllobacteriaceae > Mesorhizobium > Mesorhizobium sp. P2_C7. The sequence continues at coordinate 205,776 of NZ_JBFUDW010000004.1, read as the reverse complement.
CTGTTGCGCCCGCTGGATGAAGATGGCGCCGAGCACCGGACCAAGCAGAGTGCCGCGCCCGCCGACCGCCACCCAGACGATGACTTCCGTCGACAAAAGCAGTCCCGAAAGGTCCGGCGCCACCAGCCCGGCCATGCAGACATAAAGGGCGCCGGCAAGTCCGGCGATGGCCGCCGACAGGACGAAGGTGACGAGCAGCCGCAAGGGCGCGTTGTGGCCAAGCGCGGCCGCCCTGACTTCATTGTCCTGGATGGCGGTGAGCACCGTGCCCCAGCGCCCGCGGCTGATCGACCACAGGGTGAGCACGGCCACCGCGACGATGGCTGCGACGAAAATGTAGCTGGGCAGGTCTTGGCTGAGATCGACATGCAGCCCGCCAACATCGAACTCGATCGGCGGGATGCCGATCAAACCGCTGTCGCCGCCGGTGACAGAACTCCAGGAGACCGCAGCCTGCTGGCAGATGACGCCCATGGCCAGCGTGACGATGGTGAAATAGCTGCCACGGATGCCGCCGAAGAACAGGAAATAGCCGATGATGGCGGCGACGACGGCCGCGCCGGCCACCGCGCCCATGATGCCAAGCAGGCTGGCGAAGGGGATCGCGTCGTTGAGCGTGACCAGCGCCATGATGTAGCCGCCAATGCCGAAAAAGGCGGCGTGGCCGAAACACAGAATGCCGGTGCGACCCCAGAAGAAGTCGAGGCTCGCCGCGAACAGGCCGAAGATCAGTGCGTCGCGGATCACCGTCAACTGATAGCCATCGGCAATGAGCGGATAGATGATGGCGAGCGCCACGCACGCGGCGAAGATCAGCAGCCAGTTGCGATCCCCAGCGATCATCGCGAAGCCCCGTTGAACAGGCCGTTGGGCCGCAGCCGCACGGCGACGATGGCCGCGAGCAGCACGATCGCTTGCGCCAGCGATGGCGATATCTGGTAGTTCAGGACACTCGTCAGGCCGCCGACGAAGACGCTTCCGGCGACAAGGCCGCCGATCGAACCGACGCCGCCGACGATGACGACGAAGAAGGCGTTGGCGAGATAGTTCACTCCCATCTGCGGCAGCACGATCGCCAGCGGCGCGACCAGTCCTCCTGCCAGTCCGGCAATGGCGGCACCGAAGGTGAAGGCGATGGCATAGGTGCGCCGCGTGTTGATGCCGACGCCCTCGGCCATCTCGCGGTTCTGGATGACGGTGCGGATGTCGAGGCCGAACGACGTTCGGCTGATCAACAGCACGACTCCGAGCAGGGTCAGCGCTGCTATAGTGATCAGGATCAGCCGGTATGCCGGATAGACGGTGAAGACGAGATCGAGCGTGCCTTCGATTGGCGGCGACACCGGCTTGGCGCCGAGACCGAAGGTCAGTTCCAGCCCTTGCTGCAGGATCAGGCTGACGCCCCAGGTGGCGAGCACGGTCGAGACCGGTCGCGAATAGAGATGGCGAATGATGGCGAACTCGAGGATGCAGCCGACAACCGCGCCGGCGATCGGGGCGGCGGCCAGCCCCAGCCAGAACGAGCCGCCGATGCTCTGGACGAAATAGACCGCGAAGGCCCCGACGGTGACGAACTCGCCATGCGCGAGGTTGGTCACGTTCATCAGGCCGAAGCTGATCGCCAGGCCGAGCCCCACAAGCATCAGGATGCTGATCAGCGTCAGCGCGTTGAGAAGCGTGGTGACGACAAAATCCATTGCGTCAGGCCGCACTGGCGAGGCGTTGGCGCAGGCCGGCAAGCAATCCTTCGGCGGCATCGATCACACCAGTCTGATGCGACTGCAATTCCTGCCCGGCCCATTCGTCGATATGGTCCGACAGCGGGTCGACCACTTCGGTGCGATGATTGGCCAGCGTCTCGATGACGGCATGGCCGCAGAACGGCACATAACCTTCGGAATAGCCGCCTTCATGGCTCATCATCAGGCGTCCCCGCGACGTCTCGGCAGCCAGCGCCACCATGCGTGCGGCTAGGCGCCGGAAGCATTCACTGTTGAGCATCATGCGACCGAGCGGGTCGAAACCCGATGCGTCGAAGCCGGAAGCGACGATGACGAGGTCCGGCTTGTAGGCACGCAGGGCAGGGGCGATGACGCGGTCGAAGGTCGATTCATAGGCGCCGGTGCCGCTGCCCGCCGGCAGCGGGATGTTGATGTTATAGCCTTCGCCGGCATCCTTGCCGTTGTCGGCCAGCGCACCGCGCCCGGTCGGATAGAGATTGTCCTGGTGCACGGAAATGGTCAGCACCGATGGGTCGGAATAAAACACCGTCTCTGTGCCGTTGCCGTGATGCACATCCCAGTCGACCACCGCTGCGCGGCCAAGCAGCCCTTCATGCTGCAGCCGGCGCACGGACACGCCGATGTTGGAGAACAGGCAGTTGCCCAATGCCTGGTCGGGCTCGGCATGGTGCCCCGGCGGCCGCGCCAGCGCATAGGCGTTGTCGACCCGGCCGGTCAGCACGGCGCGCATGGCGGCATAGGTGGTGCCGGCCGACAGCAAGGCGATGTCGAAACTGTTGAGGCCGATCGGCGCCTGCGGTCCGGCGAAGCCGGAACCCCGTTCGCTGAGCATGCGGATATCGTCGACGTGGCGTTGGGTATGCACGCGCAGCAGATCCTCAACCGAAACCGGCTCGGGAATGATCGGCACGAGGTGACGCGACAGGCCGCTGACCTGGATCAAATTGTTCAACCGACGCTTCGAGCCGGGCGATTCCAGATGCCGGCCGGGTTCCACGAAACGGCCGGGAGGCATCATGTCGGCGCTGGAGCCGGTATCATGCCACATCAGCTGTTCGTGAAAAACGTAACCTGTCGCCATTCGCAGCGTCCTCTAAAAACCGGGTGACGCTAACAGGCTTGCGGTGGCATGGCCCGACCCGAAAGAGGGGTTGTGCCCGTTATCTATGCCCCTCCTTTCGGAGGGGTTTGGAGGCTTGCCGACCCTTGCGCGGCGCGCACGGCCTGGACCCGGTTGCTCACCGCCAGCTTGCCGAAAATGTTCTTCAGATGCCACTTCACCGTGGTTTCGCTGACCGACAGCGCAAGCGCGATATCGCGGTTGGACATGCCTTCCGTCAGGCAGCGCAGCAGCTCGGCCTCGCGCTGGGTGAGGTGTTCCCTCTCTACGGCCGGCGGGGCTGGCCTGCGCGTCGCCACAGGCATCGTCTGCGCGGCATCGATGATGCGCGTGACATAGGCTGAGAGTGCCGGATCGGTCTTTGCCTGGGCCGCACGCAGCCGCATCAACCCTTCGACAACGGGCCTTCCCTCATCGATGAAGGAGCGGATGAAGCCAGAGGGGTGGGCAAGGCGCAGCGCTTCGAGCAGATAGCGATCGGCCTCGCGTTGGTCCTGGCCGGCGCTTTTGGCGCGCTGGATCAGCGCCAGGATATGGCGGCGCATCCGCCCGCCGCTTTTCGTGCGCTCCAGAAGCGCGTCGAAGACCCGCGCCGCATCTGCATAGGATTTCTCCGCGGTCAGCAAGCGGCCCTCGGCGAAGAACTCGAATTCGTTGGCGACAGTGGGAGTGGTTTCGGCCCGTCCACGGCGATGCTCATTCAGCAGGGCGCGCGCCTCGGCGCCGCGGTTCTGGTCGAGCAGCAGCCTGACGCTATCATGCACGAGCACCGAAGCGAGACGACGATACACGGAGCCACGCACGCGCTGGTAGACCCGCTCCAGCATATCGAGTGCGGCCTCCGCGCGGCCGGTCAGCTGCAGCACGCGGGCATAGGTCGGAACGCTGGCGAGCGGATAGACGATGACCGCCGCTCCCTCGATCAGCGGCCCGAGATTCTCGACCAAGGTCAGCGCTTCGCTCGACGCATTGGTCTCATAGGCAAGTTCGGCAAGCAGCGTGCCCGCCAGCGCTTCGGCATAGGAATTCGGACCGATCCGCGCCCTGGCTTCGGCGATTGCATCGCGCAGCAGCCGTTCGGCTGCGGGCAGGCGGCCGGCCGAGCGTTCGATGACGGCCATGTAGCAATTGGCGATGGTGACGCCGAGCAGGCTGCCGCTTCGCTCATGCGCCTTGCGCGCCGCGTCCACCGCCGCGCGCGCACCGTCGAGGTCGCCCAGCGCATAGAGATTGTAGCCGATGACATTGGCGGTAGCGCCCTCCATGAACCAGGCGTCGGGCGCAATGACGCGCAGAGCCGCCAGTGCGGTGTCGCGCGCCTGCTCGAACTGCTCCAGCGTGCTGTGGACGGCGGCGGCGAGCACCACCAGTTCCGTATCGATCGTGGTGCCGGTCAACGTGCCGGGATCCTTGCCGTCGGCCGGCCCGGTTTCGACCAGCTTGCGCGCATTGCTCAGCGTCTGTTGGGCAAGCTCGGGTTGGCTGCTGTGCACCGCCAGCCACATCACCACAAGCTGCAGCCGGATGCGCTGGTCGATCAGCTTTTTGGGCAACAGCGCAAGCAATTGGCGCACATAGAGAAGCTGGCACTGGGCGATGAGGTCGAGCGCGTTGTTCTCGACGAACACCGCCGCGCGGGCCTGGTCGCCGGCGGCGAGCGCGTGGCCGATCGCCTCGGTCAGCATCTTGCGTTCGCCAAACCATTCGGCGGCCGCCAAATGCAGCGGCGCGATCATCTCCGGTTCGCGCCGTTCCATCTCGCGGCTGAGGAAGTCGCGGAACAGATGATGATAGCGGAACCAGCGCCGCTCCTCGTCGAGCGGCACCAGGAACAGGTTGCGCGTCTCGATCTCGGTGATCGCCGCCTCGGCATCCGCCGCCCGCATCACCGCCCGGCAGGCCTCGGCGCTGAAGCGTTCGAAGATCGAGCTGTAGAGCAGGAACTTCGCGATAGAAGGCGGCAGTTCGAGAAACACTTCCCCCATCAGGAAATCAGCGACGTTGCGGTTGGCGCCGGTGAAATTGCCGATGACGGTTTCGGGCGTATGCGCAGCACTGAGCGACAGCGAGGCGAGCTGCAGGCCGGCGGCCCATCCTTCGGTCCGTGAACACAAGGTCTCCACAGTGCCGCTGCTGACGCTCAGGCCGAGCTTCTCGTTGAAGAAGGCCTCGGCTTCGGAGGAGGCGAAGCGCAAGTCGTCGGGGCCGATTTCGCAGACATCGCCCAGCACCCTGAGCTTGCCGAGTTGCAGGTCGGGCAGGCTGCGCGAGCCGATGACGAAGGCGACATTGGCCGGCGCCTGTCGGGTCAAGCGCTCCATGAACCGCTTGACCGCGGGCGCCTCGATGGCGTGATAGTCGTCGAAGAACAAGGTGATGTCGGCCTCGCGCACCGCCAATCCCGCCACCAGCGCGGCGAGCACGACGTCAAGCTGCGGGATCGGGCTCGACTGGAAGGCAAGGTCGAGCTCCGCCGGGCTCTGTACGAGGTGGCGCAGCCCGCCCACCAGATGCGACAGGAAGGCGCCCTCATCATTGTCTGATGCCTCGCAGGACAGCCACGCAGTCAGCCGGCCGAGGCGCGCGGCTTCCGCAGCCCATTGCGCCATCGTCGTGGACTTGCCGAAGCCGGCCGGCGCGGCGAACAGCACGATGCGCGTATCGATGTGGCGCTTCAGCGTCGACAGGATGGACTCGCGACGGACCCATCGGCGGTGATGCGGCGACGCGTGCGGGGTGGGTTGCGGAGCTGTTCTCATCTAGGCTCGCGCAACCTGTCGGTTCTCCGGACTGCAGCTGCTCCACTCCGCTTCGATCAGCGGAATTTGCGGCGCGGCATTGCGCGGCAAGGTGCCCCTTATCCGGGGATCGTCGACGATCTCAAAACCGGACGCGAACGGCACAAATCCACAGGCGCCGTAGAAGCCTATCACGTTGTGATGGTCGAAGCTGCTTGTATGCAGCCAGACACGGCTTGGTTTCAGGCGCCATGCCTGCTCGAGCGCACCGGCCATCAGACGCTTGCCGAAACCGCGGCCGGTCAAGGACGGGAACAGGCCGAAATAGGTGATCTCGATCTCGTTGCTGTCGGCGACGAAGAATTCGACTATGCCGAGATGCACGCCGCCTTCATCATGGCCGTAGTAGAGATGCTGGCGCGGATCGGCGAAGTGCTCCGTTATCTCGGCGTCGGACATTTCAGACACGCGGTCCCACAGCCAGGGGGCGCCGATTTCGAGGAAGATCGCCCGATAGGACGCGCAGTCGAGCGTCGTGATCCGGATCATGGCCAGGGGTTGCGCGAGGTCGGGCTGCGGCGCGCGCGCCTCCATCCATGTCACCGCATTGGCGAGCTTGCCCGCCGGCAGGCGCCGGTAGCCAATGGCGAGATCGGTGATTTCGGCCGGCATCGTGTCTTCGGGGATCAACGCATTCCTCTTCATCTCTGCCGATAGCAGTATCGGCTTACGACCGCTGATGCCAACACCCGCGAATGGTCTGACAAGAGCGGCTGGCCTGTATCGGATTTTTTGGCGGCACTACCTCTTGCATTTCATGGGAATGGCATATGAGATATGATACACCATCCAAATGAAAGTGAAATACAATGCCTGAGCGGATTGCGGACGAGGCCATTCTCAGCGCGGTCGACGACGGCTTCGCGCGACAGGTCGCGTTCCTGGCCGATCTCGTACGCTTTCCCTCCCAGCGCGGCGTGGAACATGCCGCGCAATCCTTCATGGCGGCCACCTATGAGGCCGACGGCTATGCGGTCGACATGTGGCGCGTCGATGTCGACGCGATTCGCGATCTGCCGGGTTTTTCACCCGTGGCGGTGTCCTATGACGATGCCTTCAATGTCGTTGCCACCCATACGCCAAAAAACGCGACCGGCCGTTCGCTGATCCTCAACGGCCATATCGATGTCGTGCCGACGGGACCACTCGACCGTTGGACCCGCGATCCCTACGATCCGGCGATCGAGGACGGCTGGATGCATGGCCGCGGCGCCGGTGATATGAAGGCTGGCCTGTCCGCCTGTCTTTACGCGCTGACCGCATTGCGCAGCCTCGGCTATCAACCGGCCGCGAAATTGTTCCTGCAGTCGGTCGTCGAGGAAGAGTGCACCGGCAATGGCGCGCTCGCCTGCCTGCAGCGCGGCTACCGCGCCGATGCCGCCTTCATCCCCGAGCCGTTGGAGCCGAGGCTGATGCGCGCGCAGGTCGGGCCGATCTGGTTCAGGGTCGAGGTCGACGGCGATCCGCAGCACGCGTCGGGCGCTTTCTCGGCCGGTGCCAATGCCATCGAAAAGGCATTCGTGATCATCCAGGCGCTGAAGCAGCTCGAAATCGTCTGGAACGCCCGCAAGGTCGATGACCCGCATTTTTGCGACCATCCGCACCCGATCCGCTTCAATCTCGGCAAGATCGAAGGCGGCGAATGGACGTCGAGCGTTCCGGCGCGCTGTGTTTTCGAGATGCGGGTCGCGACCTATCCCGGCCAGAAGCTCGAGGATGCCAGAGCAGAGCTTGAGGCGTGCATCGCCGATGCGGCCCGCGCCGATCCGTTCCTGGCCAACCGCCCGCCCAAGATGAGCTACAACGGGTTCATGGCCGAGGCCTATGTGCTGCAAGGGGCCGACGAGATGGAAGCCGTGCTGCGCCGCAGCCATACCGCTGTCTGGGGCGAGCCGCTTACGGAACATGTCACCTCGGCGACCACCGATGCGCGCTTCTTTGGCCTCTATGCCGACACGCCGGCGATCGTCTACGGTCCGATCTGCCGCATGCCGCATGGCTATGACGAGGCCGTCGACCTGGACTCGGTGCGCAAGGTCACCCAGACCATCGCGCTGTTCATCGCCGACTGGTGCGGCCTTGAGCCCGTCGATCCAGAGGCCGGGCCATGAACGCGGCAGTGCCCGATGCCTTCGGGGACACACTGGCCGAGGACGCGCCCGACGTTTCGACGGCCGACGCGCTTGCCATCCTGCGCCGGCACTACGGCCTTGCCGGCACCGCGCGTCCGTTGCCTGGTGAACGCGACCACAACTTCCACATCCAGACGGACGGTGACGGCGAGTTCGTCCTGAAAATCTCCCATCCGGCGGAAGAAGCGGGCTTCACTGACTTCCAGAACAAGGCACTCGATCACATCCTTGCGGTCGATCCGACCTTGCCGGTTCCCTCGGTGTGCAAAAGCCTGCAAGGTGAAGCGCAATTCACGGTCAGCGTCGGTGGATCGGCGCCACGCATCGTCCGGCTGGTCACCTATCTGCCCGGCCAGTTGCTGTCGCGGTCGCCTGCATCCCCGGCGCAAGATCGTAATCTCGGCATCTTCCTCGCCCGCCTTGGCCGCGCGCTGCGCGGCTTCTTCCATTCGGCCGCCGGCAGCGACCTGCTCTGGGATATCCGCAAGGTGGCCAAGACGCGGCCGATGCTGGCGCATATCGCCGACGCTGGTCGGCGGGCCATGGTCGAGCGTGCGATCGACGCCTTCGAGGAGCATGCGGCGCCGGTCATCCCGAAACTGCGCGCCCAGATCGTCCACAACGACATGAACTCCTACAATGTGGTGATGGATGCGTCGCTGCCGGAGGTCGTGAGCGGCATTCTCGACTTTGGCGACATGATCCACTCGCCGCTGATCTGCGATCTCGCCATCGGCGCCGTCTATCGCTGGCCGGCCGAAGGTCATCCGCTGGTGCCGGCCGCGCGCTTTGTCGCCGGCTACCGGTCGGTGCAACCGCTCGAGACCGAAGAGCTGGGCATCCTCTTCGATCTGATCCGGGCCCGGCTTGCGCTCATCGTCAACATCGCCAGCTGGCAGGCCGAGCGTTTCCCGGCCAAGCGCGACTATGTCCTGCGCCTCGCCACCGAGGTCTGGGCCTCGCTCGAACGGCTGGACGGGCTGTCGTCCGCTGATGCCCGCCGCTATTTTCTCGACCATTCCAATCCGGAGTAGATGCCCGTGTCCCAGTCCTCGCCTGCTAATGCCTCTGCCGATGCCGGCGCTTCGGCACAAGAGCACGCCCTGCTCGAGCGACGCGCCAGGCTGCTTGGCCCGACCTACCGCGCCTTCTACCGCAACCCGATCCATCTCGTGCGCGGCAGCGGCGTCTGGCTCTACGATGCCCAGGGCCGAAAATTCCTCGATGCCTACAACAATGTCGCTTCGGTCGGCCACTGCCACCCGCGTGTCGTCGAGGCCCTGTCGGGGCAGGCCGCGACGCTCAACACGCACACACGCTATCTCAGCGAGATCATCCTTGATTACGCCGAGAAATTGCTCGGCACCTGTCCGCCCCATCTCGGCCATGCCATGTTCACCTGCACCGGCAGCGAGGCCAACGACCTTGCCATCCGCATCGCCCAGCATTCCAGCGGCGGCACCGGGGTGATCATCACCGACTTCGCCTATCACGGCGCCACGATCGCGACCGCACAATTGTCGCCGGCCGCGGTCGGGGTGAAAGCGGTGCCCCCGCAGCACCGCACTGTCGCAGCGCCGGACACGTTCCGCGATCATGGCCGCGCCGCGCGCGATTTCGCGAAAAACGTCGCCGCCGCCATCGAGGACATGCGCGCGCGCAATGTCCGTCCCGCGGCAATGCTTCTCGACTCGGCGTTTTCCAGCGACGGCATCTTCTTTCCCGATGCGGCCGTGATGCGCGAGGCGGCAAGCCTCGTCAAAAAAGCCGGCGGCATCGTCATTGCCGATGAGGTCCAATCCGGCTTCGGCCGGCTCGGCCAGGGCATGTGGGGCTTCGCCAACTATGGCATCGAGCCAGATATCGTTACGATGGGCAAGCCGATCGGCGACGGGCATCCGATGGGCGCGGTGATGGTACGGCCGCAGCTTGTTGCCTCCTTCGGCTCGAACACCGGTTACTTCAACACCTTCGGCGGCAACCCGGTCGCTGCTGCCGTCGGCATTGCCGTTCTCGAGGTGATTGAGGGCGAGGGGCTGATCGAGAATGCACGCATGGTCGGCGCCTATACGGCTGATCTGCTGGGCTCACTGAAGGGCCGGCACGGCATGGTCGCCGACGTCAGGCAAAACGGCCTTTATTTCGGTGTCGAGTTGACGGCGGAGGGCGACGAGGCCTTGGCCGCCAGCAAGACATCGGCAGTCGTCGAGGCCATGCGCGAGGACGGCGTGCTGATCTCCTCCTGCGGTCCGCGCGGCAATGTGCTCAAAATCAGGCCGCCGCTGCCCTTTGCCAGGGACAATGCCGAGCAACTGGCCGAGACGCTCGACCGCGCACTGTCGAACTGGTGACCGGAGCGGGCCGCGCATGCTGAAGCTTGAACATCAAACCCTGAACGACCGTGCCTATGGCGCGCTCAAGCAGGAATTGATTTCCGGCGGCTTCAGCCCGGGCCAGACACTGGTCATCCGCAAGCTCGCCGAGACGTTCGGCATATCGACCACGCCGATCCGCGAGGCGCTGCAAAGGCTGGTCGCCGAACGGCTGCTCGAGATGCAGAACAACCGCTCGGTCATCGTGCCCTTGCTGTCCGCCCCCGCCTTCGAGGAACTGACGCGCATCCGCATCGCCGTCGAGGGTCTGGCGGGCGAGATGGCGGCGTCGCGGATGACCGAAAGCGGTCTGGTCGACATCCACGCTACGCTCGCCGGCATGCAGCACGCCATCGAGGCGGGCGACGCCAGGGCCTATCTAACGCTGAACGAGGCCTTTCACTTCGCCATCTACCAGCATGCCGGCGCGCCGATCCTTCTGAATATGATCCGCGATCTCTGGGGGCGGGTCGGGCCGTATCTCAAGCTGCTGATGCAGGCTGATCGTTACGTGCCACAGTCGAACGACGCGCACCGCAAGATCGTCGCCGCGCTGGAGCAGCGCAGCGGTCCCGCCGTCCGGACCTTTATCGAACAAGACATCGCCATGGCAGCCGCTGTTCTGTCGTCAAACCTTGACGCGGCCAGGTGACGGTCCGCCTATCTCGTTTCGTCCAGCCGGTCGCGCAGCATGCTCCAGCCGAGCAGCATGTTGGGTGCGTGCCGCAACAAGCCATGGAACGGGATCGGCGCCGGCAGCGCAAACGGCAGCGGCAGATCACGGGCATCGGTTCCAGTCGCCCAGTCGGCCAGCACCTTGCCCATCGCCGTCGTCATGGCAATGCCCCGCCCGTTGCAGGCGCGACCGGCAATGAGCCCCGGCCCGAGGTCCATGAGGTGCGGCAGGAAGTCCGGCTCGACCGCGGCCGTTCCCGACCAGCTATAGGCAAGGGGCGGCAGGTCAGGCAATTCAAGATGCCTGGCGAGCCGTCGCCAGATCGTCTGCGGCACGCGCGCATCGGCTCCGGCGCCCAGGATATGCATGCCGCCGCTGATCAGCCGGTTCTCGGCGTCGAAGCGGAAGGTGAACAGATTGCGCCTGGTGTCGCCGACACCTTGCCCGTCGGGCAGGAGACGCCTGCGGATTTCACGCGGCAGCGGCGCGGTGGCGATCTGGAAAACCTTGAGCGGAACATAGGTTCGTTGCAGCAACGGATTGAGCGCCCCACCATAGGCGTTGGTGGCGATCAGCACCTTGCCGGCGCGTACCGAGCCCTCTGGCGTTTTCAACACCCAGCAATCCGTCGTGCGATCGAGCGCGGTGACGCGCGTATGCTCGAAGATGCGCGCGCCGGCCTTCTCGGCCGCATCGGCCAGCCCACGCGCGTAGTCCACCGGATTGAGCACGCCGCCAGAACGATCCATCCAGCCGCCGACATAGCCGCGCGCGCCGGTCAGTGCCTCGACGCTCTGCCGGTCCAAGGCAACGGCAGGCCGGCCGCGCTGCGCCCATTGCCCGGCGCGTGATTTGACCTTCTCGAATGCGGCGTGCGAATGCGCCGGCTGGATCCATCCGCTCTGCACGGCGTCGCAGTCGATGCCGTGCCGGCGGATCAGGCCGAAGACCAGGTCGGCGCTGGCGGCGGCAAAATCGATCAGCCGTTCACCACGCTCGGGGCCGAGATGGCCGATGATGTTGTCCGGGTCCATCTTGGCGAAGTTCGGCACGACGAAACCGGCATTCCTGCCGGTCGCGCCCCAGGCGATGATTTCGGCTTCGAGAACGGCGACCGACAGACCTTTCCCCGCAGCGTGCAGCGCGGTCGAGAGGCCGGAAAAGCCACCGCCGACGATGGCGAGATCGACATCGAGCCCGCCTTGCAGCACCGGCCGGTCGCGACGATTGCGGCTGACGGCATGCCAGAGCGAAGCATGATGCGCTTCCTGCCGGACCGCGGCATTCATGGCCCGGAGCTGCTCTTGCCGGCAACCATCTTCGCCCGCTTGCCGAACCATGGCCGCCGCGGCCGGTCGCCGAACAGGCCATTCGGCCGGATCAGCAGGATGACGCAGAGCATGACGCCGATGGCGGCGATCTGCAGCGCGGCGGCGCGGGCCTGCTGTTCGGGCGGGAACAGCACGCTGGTCAACGTGCCCGATCCAGCCCATATCGCCCAGACCAGGATGCTGCCGACGACAGCGCCGACATTGCTGCCCGAGCCGCCGACGATCAGCATCACCCAGACCTGGAAGGTCAGGATCGGCAGGTAATTGTCCGGTGCGATGAAGCCGGTGAAATGCGCCTGCAGCGCGCCGGCCAGCGCCATGATGGCGCCACCGACTGCAAAGGCCTGGACGCGATAGAAGCGTGCGCTCTTGCCCAGAGAGATCGCCGCCCGTTCGTCCTCGCGCAGCGCTTTCAAGACGCGTCCCCACGGGCTGCGCGACAGGTGCTCCAGGGCGAGATAGGCGACCAGCGTCACCGCCGAGACGACGGCAAGGTTGGACAGGTTGAACAGCAGCGGTGTCTCCGCAAGGCTGCCGAAGGGACGCGGGATGAAGCCGATGCCGAACGGGCCGCCGGTCAATCCCTGCGCGTTGAGCGCGACCAGCTGCACGACGACGGCGACGCCGAATGTGGTGATCGCCAGATAGTCGGATCTCAGCCGCAGCGTGGCCATGCCGGTAAGTGCCGCGGCGATGCCGCCGACGGCCATGGCGCCGAGCCAGCCGACAAGGATCGGCAGGCCGAAGCCACCCAGTCGCGCGGCATCGTCAGGTGTGGTCAGCAGCGCCGAGGTGTAGGCACCGATGGCGACGAAGCCGGCGAGGCCGACATTGAACAGCCCGGTCAGCCCCCATTGCAGGTTGAGCCCCAGCGTGACCAGCGAAAAGATCAGCGCGGTGGTCAGGAAGAAGGCGCCGTAGCCGAGCAGATCCATCAGCGTTCCCTCACACCGAACAGGCCGATTGGTCGCACGAACAGCACCGCCATCAGGATGATGAAGGAGACGGCGGCGCGCCATTCGGCGCCGATCAACTGCACCGCGCCAGCTTCGGCGAGCCCAATGATCAGGCCGCCGAGCACGGCGCCGGGAATGCTGCCGATGCCACCGAGAATGGCGGCGGCGAACATCGGCAGCAGCATGTCGAAGCCCATGAACGGGCGGATTTGCACCAGAATGCCGATCATCACGCCGGCGACACAGGCCAGCGCGCCGCCGATGATCCAGGTCACGCGCACCACGCTGGCGACATCGATGCCGACGATGCGGGCCAGTGCCGCATTCTGGCTGAGCGCCTGCATTGAGCGCCCGGTCTGCGTGCGCGTCATCAACAGATGCACGCCGAGCACCAGCACGGCGGTCAGCAGCAAGAGAGCAATCTGGTCGGGCGTGATGCGGATGCCGAAGCCGACCGGCATGGCGATCTGGATCGCCCGGCTGAAATAGGTCGGCCGCGAGGTGAAGGTGAATTCGAGCAGGCTTCTGAGCGCCATCGAGGCGCCGAAGCTCGCCATCACCACGATGATCGCCTGGCCTTGCGATCGCAGCCGTGCAAACAAAACCTTGTCGAGCAGCAGCGCCAGCAAAGCGGTGAAGGCCATGCCGATGATCAGTGCGACGATCAGCGGCCAGCCGAAGGACAGCGGTCCGATCGGTGCCACCTTGCCGAATGTCGCGCCGATGGCGCTGACGACGGCCAGCGTCGCATAGGTGCCCCAGGCCATGAAGTCGCCATGGGCGAAGTTCGAAAAGCGCAGGATCGAATAGGTGAGCGTCACGCCAATGGCGCCAAGGCCGATCATCGAGCCGGTCAAAAGCCCGTCGACGATGAATTGCAGGCTCATGCCGCGCCTCCTTTCCCGGCGTCCGGCGTTTTCTCTGCCTTGAGGGGGCGCTGGCCAAGATAGAGTTCGGCGACGACCGGGTCGTTCCACAGTTCGGAAGCAATGCCTTCGTGGCGGTCTTTGCCTTCGACCAGCACATAGGCGCGGTCGCCGATGGCCAGTGCTGCCTTGGCGTTCTGTTCGACCAAAAGGATGGTGACACCGGATTTGCGGATGCCGGCCAGCATCTCGAACACCATCGACACGAATTTCGGCGACAAGCCGGCCGACGGCTCGTCGAGCACCAGCACCTTGGGATGGACGATCAGCGCCCGCGCGACGGCGAGCATCTGCCGCTGTCCGCCCGAAAGGTTGCCGGCGGCGGTTCGCCGTTGGCGGACGAGGTCGGGGAAGGCGGCATACATTTCGTCGATGCGGGCAGGGATTTCGCGCCGCTCGAGAATGCCGCAGGCGACCTTCAGATTGTCCTCGACCGACATCAGCGGGAAGATGTTTTCGGTCTGCGGCACGAAGGCCAGGCCGAGCCGCACCATGGTGTGCGCGGGCGCGGCGGTGATGTCCTTGCCGTCCAGAAACACAGTGCCGCCGGTGATCGGGACGAGGCCGGCGATGGCTTTGATGAAGCTCGACTTGCCGGCGCCATTGGGGCCGAGCACGACGACGATCTCGCCCTTGCTAACGGTGATCGAGGCGCCGCGCACGATCGGCACGCCGGGCTCGTAGCCGGCCTCGAGATTGCGGACATCGAGGACCGTCTCGCTCATGCCGCGCCTCCGAGATAAGCCTCGATGACGCGCGGGTCGCTGGCGACCTCTTTCGCCGTGCCTTCGCTGAGCAACTGGCCGCTCGCCATGACGAGGACGCGATGGCAGAGCCGCGTCACCATGTCGATGTTGTGCTCGATCAGCAGGAAGGTGATGCCGCGCGCGTTGATATCGCGGATGCGGTCGATGATGACTTCGAGCAGCGTTGCGTTGACGCCGGCCGCCGGTTCGTCGAGCAGGATGATCGCCGGATCGGCCATCATCACGCGGGCGAGTTCGAGCAGCTTGCGCTGGCCGCCGGACAACACGCGCGCCGGTTCATGCGCGAGGTGGGTGAGGGTGACCAGATCCAGCAGTTCGAGCGCCTTGGTCCTGGCGGCTTTCTCCTGCGCTGCCACCCGCCATGGCGTGACGAAGTTGGCAAGCAGCTTTTCGCCGGCCTGACCCTGCGCCGCCAGCATGATGTTTTCGATCAGCGTCAGGTTGGGCAGCGGACGCGGGATCTGGAAGGTGCGGCCAAGGCCGCGACTGATGCGCAGATGCGCGGCTTCGCCCGAAACGCGCGCACCGTTAAGCAGGATATCGCCGCTGGTCGGCAGGATGCTGCCGGCAAGCAGATCGAACATCGTCGTCTTGCCGGCGCCGTTCGGCCCGATCAAGCCGAGGATTTCTCCCGCCCTGACGTCAAACGAGACATCGTTGACGGCGACGAGGCCGCCGAACCGCCTGACGACGTTCCTTGCCGTCAGAACCGGCGCATGGGTCTCTTGTCCCTGCTGTTCCGCTGCCTCGCTCATCAAACCCTCTGGCCGAAAACGATCGTTGTCGTCTCCTGATTTTTGATTTGTGATCACACTTGCTTTGATCACGCTATTCGGCTTTAATTTCGTCTGCAAGCCGAAAACCGGCCGAGAACGGAATTCCATGCAAAAGGCTGCCATCGAAAAGAACAACGAGGCCATCGCGGCCCAGCTGGCGCCGGTCGGCCGCGAGACCGTGCAGGATCGCGTCTATTCGGAATTGCGCCGTGCCCTGATCGGCGGCCTGTTCGAGCCAAGCCAGGTGCTGACCATCCGTGGGCTCGCCGATGCGCTGGTCACCTCGACCATGCCGGTGCGCGAGGCGCTCGGCCGGCTGATCACCGAAAAGGCGTTGGAGGCGCTGCCCAACCGTTCGGTGCGGGTGCCGCCGATCACGCTGGAACGCCTCGACGATCTCTTGCGTGCCCGCATCCTGATCGAGGGCGAGGCCATCGCGCTGGCCGCCGCCCGCATGGGGCCGCGCCAGATCGCCGCCATCGAGACCATTCTCGGCGAATGGGACGAGATGCGGGCTCTGAAACACAAGAAGGACGTCGATCGCGAAGTGACGCTCAACCAGAGCTTTCATTTCGAGATCTATCGCTCCTGCGGCTCGGCCGTGCTGATCCCGATGATCGAAAGCCTGTGGCTGCAATCGGGCCCCTGCATTCGTGTCGCCATCTACGCCTTCTCGGAAGCCGGCGAGGTCGACACCGCCCAGTATCACCGCCGCATCGTCACGGCACTGGCCACCCAGGATGCACAAGCCGCGCGCGAGTCGCTGGCCGCCGACATCAGCCGGCCCTTCACCTTCCTGCGCAGCAAGCTGCAATCCGCCGCCGCGAAAGACCAGACATGACCGCCATCAGGATCACCGAGCCACGCTCGCAGCTTTCCGTGACGGCGCTGTTGCTGCCGCAGAAAGCGCCGGAAAATGCTGCCTTCCTCAAGGCATATCTAGGCTCGCCACGCGTCGTCCCGGGCATCCATGCTATGTGGACGGGGCCGGAAATCTCCTGTCCGGTTCCCGCTGCCGATCTCGAGGGCCAACCCTATGCCACGCCCTTGCCGGCCGAAAACGCGACGCTGACGCCGCAGCCGGGCGACATCGTGCTGTCCTATGTGCCGCCGCGCATGTGGGGCGGCAATCCCAATGCGATCTTCGACATCGGGCTCTACTACGGGCAGGGCGCGCGCCTGCTGTTCCCGATCGGCTGGCTCGCTGGCAGCGTGGTGGCGCAAGTGCGCGCCGAAGAGCGCGATCGGTTCGCCGCCGCCTGCGGCATCATCCGCCGCAACGGCGCCTGCGACGTCACCTTCAGACAGGTGGAGGACTGAATGGCCGACGACAGTTTCGAGCTCTTCGATCTTCGCGTCGAAGCGGTCATCCCGGAGGGCAAGCCGATCTATTGCGGCGCCAAGGACGGCGACTATTTCGAGCTCAAGGGCGAGATGCTGTCGATGCCGGTTGGCCAGGGCTTTTCGATCTATTCGATATCGGCCGTGTTGCCGTTGCTGGCAGCCAAGCAGCGCCCGACTCACCCGAACGACTGGATGACCTCGGACGCCGAGATCGCCTGTCCCGATCCCAATTGCGCCAGTCGGCTGAGGATCGTCAGGGTGGCCAAGCGGCGGTTCAGCCATGCCGAGACCACGGCCGTGCCGCTGCCGAAGCGGGGAGACGACAAATGAGTACCCAGACCTTCGAACTCGGCTCCGGCTACACCATCTCGCGCGTCATCCGCGGCGGCTGGCAACTGGCCGGCGGCCACGGCGCCATCGACCGCCAGCAGGCGGTGACCGATCTGATCGCCACCTTCGATGCCGGCATCTGGACCTATGATTGCGCCGACATCTACACCGGTGTCGAGGAGCTGATCGGCGCGGCGCGCCTGCGGCTGGCCAGCGAGCGCGGCCTCGACGCCGCCGCCAGGATGAAGGTGCACACCAAGCTGGTGCCCGACCTCGAACGGCTGGCCGGCATCAGCCGCGACTACATCAGGAGTATCGTCGACCAGTCGCTGCGGCGGCTGAAGACCGAGCGGCTCGATCTCGTGCAGTTCCACTGGTGGGACTATGCGCAGCCGCGCTATGTCGAGGCGATGGGTTGGCTCAACGAGCTTCGGCTTGAGGGCAAGGTGCGCAATCTTGGCACCACCAATTTCGACACGCCGCGGCTGGCCGAAATCCTCGCCGCCGGCATCCCGCTGGTCAGCCAGCAGCTGCAATATTCCGTGCTCGACCAGAGGCCGGGCAACAGCCTTGCCGCACTCGCCGCGAAAAACGGCGTCAGCTTCCTCTGCTATGGCTCCGTTGCCGGCGGCTTCCTCAGTAACAAATGGCTAGGCGTGGCCGAGCCGGCCACCCCGCTCGAAAACCGCTCGCTGGTCAAATACAAGCTGATCATCGATGACTTCGGCGGCTGGGACCTGTTCCAGCAGTTGCTTCAGGCGCTGAAGGCAGTCGGCGACCGCCACGGCGTCGACATCGCCACCATCGCCAGCGCCTGGGTGCTGGAGCAGCCGCACGTGGCGGCCGTCATCGTCGGTGCTCGCAACCAGGCACATGCGCTTGCCAACGCTGGCATCATGGACGTCACGCTCGATGCCGAGGACC
This sequence comes from Mesorhizobium sp. P2_C7, assembly GCF_056404515.1. Lineage (NCBI taxonomy): Bacteria > Pseudomonadati > Pseudomonadota > Alphaproteobacteria > Hyphomicrobiales > Phyllobacteriaceae > Mesorhizobium > Mesorhizobium sp. P2_C7. Next base: position 187,582 of record NZ_JBFUDW010000004.1, on the reverse strand, counting down.
GGGCGCGGATTGCCGCCGTCATCGCGCAAGGCACCGGCCTCGAGGGTGATGTCTACACGCTGGAGCGCGACCGCCACGGCCGCCACGGTTCGATCATGCATTACAACCTCAATGCGGGGAAACAATGAGCGGCGAGCCCTCCCTGTTTTCACGCGCCAGCGCCGAGATCGTCGACCTGCATCGCTTTTTCGTCGACTGGTTCGTTGCCGCGCGCGCCAATGAAGTGGACTTCAGCCGCTTCGAGCGCGTCATGGGCGACGGCTTCGCCATGGTCGCACCGGACGGCCAGATTCTCGATCGCGACGCAGTCGTCGGCCATGTCCGCACCAGCCGCGCCACGTGTGACGACGGGTTCGCCATTTCGATCGAGGACATCCGTCCGGGCTGGCAGGATGCCGAGACGATCGTCGTTTTCTACGTCGAGGCGCAACTGCGCGGTGGCAAGCACAGCCGCCGCCAGTCGAGCGCCGTCTTCACCACCAGTTCATCGGCGCCCAACGGCGTCCTATGGCGACATCTGCATGAAACCTGGCTGCAGGTGCCGGAACGCTGAACAGGAGCATCGGAAAAAAAAGTGCGAAGCGGTTTTTGGGTTAGTTCGATGCGCAGACAAAGAGACATGTAATCCAGTTCGTGTAGCTCAAAGGGGAACAACAATGGGAAAGACGATACTTCAACTCACCACCGCGCTCGCCCTCGTAACGATGGCCGGTGCGGCGCAAGCGGCCGATTGCAAGATCACCGTCGGCCTCGTCATGGAACTGACCGGCCCGGCCGGCGAATATGGTCAGGCCGGCGCCAAATCGGTCGAGATGGCCTTCCGCGACATCAATGCCGCCGGCGGCGTGCGCGGCTGCGACCTGGCGACCGACACGCGCGACAGCCAGAGCCAGGGCAACATCGCGGTCGACGCCGCCACCCAGCTGGTTCAGGTCAAGAAAGTGCCGGTCATCATCGGCGGCATCATCTCGTCGGTGTCGATCCCGATCCTGACCTCGGTCACGGCACCGGCAAAGATCGTCCAGGTGTCGCCGGCTTCGTCCTCGCCGACGCTGACGGCGCTCGGCCGCGACGGCAAGACCAATGGCATCTTCTTCCGCACCATCACCTCGGATGCGCTGCAGGGCGTCGCTGCCGCCAAATACGCGGTCGACAAGGGCTTCAAGAAGCTGTCGATCATCCATGTCAACAACGACTTCGGCGTCAACATGGTGGCCGAGTTCTCGCGCGCCTACAAAGCGCTCGGCGGCACCATCGTTTCCGACACGCCCTACAACGAAAAGCAGTCGAGCTATGCTTCCGAAGTGACGGCGGCGATGGCCGGCGAGCCGGACGGGCTCTATCTCGTCAGCACGCCGGTCGACGGCGCGACGGTTGCCCGCACCTGGATATCACAGGGTGGCGTGCAGAAATTCCTGCTCAATGACGGCATGAACAGCCCTGACTTCATCGAGTCCGTCGGCGCCGATTATCTTAAGGACGCCTATGGTACGTCGTCCGGCACCAGCCCGACGGCCTCCACCGACTATTTCACGAAGAACTACAAGGAATTTTCCGGCATCGAGCCGTCCAATCCGGCGGCCGACCGTTCCTATGATGCGGGCGCCATTGTCGGCCTCGCTATCGCGATTGCCGGCTCCGAGGATCCGGCCAAGATCAAGGACGCGATGTACAAGGCGGTCGACCCGGCCGGCACGCCGATCTTTGCCGGTAAGGACGAATTCGCCAAGGCACTCGGCCTGATCAAGGACGGCAAGCCGATCCGCTACGAAGGCGTCATCGGTCCCGTCGCCTTCGACAAATATGGCGACATCACCGGCCCCTTCCGGCTCTGGAAGATCGTCGACGGCAAGGTGACGACCGACGGCGAAATGACCACCGACGACGTCAACGCGTTGCAAGCCAAACTTCAGTAGGACAACTTGTCGCCCGGCGTCGATCCGATCTCATCGCGTTCGACGCCGGACGGTCAGTTTGTCTGGCACGTGGATGGCCGTGAGAACCATATCGATTGCACGGACAAGGGTTTGACCGGCAGGCGATCACGAATAGGATTGGCCCATCAACAGGATTGGCCAATGTCGCCTGAAACTGAAACATTTCTATCTGCTCTCGGCGACAGGCTGGGCGCGGGCGGTGTGCTCGCCGGCTCCGACGTGGACCAGCGCTATCGCGACGATCCCGATGGCAAGCTTGGCGCTCTCCCCGAAGCAGTGCTGCGCCCGCGAGACACCGAGGGTGTCGCGGCAGCTCTTGCCGCATGCAACAATCTCGGCCAGCCAGTCGTGGTGCAGGGCGGACGCACCGGGCTGACGGGCGCCGCGCGCGTGCAGCCGGGTGAAATCGTGCTGTCGCTGGAGCGCATGACGGGTCTCGATGCGCCGGATCGCCAGTCCGCCACCATCGTCGCCGAGGCGGGCGCAACGTTGCAGGCGGTGCAGGAGGCGGCCGATGGCGCCGGTCTGATGTTCGGGGTCGATATCGGCGCACGCGGTTCGGCCACTATCGGCGGCAATGTCGCCACCAATGCCGGTGGCATCCGCGTGCTGCGCTACGGCATGTACCGGGCGCAGGTTCTGGGGCTGGAGGCGGTGCTTGCCGATGGCAGCGTGCTGACCTCGCTGAAGGGCCTGCCCAAGGACAATTCCGGCTACGACCTCGGCCAGCTCTTCATCGGCACGGAGGGGACGCTTGGCGTCGTCACACGCGCGGCGCTCAGGCTGCATCCGAAGCCGGTGTCCGAGGTAAACGCCTTCTGCGCACTCCCATCGCTTGATGCGGCGATCGCCCTGCTTGGGCTGCTGCGGCAAAGGCTCGGCCCGCTGTTGTCCGCCTATGAGGTCAACTTCGCGCCGCTCTATGACGCGATGGTCGCCAGCATGGACATGCCGGCGCCGCTGCCGGCGGGTTCGCCTGTCTATGTGCTGGTCGAGATCCAGGGCAGCGAACCCGACCGTGACGGCGAGCGCTTCGCCGAGGTCTTGATGCAGGCGGTCGAGGACGGCGTGGTCGACGATGTGGTCGTCTCGCAGTCGCCGCGCGAAGTCCGGGCGCTGTGGGCCGTGCGCGAGGACGCCAATCGCGTCCTGTTTTCGATCAAAGGCCTTGTCGGCGTCGACATCAGCATCCCGCTGGCGCGGATGGGTATTTTCCTGCGGGAAGCGGACGCTGCCATCCATGCCATGGATCCCGGCGCCGACATCTATGTCTTCGGCCATCTCGGTGACGGCAATCTGCACTACCAGGTCCGCACGGTGGATCCGGCGGCGGCATACGATATCGTCTATCGCGGCGTGGCGGCAGCCGGCGGCGGCGTTTCGGCCGAACATGGCATCGGCCTCGACAAGAAGAAATGGCTGCATCTGGTCCGCAGCGATGCCGAGATCGCCACGATGCGGCGGCTGAAGACAGCTCTCGACCCCAGAAACATCCTCAATCCGGGGCGGGTCTTCGACCTAGTCCCGTCTGCCTGAGCGGCCAGCCTGTAATCAACTTGGCACTGCGACATCCGTCGGTCGTGGCTGCCGCGCACTCAAGTCCGTTCCGTCGCGACTTGCCTGGGGATGAGAAAACGGGCGGCGAGCACGCAGAGCAGTACGGTGAACATCAGGATCAGCGCCACCAGCGCATTGATGTCGGGGGAAAAGCCAAGCCGCATCATCGCCCACAGCCTCACCGGCAGCGTGCTTTGGGTGCCGGTGACCAGGATGGTGATCATGGTCTCGTCGAACGACAGCGCGAAAGCCAGGATGGCACCGCCGACCATGGCGCTCGACAGGTTCGGCAGGACGATGCGCCAGAACGTTTGCCAGCCGGTGGCGCCGAGATCGCAGGATGCTTCGACCAGCGTGCGGCTCATCGACTGCAGCCGCATCAGCACCGTGCGATAGACGATCGCCAACACGAAAACCGTATGTCCGATGACCACCGTCAGCAGCGAGCGTTCAAGGCCGATCTCGCGGAAGAAGATCAGCAGCGCCAGACCGCTGATGATCGGCGGCATCAGGAACGGCAGGAAGATGATGAACTGCAGCAGCGTGCGCCCGGAACGGCGGCTGTGATAGTAGAGCGCCAGAAGCGTTCCGCTGGCCACCGACAGGATGACGGTGCAGACGCCGACGATCAGCGTGGTCCGCAAGGCGGCCAGAATGTCGTGGTTTTCGGCCAGAGCGACATAGGTCGCAAGCGTCGGCGACGACCAATCGACATTGCCATGCGCAATGGTGAAGAACGACGACACGATCGGCACGGCCAGCGGGCTGTAGAGCAGCATCGCGACCAATGTCGTGATCGCAGCCAGAAAGACGGTGGATAGCCGGGGCAGGGCGGTCATATCGCTGTCCCCCGGTTGCGGCCGAAGCGCTCGCCGACAAGAATTGCCGCGATCACCACGACCGCCAGCGCCACCGACAGCGCCGCGCCGAACGGCCAGTTATAGGCCGTGCCGAACTGGCTGTAGAGGATGCGGCCAAAGGTGAAGCCGCTGATCCCGCCGACCATTTGCGGCGTCAGGAAATCGCCGATGGCCAGCACGAACACGAAGCTCGCCGCGGAGGCGACGCCGGGCAGGCTGAGCGGCAAGGTGATGCGCAGGAACGTCTGCAGGCCGCTTGCGCCCAGATCGTCGGAGGCGCGCAGCAGCACCTGCGGAATCCGCTCCAGCGACAGGAAGATCGGCAGGATGGCGAACGGGATCAGCAGCAGCGTCAGCGTCAGCAGGATGGCGTTCATGTTGAACACGAAAAGCGTCGATGGCTCCTGCAGGATGCCGAGGCCGACCAGCGCCTTGTTGAGAAAGCCGTTAAGGCCGAGGATGCTGCGGATCGCATAGATCTTGATGACGTAGCTCATCAGCAGCGGCACCAGCAGCAGCATCAGCAAGGCATAGCGCCAGCGCCCCTTCAGGGTCGTCAGGAAATAGGCGGCGGGATAGGCGAGCAGAATGCAGATTGCCGCCACCGAGAGACACAGCACGATGGTGTTCCAGAATACCGGAAGAAAGATCGGATCGGTAAAGAAGCGGACATAGTTGCCCAGTGACAGCGTATGAACGATCGTGCCCTGGTCGACGCTGAAGAAGCTATAGCCGAGGAAGATCGCCAGCGGCACGAGGACGAAGACCACCGGCAAGGCGAAAGCCAGCACCGTCACCAGCAGTGACCATCGCCGTTCCGCGAGCGGTATCGTGCCGGTTCCGCTCATGCCAGCACCAGGTGGCCTTCATGCGGCGCAAACGCAAGGGAGATCGTCGCGCCGGATTTCAGCGTGCTGCCGTCGACCCGGCTCGGCATGCGCAGCCGCAAGCGTTGCCCAGCATGGTCGGCGCCGGCCGTGATGGTGGCAACGGTCGATGAGCCGGCGAAGGCCATGTCGGCGATCGTGCCGGAGAAGCGGTTCTCTGTGGCCTTTGCATCGGCAAGGTGCAAGGCCTCGGGACGGAAGGCAGCGAAGGCAGTGGCGCCATCCGCCGCGGTCTTCAAATGCGGTTGGTCACTGATCGAACAGACCAGGCGTCCGAGCGCCGTCTCGATCGATCGCAGTTCGCCCTGGACGGATCCAAGCTTTCCGGCCACCAGATTGTTCTCGCCGAAGAAGCGCGCCACGAACTCGCAATTCGGCTTGTAGTAAAGCTCGTGCGGCGTGCCGAGCTGGCGGATATGGCCGGCCTGCATGACGCAGATCCGATCGGCCATGCCGATCGCTTCTTCCTGGTCGTGGGTGACGAACAGGAAGGTGGTTTTGATTTCGCGCTGGATGGATTTCAGGAACTCCTGCATTTGCCGGCGAAGCTCCAGGTCGAGCGCCGCCAGCGGCTCGTCGAGCAGGATCAGGCGCGGCTGGCAGATCAGCGCGCGGGCCAAGGCGACGCGCTGGCGTTGGCCACCGGAGAGCTGGGCTGGAAAGCGGTCGGTGAAACGCCCGAGCTGGACAAGCTCCAGCGCTTCCGCGACGCGGCGCGCAATCTCCTTGCGCGGCAGGTGGCGAACCGAAAGCCCGTAGCCGACATTGCCGGAAACGGTCAGATGCGGAAACAGCGCATAGTCCTGGAACACGGTGTTGAATGGCCGCCGGTTGATCGGCATGCGGCTGATGTCGTGGCCGTCGAGCCGGATCTCGCCCGACGTCAGTGGTTCCAGCCCGCCGATCAGCCGCAGCACCGTGGTCTTGCCGGAGCCTGACGGCCCAAGAACGGTCAGGAACTCACCGTCCTTGATCGACAGGTCGATGTCGTGCAGCACCGGAACGGTGCCGTAGGATTTCGAGACGGACCGCAGCGTCAAGAGGTCGGTGTTCTGGTTCATTGAATACTCTCGCATACGCTTCGGCGGTCCGGAACGTCCGGACCGCCGGGTCCCTCGAAGTCTTCGTGCGGAAAGATCAGGGCGTGGCCTTGATCTCGTTCCACATGTCCGACCGCTTCAGCGGGTCCTCGACATTGTTGAGCCAGACCAGCTTGTCGTTGCCGCCGGCGCTGCCGGTCTCCGTCACCGTGTTGCCGAAACCGGTGCGCTCGGAAAGCTCGCCGCTGACCTTCTTGCTCAGCATGAAGTCGATCCATTTCTCGGCCGCCGCATTGTCGCGGACGCCCTTGGAGATGACCCAGTTGTCGAGCCAGGCAAGCGCACCCTCGCTTGGATTGACGTAGGCGACATGGGCGCCGATCTTCTGCAGCGCCTTGACCTGCTGCTGGCCGTAATTGGCCCAGATCAGGGCCACGTCATTGTTCTGATAGATCTGCTGCGCCTCGTCGGCGGTGGTGTAGAAGCTCAGCACATTGCGCTTGAGTTCGACCAACTTGGCCTTGACCGCCGCCATCTGTTCTTCATTCAGATTGAACGGATCCTTGTAGCCGAGCGTCAGCGCGGTGAACGAGAAATTGTGCTCGCCATTGTCATAGGCCAGAACCTTGCCCTTGTAGGCCGGGTCCCACAGGACCGACATCGATGTCGGCGCCGGTTTGACCTTGTCGGTGTCGTAGATCAGGCCGATCGAGTCGAAGCAGAACGGAATGCCATAGACCTTGCCGTCCTTGGTGACGCCGCTCACCGCCGTGAGATCCCGGAAGCGCGGCAGCACCTCTTTCTGGTTGGCCAGTTTCGTCACGTCGATCGGCGACACCAGATCGGCCTTGATGTAGCGCTGCAACTGGGCCGTGTTGACGGCGAAGACGTCGAAGTCCTGCCCTTCGCTGCCCTTGATCTTGGCCCAGATCTCGTCGTCGCTGCCGATGAACACGACATCGACGCCGATGCCGGTTGCCGCGGTGAAGTCCTTCACCCAGTCCGGGTCGGCGTAGCCGTCCCAGGCCAGAACCCGAAGGTTCGCGGCCAAGGCTGCCGATGTCATCAGGCCGATGCCGAGGCCGATTGCCGCCATTCTTAGAAACAGTTTTTTCAGTCCCATTTTTAATCTCCCATTGTCGTTCTGGTGGACCGCAGTTTCCGGACCTTTGCCGTCACAGCTGGGTGACGGCGACCAGTCCCTCGTCCGGCACCGACTCCATCCGGTTGCGCAGTGGCTTTCCGAATGTCTGTGCCTGGATTTCATACTCGTCGCCGGAAGCCGTCTTGATGCCGGAGGCGTAGCTCATCACCGCCGCGCCGAAGAAGTAGGCATGCAGGTCGCCCGCTCTGCGGTGCATCGGGTAGCGGAAATGGAAATGTTCGAGATTCGCGATCGAGTGCGACATGTGCGCCTCGCCCGACAGGAACTCCTGCTCCCAGACGACGGCGCCGTCGCGCAGGATGCGGGAATGGCCGCGCACTTCATCGGGCAGGTCGCCGATCAAAAGCTCCGGGCCGATCGAGCAGGAGCGGAGTTTTGAATGGGCAAGATAGAGGTAGTTCTCGGCTTCCGTGACATGGTCGGAGTATTCGTTGCCGAGCGCATAGCCGATGCGATAGGGGCGGCCGTCCGGCCCATTGAGATAGAGCCCGACGATCTCGGCCTCTTCCGCGCCGGCGCGCGCGAAGGCCGGCATCGGCAGCGCAGCGCCGGGCGGCACGACGCAGGTGCCGACGCCCTTGAAGAACCATTCGGGCTGGATCCCGATCTGCCCGGCGGCGGGTTTGCCGCCCTCGAGACCCATGCGAAAGATCTTCAGTGAATCGGATTCCTCGGCGTCCTCGCCATGCGTAAGCACATGCATCTTGTCGCGTGCCGCGGCGCTTCCGGTATGGGTCAGGCCCGTGCCGGTGACCAGGAAGCGCGCCGGTTCCGGATGATCGACCGGGGCCAGCACGCGGCCGTCGCGCAACAGCTCATCATAGTCGACCGTTGCAGTGTCCGTCCGCTTCTCGACAAGGGCGGCGATGGAAACGCCCTCAGCAATTGCCGCTTCGGCCAGTTCCAGCACGGTGCTGGTCCTTTCGAGCGGGTGCAGGTGATTGCCGTCGTCGGAGACACGGCCAACCCGCCTGTTGCCATCGGGCATTCTGAACTGAACAAGACGCATGAGGTAACCTTCTTCCCTTGAGGCCGTGCGGGTCACACCCAGCCCGCATCGACGATGAATTGCTGGCTTGTGCACATGCGGCTGTCGTCGGCGGCGAGGAACAGCGCCATGCGCGCAATATCGGAGGGCTGCAGCCGGTCGGGCAGGCATTGCCTCTCCTCGATCTGCCGCTCTCCGGCCGGATTCAGCCACAAGCGCATCTGGCGCTCTGTCATCACCCAGCCAGGCACCATGCAGTTGACGCGGATGCGCTCGGGACCAAGCTCGCGGGCCAGCGCCCGCGTCATGCCGTAAACCGCCGCCTTTGCCGTCACATAGGCGGGGCAATCGGGATCGCCGACCATCCAGGTGATGGAACCGAAATTGATGATCGAGCCGCCGCCCAGCGAGCCCATCTGCGGGCGCACCGCTTGCGCCGCAAAGAACTGGTGGCGCAGATTGACCGCCATGCGGTCGTCCCAATAGGCGACCGTCACGTCACTGGTTTGATGGCGATCGTCGTTGCCGGCATTGTTGCACAGAACCTGGATCGGGCCGTTGTGCTGCATCGCCTGCACCGTTGCCGCCTGCAGTTTTTCGACGTCACGCAGGTCGCAGGCGATGAACAGCGGCGCGCGATGTCCATCAGCCGCGATCGCGTCGACCAGGCGCCGGGACGGCTCCTCGGCCCGGTCCACAAAGGCAACGCGGCTGCCTTGCGCGCAGAAATGGCGCACCAGGCTTTCGCCGATGCCACTGCCACCGCCGGTTATGAAGACGCTGCGGCCTTTGAGGCTGGGGTAGGTGGCGTAGCCGCCGATTTCATCCATCGCGCGCGCCTCTCTAGTGGGAATGCCGGGGGATGCCGGCATCGCGCCGACCGACGAGAAAGTCGAAATCGCAGCCCTTGTCGGCCTGCAGAACGCGCTCGACATAGAGGCTCTGGTAACCGCCTTCGGGCGGCGTCGGCGGCTGCCAGTTGTGCCGGCGGATAGCCAGTTCCTCGTCCGACACCAAAAGCTCCAGGCGCCGGCCGGCCACGTCCAGCTCGATGAGATCGCCATCGCGCACCAGCGCCAGCGCCCCGCCGGCCGCTGCTTCCGGCGCCACATGCAGCACCACGGTGCCGTAGGCGGTGCCGCTCATGCGCGCGTCCGAGATGCGCACCATGTCGGAGACGCCTTGCTTCAGCAGCTTGGCCGGCAGCGGCATGTTGCCGACCTCGGCCATCCCGGGGTAGCCACGCGGTCCGCAGTTCTTCAGCACCATCACCGAAGAGGCGTCGATATCCAGCTCCGGATCGTCGATGCGGGCGTAGTAGTGCTCGATGTTTTCGAAGACGATCGCCTTGCCGCGATGCTGCATCAGCTCGGGCGTTGCCGCCGACGGTTTGATGACCGCCCCGTTGGGCGCCAGATTGCCGCGCAGGATCGAGATGCCGCCTTCCCTGGTCAGCGGGTCGCTTAGCGGGCGGATGACCTCGGTGTTGTAGTTGGGCGCGCCGTCGATCAACTCGCCAATGGTCTTGTTGCTGACGGTCATGGCGTCGCGATGAAGAAGCCCCACTTCATCAAGCGACGCCATGACCGCAGCCAGCCCCCCGGCATAGTAGAAATCTTCCATCAGGAACCGGCCCGATGGCATCAGATCGACAATGGTCGGAACGTCGCGGCCAAGGCGGTCCCAGTCATCGAGGCTGAGATCGACACCGATCCGGTTGGCGATGGCGATCAGGTGCAGCACCGCATTGGTCGAGCCGCCGATCGCGCCATTGACGCGAATGGCGTTCTCGAACGCTTGCCTGGTGAGGATCCGCGCAATCGTAACATCCTTGCGGACCAGCTCGACGATCTGGCGTCCGGCCATCTGGGCGAGCACGCCACGGCGTGAATCCACCGCCGGGATCGCGGCATTGTCCGGCATGCCGATGCCGAGCGCCTCCACCATGCTGGCCATGGTCGAAGCCGTGCCCATTGTCATGCAGCTGCCCGCCGACCGGCTCTGGCCCTGTTCGGCGGCCAGGAAATCGGCGACCGGCATGCGGCCGGCCTTCACCTCTTCGGCGAATTTCCAGACATGCGTGCCCGAGCCAATATCTTGTCCGCGGAACTTGCCGTTGAGCATCGGTCCGCCGGAAACGGTGATGGTCGGCAGATTGCATGATGCAGCACCCATCAGCAGCGCAGGCGTGGTCTTGTCGCAGCCGACCAGCAGGATGACGCCGTCGATAGGATTGCCGCGGATGGATTCCTCGACATCCATGCTGACCAGGTTGCGAAACAGCATGGCGGTGGGGCGCATGTTGCTCTCGCCCAATGACATGACCGGAAATTCCAGCGGCAGGCCGCCGGCTTCATAGACGCCACGTTTGACGTGGTCGGCCAGGGCGCGCAGATGCGCGTTGCATGGTGTCAGTTCCGACCAGGTGTTGCAAATGCCGATCACCGGGCGGCCGTCGAACGCGTCGGCGGGAATGCCCTGGTTCTTCATCCAGCTGCGGTGCATGAAGGCGTTCTTGCCTTCGCCGCCGAACCAGGCCTCGGACCGCAGCTTGCGTTTGGTCTCGGTCACGATGCCAGCTCCCGATTGGTGCGGCGCCTGTTGCGGTTCTCGACACTGCGGCGCACGTCTTCCTCGGCATCGTCGATGAGCACCAGCAGCGCCTTTTGCGCGCCGGCGGCATCGCGCGCGGCGATCTTCTCAGCCACTTCGCGGTGCAGCGGCAAAGAGTGGCGCTGTCCTTCCGGATTGTCGTTGGAGAGGCGGAAGCTCATCACCAGAGCGGTTTCGACCAATGCCGCGAGCGAACCGATCAGCTCGTTGCCGGTCATGCGCAGAATGGTCTGGTGGAACAGCAGATCAGGCTTGGCGAAGCGGTCGCCGTCGTCGACAACGGCTTCCATTTCGGCGAGTGCGGCGTTGATCTCGGCGATCTGCGCCGGCGTGGCGCGCTGCGCGGCAAGTGCGGCCGACATCGGCTCGATGGCCCGGCGCAGTTCGAACAGCGCCCGCACATCGTCGGCGCTGACGCCGCTGGCGTAACGCCACGACAGGACGTCCGGGTCGAGGAAGTTCCAGTCGGTGCGGGGACGCACCCTTGTCCCGGTCTTCGGCCGCGATTCGACGAGCCCCTTGCCGGCCAGCACCTTGATCGCCTCGCGCAGCACCGTGCGGCTGACCCCCAACATCTCGCTGGAATCGTCCGCATTGGGCAGTGCCTCGCCGGGCAGGAAATCGCCCTGCACGATGCGCAACCCGATCTGCTCGACAACCGTCGCATGCAGTGCCGTGGAGCCGCTGGAAACCGCGACGGCGACTCGCGAAGTCCGCGCCGTGCTAAAAGATTTCTTATTCTTCATACTATTCATATGATATGTCTTATAGCCGTGGCGATTGGAGTCAAGGGATGGGGACATGCCGATGACAAAGAATTCAGCAGCCGTTGTGGAGCAGCACACAGAGCTGCTTTCGATCAGCGACGGCATTGCGACGGCCGAGATTGCTCCGGCCGCCGGCGGTGCGGTAGCGTCGTATCGCTGGCGGCAAGACGGCTCTGTCGTGGACTTGCTACGCCCGGCCGATCCGGCGGCGATCAGCCGCCGCGATGCCGGCGCCATGGCCTGTTTCCCATTGGTTCCCTATTCCAACCGCATAAGGGGTGGTCGCTTCGCCTTCGCTGGTCGTACCGTCACACTGCCGACAAGCCCCGATGACCCGCATCATGAGCACGGCCATGGCTGGCGTCGGCCATGGACAGTCGGGCGGCACGAACCCAGCGCTGTCGTCTTGCGCTATCGCCACGCCGCCGACTCCTGGCCATGGAGCTACGAGGCCGAGCAAGTCATCTCGCTGGCCGATGGCAGTCTGGGCATCACCATTTCGCTGCGCAATCTCTCGGACACGCCGATGCCGGCCGGGTTCGGCCTGCATCCTTATTTCCCGTCGACGCCGTGGACGCATGTCCAGGCGCCGGTGTCCGGCATGTGGGAGACCGATGCGGACATCTTGCCAACCCGCCACGTCCTGCCGCCGGCCGGTGCCAACCCCACCACGGGCTTCGATGTGTCCGAGACGGACTTCGATACCGTCTTCACCGGATGGACGCGCCGGGCCCGGATTTGCTGGCCGGAACATGGACGGCAACTGGAGATCGAGGCCGAGGTGCCGCTCGATTTCCTCGTTCTCTACACGCCGCCCGGCGAGCCGTTCTTTTGCGCCGAGCCGGTCACCAACATCACCGATGCCTTCAACCGCGACGCGGGCATCGACACCGGCCGCATCGTGCTGGCGCCCGGCCAGATGCGATCCGCCAGTGTTCGCTTCACGCCCTCACAGGCGGTCTGACCGTCCGAATGAATACAGTCAGAACGGATAATGCTGGCCCGGATCCTCGATCGTCACCCAGCGCAAATCGGTGAACTCGGCGATCGAGGCCTTGCCGCCGAAACGGCCATAGCCCGAGCCCTTGACGCCGCCGAACGGCATTTGTGCCTCGTCGCCGACGGTCGGGCCATTGATATGGCAGATGCCGGCTTCGATGCGCGCGGCGACCGCCATGGCACGCTTGATGTCGCGGCTGAAGACGGCTGACGACAGGCCGTATTCGGTGTCGTTGGCGACACGCACGGCCTCGTCCTCGCCCTTGACCCGGATCACCGGCTTGACCGGCCCGAAGGATTCTTCGGCATAGACGCGCATGGCCGGCGTGACATGGTCGAGCAAGGTCGCTTCCACCACGGTGCCACTGCGCTTGCCGCCGGCCACCAGCCTGGCGCCCTTGGCGACGGCATCGGTGACGAGTTCCTCCATCTTGTCGGCCGCCTGGCTGCTGATCAGCGAGCCCAGCACGACATGGCCGCGTGGATCGCCCGCTGGCAGTTGCGACGCGCGTGCCGCGAGCTTGGAAACGAATTCATCGGCGACCTTTTCGTCGACGATCAGACGCTCGGTCGACATGCAGATCTGGCCCTGATGCATGAACGCGCCGAAGGTGGCGGCGTTGACGGCCGCGTCGATGTCGGCATCGTCCAGGACCAGCAACGGCGCCTTGCCGCCGAGTTCGAGCAGCGCCGGCTTCAGGTGCCGTCCGGCGAGTTCGGCGATGATCCTGCCCACCTTGGTCGAGCCAGTGAAGTTGACGCGCTTGACTGCAGGATGCGCGACCAGCGCCTCGACAATGCCGGCGGCGTCCTTCGGATCGTTGGTGACGACATTGATGACGCCCTTCGGCAGGCCGGCCTCGACCAGCACCTGGCCGATCAGCCGGTGCGTGCCGGGGCACATTTCGGAAGCTTTCAGCACCACCGTGTTGCCGCAGGCGATCGGCATGGCGATGGCGCGGGTGCCAAGAATGACCGGCGCATTCCATGGCGCGATGCCGAGGCACACACCAGCCGGCTGGCGGATCGCCATGGCCAGCGTGTCCGGCTTGTCGGACGGGATGATCTCGCCCGAAATCTGCGTCGTCATCGCCGCCGCCTCGCGCAGCATGTTGGCCGCCAGCATGACGTTGAAGCCGGCCCACGGGGCGGTGGCGCCGGTCTCTTCCATCAACAGCTTGGTGAACTCGCCGACCTTCGAGGCCATGACGTCGGCCGCTTTGCTCAGCAAGGCGCGGCGCTCACCGGGCCCGGTCTTCGACCAGGCCGGAAAGGCGGCCGCTGCGGCCTCTACCGCGGCGTTGGCGTCGGCAATGCTGGCCGCGGCGGCGCGAGTCGCCAGCCTGCCGGTGAACGGGTCCATGCGCTCGTAGGACGCCGCACCTGAGGCAGCCCGTTCGTCGCCGTCGATCAGAAGTCCGATGTCCATGACTGTCTCCATCCCTCTATTCTTGCTTGACCATGATCTCTTACGAAAACCGGTTCCCGCTTTTCGGAATCATGGTCTAGAATCCGAACATTTCGGCATTGATCGATGCTTCGAGGCCACCGTCGACCGGCACGTTGACGCCGTTGATCCAGCGCGCGCCGTCCGAGCACAGGAACAGCACCACCGGCGCGATGTCGCCGGAGGTGCCGGCGCGCCCGACCCTGGCAATGTCGCTGTCGACGCGGGCATCGCCAAGCACGGTGCGGAACTGTTTGAGGATCGGTGTCTCGACCGGGCCAGGGCTTACCGCATTGACGCGGATGCCGCGGCGTTTGAACAGGTCCTGGTGCGCCGCACGGAAGGTCCATAGCAGCAGCAGTTCCTTGGAGACGGGATAGCCTTCCTCGTTCCTGACTGCGTGGTCGCAGACCACCTCGGCGACATCGGGAAAACCTTCGATGCCGACCATCGAGGCGGCGCGATTGAGATGGGCGCGCCAGCCATAGCCGGCGATCGAGGCGACGTTGACGATGGCGCCGCCTTCGCGAAGTTTTGGCACGAGACCTTCCGAAAGCGCCCGCAGCCCGAAGAAATTGACGGCCAGTGTCGCCGCCGCACCGGTGTTGCCGGAGAGGCCGGCGACATTGCAGAGGGCGTCGATACGCTGCGGCAGACGCGCGATGAGATCGTCGACACCAGCCTTGCTGGAGATGTCGGCCTTGACGAAGCTGCCAACCGCGGCAGCCGGCTCACGCACATCGACGCCGATCACATCGGCGCCGAACTGGCCGGCGAGTTCTGCGGTGCGCGCGCCAATGCCGGAAGCGACGCCGGTGACAAGGATGGTCTTGCCGAAGAGCATGGTCATGCCTTTTCCTGATGCTTCGTGGTTTGTTGTGGCGTCGCGTCGTCATCTGCGGAGGCCGCCGCGAGCCTGACGCGATAACCGACCGGCAGCAGGCGAAGCCCAAAGCGCTCCTCGATCGTCCCCCACAGGCCGCGCGGCAGGAAAAGCGAGAACAGCACCGCCGTGGCGCCAAGCCCGACCAGATACCAGACACCGGTGCCGCCGAACCATGTCTCGATGAGGAAGAACACCAGCGCGCCGAGAATGGCGCCCTCGAAAGTGCCGATGCCGCCAACCAGCACCATGAAGATCATGTAGGCGGTCCATTGCACGTTGAAGTAGGTCTTCGGCTGGAAGGTGATGGAGGTCGCCAGCCACAGCGCACCGGCAATGCCGATGCCGAAGGCGGCAAGCACGAACAGCAGCCGCTTGGTGCCGGTGACGCGCACGCCGACCGAGGCGGCGGCGTCCTCATTGTCCCGGATCGCCCGGATCGCGGCACCGGTGCTGCCGCGCAGCAGACCAAACAGGATGGCAAGCAGCGCGGTCATCGAGGCCAGCGCCAGCCAGTAGATCGTCGCTCGCCTAGTGCCGGCGTCGTAGACATTCAGCGAGATCAGCGAGGTGCCGGTTTCGCCCTGCACCAGCCGGTCGAGATTGACCAAGAGATGCGTGAGTGCCGCGATCACCCACATGCCGATGGCGAATTCGCCATTTCTCAGCCGCAGCATGAAAAGCGAGAGCGGGATAGACACCACGCCAACGACAAGTCCGGAGGCGAACAGCGCCAGGAACGGGTTGAGGCCCGCATCGGCCAGCCGGATGGCGAAATAGGCGCCGAGGCCGAAGAACACCTGCTGGCCGACCGAGACCAGCCCGCCGAAGCCGGCCAGCGCATTCCACATCGCCGCTAGGATCACATAGATGAACAGTGCGGTCATGCGGTCGACCGCACCGGCCGACAGGAACTGCGGCGCGATCGCAAGCAAGGCGATGATGACGGCGACGGCCATCGCGGCAATCCGCGATGTCGCCGTGCCGCGCTCGATGACAGGCATGGCGGCGGGAGCACTCATGACGTCTTCCCGAGGCGCAGCAGGCCGCGCAGGCCGAGGCCGGACGCGGACAGCCGCACGAAAAGCACGACGAGAAAGACAGCGTGGCCGCCGATCAGAAACCCCTGCGGATGCACCTGTGCGCCGAGCGTCTGGGCAAGCGCCAGCACGATACCGCCGATCAGCGTTCCCCACAGCGAACCGGCGCCGCCGATCACCGCCGCCTCGAAGGCGAACAGCAATTGCGGCGCCCCGGCATAGGGATCGAAGGTAGCGCGCATGCCCAGGAACGCACCGGCAAGGCCAACCGTGACCATGGCGATGGCCGCGGCAATGGCGTTGGCGCGGCGGGCATCGACACCGACCAGGCCGGCCGTATCGGGGTCTTCCGAGGTGGCGCGGATCGAGCGGCCAAGCCTGGTGTGCGTGAGGAACAATTGCAGCCCGCCGAGCAGGACAATTGCGGTGGCAAACATCATCACCGCGAGCTTGCCGACATAGATGCTGCCTGGCCATTCCCAGGAATCATAGGACAGGCTGCCAATATAGGGCGCCAGCGAACGCGTGTCGGCGCCGAACTGCTCGAACAGCAGATTGTCGATGACGATGGCCAGGCCGAACGTCGTCAGGATCGGCAGCAGGGCTCCACCGCGCGCGCTGCGTTCGAGCAGGAAGCGCTGCAGCGCCCAGCCGATCGCCGCCATCAATGGCAGGACGATGAGCAGGCCGACAAAGGGCGAGACGTGGAATCGCGAGGCCAGCCACCACAGCGCATAGGCAGAAAACACGGCAAGGCTGCCGTGCGCGAGGTTGATGATGCGCATCACCGAAAACATGAACGACAGGCCGCAGGCGATCAGCGCGTAGTAGCCGCCGAGAAGGATACCCTGGATGATCTGGTTGCTCATGCGGGAACGCTCCCGGTGCTTTTCCGGTGCAGGCCGAAATAGGCCTTCGTCACCTCGTCGCGCGAAACCTCCTTGCTTGCTCCTTCGAGCGCGACACGCCCTTCGAGCATGCAGATGACCCTGTCGGATACAGCGAGCGCCCGGTTGAGGTCCTGTTCGACCAGGATGATCGTCGTGCCTGAAGCGATCAGCCCTTGCAACGCGGCGTAGACACGGTCGACGATCAGCGGCGACAGGCCGAGCGAAACCTCGTCGAGCAGCAGCAGTTCCGGGTTGCTCATCAATGCCCGGCCGATCGCCGTCGCCTGCTGCTCGCCGCCCGAGAGGTGGCCCGTCCTGGCATGGCGGCGCGGCTTGAGGTTGGGGAACATCTCGAGCACCTTGTCGACGCTCCAGTCGCCCGACCGGCCGACAGTCCTGCCGAGCAGGAGGTTCTCCTCGACCGTCATCCGCACGAACAGTCTGCGTCCCTCCGGCACCAGCGCGATGCCCATGCCGACGCGCCTGTGCGACGGCACGCCGGTGAGATCGGCGCCGTCGAGCAGCACGCGGCCGGCTGCCGGCTGATGCGCCCCGGCGATAGCCCGCAGCAGCGTCGTCTTGCCGGCGCCATTGGCACCGACCAGCGCCAGCGTCTCGCCGCGTTCGATCGTGAAGCTCACGCCGCGCACCGCCTGCAACAGGCCGTGCCGGACAACCAGGTTCGCGACCGACAGCAGGCTCATTTCGGGCCTCCGCCGAGATAGGCGCGCACGACCTCCGGGTCGGCCATCACCGCTTGTGGCGCGCCGTCGGCGATGATCTTGCCGGCATCCATGCAGATCAGGCGCTCGGCCACCTGCAGCAGGATATGCACGATGTGCTCGATCCAGACGATGCCGATCTTGCGCCGGCGCAATTCCTTGATCGTGTCGACAAGTTCGCTGGCTTCGCCATCGGTCAGCCCGCCGCCGATCTCATCGAGCAGCAGCAGCGTCGGTCTTGCGGCAAGCGCCCTTGCCAGTTCCAGCCGCTTGCGGTCGAGCAGCCCGAGCGTTTCGGCGCGCCGGTTGGCAACGCCCAGCATGCCGCACAGCTTCAGCGAGCCGAGCGCCTCTTCATAGGCCTCGTCGCGGCCGAGACCGGCGCCGTGCGAGGCGGCGACGAAGACATTCTCGAAGGTGGTCATGCCACTGGTGCGTGCGCACCAGGCCGAGCCGGCAACGCTGCGTCGCCGGCAGTGCCGTCACATCGCCGCCCTTGAAGCTGACCGTGCCCGAGCTTGGTGGAAAAGCCCCGGCCAGCACGCTGAGCAGTGTCGTCTTGCCTGCACCATTCGGGCCGACGATGCCGACCGCCTCGTCGGCAGCCATGGTGAAGTCGACGGCATCCAGCACCACAAGTGCGCCGAAGCGCTTGTGGATAGCGGCGGCGGCGAGGATCGCCTGTTGTTGCGGATGGGTCACCAGGCGATCCTCGTCAGCGGTCCATCAGCCGTTGTAAGGCAGAAGCTTGGCTTCGACGGGCACTTTCGGGTCCGTGGCATTCTCGGTCACGACATAGTCGAGCGGGAACTTGGCTCCTTCCTTGGCGGTCACCCATTGCGTGCCGATGATCGGGCCGGGCGAGACATTGGCCACCGGACCGCTGGTGAAGTCGACCTTGCCGATCATCGTCTCGGTCTTGAGCTGGCTCAGCGCCTTGGCCACCGCGGCCTTGTCCTTGGCGTCGCTGCTTGCCTTCAGCGCTTCGAAGCCGGCGTCGAGCAGCGACATCGAGGCGCCGAGCTGCTGCGTCCACTGCTTGCCGCTGGCCGCCTCGTAGCCGTCGGCCAGCTCGGTTCCCGAAACGCCGGTCAGCGGCGACTTGTAGGGGAATGCCTTGTGCCAGTAGGCGGCACTCGAAATCTTCATGCCGAGATCGCCTAGCGCTTCGATATCCGAGGGGAACAACCCGGTCTTGGCGACCTGGCAGATCTTGATCTGCTTGATCAGCCCTTGCTGTGCCGCCTGTCGCCAGAACGCCGCGAAGTCCGGCGGGATCGGGAAGGAATTGAAGATCTCGACGCCTTCCTGCTTGAACAGCGCGATCTGCGAGGAATAGTCGGTGGTGCCGGTTTCATAGGCGCCGGGATCGACGATGGTGAACCCTTGCTTGGCCAGCAGTGGCGCCAGATTGGCACGGATGGCGTTGCCGTCGGCGTCGTTCGGATACATGACGCCGACCTTCTTGTTGGTCTCGATCAGGTTCCACTGCGAGATGTAGGTCTTGAAGAACTCGCCGACGCCGAAGCCGAAATGATAGGTCCATTTGAACGGCGAGGGTGCACCGGGCGTGGCGCCGCGGCCGAAGTACCAGGCCTCCCAAGGCATGACTGTCGACAGGCACGGCACGCCGGCGGCTTCGCAGGCGTCGGCCACCGGGTTGATCACCTCGGGCGTCGACACCGCCAGCATCAGGTCGATGGCCTGGTTGTTGATCAGGTCCTTGGCCAACTGGCCGGCGCGCGACGGGTCGGACTGCGTATCCTGGTCGAGGATTTCAACGCTGTACTTCTTGCCGCCCAAGTCGAGCCCGCCGGCCAGCGCCTTGCGGGCCAGATCGAGCACGTAGCCGTCGGTCTGGCCGAAACCGGCGAGCGGCCCGGTGCGCGGACTGACGAAGCCGACCTTGAGCGTGTCGCCTGCTTGAGCAAAGGCGCCGCGGCCCCCAAGCGCGAGCGCTGCGCCGCCGGCAATCGATGTGGCGATGAACTGGCGTCGCGATAGGCCCGGAATGGTGGATCTGCTGCCAATGGCGTGGGTCATATTTTCCTCCCTCTGTGGCTCCTCCATCGTCACAGTGCACCACTGGTTTGGTTCGGTAAAATGATATTTTGCGGTGTTTCATTAACCCGTGGGTTAGGAAACTGCCCGACCGAGACGACGTCCGGTTGGAATGTCCGAGACGTCAGCTGCCTTGCCTTGCCGCTTCGCGGATGGTCTGCAGCAGGATCGAGAAGGCCGGCGAGGGCGCGGTATCCGTCCGCATCGTCAGGCCGACCGGGCCCTTGGTTTCCTCGGTGTTGACCGGCAAGGCGACGAAGGCACCGCTGCCCAGTTCATTGGCGACGACGCCGGCCGAAATGATCCAGACGGCATTGCTCTGCCGCAGGAAGGCGCGACCGAACGAGTCCGAGACGGTTTCGATCTCGGTTGCCGGCGCGGTCATGCCGTTGGTGATGAACAGCCGGTCGACGAAGGGACGGATGACGGATTCACGCGTCGGCATCAGCATCGGGAATTCGTCAAGCCGTGCGAACACGTCCTGCCCGGGATCAAGCAGCGGATGTCCCGCTCGCACCACGAACAGCACCTGTTCGGAGTAGAGGTGCTCGAAGAAGAAGCCGGTCATGTTCTCCGGCGCTGCCAGCCGCCCGACAACGAGATCGAGCGCGCCGGTGCGCAATTGTTCGAGCAGCACCGCGTTCTCGCCGGTGACGATCTTGATCGCCGCCCCGGTGCCCTCCTTGAGGAACAGGGTCATGGCGAGCGGCATCACCCGCGCCGACACCGTCGGCAGCGCGCCGATGCGGATCGGGTGCCGGTTGACCGCCCCATCCTGCCGAACGGAATCGACGCCTTGCTTGAGCGCCGTGATCGCCGTGCCGGCATGGCGAAGGAAGATCTCGCCGATGCGCGTCAGCCTGATGCCGCGGCCGTCGCGTTCGACCACCGCCACGCCGAGCGCCTCTTCCAGTTCGCGCAACGTCTTGGTCACCGCCGGTGGGCTGACATGCAGCAAATCGGCCGCTCTCGCCACGCTTCCCTGCCGTGCAACTTCCAGGAATGCCTGCAGGTGACGGAACCGGATGCGGCTCTCGGACATGGATTTGATAACCCCTGAGTTAATGAAACGGCGCAAAATATCATTTTACCGAACCAAATGCCTTGTGCAATGTGGAGATGGAGGATCGAAATCGTGCCATTCGTCACCATCGGCGGCATCACGCTGCACCACCGTCACGTCGAGGCGAACGGCAGTGCGCGCCCGATCGTGTTCATCAATTCGCTCGGCACCGACTTCCGGATCTGGGACGAAATTGTCTCGGCTCTTGATGGGGAAATGCCCTTGCTGGTCTATGACAAGCGCGGCCACGGCCTGTCCGACATCGGCGACATCAGGTCGATCGACGATCATGTCGACGATCTCTCGGCGCTCCTCGATCATTTCGGGTTGGAGAAGGTCGTACTGTGCGGCCTGTCGGTGGGCGGCATGGTCGCGCAAGGCCTCTATGCCAGGCGACCCGAGATCGTCGAGGCCATGATCCTGTGCGACACGGCCCACAAGATCGGCACGACGGACAGCTGGAACACGCGCATCGCAACGGTCGAAAGCAAAGGGATCCAGGAGATTGCCGATGGGGTGCTCAAAGTGTGGTTCACCCCCAGCTTCCATGCAACGCGCTCAGCCGAGCTCGACGGCTACTGGAACATGCTGACCAGGCAGGCGCTCGCCGGCTATCTCGGGACATGCGCGGCCGTTCGCGACGCCGATTTCACCGAGGCTGCGCGCCGTATCTCCGTACCGACGCTTTGCATCGCCGGTGATCAGGACGGCTCGACGCCTCCCGATCTTGTCCGCTCGCTGGCCGCTCTCATTCCCGGCGCGCGCTTCGAGATCATCCGCGACGCCGGACATATTCCTTGTGTCGAACAGCCCGAAGCACTTGTTGCGCTGATCCGCCATTTTATCGCATCGCTTACCCTTGGAGCCGAAACCCATGGATGAAGTCCCCGGCAACACCGCCAGATATCGCACGGGCCTTGGCGTACGGCGGTCCGTTCTCGGCGATCCGCATGTCGACCGGGCCGAGGTCGCCGCCACCGGTTTCGACCAGCCTTTCCAGGAGCTGATCACCGAGGCCGCCTGGGGAACGGTGTGGGCACGGCCGGGCTTCACCAAGCGCGAGCGCTCGATCGTCACGCTGGCGCTGCTGGCAGCACTCGGCCATGATGAGGAGGTCGCCATGCATGTGCGTGCCACCGCCAACACCGGTGCGTCGCGCGACGACATCTGCGAAGCGTTCCTGCATGTCGCCATCTATGCCGGCGTGCCGGCCGCCAACCGTGCCTTCAAGATTGCTAAGGACGTGTTTTCGGAAATGGACGGAGCCAAGAATGCCCGCTGAGTCCGGATCGAACCGGAAGCCCGAGACCGGCGCCTTTTTCCAGCGCGACCGGACCTGGCATCCGCCGGCGCTGACGCCGAACTACAAGACTTCCGTGTTGCGTTCGCCGCAGAAGGCGCTGCTCGCCTTCGACAACACGCTGTCGGAGATTGCAGGGCCGGTCTTCGGTCACGCTATGCTCGGCGAACTCGATGGCGACCTGATCCACAATTTCGCCAGACCCGGCGAGAGCGCCATCGGCGAGCGCATCATCGTCCATGGGCGGGTGCTCGACGAACGTGGCGTTGGCGTGCCCGGCGCACTGCTCGAATTCTGGCAGGCCAATGCCGGCGGCCGCTACCGCCACAAGAAGGACGGCTACCTGGCGCCGCTCGACCCGAACTTCGGCGGCTGCGGCCGCGCCATCACCAGTGAGGATGGCGGCTATGCCTTTCGCACCGTCAAGCCCGGTCCCTATCCCTGGCCGAACGGGCCGAACGACTGGCGGCCATCGCACATCCATTTTTCGGTCTTCGGCCATGGCTTCGCGCAACGGCTGATCACGCAGATGTATTTCGAGGGCGACCCGCTGATCTGGCACTGCCCCATCGCGCGCGGCATTCCCGACCAGTCAGCGATCGAAACGCTGATCGCCGCGCTCGACATGCAATCGACGATCCCCTTCGACGCGCGCGCCTACAAGTTCGACATCGTGCTGCGCGGGCGCCGCTCCTCGCTGTTCGAAAACAGGCTGGAGGGCAATTGATGGCCCAGTCGCTCGACCGGCTAAGGGAAAGCCCTTCGCAGACCGCGGGACCCTACGTTCATATCGGGCTGACGCCCAATTTCTGCGGCATCGGCGGCGTCTACCCGAGCGATCTTGGCGCCGCCATGGTCAACGACAAGACCAAGGGCGAGCGCATCGGCCTGCGCATCCGCGTGCTCGACGGCACCGGCACGCCGCTCAAGGACGCGCTGATCGAAATATGGCAGGCGGATGCCGACGGGCTTTACAATTCGCCGGCGGAACTACGCGGTGCTGCGGATCCGAACTTTTTCGGTTGGGGCCGTTGCCCGACAGATATGGACACCGGCCTGTGCACGTTCGACACCATCAAGCCGGGTCGCGTGCCTTTCGCCGATGGCCGCCTGATGGCGCCGCATATCACGCTCTGGATCGTTGCCCGCGGCATCAATCTCGGCCTGCACACACGGCTCTATTTTTCCGACGAGGAGAAGGCCAATGCGCAGGATCCGATCCTGGCGCGCATCGAGCATCGCATCCGCGTGCCGACGCTGATCGCCGAGCGCACCGGCGATATTTATGTCTTCGACGTCCATCTCCAGGGGGAGAAGGAAACGGTCTTCTTCGACAGCTAGGAGGCCCGCGCCATGACCGTTTCGCCCTTCGACCATCCATTGCTCTCCGCTCTTCTGGGCGACGAGGAAGCGAGCCGGCATTTTTCCGTCGAGGCGGAAATCGAGGCGATGCTGGCCTTCGAGCGCGCGCTGGCGGAAGTGGAGGCGGAAAACGGACTGATCACGGGGGAGGCGGCAGCAGCCATCGTGGCGGGGCTCGGCACATTCCGGCCCGACACCGCCTTGTTGCGCGCCGGTGTCGCCAGGGACGGCGTCATCGTGCCGGAACTGGTGCGCCAGATCAGGGCGGCGGTCGGCGAACCGCATGGTGCCTCCGTTCATTTCGGCGCGACCAGTCAGGATGTCGTCGACACAGGCCTGATGCTTCGGCTCAAATCCGTCGTCGAACATCTTGGCCTCCTGTTGACCGAAACCGGCATGCGCCTCGCCTCGCTCGAAGAGCGCTTCGGGGGCAGGGCGCTGACCGGGATCACCCGCATGCAGAACGCTATTCCCATCCGGGTATCGAATCGCGTGGCAGCATGGCGGGCGCCGCTGCAACGGCATCAGCAGAGATTGTCGGAACAGTCGAGGCGCCTGTTGGTGGTGCAGTTCGGCGGCGCCGCCGGCACTCTTGAAAAGTTGGATGACAAGGGGCCGGCGGTGCGGGCCGCCTTCGCGGCAAAGCTCGGCCTTGCCGATGCGCCGCAATGGCATAGCCAGCGCGATTCGCTCGCCGATTTCGCCGGCTGGTTGTCGCTGGTGACGGGCAGCCTCGGCAAGTTCGGCCAGGACATTGCGCTGATGGCGCAAGGCGGCACCGACATCGAACTATCTGGCGGTGGCGGCTCGTCGGCCATGCCGCACAAGCAGAATCCGGTAAAGGCCGAGGCGCTGGTGGCGCTTGCTCGTTTCAACGCCACGCAGCTTTCCGGCATGCATCAGGCGCTGGTGCATGAACAGGAGCGCTCCGGTGCTGCCTGGACGCTGGAATGGCTGCTGCTGCCGCAGATGGTCGTGGCGACAGCCGCGTCGCTGCGCCTTGCCGCCGAACTGGCCGGGCAGGTCGAAAGCCTGGGACGCTGATGCGCACACAGATCCTCATTATCGGGTCAGGACCGTCCGGCCTGCTGCTCGGCCAGCTTCTCGGCACGATCGGCATCGAGACGGTCATTTTGGAGCGCGCCAGCCGCGAGCATGTTCTCGGCCGCGTGCGCGCCGGTGTGCTCGAACAGGGTACCGTCGAACTGCTGGAGGAAGCGGGTGCCGCGGCACGGCTGCACGCCGAAGGGCTGCCGCATTCCGGCATCTCGCTCGCCTTCGACGGACGCCTGCACCGCATCGACATCGAGGCGCTGACCGGCGGCAGGCATGTCACCGTCTACGGCCAGACCGAAGTGACGCATGATCTGATGGACAAGCGCGATGCGGCAGGCCTGACCACGATCTACGAGGCGGCAAACGTCACGCTGCACGATTTCGACGGCAAGGCACCTTTTGCCACGTATGACAAGGACGGCGTCACCCATCGCATCGACTGCGACTTCATCGCCGGCTGTGACGGCTATCACGGCGTCAGCCGCAAATCGGTGCCAGAGCGCGCGCTGAAAACCTTCGAGCGCCACTATCCGTTCGGTTGGCTCGGCGTGCTGGCGGAAGTGCCGCCGGCCGATCACGAACTGGTCTACGCCAACCACGAGCGGGGCTTTGCGCTGTGCTCGATGCGCTCGACGCATCGCAGCCGCTACTATGTCCAGTGCCCCGAGGGCGACCGCGTCGAGGCGTGGTCGGACGACCGCTTCTGGGATGAGTTGCGTCGCCGTCTGCCGGAGCAGACAGCGGCAAGCGTGGTCACCGGGCCTTCCTTCGAGAAGTCGATCGCGCCCCTGCGCTCCTTCGTTGCCGAGCCGCTGCGTTTCGGCCGGCTGTTCCTGGTTGGGGACGCCGCCCACATTGTGCCGCCGACCGGCGCCAAGGGCCTCAACCTCGCCGCCAGCGATGTACGCTACTTGTTTGCCGGTTTGCGCGACTTCTACCGCGACAAATCGATGGCCGGCATCGATGCCTATTCAGGCAAGGCGCTGGCCCGGGTCTGGAAGGCGGTACGCTTCTCCTGGTGGATGACGACGATGCTGCACCGCTTTCCCGACACCGGCGATTTCGGTCAGCGCATCCAGGAGGCCGAGCTCGACTACCTCGTACACTCGCGTGCAGCGTCGACCGCGCTCGCCGAGAACTATGTCGGCCTGCCTTACTAGTTTTTCGTATAGTCAGGCCCAAACCGTGTCGGCAGGCCGTCGGCGAGTTTCAACCAAGGGAGCTTCTCCTCAAAAGCGACATGCAGCGTTGGTGCAAATTTTTCCGGCTCCTCCATCGCTGCGGCAAAAAAATGCATGACACCGGACATGTTCTTTGAGCGGAAGGACAGCGGCGAGCCACATTTCTCGCAAAATGTTCTTTCCACACCGGGAGAAGAGTTGAATACCTTCGGCGACTTACCCAGCCATCGCCATTGGCTGTCCAAGACGCCAATGTAGGTGGTCATCGGCGCAGAGCATTGCCGCCGACAACTTTCACAATGACAGCTCACGCATGCTTGTGCCGGGCCATCGACTTCGAAAGCAATAGCGCCACATAAGCAATGACCGCGCATGCAAATTCTCCTTGAGTCAGCTGACCTGACCAATAATTTGTACCGGGAGTAGTGAGAAAGTCGCCATGAAGATGCGCCGAGCTGGCGCTCAATTGCGACACTCGGCGCTAGCGACTGTTCTCGCGTGCGCGAGGAGTTGCTTTGAAGCTGCATTCAGTGCCAAGCGGCGCCTTCTTGACGAGCATGGTCTTGGCGGCCATCAGATTGTCGCTTCGCTTTTATGAGTTCGCGGCCTGATGCATGTCGCCCAAAAGTGGTCCCGGTCTTGGGACAACGACATGCACAAAACAAAGCCTTGAAGCGCGGCGCGCTTTAAGCGCCGCACCGCCGGCGATTATCGTTCAGCGTTGCTGCCTGGCAAGATCCGACAGCATCGGTCGCTGCCCCTTGAGGATCTTGACCTCGGCCTCGGGCAAGGCGAACCAGCCGGCTCTGTCGACTTCCGGGAATTCCTTCATCGATCCCGACCTTGGCGGCCACTCCATGGTGAAGGTGTTGCTCCTGATGGCTGCCACATCGATGTCGATACGCGCCTCGACGGACCACGCCACGACGATCTTTCCACCCGGCTGCCTGTAGTCGCCGAGCCGCGTGAAGGGACCATCGACCTTGATGCCGAGCTCTTCCTCGGTCTCGCGTCGCGCCGCCGTCAACTCGTCCTCGTTCTCATCGACGAGGCCCTTCGGTATCGACCACGCGCCATCGTCCTTCTTCGCCCAGAACGGTCCGCCCGGATGAACCAGCAGCACCCGAAGACCGCCGTCGTCTTGGCGGTAGATCAGCAACCCCGCACTACGTTTTGCCATTTTTTAATGTCCGTTTGTAAAGCTGATTGCGAAGGCGGCGGTCCACCGATTCCCTGGTCATGGGCGCCGACCTTGCGCCGAATGATTGCGACGCTATGTCAGGTGCGACTGCATTGCTCCTCACCCGCGAGTCCGGCAATCTGACCATCGCTTATTTGGCGGCTCGAAGGCTAGATGAGGCGTGACGATGCAACTCGGTCTTATTGGCTACTACAGCGACTTCGTGGCGTACCCGCTAGTGATCGCCGTGCTGGCAGTGGCCGGGCTGATCGAGGCCGGCGAAGACAATGCGCCGGGCTGGATAGTCACTGTCGTCGCCTGCCTCTTGCTCTGGACGCTGACCGAATACGTCCTGCACAGGTTCGTCCTTCACCACATTCCCTACATCAAGGACCTGCATGATCGTCATCATGTCGAAGAGCGCAGTTCGGTGGGCACGCCGACCTGGCTCAGTCTGGGAGTGCATGCGCTGGTCGCATTTTTCCCGGTCTGGATGATTTCAGGTTTCGCCGCCGCAAGCGCTGTAAGTTGCGGACTGATGCTGGGCTACCTCTGGTACATCAGCGTCCATCACATGATCCATCATTGGCACCCCTCCCATCCGAGTTATCTCTACACACTCAAGCGCCGTCACGCCGTGCATCATCATGTCGACGAAACGGTCAATTTCGGTGTCACGTCCATATTCTGGGATCGTGTTTTCGGCACGGCGCGGCTCTGAAGCCAGGGGCAGTGCCTCGGTCGTTCAACGCCTTTTTCCGCGACCGCCGGGGGATTTGGCTCCGCGAGGTCCGCTCTGAACCGGCGTGTTGCTCTGGTTTTCGTCGGACAGTTTTCGCCAGCGGGCAAGACGCTCCGGATCGAGCGTGCCTGCCTTCAAGGCGGCCTGCACCGCGCAGCCCGGTTCATGCACGTGTGTGCAGTCGCGGAACTTGCAGAGCGGCGCGAGCTCGGTGATTTCGGCAAACAGCGTGTCGATGCCGTAGGCGACGTCGCTGACCTGCAGCGTCCGCATTCCCGGCGTATCTATCACCCAGCCGCCACCCGCAATGGCATGCAGCGACCGCGACGTGGTGGTGTGGCGCCCCTTGGCGTCGTGTTCGCGAATGTCTCCGGTCTGTTGCGGTAAGCGCTGGGCCGATCCGGCCAGCGTGTTGACCAGCGTCGATTTGCCGACGCCGGAGGAGCCAATCAGCGCGACCGTCTGGCCGGCACCGCACCAGGCGGCGAGCGCGGTTGCCGCATCCGATGTGCGCGGGTTCAGCGTCACCACCGCTAGGCCGCGCTGCAGCGCGGCAGCCTGCCGCTGATACGCCTCGGCGTCGGCCGCGGTATCGGCCTTGGTCAACAGGATCACCGGCGTCGTTCCAGCCTCGTTGGCCAGCGCCAGATAGCGCTCGAGCCGGGCCGGATTGAAGTCGGCATTGCATGAGGTGACGATGAACAGGGTGTCGACGTTGGCCGCTGCCAGCTGCGGCACCCGACCGCCCTGGGTGCGGCGTTCCAGCACCGTCTTGCGGGTCAGGCGGCGCTGCACAAGCCGGTCATGCGCGTGGACGAGCACCCAGTCGCCGACGGCGTAGTCACCGGTGTTCGCCTGCGCCGGCAGCGTCAGATCGATTGGCCCTGCCCGGGACAGGCCGGTCAGGCGGTCGCGATGGACCGTGGCGATCCGCGCAGGGACGAGATTGGCTTCGCCGGGCTCGAGCTGGTCGCCGAAAAAATCCGTCCAGCCCAGGCTGGCGAGAGATGGCATGGAAGGATCCGTCACGGCTTTGACCGGGGGTACGGCGTCGCAGACATCGGACAGGATCCCTGGCAGGTGGGGCGTGAACGGGGCGGGGGCGATTGCCCAGCCGTGTATGGGCGGCACGGCGGCATTTGGCAAGCCGGACCCTTGCCGATGGCCCGCGCGGCAAGCATCTAGTCGGAACCTATCCCGTCACACGGCGATCTGGAATCCCGCCGCACGGACGGGAGCCTTCGTTCTGATCGAGGAATGGCATTTTTCATATCGTCAACAAATAAATTGACGCTCGTAATGTTTTCGCGCTGTACTGGAAACTGTGAAAATTGACTGAATAAGTTCGGCCAAGCATTGCCGCCCTCGGACAACGGCCGCATGACTGGTGACGGCGGATCGTTCCGATCGGCGGGTGTGGGCAAGAGGGACCTGACGTTCGATGGCGGAGAAGACGCACCGCACGATGGATGATTTTGCCCGGGCATGTGGCGTGTCCCGGCCGACGCTGTCGAAATATTTTGACGATCCGGCGAGCGTGAAGCCGGCCACGCGGGCACGCATCGAAGCCGCGTTGCGTTCTTCGGACTATCAGCCGAATCTTTTCGCCCGCAATCTCAACCGCAAGCGCACCCGCAACATTGGCATCGTCGTACCGACGATCACCGACCCGTTCTATGCCGAGATGGTCAGCCGCATCGAATTTCGCTGCCGCGACGAGGGCTATTGGCCGATCGTCATTTCTTCGCATGGCTCGCAGAAGCTGGAGGCGGAATCGGTCAGGACGCTGCTGTCGCTTAAGGTCGCCGGCGCGATCATCGCGCCGCTCGGCCTGGCCTCTGACCGTAACGTTTTCGACAAGCTCGGGCAGGACATTCCGATCGTCTATTTCGACACCTATATCGAGGGTGACACGCCCTTCGTCGGCAACGACAACCACCAGAGCACGTCGACCATGGTCGACTATCTCAACCGGTCCGGAGAACCGCCTGTCTATGTCGACATTCCGCATGTCAACCACAATTCGGGAGAGCGGCTGCAAAGCTACATCGCGACGATGAAAGTCGCCGGCTTGGAACCGGTCGTCATCGACGCGGCGCGCGACTACACCTGGGACTTCGAGCGCATCGGCCATGAATGGATGGAAAGGACACTCGATGTTGGCGGTCTGCCAGGCCGCACCATCCTGTGCGCCAATGATCGTCTCGCCTTCGGCGTGATGGCGGCCGCGTTCTCGCGCGGACTGAAGATCGGCCGCAGACCTGACTGCGATCTGCGCGTTGCCGCGCATGACGATCATCCGCTGAGCCGCTACACCTGTCCGGCACTGACCACCATGGCACAGGATTTCGCCGCCATGGCAGGCCGCAGCGTCGAGATCCTGCTGGCCCTGCTGGACGAGGCCGAACCGCCAAGGCAGGGCATGGCGCAAAGGGTCAAGCTCGGCGCGACGCTGGTGATGCGTCAGTCGGCCTGAGCGTGCAGCTTCAGCGATCCTTCTCGAACTGGCGCCAGGCCGCCACCGCCTCGGCCACCGCTTGCCGCGCGGCGGGGATATGGCGCGCCATCGAGACGAAGCCGTGGATCTTGCCCGGCCATTGCCGCAGGACCAGCGGCACGCCCGCGGCTTGCAGGCGTTCGGCATAGGCTTCGCCTTCGTCGGCAAGGATGTCGCAGCCGGCAAGTGCGACGAAAGCCGGCGCGACTCCGCCGAGATCGGGCGCCAGCAAGGGCGAGACGCGCCAGTCCAGAATGTCCGCAGGCGTTCGCACATAGTGGTCGCGGAACCATGCCATGGTGGTTGCGGTCAGCCCGAAACCGTCGCCGAAACGCCGGTAGCTGTCGGCCGTCTGCCGCGCATCGGTGTTGGGATAGATCAGGATCTGTGCGGCGAGGGATGGCGCCAGCCCATCGCGAGAAAGCAGCGCCAACACGGCGGCGAGATTGCCGCCGGCGCTGTCGCCGGCAACGCCGATACGGGATGGGTCGATGCCGAGAGCGGCTGCGTTCTGCGTCATGAAACGCAGTGTTGCCAGGCAATCCTCCAGCCCGGCGGGAAATTTGTGGTCCGGTGCCAGGCGATAGTCGGGACAGACAATGACGGCGCCGCCGAGATTGGCCAGCCAGCGGCAAATCTCGTCATGCGAATCGAGGTTGCCGACGACCCAGCCTCCGCCATGCAGGTAGAGCAGCGCCGGCGCTCCGCTTTGCGGTGCGCCTAGGCCGCGATGGATGCGGACCGAGATGGGACCGTTCGGCCCTTCGATCCGCTGTTCCAGGGTCGCAGCGACCGGTTCGCGCTCGCCCTGCAGTGTCGGGAACGAGGCGTTGTAGGCGGCCCGCGCCGCCGCTACGTCCCCATTCTCGAACGGCTCTCCGCCGGCCGCGCGGCCGATTTCGAGGACGAGCAGCGCATCCGGGTCGAGTGTCATCGTCATATCCTCAGGCAAGCAGGTCGGTTGCCTCTTCCTCGGTCAGCAGCGCAGGCTGAGTGACGTCGCCCGCGACCATCACCGAGCCTTGGCCCTCGCCGGAACGCAGGATCGCCTCCATGATCTCAAGCACATGCAGCGCGAGGTTGCCGGAGGCGCGTGGCGTGTTACCGGTTTGAAGCGAACGTACCAGATCGGCGACGCCGAGCATGCGGTAATTGGCGCGGTCGGGCGCCGCATAAGGCCAGTTGCGGGCGCCGTAGAGGTCGCCTTCGCTGGCAAAGTCCTTCCAGTCGGCGCCGCGCTCGGACAGCGACACGGTGCCGCCGAACGTGTCGGGATCGGGCAGGCGCAGCGAGCCCTCCGTGCCGTGCAGCTCGATCGGATGGTTGGAGTGGCGAAAGACATCCCACGAGGCGCCGAAGGTGACCGTCGCACCGGAGCGGAATTCAAGCAGCGATAGCACGTTGGTCGGCGTGCCGACCTTGAATGTGGTGTTCTTGAACGGTCCGTCGGCGGTGATCAGCCTTTCCTCCTGGCCGCGCGTCGCCATCGCCATGACGCGTTCGACCGGGCCAAGCAGGTTGAACAGCATGGTCAGATAATAGGGGCCCATGTCAAACACCGGGCCGCCGCCAGGCTGGTAGTAGAATTGCGGGTTGGGGTGCCAGTGCTCCATGCCGCGGCCCATCATGAAGGCGGTGCCGGTGACCGGACGGCCAATGGCGCCGGCGTCCATCAGCCTGCGCGCGCGGCGTCCGGCAGCGCCGAGGAAGGTGTCGGGCGCCGAGCCAAGCAGCAGGCCGCGCGACTTCGCCTCGCTGACTAGCCGTTGTCCGTCGGCGGCCGAGGTGGCAAGCGGCTTTTCGGTGAAGACGTGCTTGCCGGCCGAAAGCGCCGACACAGTGACGTCGAAATGCACGGCGGGAATGGTGAGGTTGAGAACCAGGCCGATTTCGGGATCGGCAAGCAGGGCATCGACGCCCATTGCCCTGATGCCGTATTCGCGGGCCCGCAGGGCGGCCGCGTCCGCGGAGATGTCGGCGCAGGCCTTCAACTCCACGCCTGCAAAAAGTGCTGCGTTGCGCATGTAGGTCATGGCGATGTTGCCGCAACCTATGACCCCTACACCAAGCTTTTCCATCATTCCTCCAGTCGGCGTCCGTCCGTCAGGATCGGCGATTCTTCGTTCACGTGGCCATCCTTCGCCCACGTCATAAGCATATTGATGCACCATTATGCAGTTTAAATCTTGACGCGCGACAATTTTTTATAAATCATGTGCGAAGTTGGACGGGCGGGAGTGGCTGCCGTCAACTCTGGGAGGACTACACATGGACGAGTCAAGGAAGGGGCCGCGCAGCGGTTCCAAGTCGATTGGGCATGTCACCATCGCCGATCGCCGGCAATTTCTCATCGGTTCCGCCGGCCTTCTCGGCGCGGCGGCTTTCGGGGCAGGGACGTCGCTCGGCATTGGCCGGGCTCGCGCCCAGAGCCGGGCCGAGATCAGCTTCGCCAGCGCCGCCTTCTTCGGCAAGGAGACCTTTGGCGACCTGATCAAGGCCTTCAACGAATCGCAGGACCGCATCCTGATCAAGAACATCGAACTTCCGCCCCCGAGCTCCTCGACCGAGGTCTACCAGGGCCTCGTGCAGCAGCTCGCCCGCCGCACCGGCACGCCCGACGTCTTCAGCCAGGACGTGATCTGGATCGCCGGCTTTGCCGCCGCCGGATGGGCGCTGCCGCTGGACGAGTATTTCCCGGCCGACAAGCGCAGCGCCTACTTCACCGGGACCCTCGATGCCTGTACCTATGGCGGCAAGCTCACCGCCCTTCCCTGGTTCATGGATTCGGGCATGTTCTATTACCGCAAGGACGTGCTGGAAAAGCATGGCGGCAAGGTGCCGGAAAGCTGGGCCGACATGGCGACCATTGCCGCCGCCGCGCAGAAGGCCGGCGACATCGATTACGGCTATCTCTGGCAGGGCAAACAGGCCGAGGTGCTGGTCTGCGACGCGGTCGAGATCATCACCTCCAACAACGGCGCCATCCTGGCGCCCGACGGCAAGTCGTCGCTGATCAACCAGAAGGGCGCGGTAGAGGCGATCCAGTTCCTGCACGACACCCTCGCCACCAACAAGATCAGCCCGAAGGACGTGCTGTCCTGGGACGAGGAACCGTCGCGTCAGCCCTTTACCTCGGGCAAGGCGATGTTCATGCGCAACTGGTCGTATGTCTACCCGATCGCCCAGGACGCCAAGGCTTCCCAGGTGGTCGACAAGGTCGGCGTCGCGCCGCTGCCGTCGTTCCCCGGCGGCAAGAGCTCGGCCTGCCTCGGCGGCTACCAGCTCGGCGTCAATGCCAACTCGAAGCAGCGCGAAGCCGCGATCGAGCTCTTGACCTGGCTGTCGTCGACCGAGGTCCAGCACCGCATCGCGCTGAACTTCGGCCTCGCACCGACGCGGCCGGCGCTGTTCCAGGACGCACAGATCAAGAAGGAACAGCCGTTCATGGCCAGCCTGGAGAAAGTCTTCACCGGCGCCACGGCGCGGCCGATCACGCCTGAATACGCGAAAGTGACGCTTGCCTTGCAGTCCGGCATCTCCAAGGCGCTGGTCTCCGGTAATGTCCAGGCCGAGATGGACGCGACGGCGGCGCAAATCGACAAGATCGTAGGCTGAACCAATGTCCGCGGCGGCCACCATTCCCAGTGTCGGCCGGCCGCGGCGTCTCGGCAAGGCGCTTCCGGGCGCCTTGTGGGCCTTGCTCCTGCTGACGCCGGCCTTCGTGTCGCTGGCGTCGGTCTCCTTCTACCCGATCGTCAACGGGCTCTACCTCTCGCTCACCAACACCTCGCTGATCACGCAGGAACAGGATTTCACCGGCTTCTCCAACTATGTCGAGCTGTGGGGCGACCCGCAGTTCTGGAATGCGTGGTGGCACACGATCTGGTTCACCACCGCTTCGACCGTGCTGGAGACGGTGATCGGGCTCGGCATGGCGCTCATCCTGTGCGAAGCCTTCAAGGGGCGGGGGCTCGTCCGCGCGGCCATGCTAGTGCCGTGGGCGATGCCCACCGTCGTCACCTCCAAGATGTTCGGCTGGCTGTTCGACGGCCAGAACGGCATCATCAACTACATCCTCCTGCATGCCGGGCTGATCGACCAGAACATCAACTGGTACGGCTCCACCGACACGGCGATGATCACCATCATCATCGCCGATGTCTGGAAGACGACGCCGTTCATGGCGCTGCTGCTTCTGACCGGGTTGCAGACCGTGCCCAATTCGCTGATCGAGGCGGCGCGCATGGATGGCGCCAAGGGTTGGATCACCTTCTGGTACATCCGCCTGCCGCTGTTGATGCCGACCTTGCTGATCGCCGGCCTGTTCCGCGCGCTCGACGCCTTCCGCGTATTCGACCTCGTCTACGTGCTGACCGGTGGCGGCCCGGCCGATTCGACCGAAACGCTTTCGACGCTGTCCTACAAGGTGCTCTTTTCGACGCTGCAGTTCGGCTACGGCTCGGCCGTCTCGACGGCGATGTTTGCCACCGAGGGCATCATCGCGCTGGTGTTCTGCCTGTACCTCGTCCGCCAGATCAGGAGAGCGCAATGAACGACACGCGCTCGCCGCTGCAGACCTTCGCCATCTATCTCGGCGCCTTGCTGATCCTCGTCTGGTCGGGCGGTCCGTTCATCTGGCAGTTCTCGACCTCGTTCCAGCTTGACAAGGCGCTGACGTCGGGCTCGCCATCGCTGATCCCGGATCCCTTCACGCTGGAGCACTACTACAACGCCTTTGTCGAGAAGCAGCTTCACCGCTACGTCTGGAACTCGCTGGTGGTCTCCCTGGCAACGACGTTCCTCTGCCTGTTCGTCGGCTCGCTGGCCGCCTTCGCGCTGTCGCGGCTCAACATCAAGGGCCGCTTCGGCATTCTGATGGTCATCCTTTCTGTGTCGATGTTCCCACAGATCGCGCTGGTCGGCCCGCTCTATCTGGTCGCCACCAATCTCGGCCTGCTCGACACCTACACGGCGCTGATCATCACCTACCTGGCGCTCGGCCTGCCGCTGGTGACCTGGGTGCTGTTCGGCTATTTCGAGACGCTGCCACGCGAGATCGACGAGGCGGCGCGCATGGATGGCGTCAGCGTGCCCGGCCTGCTTTGGCGCATCATCCTGCCGATGTCGCTGCCGAGCCTGGTGACCACCGGCCTGCTCGCCTTCATCACCGCGTGGAACGAATTCCTGTTCGCGCTCGCCTTCACCTCCAACATCGATCGGCAGACGATACCGGTCGGCATCGCCAACTTCACCAACCTCTATTACGTCCCCTGGGGTGACATCGCCGCGGCTTCCGCCGTGGTGACCGTGCCCTTGATCCTCCTGGTGCTGTTCTTCCAGCGCCACATCATCGAAGGACTGACCCAGGGCGGCGTCAAGGAATGAATGACATGACGGAGACGAAGCTCAAGGTCGGCTGCCAGACCTTCACCTGGGAAATGCTGGGCAAGGGCTGGACCGGCGGCCCCGACGATCTGTTGAAGGCGATAGAAGATGGCGGCTATGCCGGCATCGAGATCACCGACACCATGATCGGCCGCTACGCCGACAGGCCGGCTGAATTCGCTGCCGCGCTCGACGCCCGAGGCCTCAACCTCGTTTCCTTTGCCTTTGGCTCGAAGAGCGGTTTCACGTTGAAAGAGGCGCTGGCAAGCGACCTCGAAGCCGCCCGGCGCTGGACAGGCTTTGCCGCGAACTTTCCCGGCGCACTGGTATCGATCGGCTCGGCGACCGTCGTCTCCGATGGTCCGCGCGAAGACAAGTTCGCCATATCGGCCGAATTCTACAATCGCGCTGCCGAGATCGGCCGCAAGACCGGTGTGGATGTCGCGGTGCATCCGAGTTCGCACCACAACACGCTGCTCTTCGACCGCGCCGAATACGACACGATCTTTGCCTTGCTCGACCCCGATCTGGTCGGCTGGGTGCCGGATACCGGCCACATCCTGCGCGGCCACAAGGACATGCTCGACACGCTGCGCACCCACCGCGACCGCATCCGTTACGTCCATCTCAAGGACGTCGACGCCAAGGGCAAATGGGCCATGCTCGGTCAAGGCGTCTGCGACACCCCGGCGGTCATCGAGATCGCCGGCACCGCGCCGCGTTTCACCGGCTGGCTGGTGCTCGAAGAGGAATCCGACACCGCCGCCGCGGACCCCGCCGGCGCGGTCAAGACCAACCGCCAAACAATGCGCAGCTACGGCGCCTGAAGAACGAGACGATGATCAAGAAACAGGACAGACGCCTCAGGGTCGGCGTGCTCGGTTGCGGCCCCATCGCGCAGTTTGCGCATCTTCAATCCTGCGCCAAGGCCAGCAATGCCGATCTCTACGCCATCTGCGACGCCGCACCCGACCTTCTCGCCCGCATGGGTGCTACCTACGAGCCGCGGAAGATGTATGCCGACTATGACGCGATGCTCGCCGATCCCGAACTGGAAGCGGTGATCGTCGCCACCTCGGACGCCTATCACGTGCCGATGTCGATCAAGGCGCTCGATGCCGGCAAGCACGTGCTGTGCGAAAAGCCGATCGGCACCTCGGTGGAGGAGGGCGAGGCGCTGGCCGAGGCGGTCAGGCGCTCCGGCAAGGTCCTGCAGGTCGGCCACATGAAGCGCTTCGATCCCGCGCTGGAGGCGGCGCGCGATTTCGTCCGCGACGAGATCGGCGACGTGCTGGCGCTGAAGGCCTGGTACTGCGATTCCACCTATCGCTATACCAACACCGATGCCGTTCAGCCGCTGCCCGTCACCAGCAAACTGGCGAGGAAACCGAGCGGCAATCCGAAGGCTGATCTCAGGCAGTATTTCATGCTGGCGCACGGCTCGCATCTCGTCGACACGGCGCGCTTCCTGTGCGGCGATATCGTCGCCGTGCGCGCCCGCCTCAACGAGCGTTTTGGCGCCTATTGCTGGTTCGTCGAGACCGAATTCGCCAGCGGCGCGCTCGGCCATCTCGATCTCACCGTTGCCGTTCGGATGGATTGGCACGAAGGTTTCCAGCTCTATGGCGAGAACGGCTCTGTCATCGCCAAGACCTTCAACCCCTGGTACTTCCGCGCCAGCGAGGTCGAGATCTTTCACGAGAAGTCGGCCACGGCCCACAAGCCGCTCGGCGCTGACGGCCATTTCTTCCGCCGCCAGCTGGAAGCTCTTGCCGAAACGGTGCTCGAAGGCGCGCCGATGCGCGGCGCCAACGTCGAGGACGGCGTCGCGTCGATCCGCGCCATGGTCGCCATCGCGCGCTCGGTGGTATCAGGCGAGCGGGTTGAGCTCGCCTCGGTTTCGGGGGCGGTGTGATGCGTCTCGGCATTTTCGCCAAGACCTTTCCAGGCGCCGAGCCAGCCGCCGTGCTGGCTGCCGTGCGGCATGCTGGCTATGAGACCACGCAGTTCAACCTCGCCTGCGCCGGCCTGCCGTCAATGCCGGATGCCGTGCCGTCGGACGCCATCGCGGCGATCCGCGCCGCCACGCAGTCGAGCGGTGTTTCGCTCGCGGCACTATCGGGCACCTACAACATGGTGCATCCCGACAAGGCCGTCCGCGACGATGGCCTCAGGCGCCTTGCCGTCGTCATCGAGGCTGCTGCTGCCCTGGACATTCCCCTGGTCACGCTCTGCACCGGCTCGCGCAACGCCGCCGACCAATGGGCATACCATCCCGACAATGCCGACCCGGCGGCCTGGTCCGACATGGCCACCGAGATGGCGAAGGCGCTGGCGCTGGCCGAAACCGCCGGTGTCGATCTCGGCATCGAGCCCGAGCAGGCCAACATCGTCACCTCTGCGAAGGATGCCAGCAGGCTGATCGCCGAGATGGGATCGAAGCGCCTGAAGATCGTGCTTGATCCGGCAAACCTGTTCGAACATGCGACGCCCGGCGAAGCGCGTACCATTGTCGCCGCCGCGATCGGCGAGGCGGCCGGCCACATCGCCATGGCGCACGCCAAGGACCGCTATGGTGACGGCCGTTTTGCCAGCGCCGGCCAAGGCATCGTCGACTTCCCGGATTTCATCGCGCGGCTGAAGGCGGTGGGCTTCGACAGGGCGCTCGTCACCCACGGGCTGTCCGCCGGCGAAGCCCCCGGCGTCGCGGCCTTCCTGCGGAGGCTCCTCTGATGGACACCGCTCCGACGGTCATGCTTCGCGACGATGCGGCGCTTTGTGTCTTCGATACCGGGCAGGGGTTTCCGGTCATCTTCCAGCATGGTCTCGGCGGTGATGCGGCGCAGGTGGCGCAGAATTTTCCCGACAGCCCGTCATACCGCCGGCTGACCGTCGAATGCCGCGCACAGGGCGGCTCAGGCGCAGGCTCCAGGCGGCCCTTTTCGATCGCCATGTTTGCCGACGATGTGCTGGCCGCCGCCGACGCGGCCGGGCTCGACCGTTTCGTCGCCGGCGGCGTCTCGATGGGCGCGGCGATCGCGCTCAGGCTTGCAAGCCATCACGCGGACCGTGTCCTGGGTTTGGTGCTGGTGCGCCCGGCCTGGCGCTTCGATGCGGCGCCGCAGAACATGCAGCCCTTTTCGGAGGTGGCGGAGCTCATCCGCGATCGCCCGCTGGAGGACGCGCGCAACGCCTTTGCAACCTCGGTCACCGCCGCCCGCTTTCGTGGGGAAGCGCCTGACAATCTTGCTTCCCTGCTTGGATTCTTCGAGCGCGAAAATGCGGCTGTCTTCGCCGAGGTGATGCGGGCGATCGCAAACGATGGGCCCGGCGTCACGCCGGCGGCTGCCGGCAATCTCGCTATCCCCACGCTGGTCATCGGTAGCGGCGTCGATCTTATCCATCCGCTGCCGACCGCCCGTTTCCTCGCCGACGTCATCCCAAACGCCGCCTTTGCCGAGGTGACGCCGAAGGCCACCGACAAGGATCGTCATTTCGCCGACGTCCGCACCGCTATCGCGGGCTTCCTCGAGGATCGTTTCAACAACCAGGACCAGTCATGATCTCGAAACCTCTCTCAGGCCAGGCCGCCATCGCCGCATTGCCGCGCGATCGCATGATCGCTGAATTCTCGCTGTGGTCCGCCGACCTCGTCAATTTCGAGCGCGATCTGAAGCGCATCGAGCCCTATGTCGACCTTCACCACATCGATGTGGCGGACGGTCATTTCGCCCCGTCCTTCCTGTTCTTTCCCGATCTTGTCGCCCGCATCGCTGGGCTGACGGCCAGACCCATCCATGTTCATCTGATGGTCGATGCGGCTGTAGTCGAGTCGCAGACACGCCAATTCATCGAGGCCGGCGCCGACATGATCAGCGTCCATGCCGAGAACGGCGAGGCGGGACTGCGCGCCGTCCGGCTGGCGCGGGAACTCGGCGCCGAAGCCGGCGTCGTGCTCAGGCTGGAGACGCCGGTCGAGACGGTGACGCCTTTCGTCTCCGAAGTCGCCTTCGTCACGCTGCTTGGCACTGCTATCGGCGTCAAGGGGCAGAGCCTTTCGGACGAGGCCTGCGGCAGGCTGGGCGCTGCCCGCGCCATCCTGAGAGAGGCCGGCCGCGAGGCGGCCGTGGTTCTTGCCGCCGATGGCGGCATCCGCCACGAGACGGTGCCGTTGCTGCGTGCGGCCGGTGCCGAAACCGTGGTCCTCGGCTCGCTCGCCTTCGGCGACAGGGACCTGGCCGGCCGCATCGGCTGGCTGCATGGCCTGAAGGTCGCGGCATGAGCAACGAAGCCGCCCTTGCGATCGATCTTGGTGGCACAGAGCTTCGTGCCGCCCTGGTCGACCGCGACGGCAAGATCCTGGCATTCGCGGCGGTGCCGACGCAGGCGCAGGCTGGCCCCGACGTGGTGATCGGCCAGATCGAGGCGCTGGCCGCGACCATCCACGCCGAGGCCCCGGCGCTCGCCATCGTCGGCGTCGGCGTCGGCGCGCCGGGACCGCTCGATCCGCTGGCCGGCATCGCCGTCGGACCGCCGACACTCGCCGGCTGGCTGGACGTGCCGCTTGCCGATATCCTCGAACGGCGGCTCGGCCTGCCGGTGCGGCTGGAGAACGACGCCAATGCCGCGGCACTCGGCGAATGGCGCTTCGGCGCCGGCCACGGCGCCCGCTCGCTGGTCTTCGTCACGGTCTCCACCGGCATCGGCGGCGGCGTCGTCGTCGACGGGCGCATACTCCATGGCCGCCGTGGCCTTGCCGCCGAGATCGGCCACATGACCATCACCAATGAAGGCGAGCGCTGCATGTGCGGTGTCGTCGGCTGCTTCGAGGCCATTGCCTCGGGCACCGCGCTCGGCCGCCGCGCCAACGCCGCGACAGCACCCTTTGATGGCTCGGCGCTGCGGCGCCTCTCGGGCAACGGTGAAGTGACCGGCCGTCACGTGGTCGAGGCGGCACGGCTGCAGGACGAGCTTGCCTTGGCCCTGCTCGAGGAGGAAGCCCGCTGGCTGGGCATCGGCTTCACCAATCTTTTGCATCTTTATTCGCCTGACGTGCTGGTCGTCGGCGGCGGCATTGCCAATGGCCTCGACCTCATGGCGCCTGCCATCGAGGCGACCATCAGGCAGCGGGCCATGCGTGCCTATCGCGACGTGCCGGTCGTTCAGGCCCAGCTTGGCCGTCACGCCGGGCTGGTTGGTGCTGCCAGCCTTGTCCTGTTCGATGACGGAGGTACGCTGGCGGCACGCATGCCTGTCGGTCCAAGCACATATCCGGATGCGAGGAGGGACTTCAATGGCTGAGCTCAAGCTGCGAGGCGTGCGCAAATCCTATGGCAATGCCGAGGTGATCAAGGGCGTCGACCTCGATGTCGGCGACCGCGAGTTCGTCGTCTTCGTCG
The DNA here is from genome assembly GCF_056404515.1 of Mesorhizobium sp. P2_C7. Taxonomy (NCBI): domain Bacteria; kingdom Pseudomonadati; phylum Pseudomonadota; class Alphaproteobacteria; order Hyphomicrobiales; family Phyllobacteriaceae; genus Mesorhizobium; species Mesorhizobium sp. P2_C7. The sequence continues at coordinate 146,561 of NZ_JBFUDW010000004.1, read as the reverse complement.
GCCCGTCGGGCTGCGGGAAGTCGACGCTGCTGCGCATGATCGCCGGTCTCGAGAAGATCACCTCCGGCGAGCTGATGCTTGATGGCGCGCGCATCAATGAGGTCGATCCCTCCGAGCGCGGGCTCGCCATGGTGTTTCAGTCCTATGCGCTGTATCCGCATATGACGGTCGCCGAAAATATGGGTTTTGCGCTAAAGATCGCCGGGCTGCCGGTTGTCGAGCGTGACGCCAAGGTCAAGGCGGCGGCCGAGGTGCTGCAGCTGTCGCATCTGCTCGAGCGGCGGCCGAAGGAGCTGTCCGGCGGCCAGCGCCAGCGTGTCGCCATCGGCCGCGCGATCGTGCGCCAGCCGAAGGTGTTCCTGTTCGACGAACCGCTGTCGAACCTCGACGCGGCACTGCGCGTCAACATGCGGCTGGAGCTGATGCAGCTGCACGAGCGGCTCGCCGCCACCATCGTCTATGTCACGCACGACCAGACCGAAGCGATGACCATGGCCGACAAGATCGTCGTCCTCAATGGCGGCACGATCGAACAGGTCGGCACGCCACTCGACCTCTATGCCAGGCCAGCCAATGTTTTCGTCGCCGGCTTCATCGGCTCGCCGAAGATGAACATGCTGCCGGTCAGGGTTCTCTCAGCCAACGCGGATGGCGTTGCCGTCGCCCTGCCGGGCGGATCCATCCTGGTCGTTCCGGTCGAGGCGGGCGTACTTGCACAAGACAGCGAGCTGCTGCTCGGCATCCGGCCGGAACATATCCGCATCGCGGATGCGGGCCAGTTCAAGGGCGAGGCGGTGCTGGCCGAACGGCTTGGCGGCCTGACCATCCTGCATGCCGACATCGGCGAGAAGACGAGGCTCGTCGTTCAGACCGAGGGCATCGACACGACACCGCTGCACAGCCCCATCGCCATGCAGGCCGACCCCTCCCGCTGCCATCTCTTCGCCGCCGACGGCAAGGCGCTGGCACCGCTGCGCAAAACCGCCTGACATCGTTGTCACCTGTACGGCAGCGGCCGGAAGCCATGGGCTTCCGGCCGCTGATTGGTGTTGAAGCGCTCGGATTACTCGGCGGGAACGAGATCAGCCGGCAGGCTGTCGTCGGCCGTGCCCGCCAGTGCCCTGGCGAGCTTGGCTTCGTCGAGTTCGCCTTCCCAGCGTGCCACTACGAGCGTGGCGACGGCATTGCCGACGAAGTTGGTCAGCGCCCGGCACTCCGACATGAATCGGTCGACGCCAAGGATTAGCGCCATGCCGGCGACCGGCACCGCCGGAACGACCGACAGCGTGGCGGCAAGGGTGATGAACCCGGCTCCGGTGATACCGGCGGCGCCCTTGGAGGAGAGCATGGCAACCAGCAGCAGCAGGATCTGGTCGCCGATCGACAAATGGATGTTGGTCGCCTGCGCGATGAACAGCGCCGCCAGCGTCATGTAGATGTTGGTGCCGTCGAGGTTGAAGGAATAGCCGGTCGGGATGACCAGACCGACCACCGAGCGCTTGGCGCCGGCCTTCTCCATCTTTTCCATCAGCGAGGGCAGGGCGGCTTCCGACGAGGACGTTCCCAGCACCAGCAGCAGCTCTTCCTTGATGTAGCGGATCAAGGACAGGATGGAAAACCCATTGTAGCGGCAGACCGCACCCAGCACGACGAACACGAACAGCAGCGACGTCACGTAGAAGGTGCCGACCAGCATGGCGAGGTTAATGACCGCGCCGATGCCGTATTTGCCGATGGTGAACGCCATGGCGCCGAAGGCACCGATCGGCGCGGCCTTCATCAGCACGCTGACCAGCTTGAAGATCGGCGTCGTCAGGGCCTGCAGGAAGTTGAGGACCGGCGTGCCCTTGTCGCCGACCAGCGCCAGCGAAATGCCGAACAGCACCGAGAAGAACAGCACCTGCAGGATGTCGCCGTCGGCGAAGGCGCCGACGATCGTCGTCGGGATGATGTTCATCAGGAAGCCGGTGACCGACTGGTCATGCGCCTTGGCGGCATAGGTGTTGACGGTCGAGGCGTCGAGGGTCGCCGGGTCGATGTTGAAGCCGGCGCCCGGCTGGACGACATTGGCCACGACAAGGCCGATGATCAGCGCCAGCGTCGAGAAGGTGAGGAAGTAGAGCATCGCCTTGCCGGCGACACGTCCGACCTTCTGCAGGTCGCTCATGCCGGCGATGCCGGTCGCCACGGTCAGGAAGATGACCGGGGCGATGATCATCTTGACCAGCTTGATGAAGGCGTCGCCGAGCGGCTTCATGCTCTCGCCGATCGACGGATAGAAGTGACCGAGCAGGATGCCGACGGTGATCGCGACGAGCACCTGCACGTAGAGTTGGGCATAGAAGGCTTACGCTGCGCGGAAGGCGCGCCTGATTGGTCTGCGATGTGCATCGAACTCTCCCTTGCCGGATGGGCGGAAATGCACCGCCCTGCGTGACTTCTCCCGTCGCAGCGCTCCGGTCGCGCGCCGCTGCAAGGACTTTTGCAAGCGCTGTGCCAGATCGGTGAAAGACCGGAATCCCTGGATTTCGGCGGTTGTCAGCCGCTTTGCCGCGAATGCCTGTGCGGATTTCCGCACAGGCAGCGTTTGCCTGGGCGGAATTTCGCATTACACTGGGCCGCAAGGCTGCGGGGAAAAACGGGCCGCGAGGAAAAGGGAGAGGGCAGACGTCGCAAGCAGGCATCGATAGGGGGTACGCGGCCGGCCGTGAATTGCTGCGCGAAGCGGTGACCCGGCTGCGCGATGGCCGCTGGCGTGTCGTGGTCGTCGCTCTTGCGGTTCTGGCAGGCGCGATCGCCATCGCCGGTCGCATCGCCACCGGCCAGGCGGCCGACAATCTGCGCGACGGAGCGCTTGCCGCCCTGCCGCTGGCGGCGGGAACCCTGACCGGCGAAATCGAAAAGCAGCGCCTGGTTCCATTGGTGCTGTCACGCGACGATGCCGTGCGCGGGGCGCTGCGCCGGGCCGGAAAGATGCAAGAAGCGGCCCTCAACGACAAGCTCAGGGCGATTGCCGGCGATGCATCGGCGTCCGCCATCTATGTCATCGACACAGCAGGCATCGCGATATCAGCCAGCAATGCCGGCGAGCCGACGAGCTTTGTCGGCATCGACTATAATTTTCGTCACTATTTCCAGGAGGCAATGGCCAAAGGTGCTGCCAGCCAATATGGCCTCGGCACGATCAGCGGCCGGCCGGGTCTTTACCTCGCCAGCCGCGTCGATGATGGCGGCAAGCCGCTTGGCGTTGCGGTGCTGAAGGTCGAACTCGACCGCGTCGAAGCCAATTGGCGTTCCAGCGGCTTTCTTGTTTTCGTCACCGACGAACGCGGCGTGGTGCTGGCCACCAGCCAGCCCGAGTGGCGGTTTCATGCCTTGGCGCCGCTGTCGGCGCAGGACGCCGCCATTGCCCGTGAACAGCTTCAGCTGGCCGATGCCGCCTTCGAACCGCTGCCGTTGCGACGCGGTGCCGGTGACGGCCTGGCGACAATCGACAGCTCCGGAAAGCCGCGCCAGTTCGTTGAAGTGGTGCAGGACCTGCCCGGTGCGGTGCCCGGCTGGCGTCTGTGGCTGCTGACGCCCGCCGACGCGGCTTTGTCGTCCGCCGCCAACACGGCGCGCCTGACCACGCTGCTCGGGTTGCTGCTCATGGGCCTGCTTGCCTTCGTGCTCACCCGGCGCCGGCGCGCCCGCCGGCTGCGGCAGGAAGCGCTGGCGCGCATGAATGCCGAACTGGAGAGCCGGGTGAGCACGCGAACGGCCGAGCTGACCCGATCCAACACGGCGCTTGCCGGAGAAATCGCCGAGCGTGAGAACGCCGAAGCCAAAGTCCGCCGGCTGCGTGACGATCTCGCCCAGGCCAACCGGCTTTCCATCCTCGGCCAGATCGCCGCCGGCGTGGCGCACGAGATCAACCAGCCTGTCGCCGCCATCCGCACCTATGCCGAGAACGCCGGCCGCTTTCTCGACACCGGCAAGACCGAGCCGGTCAGCGGCAATCTGTCATCGATCGTTTCGATGACCGAGCGCATCGGCGCGATCACCAGCACCTTGCGCACCTTTGCCCGGCGGCCAGGCGTCGCCGCCTCGCCATTGCCGGTGCGCGAGGCGATCGACGGCGCACTGTCGCTTCTGTCCGGCCGCATCCGTGATTCCGGCGTGACCATCGTCAAGCCGCGCGGCAACGCGTCGCCGGTGGTCATGGCCAGCCGTATCCGGCTCGAGCAGATCCTCGTCAACCTGTTGCAGAATGCGCTGGACGCGATGAAGGACCAGCCCGATCCCCGCATCGAGATCGACATCGCCGAGCGCGACGACAGGGTGCTGATTTCGGTGCGCGACAACGGCCCTGGCCTCGGTCCGGAGGCGGCCGGCAATCTGTTCATGCCGTTCCAGACCACCAAGGAGAAGGGGCTTGGCCTCGGACTGGTGATCTCGCAGGAGATCGCCCAGGAATTGGGCGGTACGCTCCGGCTCGATCCCGGCAGCGCCGGCGGCGCATCCTTCACCATCGACTTGAGGCGAATTGAATGACAGACGCATCAGGGCTGGTGGCGCTCGTCGAGGACGATGCTGACCTGCTTCACGCCACCACGCAATTGTTCGAGCTTGCCGGCTTCGCGGTGGTCGCGCTCGGGGCGGCCGAGGCGGCGCTTGCCGTCGTCGACAGGAATTTCGAGGGCGTGGTCGTCAGCGACATCCGCATGCCGGGCATGAACGGGCTGCAGCTGTTCGATCGCGTCAAGGCGATCGACCCGGACATACCGGTGATCCTGGTCACCGGGCATGGCGACGTCGATCTCGCGGTGGCAGCGCTCAAGGATGGCGTCTATGATTTCATCCCGAAACCCTATGCGGGTGACCGCCTCGTCGAGGCACTGAGACGGGCATCGGAGAAGCGGCGGCTGGTGATGGAGAACCGGCGGCTGCGCGAAGCCGCGGCGCAGGCTGCCGACGGCCTGCCGCTGATCGGCGAAGCGCCCGCCATCCGGCGGCTGCGTGAGACCTTGCGGCAGATCGCCGACATGGACGTCGACGTGCTGGTGGAAGGGGAGACCGGAACCGGCAAGGAGGTGGTGGCGGACCTCCTGCACCGATGGGGGCGGCGGCGCGCAAAGCCCTTCGTGGCGCTGAATTGCGGTGCCCTGCCGGAGACCGTCATAGAAAGCGAGCTGTTCGGCCACGAGGCGGGCGCGTTCACCGGCGCGCAGCGGCGACGGATCGGCCGCATCGAGCATTCCAGTGGCGGCACGTTGTTCCTCGACGAGATCGAATCCATGCCGCCGGCCCTCCAGGTCAAGCTGCTGCGTGTGCTCGAAACGCGTAGTGTTACCCCGCTTGGCTCGAACGAGACCCGGCGCGTCGACCTGCGGGTCGTCGCGGCGACAAAGGTGGATCTCGGACGGCAGGACCAGCGCGGCGACTTTCGCGAGGATCTCTATTTCCGCCTCAACGTGGTGACGTTGCGCATTCCGCCCTTGCGCGAGCGGCGCGGCGACATCCCGATGCTGTTCGGCCATTTCCTCGGCAAGGCCGCGGAACGGTTCGGCCGGCCGGTCGCCGGGGTCAACGCGGCGGTCAGCGATCATCTCCAGTCGCATGCGTGGCCGGGCAATGTGCGCGAGCTTGCGCATTTTGCCGATCGCGTCGCCCTCGGTCTCGGTCCGGACGACGACACGAAAACGGTTCCCGCGCACTTGCCGGAGCCCGCGGCCACACTGCCCGAACGTGTCGGCCAATACGAGGCGCAACTCATCCGCGACGCGCTGCGCGACCACGGTGGCGATGTGCGCAGTGCCATCGACGCACTCGGCGTGCCGCGCAAGACTTTCTACGACAAGCTCAAGCGCTACGGCATTGCAGCGTCCGAGTTCCGCAATGGCGGCGATGCGGATACGCACCCTGTTCGGAGCCAGACATAAACATTGCGCAAGCATCGTGCCCCTTGTTCGGAAAAGGCCATGAAGACGACACTTGAAACGACGGCAAATCCCTCGCCGGAAGAACTCACCTTTCTCGCCGAACGGCTGACGGCGTTCAACGACGGCGATGTCGGTGCTTCCGAAAGAAAGGCCCTGGCCGTGTTCGTGCGCGACGAGGACGGCACGGTCGTCGCCGGCATCTCCGGCTACACCGCCTGGGGCTGGCTCTACGTGCAGTGGCTGTGGGTCGATGAAAGGCTGCGCGGCCAGCAGATGGCCGGCAACATGCTGGATGCGGCCGAGCAGGAAGCGGTGGCTCGCGGCTGTCGGAATGCCTGGATCGACACCTTCAATCCGCATGCCGCCAAGGTCTATCAGCGCCAGGGCTATCAGCCCTTCGGAACGCTTGCCGACTTCCCGGTCGGACGCAGCCGCATCTTCCTGCGCAAAACGCTGGTTTAACCGGCCAGCCGTCCGCCGCGCATCGGCTGCGGTGCGCCGGTCGTGCTGGGGAAGCTGATCGGCAGCCCCCTCAGCACGCGGACCGCGAGGAAGGCAAAGCACTCCGCCTCCACTGCGTCGCCGCTCCAGCCAAGGCTTTCGGCCTGCACCACGTCGACCCCGGCGCGGCTGGCGAGCATCGCCATCATTGTCGGGTTGTGGCGGCCACCGCCGCTGACCACGAGTTTTTTCGGGCGGCGCGGCAACAGGTCGAGCGCCTTGCCGACGGCGGCAGCGGTGAAGGCGGTCAAAAGGGCTGCGCCATCCTCGGCGTTCAGGCCGTCCGCCATGGCGGCGCCGAAGTCGAAACGGTCCAGCGATTTCGGGTAGGGCTTGGTCAGATAAGGGTGCTGCAGGAGTTTGGCGAGACGTGCCTCATCGACCGTTCCCGCCCGGCCAAGCGCGCCGTCGCGGTCCATGTCGCCGAGCCCCTTTGACTTGATGAAATCATTGAGCGGCGCGTTGGCGGGTCCGGTGTCGAAGGCAACGACATTGTCGGCACCATCCCACCAGGTGATGTTGGCGACGCCGCCGAGATTAAGCACCGCCACGTCGCCGCTGGCGCCGGCGCTGCGCATCAAAGCGGTGTGATAGGCAGCGGCCAATGGCGCGCCTTGCCCGCCGGCGCGCATGTCGGCCGAGCGGAAATCATAGGCGACCTTGGTGCCGAGGATTGCGTGCATGAGTTCGCCGTCGCCGAGCTGCCGGGTCTGGCCGAGCCGGCCCACCTGCGGCGCGCGATGCAGCACGGTCTGGCCATGAAAGCCGACGACGCCGATATCGGCCATCTTCATGCCGTAGCTTTCCACGAGTTCCTTGACCGCCGCCGACTGGGCTCGCGTCAGGGCTTCCTCCGCCTTGCGAAAGATCGCCGGCTCCGGCCCGGTGAAATTCCAGGCTCTTGCCTCCTTCAGCGTCTCCTCCAGCAGCGAACGGATCGACGGGGCATAGGGCATCAGCCGATAGGTGCCGAAATCATCGATGCGTTCGCCATCGGTCTTGATCAGCGCGACGTCGATATTGCCGTCAAGCACGGTGCCGGTCATCAGGCCGACGGCCCAGATTGGTTCCATGGTCACTTCCCTAACAGTCCCCGTTGACAAGATCGCCGACCGCCTGCCGAAGGGCGGCGATGCCGCTGTCGAAATGACGTGTCGGATGGATCCGGTTGGTGAGCAAGGTCCAGGCCTTGCCCCTGTCGAAGTCGATCCACAATCCCGTGCCGGTAAAGCCGGTGTGGCCGATGGTTCCCGGGCCGCACAGCGCCCCGCCGGACCAGCCCCCATAGGGGCGCTCCCAGCCATGCGTCCGGGTGGCGGACAAGGGCGTTCGCATCAACGCGATCGAACGCTCGGACGCGCCGGTGCCGTCCAATAGCCCCTGCGCGAAATCGAGGACGGACGCGGCTGTTCCGAACAGGCCGGCATGTCCGGCCCCTTGCAGCGCCGAGCAATTGTCGTCGTGGACCTCGCCGGACAAAACGCGATGGCGCCAGGTGCAGCCCTCGGTCGCGGCTGACGCATCCGGCTCGGCGGAAAAAGCGAAGCCCGGGCCGGGATCCATGTCCCTGATCGTTTTTCCCGACAGCCGCTCCAACGCAAAGCCGAGCAGGATGAAGTTGATGTCGGAATAGACCGGGTCGCGGGGCCGCCATTCGCGCTGCAGGATAAAGGCGCGCAGCAGCTCGGGATCGCGCCCATAGGTGTAGATCGGCTCGACGGCGGGAAACGGTGTCTGGTGGCCTAGACATTGGCGAAACGTCACCTTCCGCTCCCAGGCCTCTGCATCATACTGGCGAAGGTCCGGCAGCACCGAGATCAGGGGCGCATCGAGATCGATGACACCGTCTTCCGCCACCGCCAGGATGCGCGGCGTCGTGAAGATGACCTTGGTCAAGGACGCCAGGTCGAACCATGTTTGCTCCTGCATTGGGCGCGTCTTCGGCACGAGCTGCGCGGAGCCGACCGACCTGACGACACGTTCGCCATTTTTGTCGACTATGCCGAGCACGCCGCCAGGGATGCGCTTCGCAGCCACCGCGGCTCTCAGCGGTGCGAACGCGCGATCGAAAAGCTGGGCGAGGGCGCTCAACACGAGCCTCCATCTGAAAGGCAGCGTTCCGTCCCACCCCCCTCTGTCCTGCCAGACATCCCCCCTTCAAGGGGGGAGATCGGATGCCATCTTGGCTTTCGCCAACTTCCAACGTTGGAGACGAAGACACGGAGCGTGAAGCTGCCAATCTCCCCCCTTGAGGGGGAGATGGCCGGCAGGCCAGAGGGGGGTACTCTTGATCTCACACCTCCGCCCTCGCCATATGATCAGCCCCAAACTGCTCCCATCTCGCCGGCGCCGGCTCGTACCCCTGCGGGCGCACCAGCGAGGGGACCTGCCGCGTGTCGAGTTCGAAATGTTCGTGGCGCCGGTCGATGGTCGGAACGGCGGCGATGAGCTTCTTCGTATAGGAATGCTGCGGCTTCGACAGCACCGAGGTCGCGTCGCCGATCTCGACGATCTGGCCGGCATAGATGACGGCGATCCGGTGGGCGATCCGCTCGACGACGGCCATGTCGTGCGAGATGAACAGATAGGCCAGCCCGAACTCGCGCTGCAGGTCGACCAGCAACTCCAGCACCTTGGCCTGCACCGAAACATCGAGCGCCGACACCGCTTCATCGAGAACGACCACAGAAGGGTTGAGCATCAACGCGCGGGCGATGCACAGCCTTTGCCGCTGGCCGCCGGAGAATTCGTGGGGGTAGCGTTCAAGGCTGTTCTTCGGCAGGCCGACGCGCTCCAGCAGGGTTGCCATCCTGGCCCGCGTCTCGGCATTCACCCGGCCGCCGGTGGCGATCACCGGCTCGGCCAGGATGCTCTCGATGCTGAGCCTTGGATTGAGCGAGGCATAGGGGTTCTGGAACACCATCTGCACGGGCAGGGCGCTCTGCTCGGCCGAAGCTTTTCGGACGCCGACCGAGAAGCTGCCGCGTGTTGAGCGCACCAGCCCCAGGACGGCGCGCGCGGTGGTCGATTTGCCCGAACCGCTCTCGCCGACGATCGCCAGCGTCTCTCCGGGCATCAGGTCGAAATCGACGCCATCGACGGCATGCACAGCGCCTGTGGCGCGGCTGAAGAAGCTGCTCTTGAGGGGAAATCGTACAACCAGGTTATCCACCTTCAAGGCCGGTTCGGCGCTTGCACCCGTGTCGCGCTGCCCGTCGGCGCGCGTCGCGCTGCCATTGGCGAAATGCGGCACGTCCTGCAGCAGGTGCTGCGTGTAGGGATGCTGCGCATTGTCGAGGATCTGGTTCAACTCGCCTTGCTCCACGGCCTGCCCGTTCTGCATCACCATCACTCCGTCGGCGATGCCGGCAACCAGGCCGATGTCGTGGGTGATGAAGATCATCGACATGCCGGTTTCCCGCTTCAACTCGGCCAGCAGTGCCATGATCTGCGCCTGCACCGTGACGTCGAGCGCCGTCGTCGGCTCGTCGGCGATCAGCAGGCGCGGATTGCAGGCCAGCGCTATGGCGATCATCACCCGCTGCAGCATTCCCCCGGACAGCTGGTTGGGCGTGTATTTCAGCCGCCGCGCGGCATCGGGAATGCGCACGCGGTCGAGCGCATCCTTGGCTGCCGCCGTGGCTTGCCTTCCGGTCAGCCCACGGTGCAGTCGAAACGATTCCTCGATCTGCCTGCCGATGGTCAGCACTGGATTGAGCGAGGTCATCGGCTCCTGGAAGATCATGCCGATCTCGGCGCCGCGAATGCTGGTCAGTTGCGGTTCGGAGGCGCTCATCAGGTCGAAGACGCTGCCATCGGCCCGCTTCAACTTCATCGCCCCGCCAGTGATGCGGCCGCCGCCGAAATCGATAAGACGGTTGATCGACAAGGCGGTGACGGATTTGCCCGAGCCGCTCTCGCCGACAATGGCCAGTGTCTCGCCGTCGGCAAGGTCGAAACTGACGCCGCGCACCACCTCATTGGCTTGCGGATTGCGGCCGAAGCCGACACGCAGATCCGATACGGACAGCAGCGGGGTCATGCCGGCGCCCTCCGCATCTTCGGGTCGAGGATGTCGCGCAAGGCATCACCAAGCAGGTTGAAGCCGAGGATGCTGATCATGATCGCCAGCCCGGGGAAGATCATCAGCCACGGCGCGGTCTCCATCAGATTGCGGCTGTCGCTCAGCATCAGGCCGAGCGAGGCGGCGGGCGGCTGCGTGCCGAGCCCCAGGAAACTCAGGCCCGCCTCCGTCAACAGCGCCCAGGCCAGCGCCAGCGTCACCTGGACGGTCAACGGCGCCACCAGGTTGAGCAGCAAATGGCGCGTCACGATGTAGCTCGAACTGCTGCCGAAGGTGCGCGCGGCGTCGACGAATTCGCGCGCCTTGAGCGACAAAGCGGGGCCGCGCACGACGCGGGTGAAGATCGGCGTGTAGACGATGCCGATGGCAACGACGCTGGTCCATGTGCCCGGCCCGGCAACAGTGACGATGAGCAGCGCCAAAAGGATCGCCGGAAAGGCCAGCAGGACATCCATGATCCGCATCAGGACGCCGTCCCAGCGGCGGCCGAGCCAGGCGGCGGCGAGCCCCAGAACCGTGCCGGCAAGGGTCGCGAAGGCGACCGAGAAGAAGGCGACCGTGAACGACTGCCCGACGCCCGCCATCAGCCGGCTGGCGACGTCGCGGCCGAACAGGTCGGTGCCCATCCAGTAGGCGCCGTTGGGCGCATGCAGCCGGTCGACCCGGTATTGCGTGATGGGATTGTGCGGCGTCAGCCCGAGCATGCCGAGGATGGCGACCAACAGATAGACGCCGACGATAATGCCGCCGATGCGGCCGCTGCCGTGGCCAAAGATGGCGCGCAGGATGCGCATCACGGCTCTCCCAGCCGGATGCGCGGATCGAGCGCGACATAGGCGAGGTCGACCAGGAGATTGACGATCATGAAGTTGAAGGCGATGAACAGCACGGCGCCTTGCACCAGCGCATAGTCGCGCTGCTGGATCGCATCCAGCACCATGCGTCCGAGACCGGGCAGCGCATAGATCTGCTCGACGATGACGGCGCCGCCGAGGAGATAGCCGAACTCGATGCCGCTCAGCGTGACGACCGGGATCAGTGCATTGGGCAGCGCATGCCGCCAGATGACGCTGCGCGCCGAGGCGCCCTTGCTGCGCGCGGTTCGCACATAGTCGTCGCTCAGCACGTCGAGCATGGCCGAACGCGATATGCGGGTGACCGAGGCTGCGAAGGCGAAACCGAGCGTGATGGCAGGCAGGATCAGCTGGCTGAGATTGCGCAGGGGATCCTGCCAGAGCGGCGCGAATTCGCCCATCGCCGGCAGCACGCCGAAGCCGGCCGACAGCGTGTAGATGATCAGCAGGCCAAGCACGAAGCTCGGTGTCGACTGGCCGAGCATGGCGACGATGCGCACCCCGAGATCGGACAGTTTCTCATTGTGCGTGGCAGCAAAGATCCCGGCGGGCATGCCAGCCGCAAGCGCGATGATCATCGACAGGATGGCCAGCTCGAGCGTCAGCGGGAAGCGCTCGACGATGACGTCGAGCACCGGCCGGCCATAGGTGACCGAGATGCCGAGATTGCCGTGCAGGATGCCGCCTATCCAGCGCCAGTACTGGACGAACCAGGGCTGGTCGATGCCGAAATAGGCGGCGAGCGAGTCACGCTGGGCCGGCGTCAGCAGGCCCGCCTCGGTGCCCAGCATCGCCGTGATCGAATCGCCCGGCACCATCCGGATCGCAACGAAGACCAGGATGGACACGCCAAGCAGGACGAGAGGAAACGTCGCCAGTCGTCGCATCAGATAATTCACGCGAAGAAGTCCTCTCGTCCAAGGCCGCCGGCTACTGCTGGATGGTCACCTTGCTCAGGCTGAACAGCGTGCCCGTCGGCGTCGGTACGAACCCGGCGATGTTCTTCTGCTGCGCCGTATAGCTGTACGAGGTGTAGAGCCAGATCCACGGCGACATCTCGGCGAGGTGCTTCTCGAACTCGGCGAAGATCGCCTTGCGCGCCGCCGGATCGGTCTCGGCGCGGCCTTTCTGCATCTGGCTGTCGAGCGTGTCGTCGATGTAGTTGGCCACCTTCTGCAAATTGCCTGCCTTGGTCCAGTAGCGGTTGTACATGGTGTAGGGGTCGGCACGCCCGCCATTGAGCGCGATCGCCATGTCGAAGTCGCCCTTCAGCCAAGCGTCGACATAGACGTTGAGCTCCATCATCTTGATGTCGAGCTTGACGCCGATCTCGGCCAGCTGCGACTGGATGACCTGGGCTTCCGCCGCCGCCGTCGGCGGCTCGCCGGTGGCACCGATCACGGTCGCCGAAAAGCCGTCGGCATAGCCGGCTTCCGCCATCAGCTTCTTGGCCTTCTCGACATCGCGCTTGTAGCAGAACAGCTGGCTCGGATCGGTCGCCAGAGCCGGGATCGTCAGCGGTCCCGTGACCTTGCCTTCGCCGAGCGAAGCGGTGTCCAGCACCTCCTGCCGGTCGACGGCGCAAGAGATGGCCTGGCGCACCTTGAGCTCCGTCATCGGCTTGCGCGACGGATTGAGCTGCAGCACGTGATAGGCGAGCACCGGCACACGGTTCAGCTGCAGGCTGGCTTCCTTCGGCACCAGCGTGGCGACAAGCGGGTCGTTGAGCAGCGCGAAATCGATCTGCTTGGTGCGCATGGCGGCCAGGATCGCGGCTTCATCGGGAAGCACGCTGATCTCGATGCCATCGACGCCGGTCGCGCCGCCGGCCCAATCCTTGTTCGCGCTCAGCACTTCCTTGGCATTGGGGTCCCATTTGTCGAGCTTGAAGGGTCCCGAGCCGACCGCCTTGGTGCCGATCGAACCGGCCTTGATTTCGCTTGCCGGAACGATGGCGGCGTTGACGTCGCTCATCGCCGTCAGGATCGGCACGTCGGGCTGCGAGAGATGGAACACGACGGTCGTCGCATCGGGCGTGTCGATGCTGGCGATCGACAGGAAGTTGGCGCGGGCGGCCGCGCCCGTCTTCTCGTCGAGGATGCGCTCGAACGATGCCTTGACGTCGGCCGAGGTCACCGCGGTTCCGTCCTGGAATTTCGCCTTGGGATCGAGCTTGAAGGTCAGCTCCTTGCCATCCTTGGAGAATTCCCAGGAGGTGGCGATGGCGGGGATGATTTGCAGGCTGGCGTCGACCCGCACCAGCGGCTCATAGATCAGCTCCAGCAGCCGCAGAGACGAAAAGGCCGTCTGCTTGTGCGGATCAAGCCCGGTGGCGTCTTGCGACCAGGCCATATGCAGTGTCGCTGCATTCGCCTGCGTTGAAACCGCGGCCACGCCGAGCATCGCCGCCAGCGTGATGCCCGACAGCAGCTTTCTTGTGAGGTGAACCATTCTCGTCTCCCATTCTGATTGAACTCGATGCCTTGCAGTTTCTGCGGACCGCTTCCAAGACACACATGCTTTGGAGTATCGGCCCAGTCTATGCGGCTTCACGCCGTCTTGTCTCATGCGGCTTCATGCCGTCGTGTCGCTGATTGCCTTTCGCAGGAAGCCCCCGGCCTTGCCGAGAGCCACGCGCGCCTCCTCGACGCCCATGCCGGTGATCGTCACCAGGATCGCCAGCTTCACATCGTTGCCGGTCTGGGCGAGCGCTTGCTTGGCTTGCTGCGCCGCGCAACCGGTGGTCTGCATGACGATCCTGGTTGCCCTGGCGACCAGTTTCTTGTTGGACGGGTTGAGGTCGACCATCAGGTTCTGGTAGCTCTTGCCGATGCGGATCATGCTGGCGGTGGTCAGCATGTTGAGCACCAGCTTCTGCGCGGTTCCCGATTTCAGCCGGGTCGAGCCTGTCAGCACTTCCGGCCCGACAACCGGCGAGATGGCGATGTCGGCGATGCCGGCAATGGTCGAGGCCGGATTGCAGGACAAGGCGACCGTCGCCGCGCCAACTTGCTTCGCATAACTCAATCCGCCGATGACATAGGGCGTGCGCCCACTGACGGCGATACCGACGACCACGTCGTCTGATGTGAGCCCGATCTCCAGCAGCGCCTTCGCGCCCATTTTCGGATCGTCCTCGGCGCCTTCCGTCGACCGCACCAGGGCGTCGGGACCGCCAGCGATCAGGCCGACGACCATGCCTTCGGGCACGCCGAACGTCGGCGGACACTCCGAAGCGTCGAGAACGCCGAGCCGGCCGCTGGTGCCGGCGCCCATATAGATCAGCCGCGCGCCTTTCTGGAAGGCAAGCACGATGCGGTCCACCGCGGCGGCGATTTCCGGCACGACCTTTTCGACAGCCGCCGGGACAGCCTCGTCCTCGTCATTGATCTTGCGCAGCACATCGATGGTCGGCAGCAGGTCGATGTCCATCGTCCTTGGGTTGCGGCCCTCGGAAATCAGCCGGTCCAGCTCGGACATCAACCCTTGTTCGGTCATCCCAGTGCTTTCAAATCGTGCGGCACGGCCGGCGTTGAGCAGAGCTCCCGACCGGCGCCAGCGCACACGGACGCTGTGTCCGTTTGCTGCTACCCTGTTTTCGTTTGTTAACTTTTTAGAATTTGATATTCGCAACGTCAACAGAAATATGGAATATATTATTCCTAACGGGGCCGGGCGCTATCGCCCGCCGCAGGACCGTTTGGCGAGGATGATCGCACCCGAGACCGCATCGCCATCAGCGGGCTTCAGGCGGCGCCGGACATCGGGGGAGAGCCAGGGCTCGAGCGCACTGGACAGGCCGCCCAGCAAGGTGACGCGCGGCGCGCCTTGTTCGAACAGCACCCGCACCAGCGTGTCGATCTGCTCGGCCGCGCCTTGCACGATGCGCCGCCCGACCGGATCGCCCTGGTCGGCATGGCGCATCACCATCGGCGCCAGCGCCGCATAGTCGGTGGCGCTGGCGCGGTCCATCCAGGCGACCGCTGCCATCGGGTCGCCCTCGAAGCGCTGCATCACCTCCGCCAGCAGCGCCGTCCGCTCGTGCCGGCCGTCATGGGCGCGCAACGCCAGCTGCACGGCTTTCAGTCCAAGATCGGCGCCGCTGCCTTCGTCGGAGATCGGAAAGCCGTAACCGCCGACACGCAGGTCGCGGCCGTCGACAAAGCCGAGGCCGATCGAGCCGGTGCCGGCAATGACGATGGCGCCGTCCTGGCCGGAATGCGCGCCAAGGCAGGCGCCGACGCCATCGCTGACGAAATCGATGCTGGCAAACGGATGCGCGATCGCCCGCAACGCATCCAGCGCACCCTTGCGGCCGATGCCGGCAAGGCCGATGCCGGCACGAATTCTGGCTGTCTCGGCTGGTCCGAAGCCTGTCTCTTCGATCGCCGCGCCAAAGGCTTTCGCAATGGAGGCCCAGGCCGCATCGATGCCGAGCCGCGTGGTCGCCGGGCCCGACAGGCCCTGTCCCAGCACGGTCCCATCCGTGTCCTCGATGCGGGCGCGACACCCGGTCCCGCCGCCATCGACGCCGAGAAAATAATCCGCGCTGTTCATGCGCTCAGCCGCTCGATATCGGCGCCGCACAGCCGCAGCTTACGGTCCAGTTGTTCATAACCGCGGTCGAGGTGATAGACGCGGTTGATGGTCGTCTCGCCCTCGCACACCAGCGCCGCCAGCACCAGCGACACCGAAGCGCGCAGGTCGGTGGCCATCACCGGTGCGCCATGCAGCTTGGCGCCACCACGCACCAACGCCGTGGTTCCCTGCAGCTTGATGTTGGCGCCGAGCCGCATCAGTTCGGGAACATGCATGAAGCGGTTCTCGAAGATGGTTTCACGCAGCAGCGATGCTCCCTCGGCGCAACACATCAGCGCCATGAACTGCGCCTGGAGATCGGTTGGAAACCCCGGATAGGGTTCCGTCGTGACGTCGACAGCCTTCAACGGCCGGTCGCGTGACACGATGAGCCCGCGGTCGCCCGGCCAGACGCTGACGCCGGTTGCTTCCAGCAATTGCACCACCGAGGCCATATGCTCGAGCCGCGCATGGGTCAGTTCCAGCTGGCCACCGGTGATGGCCGCGGCGATGGCATAGGTGCCGGCCTCGATCCGGTCCGGGATGATGTCGTGCCTTGCGGCATGCCAGTTCGTGTCGCCCGCGATCAGGATGCGGTGCGTGCCGGCGCCCTCGATGCGCGCGCCCATGGCGTTGAGGCACGCGGCGAGGTCCGCCACCTCGGGCTCGCGCGCCGCGTTGAGGATTTCGGTTTCGCCCTTTGCCGTGGCCGCCGCCATCATCGCGGTTTCCGTTGCCCCGACCGACGGCGAACTCAAGACGATGCGCGTCCCGGTCAGCCCGTTCGGCACCGATGCGACGATGGAACCATTCTCGATGGCGATCCTGGCGCCGAGTGCCGCGAGTGCGGCAACATGCATGTCGACCGGCCGCGCGCCGATCGCACAGCCGCCCGGCAGCGAAACCCGTGCATGGCCGAACCGGGCCAGCAGCGGCGCCAGGACAAGCACGGTCGCCCGCATCTTTCGCACCGTGTCGTAGGACGTCTCCTTGGAAACGGCGGCACTGGTGTCGATCGTCGCGGTATGCGCCGACCTCGTCACTTCCGCGCCGTGCAGCCGCACCACGCCGAGCATGTTTTCGACGTCGGTCACATCAGGCAGGTTGGTCAGTTCGAGCGGGTAGGGGCTGAGCAGGGCTGCCGCGATCTGCGGCAGGGCGGCGTTCTTGGCGCCGGATATGGTGACCGCGCCTTCCAGTCTCTGTCCGCCCACGATCCGCAATCTGTCCATGCGCCGAAACCTTGTGTGATGAGGTTCGAGAATTAATTGTGCGTTCTTGGCTGTCAATCAGAATTGGAATATTTTATTCCTATCGCGGCACGCTGTGCGGCTTGTCGACCTGAAAAGCGTAAGGGAATCTCGTGTCCGTTCTGAACAGGATCAATGCGAAGCTCGACGGCATGGCGCCTGGCGATCGTGAGATCGGCCGGTACATCGTCGACAATCCCGACCAGATGCTGCGCCTGTCGACGGCCGCACTTGCGGCCGAGATCGGACGCAGCCAGTCGAGCGTGGTCAAGTTCAGCCAGAAACTCGGCTATGCCAGCTATCAGGAGCTCAAGCTCGCCGTCAGCGAGGCCAAGGCGCAGGAATGGCAGGTGCCGGCCGGCGTCATTCATGGCTCGATCGAGGTCGGCGACAGCTACCAGGTCATCCTGAAGAAGCTGGTCGGCAGCAAGCTTCTGTCGATACAGCGGACCGTCGCCGCCAACACCGAGCGGATCATCTCCAGGACGCTGGAATTGCTGGATGGCGCGCGCCGCATCCATCTGGTCGGGGTCGGCGCCTCTTCGCTGGTGGCGCGCGATTTCTCCTACAAGCTGATGAAGCTCGGCCGCAATGTCCTGCATG
The DNA here is from genome assembly GCF_056404515.1 of Mesorhizobium sp. P2_C7. Lineage (NCBI taxonomy): Bacteria > Pseudomonadati > Pseudomonadota > Alphaproteobacteria > Hyphomicrobiales > Phyllobacteriaceae > Mesorhizobium > Mesorhizobium sp. P2_C7. Next base: position 128,770 of record NZ_JBFUDW010000004.1, on the reverse strand, counting down.
ACAGCGACAGCCACGTCCAGATGGCCAATGCCTCGACGCTCGGGCCAGGCGATGTGCTGTTCGCACTTTCCTATTCCGGCGCCAGCATCGAAACCTTGCGCATCGCCGAGCTGGCCCGCAAGCGCGGCACGATGGTGATCGCCGTCACCGGCGTCCACGACAATCCGCTGAGCCGGGTCTCCGACATCTGCCTTTACACCATCGCTGACGAGGAGCGTGCGCGCTCATCCTCCATCACCGCGCGCGACGCACAGCTGGCGCTGACCGACCTTCTGTTCATCCTGCTGGTGCAGAAGCAGCCGGACGCCAACGAGTATGTCCACAACAGTGAGGTGGCGGTCTCGGTGCTGAAGGCCGAGCTGTCCTCGTAAAATGCTTCAAACGCTTTCCAGATAGGTCTCGATCTCGAAGTCGCTGACATTGAGGGCGAACGTATTCAACTCCTGGCGTTTGCAGGCGACAAAGGAGTCGCGCAGGATCGCCGGAAAGATCTCGGCCACATGTGTTCCGCTCTCAAAACTGGCGATCGCCGATGCCCAGTCCGGCGGCAGCTTGGCCGGCACAAGCCCTTGTCCGTCGCTCCCGGTCGGATCGCCAGGCGACATCTGCCTTTCAATGCCGATCAGCGCGGCGCCCAATATGGCGGCAAGCACCAGATAGGGATTGGCATCCGCTCCCGAAACGCGATGCTCGATGCGACGCGCGCCGGTCGGGCCGCCGGGAATGCGGATCGCGACCATGCGGTTCTCGTAGCCCCAGGCCACGGCGGTCGGCGCATAGGATCTCGGACGCAGCCTTCGGTATGAATTGAAGTGCGGCGCGAACACCAGCGTGCTCTCGGCCATCGCGGCGAGCAGGCCACCGACCGCATGGCGCATGATCTCCGAACCCTGATCCGTGCCGTCGTCGAAAACGTTGCGCCCTTCGGCGTCGGTCAGGCTGAAGTGGACGTGAAAGCCGTTGCCAGCGCGGTCGCCATAGGGCTTGGCCATGAAACAGGCAGCAAAGCCGTGCTTGCGGGCGATGCCCTTCACCGTGCGCTTGAACAATACGGCATCATCAGCCGCCCGCAGGGCGTCGGCGACGTGGTTCAGATTGATCTCGAACTGGCCGACGCCATTTTCGGCAATGGCCGTGTCGACGGGAATGCCTTGCGTTCGGCAGGCTTCGTAGACGTCGTGGATGAAAGACTCGAAGTCGTCGATCTCGTCGATCGACAGCGCCGCATCGGAATCGAGCCGGCGCCCGGTGACCGGCGAGACGGGCCCGACCGGCCGCTGCGACTGCGGATCGACGAGGTAGAATTCGAGTTCCGTCGCCGCGACCGGGGTCAATCCCAAGGCCTTGTAGCGATCGAGAATGCGGGCCAACGCCCGCCGTGGATCGCCAAGATACGGCGCGCCGGTTTCGTCAGCGAGCCAGAGCGGGACAAGCGCCGTCGGATGCGCCGTCCAGGCCACCGGGAGAATGCCGCGTCCTGTCCATTGGCAAAGCCCGTCGGCGTCGCCTGTCGAGAAAACCAGCGTGTTGCCTTCGATGTCTTCGCCCCAGATGTCGAGCCCTATCAGGGAGTAAGGCATGCGCAGCTTGCCTTCGAGCGCCTTGCGCGCCTGCTCTACCGGGATGCGCTTGCCGCGCATGACGCCGTTGAGGTCGCACACAGCCGCCCTCAGGCTCTGGATGTCGTTCCTGCTTTCAAGCCAGTTCAAAACGTCCGCAATTGCATCGCTCAATTTGTAACCTCTGGTTTTTGAAGGTGCCGCAGCCTGATCGGCTACACTGTCCCTGGTAAAAATAGCTCGTGAGTTTTCGAAAACGAAACCTGACCATTGCCAGGCGTTTTTCTTATTTTTTCAAGTCACTAGCCGGGATGTCGGGAGGCATTTCAAAACCAATTGCGCGATCTGCGATCGCAACATAGAGGCAAGAAGACGGAAAGCCAAGGGGGCATTTGAACTGCCGCGGTTCACCGCCGACATAGCCGCATATGCTGTTGGAGCCTCTGGGTCAAAAGCGACCAGGCCGACAATTATGTGCTAGTCTCGAGCGCTTTTGAATGATGGCGGGTGGCGGTGATGTCAGAAACGGACAAGGTGTTCGCGGGCTCGATTCCGGAAAACTACGACCGCTATATGGTGCCGTTGATTTTCGAGCCGTTCGCCGCGGATCTTGCACGACGAGCAGCGTCCCTGTCGCCAAGTGCCGTCTTGGAGATCGCCGCGGGCACCGGGGTCGTCACCCGCGCATTGGCGCCAAAACTGTCCACGAGCGCAAGCTATGTCGTCACCGACCTCAACCAGCCGATGCTCGACTACGCCGCTTCGCAACAAGGTCCCGACAGTCGCATCGAATGGCGCCAGGCGGACGCTTTGGCACTACCGTTCGAAGATGCGGCCTTCGACCTCGTTTGTTGTCAGTTCGGCGCGATGTTCTTTCCCGATCGCCCGTCTGGCTACCGCGAAGCAAAGCGGGTCCTGAAGCCCGGTGGTCATTTTTTGTTCAACGTATGGGATCGCCTCGAGGAGAATGTCTTCGCCAACGATGTGACGAATGCTCTCGCAAGGATGTTTCCGAACGATCCGCCGCGCTTTATGGCGCGCACGCCACACGGCTACCACGATACGGCCCTGATCCGTAGCGAACTGGAGGACGCGGGCTTCTCCCGTGTGGTGATCGAGACGAGAGCCGAACAAAGTCGTGCATCCTCGCCGCGCCTTGCGGCCGTTGCTTATTGCCAGGGAACTCCTCTTCGCAACGAAATCGAGGCCAGGGGCGCGAGAGAACTGGAAGCTGCAACCGACTGCGCGGCCTCCGCGATTGCGGACAGGCATGGCCGCGGCGAGATTGCCGCCAAAATTCAGGCCCACGTGATCATGGCCGTGGTCTAGCGCCCTAGAGCAACTCCAGGAAAAGTGTGAAACGGTTTTCCCGGGAAAAGCGCGTAGCGCCTTTCCTCAGGGAATTGCGTCAAAACAAAGAGATAGAGCCGTTCGGCGTTTCCGTGAAACGCTCTAGGCTCTCGGTTCCGGAAACCGCGCCTGCTGGAGAATATGCGTGGCGCCCTCGTCGATGTCGCGAACGATGGCCGAGCGCGCGCGCTCCCCGTCCTGGGCCTCGATCGCCGCGACGACCTCCTCGTGATAGTCGATGTCGAGGATAGAGGCGAGATCGTCCTCGAACCCCATGGCCAGGTTCCTCAGAAAAGGGCCGACCTGCATCCAGACGGTTTCGATCAGGAAGATCATCTGCTCGTTGCCGCAATGGCGATAGATCGAGAATTTGAAGTCGTAGTTCTTCCGCAGATAGTCATCGATATCGCCCTTGCGGGCCGCCAAAGTCAGGTCGGTGGAGTGGCGTCGGATCGTCCGCAGGTTGTTGCCGTTGATGAGCTTTGTCGCAAATTCGGTCGCCGAGCCTTCGAGGATCGTCCGCACGGCGGTCAACTGCGAAAATCGCTCTGCCGAAATGACTGGCACTTCCACGCTGCCGTTCGGCATCGGGCTCAGCGCCCGCAGCGCCTGCAGCCGCATGAAGGCACTGCGCACCGGCATGTCGCTGGTGCCGAGTTCCTTGGCGAGCTTGCGCGAGGTCAGCTTCTGGCCGGGCAAGAACTGGCCGGACATCAGGGCTCTGACAAGCTCCAGATAGACCTTCTCATGCAAGGGGACGGTGTCGACGGCGGTCAACCCGAATTGTGTTTTGTCGGCCATTGGCGGGGGGCGCTACTTCATTCGTTCTGAAATTGACCCTGACGACATCAGCCGCAGATAGTCTTGGTTGGCCGAACGCGGCGAGAACGCCGAAGTCAGCGACTTCTCGGCCGGCATGATAGACGCACCGATCGCAGCGCCGCAAGCCGTGTCGGCACAGCCGGGGCCCTGGTTGCCGGCGTCCATGCTACGGTGTGCAAAACCATCATCACAAAACTTGACCTTGCTTGCACTTGCACCTCTGGCCGCTCTCTGGCTTTTTGAGGTACCTATCCGAACGGACTGATTCGCGTCATGCCGCTCGATTGCAATCTCCCCAGGGAGTCTGCGGATGGGTCGTGAAGCGCGCGCAATTGGCGAAGGAGAAACAGGCATGGCCGAGTTCAAGAAGCCCGAAATCTCCGAAATGAGACCCAAGATCACCGTTATCGGCGTCGGCGGTGGCGGCGGCAACGCCGTCAACAACATGATCGCGGAGCAGCTTCAGGGGACCGAATTCATCGCCGCCAACACCGACGCGCAGGCGCTGACCATGTCGAAGGCAACGCGGCTGATCCAGCTTGGCGCGCATGTCACAGAAGGGTTGGGCGCCGGATCGCTTCCCGAGATAGGCCGCGCCGCGGCCGAGGAATCGCTCGACGAGATCATGGATCATCTGGCAGGCACGCATATGTGTTTCGTCACCGCCGGGATGGGCGGCGGCACGGGAACCGGCGCTGCTCCGATCATTGCCCAGGCGGCGCGCAAGGCCGGCATCCTGACGGTGGGCGTCGTCACCAAGCCTTTCGCTTTCGAGGGCAGGCGCCGCATGCAGATGGCCGAAGAGGGCATCGAGCGGCTGCGCGAAAGCGCCGACACGGTGATCGTCATCCCGAATCAGAACCTGTTCCGGATCGCCGATGCCAAGACCACCTTCGCCGATGCGTTCGTCATTGCCGACCGCGTGCTTTATTCTGGCGTCAGCTGCATCACCGATCTCATCGTTAAGGAAGGCCTGATCAATCTCGACTTCGCCGATGTCAAATCGGTGATGCGCGACATGGGCCGCGCCATGATGGGAACCGGCGAGGCCTCCGGCGACGGCCGGGCGATGAAGGCGGCGGAAGCCGCGATCGCCAACCCATTGCTGGACGAAGTGTCGATGAAGGGCGCCAAGGGTGTCCTGGTCTCGATATCGGGCGGCAGGGATATGACCCTGTTCGAGGTCGACGAGGCCGCCACCCGCATCCGCGAAGAGGTCTATGAGGACGCCGACATCATCGTCGGCGCCATCTTCGACAAGAGCATGGAAGGCCGCTTCAGGGTTTCTGTGGTGGCGACCGGGCTCGATCGCGCCTTTGGGGCAGAGGACGCCGATGCCGGCATCGCCCGGGGCCATGTCGGCCAGCCGCCAGCGCGGACGCTTCAGTAGCCATCTTCTCGCACTTCCTGGCAAATGTTGCCTGACAACGCTGTGGCCTGCGTATCGGCTTTGCTCAGCGCACTCTAACTTGCGGCCCGCTGTATCGGTCCCTATCCCTCTGCTGCTACAAGAATCCTTCACAGACGGCCATCTATACTGGCAACCGGCATTCGTTCGAGCGACGAGAGGCGCGGCTTGGAATTTGACTTGAAAACCATCGAGGCGCTTGCGCCCGACCAGGCGTCGTTGAGCGCCGCTTCCAAGTTGACCAAGCAATCGAACTGGCCCCGGCTCGAAAAGAACAAAGAGCTGGCTCTCATCTGGGGGGAATGTCAGGGTTCCGGGTCCAATCCCTACCGCGTGGTCGTCGACACCGGCGACCATGGTTACAAATGCACCTGCCCGTCGCGGAAATTTCCCTGCAAGCACACTTTGGCGCTGATGTGGATCGCCGCCACCACGCCGGCCAGCTTTGCCGCGGCCGGCTCGACGCCGGAATGGGTGAACGATTGGCTGAGCCGTCGCAGGAAGACCACGTCGCAACCTGTGGAACCGACACAAGGTGCGGGAGGCAAGAGCATCGGCGAAGCCGCGCGCGACGAAAGCTCTGTCGTCGAGGACGCGGCCGCGGTTGAGCGCCGCGAGGCAGCGCAGCGCAAGCGGGCAGAAGACACGCGATCCGCCGTGTCGGCGGGACTGGATGAACTCGATCAATGGATCGCCGACCAGTTGCGGCTTGGCCTTGCCGGCTTTGTCGACAACAGCAGCGATCGTTGCCGCCGGATTGCCGCGCGGCTGGTCGACATGAAGGCGACGGCACTTGCCGGCCGCATCGACGAGATACCGTCTAGGTTGATGGCGTTGCGCAGCGAGGAACGGCCGGACGCGGCGATCCGCGAACTCGGCAAGCTTGTGCTGCTGGCCAAAGCCTGGCGGTCGGCACCCGATGACCCGGAACTGAGGCGGCTCGTCTCGACCTCCGAGAGCCGCGAACAGGTGCTGGCCAATCGCGATGCGACCCAGGTCGAAAGCGCTTGGGAAGTTATCGGCGAGAAGATCGAATCTCGCCGTGACGGTCTTGTCAGCCATTCGACCTGGCTGCTCGACCTGAACAGCGCCAGCTCGCAATTTGCCCTGCTGCTCGACTTTTTTCCGGCGTCGGCCGGTCGCCGGTCGAACGCGTTCACGCCGGGCGATCGTTTCGAAGCCCGGCTGATCTTCTATCCGGCGCGCCAGCCGCTGCGGGCATTGGTGGCGGACCGCAGGGGTGACGTCTCGTCCGGCGCGTGGCCCGATTTCGGCGTTAACGCGTCGGATCCGCTGGCGGCCCATGTTGCCCGCCAGGACGCCGCGCCCTGGGTTACCGATTGCCCCGTCATGCTGCCGCCCGGAGCGATCCTGCTGGACGATCGCGGTGCCGCCTGGTGGCAGGCCGCCGGCGATCCGCACGGCATCGCCTTGCCAATCGCCGACACCGTCAATCCAACGCTGCTTGGGCTGGACCTCAAGGCAACGGCCGCACTTTGGAACGGCAGCCGGCTTGAACTCCTGGCGGCGCAAAGCGGGTTCGGGAGGCTGGATCTGTCATGAATGAGATCGAGCAGACCGGCCTGGCGACCATGCGCGACTGCTGGATAACCGGCGGCGCCACCTTCGACCTGGCTCCGGCTGCATGGCAGCAGATCGCCAGCAGTGCAAACCCCGACGAGCGCGAGCGCCGGTTGCTGGCAATCGCCGCGCAGGCCCTCGACGTTGCCTTGCGGCCAGCCGCGCCGAAGATGCTGAAACAACGCCCGCCACTGCCTGAACTTGCCTTGCCCATGCTGCCGGAGCGGCTGCGGCCGCTTTTGCGAGCCGCGCTGAAGCATGCAACTGACGCAAGGACCAAGACACGCGTGGCCACGCTCGTCGCCAGCCGAGGCTTCGTGCTGCATCCAATGGATTGGATGCCCTCTGCGTCGTATCAGGAAAGTCCGGACGTTTATGCCCCCTGGGTCGATTGGCAAGCAGGTGTGGATGGCGAGAAACAATCCCGCCGGGAACAACTGACCGTGGAAACCTGGGATGATTTCTATCCCGCTGCGCGCCGTACCGCGCTGGCCGATATGCGCCGCACCGCTCCGGCGCTGGCCAGGCAACTGATCGAGGCCAAGGGATCAAGTGAGCCGGCGGAGATCAGATCTGCACTCATCGAACTCATGCGCTTCGGCTTGGGCGCCGATGACGTGCCATTCTTGAAGAGCCTCTCTGCCGATCGCTCCGGCAGGGTGCGCGAACTGGCTGGCCGGCTGCTGGCAAGGTTGGGAGAGCATGGCAACCCAGGCGATGACGGGACGGAAGATCCGACAGCCGAGCTCGCCGCCTTCATCGCGGAAGGCAAATCCGGCTTCATCCGCCGCCGCACCACCTATACACCGATAAGACTCAAGGCGCCCGCGCAGGAAGCACGCCGCGGCGACTTGTTTGCCACCTGTTACCTGGGCGATCTTGCTGCCCACTTCGGCGTTACCGAGTCCGATTTCCTCGGGGCATGGCAGTTCGGCGTCGACGACAATGCCGATCTCTTCCTCGTTCGAATGGTCTCGGTGTCCGGCAGTGATGCAGCGGTGGCGCATTTGGCCGATACGCTTGGCGCCGGAGGCGGCAAGCCGGCGCTTCTCGTCCTCCATCTCATGGCGCGCCTGGACAGCGGCAGGAAGCGCGTCTTGATCAGACAAATCCTGAAAGACACGTACGATCTTCACGCGCTCATCCAGGTCGAAGGCATCGAAGCAGGCTGGCTGGAATGGGTCGACCTGACAAACGGCCAGACGCTCCCGGCATTGCGTTCCGCGGTTGCGGGAAACGACGAGCCGGTGAAGCGAAGCGCCGACCAGACACTGGAAAATTTGGGCTTTCTGGCGACAGCGGCGACGGCGGAAAAATTGATCGGGGATGTCGTTGCGGCCGGCATGGCGCCGGCGGCGCCTTCGCTCGGTCTCCTGCGCCTCAATGCGGCATTGGCCGGGCCTGGAATCGACACATGATCACTCGGGAGAACAGCAAATGAACGCAGTCATCCGTCTTCCGGTCGAGCAGGCCTACGCCGCCGAGTTGCAGGCCCTCTCGCGCAATGACGACCGGCAAAAGCCCGCCGGATGGAGCCTTTCGCCCAAGGCGGTTCTCACCTATCTGCTCGGCGGAAAGGCCGACGACGGGACGCTGATAACGCCAAAATATGTCGGCCGCCGCCGGCTGATGGAGACCGCCGTGGCGACGCTCGCCACCGACCGCGCGCTGTTGCTGCTCGGCGTCCCAGGCACCGCCAAATCCTGGGTGTCGGAGCATCTCGCCGCCGCCATCATGGGCGACTCGACATTGATCGTGCAGTGCACGGCAGGTACCGACGAGAACCAGATCCGCTATGGCTGGAACTACGCGCAGCTTCTGGCCAAGGGCCCGAGCCAGGAGGCGCTGGTGCCGACCCCGCTTTACCGCGCCATGCAGGACGGAAAACTGTGCCGCCTCGAGGAACTGACGCGCATGGGCTCTGATGTGCAGGACACGCTGATCACCGTGCTGTCCGAAAAGATGATGCCGATCCCGGAACTCAACACGTCGATCTACGCGCAGCGCGGTTTCAACATCATCGCCACGGCCAACAACCGTGACAAGGGCGTCAACGAGCTGTCATCGGCATTGAAGCGCCGCTTCAATGTCGTCGTGCTGCCGTTGCCCGAGGATATGGCGGAAGAAGTGGCGATCGTCTCCAAGCGGGTCGGCGAGATGGCCGGCGGCCTCGACCTGCCGGTGCCGAAGAATGTCGGCGAGGAGATCGCCCGCGTCCTGACCATCTTCCGCGAATTGCGCTCCGGTGCCACCGCCGATGGCAAGGTGACGTTGAAGACATCGTCCGGTTCTCTGTCCACGGCGGAGGCCATCGCCACCTTGGTTGGCGGCCTCAGCCAGGCGGCCTGGTTCGACAGCGGCAAGCTCGGCGCAGAAGGCCTGGCTGCCAGCCTGGTCGGCGCGATCGTGAAGGATCCGGTGCAGGACAAGCTGGTGCTGGAAGAATATCTGGAAACAGTGCTCAAGAAGCGGCCGGACTATGCCGGCTATTACGCGGCCTTGAACGCGGCGATCTGACGCCATGGCGCTGAGCGACGTTTCCTATTTCGGCATTCGCCATCACGGGCCCGGCTCCGCCGACAGCCTGGTGCAGGCGTTGCAGGACTTGAAACCGGTCGCCGTGCTGATCGAAGGGCCGGCCGATGCCTCCGCGCTGCTGCCGCTGCTTGCCCGGCCCGAAATGCAGCCGCCGGTGGCGCTGCTCTGCTATCCGGAAGACGATCCGGCTTCGACCAGCTTCTGGCCCTTCGCCGAGTTCTCGCCGGAATACCAGGCGGCCCTGTGGGCTGTCGCCAACAATGCGGCCTTGCGGTTCATCGACCTGCCGTCATCGGCCCGGGTTGTGGCGGTTGATGATGGTGAGGATGCCGATGCCGGCGAAGCGGAATCCGGTGCCGACAACGAGATGGCTCAGCATGTGCGTGACCCGATCGGCACATTGGCGCAAGCCGCCGGCTATGAAGATGGCGAGAGCTGGTGGTCCGATATCATCGAGCAGAACCCGCAGCCGGGTCCCATCTTTGCCGCGATTTCCGATGCCATGACGACGCTACGCGACGGCGAGGGCCCGCTAGCCGAATTCGAGGCCAGGCGTGAAGCGCATATGCGGCTTGAAATCACCGCCGCGCGCAAGGAATTCGAGGGGCCGATCGCAGTCGTTTGCGGCGCCTGGCATGTGCCTGCATTGCTAGCGACGCGACCGCAGAAAGAGGACCAGGCCCTTCTCAAGGGGCTCGCCCGGCGCAAGAGCACGATGACCTGGGCGCCATGGACGGGGCCACGCCTGGCCCTGGGGTTCGGCTATGGCGCTGGTGTCGTCGCGCCCGGCTGGTGCAAGCATCTGTGGCGCACGCGCGGCCGCCACGACGCGGCAACCTTGTGGCTCGCAATGATCGCGGCGGTGCTGAGAGGCAAGGGACATATGGTCTCGACCGCTTCGCTGATCGAAGCCGAACGGCTGGCGCGTGCGCTGGCCGCGATCCGTGAGCGGCCAAAGCCTGGTTTCGAGGAATTGCGCGATGCCGCGATCGCCGCCCTGTTCAACGGCGAAGCGCTGCTTTGGGCGCTGGTCGAAGCCGAGCTGCTGCTGGGCGCCGATGTCGGTGAAATTCCGCCCGACACGCCAATGGCGCCGCTGATCGAGGATCTGCAGCGCAACCAGAAGGCGGCGCGGCTGAAGCCCGAGGCGCTGGAGCGCGAACTCTCGATCGATTTGCGCAGCGAAAGCGGGCTGTTTCGTTCGACATTGTTGCACCGGCTGAACGTGCTTGGCGTGCATTGGGGCAAGTTGACCGACAGCGGACGCAGCCGCGGCACCTTTCGCGAGCGATGGGCGCTCTCGTGGGAGCCGGAATATGCCGTTCGCCTGGTCGAGAACCTGATCTATGGGCCGACCATCGATAAGGCCGCCAATGGCCGGCTGATCCAGATGATCGGCGCGTCGGCCTCTCTCGACGCGCTGGCGGGACTGGTTCAGGGCGCCATCACGGCAAACCTGTCCGAGGCGTCGACCGCCGGTCTCGTGGCATTGGAGGAACGCGCGGCGCACAGCAGCGAGTGCCTGGAAATTCTGGCATCGGTGCCGCCGCTCGCCGGCATCATCCGCTATGGCGAGGCGCGCAAGACGGAAACGGCCCGCCTGTCCGGTCTGCTGGAGCGGCTGATCATCGAAGGCGGGATAGCACTCGCCTATGCCGCCCGCGACCTCGATGACCAGGCTTCGACGACGCTGGTTGGCGCGATGCGCAAGGCCGATGAAGCGATCAGGCTGGTCGAGCCAGGCGAAGACGTGCTGGACGGCTGGCGCAACGGACTGGCTGCGGTGCTCGATGGATCCCGATCGACGGCGCTGGTGGCAGGCTGCGCCGCGCATCTGCTCTACGAAGCCGGCCATCTGTCCGCCGACGCCGCAGCCGGCCTGATCGCGCGGCGCCTGTCGCCGGGAACGCCGGTCATGGAGGCCGCAGGGTTCTTCGAAGGCTTCTTCAGCACCGCCAGTCAACGGCTCATCTATGACGAGGCACTGCGCCGAGCGGTCGATGCCTGGCTCCAATCCCTCGACGAAGATGCCTTCATTGCGCATCTGCCGCTGCTGCGCCGGGTCTTCTCGCATCTGGACTCGATGGAGCGGCGGCGGCTGATCGAAGCGGTGCTCGGCCGCGCCGCACGCCTGCCTGCCGGACTGACACCGACGCCGGATGGCGACGCCGCATGGCGCCGGCATCTGGAACGGCTTGGACCCTTGCTGACGGGCGATGACGGCAATGGATGACGCGGCCGAAATGAACGAACCCGCCACCGAGGACGGACGCGAGCGCCGCTGGCGCCTGGCGATCGGCGCCGATGACGAGAAGTCGACTTCGCTTTCCGACACGGACAAGCGGCTTTCTGCGGCGCTCGATGCACTCTATGGCGATGGCGCCGGCGATGCGGCTGCCGACCCGCGCAGGCGCCGCGGCGGGCTCGGCCGTTCGGCGCCTAGGGTCGCGCAATGGATGGGTGATATCAGGTCGTTCTTTCCCGCGCAGGTCGTGCAGATCGTCCAGAAGGATGCCTTCGAACGCCTCAACCTCAAGCAGATGCTGATGGAGCCCGAGTTCCTCAAGGCGATCGAGGCCGACGTCAATCTCGTTGCCGACCTGATTTCGCTACGCTCGGTCATGCCGGCAAAGACCAAGGACATCGCCCGAACGATCATCGCCGATATCGTCGCCAAGCTGATGCAGCGGCTGGAGCAGAAGACGGCCGAGGCGATACGCGGCGCGGTCGACCGGTCGCAACGCACTAATCGGCCACGCCAGCGCGACATCGATTGGCCGCGGACCATCTCGGCCAACCTTCGCCACTACCAGCCCGAGCATAAAACCATCGTGCCGGAGAAGCTGGTCGGCTTCATGCGCAAACAGCGCCGGCTGGTCGATCTGGACGAGGTCGTGCTGTGCGTCGACCAATCCGGCTCGATGGCAAGCTCGGTGATCTACGCCTCGATATTCGCCGCGGTGATGGCCTCCTTGCCGGTCGTGCGGACCAAGCTCGTCTGCTTCGACACGGCCATCGTCGATCTCACTGAAGAGCTCAGCGATCCCGTAGAAGTCCTGTTCGGCGTGCAGCTGGGCGGCGGCACCGACATCAACCAGGCCGTCGCCTATTGCGCGGAGCGCATCGAACGGCCGACCAAGTCGCATATGGTGCTGATCACCGACCTTTATGAAGGCGGCAACGGCCAGGAATTGCTGCAGCGGCTGGCAGCACTTGTTCGATCCGGCGTCAATGTCGTGGTGCTGCTGGCGCTGACCGACCAGGGCAGGCCTGGTTACGACCCCAAGATGGCAGGCTCCGTTGCCGCGCTCGGCATTCCGGTCTTCGCCTGCACGCCGGATCTGTTTCCAGACATGATGGCGGCGGCATTGCGGCGCGAGGATATCGGCGCATGGGCGGCCGGCGCCGATATCAAGCTTGTCCGCGCCGAGGCAGAGGCGCCGGAATGAAGCACAACACAACAGCCTTCAGAGCCGCCAGCATGTGCTTGGCGGCTCTGGATGGTTGATCGAGCTCAGCCGAATTTCGGGTCGAGACTGCCCGACTTGTAGCGCTTGGCCATTTCGGCCACCGGCAGCGGCTTGATCTTCTGCGCATTGCCGGCGGTGCCGAACTGCTCGAAGCGCTCCTTGCAGAGCTTCCTCATCGCCGCCATGGCCGGCGTCAGGTACTTGCGCGGATCGAACTCGCTCGGATTCTCGGTCAGCACCTTGCGGATGGCGCCGGTCAGCGCCATGCGGTTGTCGGTGTCGATGTTGATCTTGCGCACGCCGTGCTTGATGCCGCGCTGGATCTCCTCGACCGGCACGCCCCAGGTCGGCTTCATCTGGCCGCCATATTTGTTGATGATCTCCTGCAGATCCTCGGGCACCGAGGACGAGCCGTGCATGACCAGATGCATGTTCGGCAGCCTGCGGTGGATCTCCTCGATGACGTTCATGGCCAGCACCGCGCCGTCCGGCTTGCGCGAGAATTTGTAGGCGCCGTGGCTGGTGCCCATGGCAACCGCCAGCGCATCGACATGGGTGTGTTTGACGAATTCCACCGCCTGTTCCGGGTCGGTCAGAAGCTGGTCGTGGCTGATCTCGCCTTCGACGCCGTGGCCGTCTTCCTGCTCGCCCCCACCGCTCTCCAGTGAGCCAAGCACTCCGATCTCGCCTTCGACGGAAACACCGCCCCAATGCGCCATATCGACGACGCGCCGGGTGATGCCGGAATTGTAGGCGTAGTCGGCCGGCGTCTTGCCGTCCTCTTTCAGCGATCCGTCCATCATCACCGATGTGAAGCCGTACTGGATCGCGGTGACGCAGGTGGCTTCGTTGTTGCCGTGGTCAAGATGCATGCAGACAGGGATGTCGGGGTGGATTTCGACCAGCGCGTCGATCAGCTTGGCCAGCACGACGTCATTGGCGTAGGCGCGAGCACCGCGGCTCGCCTGCAGGATCACCGGCGACTTGGTCTCCTCGGCGGCCTCCATGATGGCGAGGCCCTGTTCCATATTGTTCATGTTGAAAGCGGGCACGCCGTAGCCGTATTCGGCGGCGTGGTCGAGCAATTGTCTCAGTGTTATGCGAGCCACCCAATAGTCTCCCGTATCTGGTTTCAAGCGCAACGTCGCGGGCCGGCCGGTCGCCGGTCGGCCCCTGATGCTTCTGGCCGGATTTCAGGCCAACCGCAACCTTCTGCGGTTCTGTCGATCGCAATTCTTGTTGCAGGGCTGAAATCCGGCCGTTTTGGCGATCTCAGGCCGCGATCAGTTCCCGCGCCGCCAGGATCTGCACGCAGGCATTGGCCGCTTCCTTGCCCTTGACGGTGAAGTGCTCGAAGAAGAAGCGGTGATGCTCGGCGCTGTCATGGTAGTTGTGCGGGGTGAGCACCGCCGACAGCACTGGCACGCCGGTCGACAGCTGCACATTCATCATGCCGTCAATGACGGCACTGGCGACGAACTCATGCCGGTAGATGCCGCCGTTGACGACAAACGCCGTACCGAGGATCGCGGCATAGCGGCCGGTCTCGGCCAGGGTCTTGGCGTGCAGCGGAATTTCGTAGGCGCCGGGAACGTCGAAGACATCGACGGCGAAGCGCTCGCCTCCGATGTCAGCCAGTTCCGCCTCGAAGGCCTGCACGCACTGGTCGACGATGTCGGCATGCCAGCGCGCGCGAATGACGGCGATGCGGGTCGTTTCATAGTCTTTGTGGGAATGCTGATTCATGGGTCCATCCTTCCGTTTCGAACCAGAATCAGGACGCACGATACGAAATCCGGCCCGCCGAGACGGTCCGTGTTCCGTTCGCTCTCTTCCATCCGGACTCTAACCGTCGGCTCCGGAATCACACCGGATCTGCTGACCTCTCCGATTTTGCCGGAAAGCGCTCGCGGGCTTGGGTCGAAACCCTTACCGCCGGTGGGGACTTTCACCCCGCCCTGAGAACATTAACGCCGTTTGTATGAAAGGGCAGGGCGCCGCTGTCAATCGTGTGAAAGACGGATGGCCAATACAGTCTGTCAACTGGCGCAATTCCAGGAAAAGCGTGAAGCGGTTTTCCCGGGAAAGCGCATAGCGTTTTCCCTTGGGAATTGCGTCAAAAAAGGAAGAGATAGAGCGGCGTTTCCGCGAAACGATGAACCGCTTTATCGCGTGCGCCACGCCGCCGCCGAAGCGGCAACCAGCATGAGCAATGCCGCAACCGCCGCGCAGGTGGCGAAACCGAAGCTGGAATAGAGCGGGCCGAAGCCCGTGGTGCCGACAAACACCGCCAGATAGGTCACCGCGCTGTTCAAGCCCATGATCGTGCCGCGCCGCGAAGCATCGAGCGCCGACAGGCGCATCACCAGGACGTTCAGTCCGAAATGGTTGGCAAGCCCCCAGACCGCCACCATGGCGATGGTCAGGCCGAAACTGCGACTCGTCGCGGCCATGGCGACATAGACGACGGCGACAAGAAGATAGGCAAATGGCATGACGCGACGGGCGCCCAGGCGATCGATGACGCCGTCGAGGAGAGCAGCCGTGCCGAAGCCGATGCCATAGGCAAGTGCTGCCCATCCGTTGGCGCTGACCGGTCTCCCCAATCCGCTGTGCAGGTGATCACCGAGATAGCCATAGACGCCGTAGAAGGCGGTCATGAAGGCGGCACAGGCGATGAGCAGCGGCACGATGCCGGGAATGCCGAACGCCTCCAGTGGCGTCGGCGCCGGGCCACTCTTCCTGGCGTCGCTCAGTGACGACAGTGTAAGACCGGCCAAGGCAAGCGTTGCCAGCAGCGCGACCGCGGCGAAAACGGCGCGCCAATGCACGAGATCGGCAAGCACGGCCGACAGCGAAACGCCGGCGACCATGCTCAGCGTCCATCCGGTCAGCACGACGCCGATCGTGCCGCTTTCCCGGCCAGGCGGCGCGATGGCCGCGGAACTGGCATAGATGGCCGGCATGGCGACACCGGCAGCAATGCCGGCGAGCATTTGTGCCGCGACCAGCATCATCACCGTCGGTGCCGCCGCGCTGGCGACGAGCGCTATCGCCAGCAACAGCAATGCGCCTTGCAGCATCCGGCGGGCGCCGATCCGGTCGATGTAGCGTGCCAGGAACAGGGCGCTTGCGGAGGTGCCGAGGCCGAACACGGCAGCCGCGATCATGACCACCGGTACGCTGGTCGCAAACGACGCGGCCACGGCCGGTGCGATCGGGCCCAGCACAAGCGAATTCGAGCCGATCACGGCGATGCATCCGGTCAACAGATAAGCGAGCGCCGGGATGGGCGCCCGGGCGTTCGCGGCCAATGGTACAACTTGATCAGCGTTCGACATATGACCATAATGACCGCATTAAATTCTGCGGCAACCGGAGATTTCAGCATGGACGAAGAAACAGATGGCATTCCGCAGAATAGGTCTGCGGCCCGTGAGCTCGACGCAATTGACCGAAAAATATTAGGCGTCCTGGTCGATGACGCGACCGTCAGTTATGCCGAACTCGGTGATCGCGTGGGGCTTTCACCGCCGGCGGCGCACGAACGCGTCAAGCGGCTGCGGCGCAGCGGCGCCATCCGCAACACCGCGGCAATCATCGATCCCCACGCGGTGCGCAAGCCGCTGCTGGCTTTCGTCCACATCGACACCAAGGGCTGGGGAAAGACGCCGGAACTGATGGCGGTTTCACAGTATCCGGAAGTCGAGGAAATCCACACCGTCGCCGGTGACACCTGCATGCTGCTCAAAGTCCGCACCGAAGACACCAGAGCACTCGAAGGCCTGCTGTCACGCCTCTACGAAACGCCGGGCGTCACCTCGACACGCAGCTACGTGGTGCTGTCGACCTATCTCGAGCGGCCGGTACAGCCGGGCGTGACCGCGACGTGGCCGACGCCCAAGCACATGAGCAAGCCGCTTTATTAGCGTTGCGTTCGAAGCCGGGTCTTAGAGCAGTTTACCGGTTCACGGAACCGGCAACCTGCTCTAACTCATTGTTTTGACGCAATTCCGGACGGAAAACCGTTTCACATTTTTCCTGGATTGCTCTAGCCGCGCTCGGGAAACATCGCCTTCAGGCCCTCGCGCGATGCCTTGGCGACGCCGCGTTCGGTGATCAGGCCGGTCACCAGCCGCGCCGGCGTCACGTCGAAGGCCGGGTTCGCCGCGGGTGTCGTCTCGGGCGAGATGCGCACCTGGGCGATCTCGCCGGCAGAGGTCTTGCCCCAGACCAGCGAAACCTCGTCGGCCGAGCGCTGCTCGATCGGTATATCGGCCAGCCCGTCATGCACCGTCCAATCGATGGTCGGCGACGGCAGCGCGACATAGAACGGCACATGATTGTCGGCGGCGGCAAGCGCCTTGAGATAGGTGCCGATCTTGTTGCAGACATCGCCGTCGGCGGTGGTGCGGTCGGTGCCGACGATGACCATGTCGATTTCGCCACGCTGCATCAGGTGGCCGCCGGCATTGTCGACGATCAGCGTGTGCGGCACGCCATGGCCAGCCATCTCCCATGCGGTCAGCTGGGCGCCCTGGTTGCGCGGCCTTGTCTCGTCGACATAGACGTGGACCGGAATGCCGGCCTCGGTTGCCAGGTAGATCGGCGCGGTGGCAGTGCCGTAGTCGACGGTCGCCAGCCAGCCGGCATTGCAGTGGGTCAGGATGTTGACCGGTTCGCCCTTCGGCTTGCGCGCCGCGATAGCCTTGATGATGGCGAGACCGTTCTCGCCGATGGCGCGGTTGAGGCCGACATCCTCGTCGGCGATCTCGCCAGCGCGGCGATAGGCGGCTTCTGCCCGTTGTTCGGGAGGCAGCGGCCTGAGGAAGCGCCGCATCTCGTCCAGTGCCCAGCGCAGATTGATCGCCGTCGGGCGCGTCTCGTGCAAGGTCTCCCAGACCGCATCAAGTGCGGCATCCGATGGATCGTCCGCCATCTGCATGGCGACGCCATAGGCAGCGGTGACGCCAATAAGCGGCGCGCCGCGCACCCACATGTCGCGGATCGCTGTGGCGATGCCGGTGACAGTGTCGATCTTCTCGACGCGGAAATCATGCGGCAGCCAGCGCTGGTCGATGATCTCCACCGAACGCGCGTCGTCGCTCAGCCAGATGGTGCGATAGTGGCGGTCGCCGACGTTCAAATGCTGCTCTCCTGTTCAATCAGCGCGGCCAGGTGATTGACCTCGTCGATGCTGTGGATCTGCCGCCGGTTGACGGCGAGGTGGCGGCCGAATTTCAGCGCCTTGGCCTCACAACTGGCGCGCAGATCCTCGTCGGCAATGGTCTCGAAATCGGCATTGTGGGCGAGGCCGAGGATACGCCGGTGGACCTCGATGCCGGCAAAGCCGAGCAGATCGGTCCAGATCTGGTGCAGCACATGGTCGAGCGCCTGTTCGGCGCCGAGCCTGTCGCCCTGATCCTCGAACAGGCTTTTCTGGTAGAGCATGCCGGTGCGCTCGGTGCGCCACAGATGCGAGAACTCGGCGCGGAACACGACCCAAGTCTCGACGGTCACCGCGAGCAGATAGGCGCGCATGGCGTCGCGCTTGCCACTCTGCTCGTGTCCCCGCTGCGAGAAGAAGGACATCCAGAAATTCGCGAGCAGCATGCCGACATCGAACGCCATCGGGCCGTAAAAGGCGAACTCCGGATCGATCATCCGCGTCTGGCTGTCGGTGACCATGATCGAGCCGGAATGCAGGTCGCCATGCAGCAGCGTTTCGGCATTGGCGGCGAATATGTGCTTCAGCCTTTGTGCCTCGACCTTGAGGTCGCGGTCGGCGCGCAGCTCTGCGACGAGGTCGTCCAATTGCGGGCTGGTGTGCCGGTTCATCCTGGCGTCGAAATAGGGGTCCGAGAACACCAGGTTCTCGGTGATGTCGCAGAGTTCGACATTGTCGGCGAACAGCGCCAGGTCGGCCTTGCGGTCCTTGGCTGCCATATGCAGGTCGGAGCCGCGAAACAGGGTGCGGGCCATGAACAGGCCGATATCCCTCGCAATGTTCGGCAGCTGCCGGCCTTCGATCAGCGCCCGCCGCAGGATGATGTGTGGCGACAGATATTCCATGATGATCAGCGCCTGGCCTTCATCGAAATGGTAGATCGCCGGCACCGAGCCCGGCGCGCGCGCCTCTTGCCGGGTCAGCGCATGGTATTCGAAGAACGAGCGCTTCAGCGGCAGTGGCCAGCTGTCGCCGACCAGGCGGACATAGGGCAGGGCCTGCTTGACCACCGCTGCACCGCTGGCGCCTTCGACGATGAACACCAGGTTCAGATTGCCGTCGCCGACCTCGCGGACCTTCCACGCGCTCGTGTCCTTGCCGATCCGCGCGCGCAACGCCTCGTTGTCGCCAAGACGGCTCGGGAGCGTCTCGACCGACAGTGCTTCGAACTGCAATTTTCCAGTCATCGTCATCCTCCCGCATATGCGCTCCGAACATAACGGAGGCATGGCGGCCGGGCCAAGCTAGGAAGCGATCTGGCAATTGTCAATCGTGTTGACAATTGCCGATGTAGCTCATAGCGTCATGTCAGGGAGGAACGCATGGTCGGCAATGCCGTGTTCCGCGCAGAGGGGCTGAGGAAATCCTTTGGCCAGAACGAGGTGCTTGGCGGCGTCTCGCTGGAGCTGCATGCCGGCGAAGTGACGGTGCTGATGGGCGCCAACGGCGCCGGCAAATCCACCCTCGTCAAGATCATCAGTGGCGTCTATGAGCGCGGCGAAGGTTCGATGGGCCTCGCCGGACAGGCCTTCGCGCCGAACACGCCGGCGGAAGCGATCCGCGCCGGCGTCGTCACCGTGCACCAGAACATCAATGACGGTGTCGTCGCCGATCTCGATGTCGCCACCAATTTGACCCTCGACCGCTTGAGCGGCAGCGGCGCTTCGTTCCTGTTCAATCCGGCGCGCGTGCGTCGCCAGGCAAGGGCCGTCGCCGACCGCATGGGGCTGGCCATCGATCTCAAAGCGCGCGTCAGCGATCTTTCGCTGGCCGATCGCCAGATGGTGGCGATAGCCCGCGCTTTGGCGCATCAGCCGAAAGTGCTGATCCTCGACGAGCCGACCTCGTCGCTGTCCAGCGCCGAAGCCGATCGGCTGTTTGCGCTGATCGACAGGCTGCGCGAGCAGGGCGTCGCGATCCTCTACATCTCTCACCGCATGTCGGACATCCGGCGGCTTGCCGATCGTATCGTCTCGATGCGCGACGGCGTCATCTCTGGCGTCTTCGACAAGAAACCGCTCGACTATGAAGGCGCCGTCAACGCCATGCTCGGGCGCAAGATCCACCTCGACCAGATCGTCGTCAGGAATTCAGCCAAGGCGATCCTGACAATCGAAGGGCTGCGCATAGCGCAAGGCGCCAGGCCGATCTCGCTGACGCTCGGCGACGGCGAGGTTGTTGCCATCACCGGCCTCGTCGGCGTCGGCAAGACGGCGCTGGCCGAGACGCTGTTTGGCGTGCGCAAGCCGCTCGGTGGCACGATGGTGCTGAACGGCAAGCCCTATGCGCCTGAAACAACAGGCGAGGCGATCGCCGCCGGCGTGTTCCTCGTCGCCAAGGACCGCGGCGAGAACGGTATCGTCAGCGGCTTCAATATCCAGGAAAATATCAGCCTGCCGTTTCACAAGCGCATGTCGCGCCTCGGTGTTCTCAGACGCCGTCTGGAGTGCAGCACCGCGCGCCGGCAGATCGAGGAACTGGGCATCGTCTGCCGCTCCGAGAAGGACGAGCTGGCAGCACTTTCCGGCGGCAACCAGCAGAAGGTGATGGTCGCCCGCTGGATGGCGCAGGATGCCGGGCTGTTCATTCTGGATGAGCCGTTCCAGGGCGTCGACATTTCGGCCCGGCGCGACATTGCCGCCAAGCTCAGGGCAAGTGCCAACGGCCGCGCCACGCTGCTGTTCGTCACCGAGCTCGACGAGGCGCTGGAGACCGCCGACCGCATCCTGGTGATGTCCGAGCAAACCATCGTCGGCGAGCATCGCAATGCCGATGTCGATCTCGATCGCCTGCTGGCCGAGGTCGCCGGCGGACCGCTGCACAGCGCCGCCTGAGCGTGGCGGCAACGAATTGGAATGGAGAGACCATGGGTTCGAGTTGGGTAGAAATCGCAGCGGCGCGAGAGAGCGCTGAATGACGTTGCGAGACCATGCCATTCGCTACGGCTTCATCGTGCTTTTGTTCGGTTTGATCGCCTATT
The DNA here is from genome assembly GCF_056404515.1 of Mesorhizobium sp. P2_C7. Classification (NCBI taxonomy): domain Bacteria; kingdom Pseudomonadati; phylum Pseudomonadota; class Alphaproteobacteria; order Hyphomicrobiales; family Phyllobacteriaceae; genus Mesorhizobium; species Mesorhizobium sp. P2_C7. The sequence goes on along the minus strand of NZ_JBFUDW010000004.1, from coordinate 107,835 downwards.
TCGCGATCGCCGCCGACGGTTTCGTTTCGCCGCAAAGTGCCGTCTTCATCTTCCAGTCGGTCGCCATCACCGGCGTGCTGGCACTCGGCGTCACCGCCACGCTCGTCGTCGGCGGCTTTGACCTGTCGATCGGCTCGGTTGCCACATCAGCCATGATGGCGGCGGCCTATGTCATGGTGGTGCTGGAGCAGAACGCTCTCGTCGCGGTCGTCGTCTGCCTGCTCATCGGCGCCATTGTCGGCCTCATCAATGGCTGGCTGATCGTCTACATGCGCGTGCCCGATCTCCTGGCGACGCTCGGCATGATGTTCCTGCTGGTCGGCCTGCAGCGCATCCCGACCGAGGGCCGTTCGATCGCCACCGGCATGACCATGCCGGACGGTTCGGTCGCCAATGGCAAGTTCAGCGACGCGTTCCTGGCGCTCGGCCGCCACCGCTTCGATTTCTTCATCCCGAACCTCATTCCGGTGTCGGTGGTGGTGCTGCTCGTGCTCGCCGTGCTGATCTGGTTTTTCCTCGAATACACGCGTTTCGGGCGCATGATGTATGCGGTCGGCAGCAATGAACGTGCCGCCGAACTCGCCGGCGCGCCTGTCAAGGCATACAAGATCTGGGCCTACGTTATTTCAGGAGTTTTTGCCTCGATCGGCGGCATTTTGCTCGCCGCCCGACTTGGACGCGGCGACATCGCCTCGGGTAATAATCTGCTGCTTGACGCTGTCGCCGCGGCGCTCATCGGCTACGCGGTGCTTGGCGCCGCCAAGCCGAACGCCTTCGGCACTGCCGTCGGCGCGCTGTTCGTCGGCATCTTGCTGCAAGGCCTGACGATGATGAACGCGCCTTACTACACGCAGGATTTCGTCAAGGGCGTGGTTCTGGTCGTCGCCCTTGTCTTCACCTTTGCCCTTTCGGGCAGGGGCAGGAGATAGCTTTCGGCCGGATAGGATTTGGGTTCAACAAGAGTGGAGGAAACAAGGTGAACATTACGAGAAGACTTCTGGGGAAGGTGGCACTCGGGCTGGCCGGGGCAACCATGCTGATGCAGTTCCCGGCACTGGCCGCGGACAAGCCGGCGCCCTTCGACAAGCCCGGCGTCAAGATCGCGCTGGTGCGCTATCTCTCGACCGGCGACTTCTTCCAGGCCTATCTCTCGGGCGTCGAGGCGCAGTCGAAGGCACTCGGCATCGACCTGCGCGTGCTCGACAGCCGCCAGGACGCCGCCCTTCAATCCGACATGGTCGACCAGGCCATAGCGCTTGGCGTGCAAGGCATCATCATCCAGCACGGCCTGACGGAATCGATGAAGGACGCCGCCCAGCGAGCGGTCGACGCCGGCATCAAGGTGGTGGCTTTCGACGTCAATGTCGAAAACCCCAAGATCCCGCAGGTCGAACAGTCCGACCGCGACTTGGCCCGGCTCGCTCTCGAGCAGGCGGTCAAGGACAATGGCGAGAGCTGGAAGGCCGGCTATGTCTATGTCGCCGGCATCGCGCCGCTCGACCGCCGCAACGAGACCTGGGTCGACGTCAAGAAGAAGCATGCCGGCATCAGCGAGGTCGCGATGTTCGGCACGCTCGACAACCCGATCGCCAACTCCGTCGCCAACCAGGCGCGTTCGGTACTGTCGGCCCACCCCGACATCAAGGTGATGTTTGCCCCCTATGACGAATTCGCCAAGGGCGTGAAGATCGCCGTCGACGAGGCGGGTTTGAACAAGGGCATCAAGATTTACTCGGCCGACATCTCGACGTCCGATATCGCCGCGATGCGTGAACCCGACAGCGCCTGGGCGGCAACCGCCGCCACCAATCCGGCCGTCGTCGGCCAGGTCTCGGTGCGCGCGCTGGCACAGCTGCTCGCCGGCGAAGACCCCGGCCACAACGTCGTCGTGCCGCCGACGCTGATCACCCAGAAGGACCTCGTCGACAAGGACATCAAGAACATGGAGGACCTGTCGGCCAAGCTGCCGCAGTTCGCCCATGCCGATGTCGCGATGCCGGCCTGGATGCCGAACCCGAACGCCAAGTAGCTTTCGCAAGCTTGGAACCGCTAGCCGCCTGCAGCAGCTTGTTGCAGGCGGCTTTTTTGTCGAAGGTCCTGGCACGACCGGCTTGCCGAAAACGCCAGTTTTGCGATGCTGGAAAAATCAGCGGCGAAAGTGCCGGTTCAGCATGGAATCGCAGACGGTAATCGAGGAAAACCTGTCCGGCACTGTCACCGGAAGATTGTTTCGATGCACGCGGGCCACCACGGGCGTCGTGGTGTTGGGTGGATCGAGTGGCCGTGTCGATGTTGGGCGCGCGAGGCTCTTTGCAAACGAGGGTCAGTCAGCCCTGGCGCTGCAATGGTTTGGCGGTGAGGGCCAGGTTCCCGGAATCTGCGAGGTTCCCCTCGAAACGTTCTTTGCCGCAACCGACTGTCTCCTTGAAACAGGTTGCCGTCGCATCGTCTATGTCGGCACATCCAAGGGTGCCGAGGCTTCATTGCTCGCGGCGGTCCACGACCAGCGGATCAACGCCGTGGTCGCTATCAGCCCATCATCCGTGGTTTGGGGAAATATCGGTGCGGGCCGGGATGGCGTCAGCTGGCCTGAACGATCCTCATGGTCGCTCAACGGTATTCCCCTGCCGTTTGTGCCGACAGATCCAGACTGGATACCAGAGCATGTGGACTGTCTGGTCGCTTACAGGGGGCTTTTCGAACGCTGCCTGAAAGCCTTTGAGCGGGAGGCAGAAGCGGCAGCCATCCCCGTTGAGACCGCGTCAGCCGAGATTCTGCTTGTCGCGGGTGGCGACGATGCGCTGTGGCCCTCCCTATCGTTCGCGACAGATATCGCCCGGCGGTGCGGCGAAGCAGGCAAGGTCACGCATCTCGTTTCGTCGCCGGATGCGGGTCACCGCATCCTCTTGCCGAGCGAAAATACACCACGCTCCGCATTACATGCGCACGGCGGCAACGACGAGGCCGATTCAGAGCTGGGCAAAAAGGCTTGGGAAGGCATCCGTGAGCTGCTGTAGTAGCAGTTCACGGATGCCTGCATGCCTGTTTCGATCGGTTCCGCCTACCGCATCGCCGCCGCGATGTTGCCGCCGTCGACCGTCGTCACATCGGCGGTGGTGCGGTCAGCCAGTGCGTGGTGCAGGAAGGCCTGCGCCACGTCCTGCGCCGTCACTTCCTGGCCGAGCAGATTGCCGGACATGTAGTCCTTCTCCGACACGCCGCGCGCGCCGGAGCGGCTGGCGATCATGGCGTCGGTCAAAAGTCCGGAGCGGATGCGGTCGGCGTTGACGGCGTTCGAACGGATGCCGTGGGCGCCATAGTCGAGCGCATATTGCCTGGACAGGAACAGCGTCGCCGCCTTCGGCACGCCATAGGCGCCGAACTTCGGACCCGGGTTGACCGCCTGCTTGGAGGTGTTGAACAGAAGCACGCCGCCGGTGCCCTGTTCGAGCATGATGCGCACGGCATTCTGCGCCACCGACTGGTGAGCAAAGAAATTGAGCTCGAAACTCCTGCGCAAAAGCGCATCGTCGAGTTCGCCGATCCGGCCTTCCCAGGCAGCACCGGCATTGGAGACCACGATGTCGACGCCGCCGAACACGGCAACCGCCTTGTCGAAGGCGGCACGCACTTGGCTCGGGTCGGTGATGTCGGCGGCGACGCCGATCGAGTTGTTGCCGGCCTTCTTCGCCGCCTCGGCTGCCTTTTCGGCATCGAGATCGACAACGACGGCATGGGCGCCGTTGTCGGCGAACAGCCTGGCCGTCGCCGCACCGATCGCGCCGGCACCGCCGGTGATCAGCACCACCTGGCCGGTCAGCGGCTTCGGCTTGTTGGAAGCGAGCTTGGCTTGTTCCAGCGACCAGTATTCGAGCGGGAACAGATCGGCCTTGGCGAGCGGATGAAACCGGCCGACCGCCTCGGCGCCGCGCACCGCCTCGATCCACATTTCGCCGACATCCGAAGCGATCTTCGCATCCTTCAGCGTGCGGCCGTGGCCGAACATGCCGAGGCCCGGCACCAGCGTCAGGCGCGGCATCTGGTCGAGCATGGTGCGCTTGACGTCGTCGAGCGCGTCGTTGGTATCGAAATAGGCGCGGTAGTCCCTGGCGAAGGCCTCGACCTGCTCCTTGATCACGGCCTTGTAGTCGCCGACCTTGTCGGCATCGGGCGCCGGCAGTGCCATCGGCCCGGTCTTGATGCGGATCGACAGATCGGGCGTCGACACGCCGCGCCCGGCATAGTCGGCGATCTCAGCTGAATTGATGAAATCGACGATCGCCTCCGAGGTGCGGAAGTCGCTGATCATGCGGTCGAAACGGCCTTCGCCGCGTGCTACGGCCACAGCCCCCCGCAGCGTCGGTGCGATAGCCGCCGGTGTCGCGAGCTTTGCCGGCAATGCTGCCTTTGCCGCTGTCGGCTTGGCGTTCTTGGCGACGTACTCCTCGGCGACATTCACATAGTGGATCATCCGGTCGTAGGCCTGCCTGGCGTCGTCGCCGAAGGTGAAGATGCCATGCTTGTCGAGGATCAGGCCCTCGACCGACGGATCGGCGTCAAAGATGTCGGCCGCCGCTTTGGCGAGGTCGAAGCCGGGCATGATGTAGGGCACATAACCCATCTTCGCACCGAACACCGTCTCCACCAGCCGTTTGCTGTCCTCCTGGTCGACGATGGCCAGGATGGCGGTCGAATGCGTGTGGTCGACGAATTTATGCGGCAGGAAGGCATGCAGCAGCGTCTCCACCGAAGGGTTGGGCGAGGACGGGTCGATGAGGTTGGCGCGTTGCAGCGCAACCATGTCTTCGTCGGCCAATCTGTTCAGTGCGCGGGCCTTGAGCAGCGGCTTGAGCTTGACCGCCGGCAGGCCCTGCGGCTCGATGACACCCATGTCCCAGCCGCTGCCCTTGACGCACAGCACGTCCCACTGGTCGCCGACGAGATCGGTGGCCGTCGTCTTGCACGACGTGTTGCCGCCGCCATGCAGGACCAGCCGTGGCTCGCCGCCCAGCAGCCGCGTCGTGTAGACGCGCAGCGCCAGGTCGCGGCCGACACCCTTTTTTGCATAGTCGGCAACGAGTTTTTCGGCTGCGTCGTCGTTCCACAGGTTCTTCATGTTCGCTTCGTCCGGTTGTTGTCTTTGATGGTGAAACAGGAATGCCGCGACGCTTTGATGACAATGCGCCAGCGGCGGAAATATGTGTTTTCCTAGGAGGCCTTTTCTGGCGTGGCAGCCGCGTGATCCAGCAGCCTCTGCGCCATGCGCGCGCCGACCACCAGATGCGTGCAAAGTCCGCCGGCGATCGCCGCAAGCAGCGGTTCGAACTTGCTGTCCTCCTGCACGACCATCAGGCGCCTGGCGATGGCGCGCAGCGAGGCAAGCTCGGCCGAGATCACCCGGCGGTTGTAGCTGCAGTCCAGCACCTTGCCGTCGGCGTCGATGATCTGCCCGGCAATGACGCCGGCAGCACCTCGACTGCGCAGCTCCGCCATTTCGCCTGATGTCAGCGCGCCGCATTTGACCAGATGGCTGTCGGCGTCGACAGCACCAACCGAGTACAGCGCCAGATCGCATTCACCGACGCCCGACAATTGCTCGCGGATCACTGGTTCGGCACGCAACGCGCGCGCCAGCTCTTCCGTCGACAGCACCAGCGGGGCGTAGAAGTTGAGGCCCTTGGCGTTGAGCCGCCGCGCGATTTCCATCGTGCATTGGTCTGGCCGGTAGGAATAGGGCGCGCCGAGATTGCCGCAGAGCTGCACCACGGTGACATCCTGCAGGTCGGCATAGGACATGATATCGGCGATCATGTAGACGGTGCGGCCCCAGGCGACGCCGATGCGGTCGCCCTTCTTGACCAGTTCGAGAAAGACGCTTGCCGCCAGCACGGCGATTTCCGTCGACGGATCGGCGATATGGTCGTTCTCCGGCGCGATCCAGACGGCGTCGAGGCCTAGCGCATCCTCGAGCTTGCGCGCGAGCACATCGTCGGTGAAAAGCTGGGTCGAGGTCGAGATATTGACGATGCCGGTCTCGCGCGCCTTGCGCAGATACATGGCGACCGAGGCACGGGAAATGTTAAGCTGGCTCGCCACCTGGTCCTGTCGCAGGCCATGGGCGTAGTAGAGCCAGGCGGCCTTGTGGATGAGCTGTTCTGCCGGTCGGATCGCCATGCCGTCTCCTCGGCTGACATTATTCACGGCCTTCGACAAAAGTCAAACCAGGCCAAGGTATACGATGCCTTTTCATCAGCTGAATCTAGATCATCATTGTGCCAAATGCGCTCTATCGCGGCATCGTTGGTGGTGACGCGGCCCGAGCCTGTGATTAGAACATCTCAAAGAAGAAACTCGGGGAGGACGGGATGGGCAATCCTTACGAACAGGATCTCGACAAGAACGCGGCCAACCACCAGCCGTTGACGCCGCTCACCTATCTGGAGCGCGCGGCAAAGACCTATCCCGACCATGTCGCCATCATCCATGGCCGCCAGCGCATCGACTATCGCACCTTCTGGCGCCGGTCGTTGAAGCTTGGCTCGGCCCTTCAGAAGCGCGGCATCGGCAAGGGCGACACCGTCACCGTCATGCTGTCCAACACGCCGCCGATGCTGGAAGCGCATTTCGGCGTGCCGATGACCAGGGCGGTGCTGCACTCACTCAACACCCGCCTCGATGCAGCCGTCATCGCCTTCCAGCTCGATCATGCCGAGAGCAAGATACTGATCGTCGATCGCGAGTTCTCCAGCGTCGTCAAGCAGGCCCTTGAACTGGCCAAGGTCAAGCCGCTGGTCATCGACTATGACGATCCCGACTACGCTGCCGACGCGCCGTATCCGAAGGGCGAGCGCATAGGCACATCAGACTATGAGGATTTCATCGCGAGCGGCGACGAGGACTTCGCCTGGTCGATGCCCGACGATGAGTGGGACGCCATTTCGCTCAACTACACCTCCGGCACCACTGGCAATCCGAAGGGCGTCGTCTACCACCATCGGGGTGCTGCCCTCATGGCCTACACCAACACCATCCATGCCGGCATGGCCAAGCACGCGGTCTACCTTTGGACGCTGCCGATGTTCCACTGCAATGGCTGGTGCTTTCCATGGACGCTCGCCGTCCAGGCCGGCACCCATGTCTGCCTGCGCTGGGTGCGGCCGAAGCCGATCTACGATGCGATTGCCGACCACGGCGTCACCCATCTGTGCGGCGCGCCGGTCGTCATGTCGGTGCTGATCAATGCGAAGGACGAGGACAAGCGCGAATTCGCGCAGACAGTCACCTTCAACACCGCGGCTGCCCCGCCACCGGAGGCCGTGTTGTCGGGCATGGCCGATGCCGGCTTTGCCGTCACCCATCTCTACGGATTGACCGAAACCTATGGCCCGGCGGTCGTCAACGAATGGCACGGCGCCTGGGACGATCTCGAAAAGGGCGAGCGCAGTGTCAAGAAGGCGCGGCAGGGCGTGCGCTATGCAGCGCTCGAAGGCCTGACCGTCATGGATCCCGAGACAATGCGGACGACGCCGGCGGATGGCGAGACCATCGGCGAGGTGATGTTCCGCGGCAACATCGTCATGAAGGGCTATCTCAAGAACCGCAAGGCGAGCGACGAAGCCTTTGCCGGCGGCTGGTTCCACTCCGGCGATCTCGGCGTCATGCACGCCGACGGCTATATCCAGCTCAAGGACCGTTCCAAGGACATCATCATCTCGGGCGGCGAGAACATCTCCTCGATCGAGGTCGAGGATGCGCTCTACAAGCACCCCTCTGTTGCCTCTTGCGGCGTCGTCGCCAGGGCCGATGACAAATGGGGCGAGGTGCCGGTCGCCTATGTCGAACTGAAGCCGGGCAAGGCGGCGACCGAGGCCGAGATCATCGAGCACTGCCGCGCACTGCTTGCCCGCTTCAAGGTGCCGAAGGCGGTGATCTTCGCCGAAATCCCGAAGACCTCGACCGGCAAGATCCAGAAGTTCCGGCTGCGGGAAATGGCCAAGGTCGCCTGACGTCTAGGGCAGCCCTCTCGCGAAATTATTTTCAATGGTCCGAATCCTCGGGCCGCCTGGTGACGTCTGTTGGATGTCACCAGCTGTCACCAATCGTACGCGTACATCGATTTCGCGTTGACAGGTCGGCCATTTCGATTTACGACTGACGAAAATTGAAATTCGTCAGTCGTAAACAAAGAGAGCCATGTCCGAAGCCGCCAACATAGTCGCCGCCGACGTCGCCCGACAGGAAAATGTGACGCGCATTCTCGACTGCGCGGAGCGCCTGTTCCGGCACTACGGTTACGGCAAGACCAATGTCGCCGACATCGCCCGCGAACTCGGCATGTCGCCGGCCAATATCTACCGTTTCTTCGCCACCAAGGTCGAAATCCACCAGGCCGTCTGCGGCCGGATGCTCGGTGCCAGCTACAAGATGGCCTACGAGATTTGCCACCTGCCGATCAGCGCGGAAGAGCGGCTTCGGCGCTACGTGCATGCCCAGTACAAGATGACGATGGAGGTCATGCTCGACGAGCAGAAGGTCCATGAAATGGTGATCGTCGCGCTCGAACGCGATTGGGGCGTCATCGACAAGCACGTCGACAGCATCCACGATCTGTTCGCGGAAGTCATCTGCGATGGCATCGAGGCCGGCGAGTTCAGGGAGCAGGATCCGGTGATCGCGTCGCGCTGCTTCGGCGCCGCCACAGTCATCCTGTGCCATCCGCAGATGGTGGCGCAGTGTCTTGCCAAGACCAACCGGGCGATGCCCGACGACCTCATCGACTATGCAATCAAGGCCTTGAAATAGCGCCGCACTCTGGTGCCGGTGTCGACCACTCATCTCCCAGTCGGAGTAGCAAGATGTCTTTGTCCAGTTCCATCCTTCGCAAGCTGCCGGCCGCCGGCCTGATCGTCGCGGCGCTCGGGCTTGCCGGCTGCTCGCAGGAGAAAGCCGAGGTCAAGGACATCATCCGCCCGGTCAAGGTCGTCGAGATCGCCCAGGCGCATGACACCCGCACGCTCTCCTATTCCGGTTCCGTGCGGGCCCGCACCGAAAGCGCCCTGGCGTTTCGGGTCAACGGCAAGATCACGGAGCGCCTTGTCGACATCGGTCAGCATGTGGCTTCAGGCGATGTGCTCGCCCGCATCGATCCCATCGACTACGACCTTTCGGTCAAAAGCGCTCAGGCAGCGCTCGATGCCGCCGAGCGGCAGGTCGAGACCGTCGAGCTTGCCCGCAAGCGCGCCGAGCAGCTTTTTGCCAAGAATTTTGCACCGAAATCGCAGCTCGAACAGGCGACGCTGAGCTACGACCAGGCGGTCGCCACCCGCGATTCCGCCCGCTCGTCGCTCGACCAGGCGAAGAACCAGGCCGGCTACACCGACCTCAAGGCCGACAGGGACGGCATCGTCACCGCGGTCAGCGCCGATGTCGGCCAGGTGGTCGGCTCCGGTACGCCGGTGGTCACCGTCGCGGTCGATGGCGAAAAGGAAGTGCTGATCGCGGTGCCAGAAATGGAAATCGCCGAGTTCAAGCCGGGCAAGATCGTAAAAGCGGGCTTCTGGTCCGACGACGCACTCGCGCTCGAGGGCAAGGTCCGCGAAGTCGCTGGCAGCGCCGATCCGCAGTCGCGCACCTTTGCCGTTCGCGTCAGCCTGCCCAACGATCCGCGCGTGCTGCTCGGCATGACCGCCAGCATCGAAGCATCGGCGGCCAATGAGCGGCAGCTCGTTTCGATCCCGCTGAGCGCGCTGGCCAAGCAAGACAGCCAGTCGATCGTCTGGACCGTTGATCGCGGCGCCGACACCGTCCACGCCCGGCCGGTCAAGGTCGCCAAGTTCGCCGCCGATGGCGTGCGGGTCGCCGAAGGATTGCAGCCCGGCGATGTCGTGGTCGCTGCCGGCACGCAGTTCATGACCGAGAACCTGAAAGTGAAACTTGCCGCCGACACGGTGCTGCAATCTGCTTCCGCGGCCGGCGATGACAGCGACACCAGGCAGGTGCGCTGACGACAGACACCGGCTGCGCGTTCCCGCAGCCGCTGGTTTCCGGGCGGCAAACGCTCGAACCGAGGCGCTCGATTGATGCGACCCCCCGCGCATCAATTTTCGCGTCCCCAACCGCGATGAGTGTTCTCCGCTCGGAGAGCCTTGCCGCCCGGAAGCCACCACCGAACCGCGATCTTGTTGCGCTAAAAGATGGACCTGCATCGATGACCAATTCCACGGACGAGAAGCGGCCCTTCAACCTGTCGCGCTGGGCAATCGGCCATCCCTCCATTGCCCGGTTCCTGTTCGGCCTGATCATTATTGCCGGTGCGCTCGGCCTGATGCGCATGGGCCAGAAGGAAGATCCCGATTTCACCTTCCGGGTGATGGTCGTCCAGGCGATCTGGCCCGGCTCCTCGATCCAGGAGATGGAAGACCAGGTCGTCAACAAGATCGAACGCAAGCTGCAGGAAACGCCGCATCTCGATTTCGTGCGCTCGTTCACGCGCGCCGGCAGCGCCATCATCACGGTCCAGATCAAGGGCGACACCAACGCCGCCGAGGTGGCGGACGCCTTCTATCAGGTGCGCAAGAAGGTCGGCGATATTGCTGGCGATCTGCCGCAAGGCTTGCTCGGACCGTATTTCAACGATGAATTCGGTGACACCTTCATCACGCTGCATTCGATCAGCGGCGATGGCTTCAGCTATCCCGAGCTGAAGAAGTTCGCCATCCAAGCGCGCGACATGCTTTTGACCACGCCCGGCGTCGAGAAGGCGGTCATCATCGGCGACCAGCCGGAAAAGCTCTATATCGACATCTCCTCCAAGGCGCTCGCCGAACGCGGACTGACGCTGACCGATCTGCAGAACGCGATCAAGGGACAGAACAATGTCGACCCGGCCGGCTCCGTCGACACCGGCACCAACTCGGTGCGCATTTCGGTCGAGGGCGACGTCAGCAAGGCCGAGGATATCCGCAACCTGCGCTTGCGCGCCGGCGGCCAGGTCACCCGGCTCGGCGACATCGCCACGGTGACGTCGGGGCTGGAAGATCCTTTCCAGCGCAAATACCGCTTCAACGGTCATGACAGCGTGCAGCTTGGCGTCGTCATGGCCAAGGGCTTCAAGGTCACCGATGTCGGCAAGGAGGTCGAGGCGACCTACAAGCGCTTTGAAGAGGCGCTGCCCTATGGGGTTTCGGTCGACCAGATCTCCGACCAGCCGGGCGTCGTCACCGATGCGGTCGCCGAATTCATGCACGCGCTCGGCGAAGCGCTGCTGATCGTGCTCGTCGTCTCGTTCCTGTCGATCGGCTGGCGTTCCGGCTTGGTCATCGCCATCGCCATTCCACTGGTGCTGGCCGCCACTTTCGCCATCATGTACGAACTCGGCATCGACCTGCAGCGCATCTCGCTCGGCGCGCTGATCATCGCGCTCGGCCTGCTGGTCGACGACGCCATGATTGTCGTCGAGATGATGGAGCGCAAGCTGGAGGAGGGGCTGGTCAAGATCGAGGCGGCGAGCTTCGCCTATTCCTCGACCGCCTTCCCGATGCTGACCGGCACGCTCATCACCACCGCCGGCTTCATCCCGGTCGGCTTCGCCGCCTCGACGGCCGGCGAATATGTGCGCACGCTGTTTTATGTCGTCGGCATCGCGTTGATCGTCTCGTGGTTCGTCGCGGTCTATTTCACGCCGTGGCTGGGCTACATGATCCTCAAGCAGCGCAAGCATGCCGGCAGCCATCACGACGTCTTCGACACGCGCTTTTATCGCCGGCTGCGCTCGACCGTCGGCTGGGCCGTGCGCCACCGCGTCATCGTGCTTGTCATGACCCTGGGAACCTTCGGCACCAGCCTGTGGGCGTTCCAGTTCATCCCGCAGAACTTCTTCCCGCAATCGTCGCGGCCGGAAATCCTCGTCGATCTCTGGTTGCCGGAGGGCACCAGCATCAAGGAAGTCGAGGTGCAGGCCAAGGCGCTTGAAGCCAAGATGATGGACGACAAGGACAAGCGTTTCATCGCCACCTATATCGGCGAAGGCGCGCCGCGCTTCTTCCTGCCGCTCGACCAGCAGCTGAGCAATCCGAACTTCGCCCAGCTTCTGGTGATGGCCAATGACGAGCCGGCCCGCGAACGGCTGATCGTCAAGCTGCGCACCGTCCTGGCTGAGGACTTCCCGTCGATCCGCGCCAAGGTCGACCGCCTGTTCCTCGGCCCGCCGACCGGCTGGCCGGTCCAGATGCGTGTCATGGGCCCGGACCGCCAGGAGGTGCGCCGCATCGCGGACCAGGTGAAGGCCAAGTTCCGCGAAGATCCGCTGCTTGGCGCCGTCCATGACGATTGGCTCGAGCCGGTGCCGGCGATGAAGCTGGTCATCGACCAGGATCGCGCCCGTGCGCTTGGCGTGACCTCGCAGCGCATCCGCCAGATGCTGCAGGCGACCATGTCCGGCGCGCCGCTCGACGACTTCCGCGACGGCGAGGAGACAGTGTCCATCGTCGCCCGCGAGCCGGATGCCAGCCGCAGCCTGCTGTCCTCGGTCGACTCCGTCTATGTCCCGACCGATTTCGGCGGCTTCGTGCCGCTGTCGCAGGTCGCCAAGGTGGTGCCGGTGCTGGAGCAAGGCATCGAATGGCGGCGTAACCGCTTGCCGACCATCAGCGTGCGGGCAACGCTGCCCGACGGCGTGCAGTCCAACGATGTCGTCACCAAGTTGTACAAGGACATGCAGGGTCTGCGCGATGGGCTGGCACCTGGCTACAAGATCGAGATCCAGGGCGGTGCCGAGGATTCGGCCGAAAGCCAGGCTTCGATCGCCGCCAAGGCGCCGATCATGCTGGCCATCATCGTCGTGCTCCTGATGATCCAGCTGCAGAACTTCGGCAAGGCGATGCTCGTGCTGGCGACCGGCCCGCTCGGCATCATCGGTGCTGCCGCGGCCCTTCTGATCAGCGGTGCGCCGTTCGGCTTCGTCGCCATCCTCGGCGTCATCGCGCTGCTCGGCATCATCATGCGCAACTCGATCATCCTGGTCGACCAGATCGACCAGGACATAGCGGCGGGCATGGAGCGATCAGAAGCGATCATCGGCTCGGCCGTGCGCCGTTTCCGGCCGATCACGCTGACCGCTTTGACGGCGGTGCTGGCGCTGATCCCGATCTCGCGCGCCGTGTTCTGGGGGCCGCTCGCCTACGCCATGATGGGCGGCATCCTGGTTGCCACCGTGCTGACCATCCTGGTGCTGCCGGCGGGCTACGCCCTGTTCTTCGGCCGCGAGCCCAAGAAGCGCGGGGCGGAGGGGCGGATCGACGATCTGGACCTGATCCCGGAAGCCAAGAAGCCACAACTGGCGCTGGCGGCCGAATAGATCGACTACGCCAGCCGAAAAGGATCGGGCGCGCCGAAGCGCGCCCGATCCTTTTCATTTCCGAGGTCAGATGACGAAATACCAGTTGGCGAGCAGCATCACCACCACGCCGGCGACCAGTGTCAGGTAGGGCAGCATGCCCGCCTTCTTGACCGCCAGATCGGACGAACTCATGCCGAGGTCGGCCAGCATATGGTCGGGGAACTTGCCGCCGTCCTGGATGTAGTGGCGGAAACAGAACACCGGGATGATCAAGGCCGCGGTGATCAGTCCGGCCCACAGCGCCATCGGGTTCCACACCTTGGCGCCGGCGCCCATGAAGATCGCGTTGACGTAGGCGAAGATGGCGCCGACGCCAAGCAGCCAGCTCGGTGCCTTCCATGGCCGCGCGATATGGCCGTTGTCGATACGATGGATCCAGCCGGCGTTGAGGTTGAGGAAGTTGAAGATGATGTAGCCGCAGTTCGACACGGCGAGGATGAAGAAGAAGCTCGTCGCGTCGGCCGAAGCGATGGCCAGCACGATCAGGTTGAAGCAAAGGTCGGTCCACATGGCCCGTGTCGGTGCGCCATGCTCGTTGACGTGGCTGAGATAGCGCGGCAGCCAGCCGTCGACCGAGCCCTGGTAGAGCGTGCGCGAAGAACCCGCCATCGCCGTCATGATGCACAGCACCAGAGCCAGGATCATCAGCATCACCAGCAGGCTGTGGATCAGCGCTCCGCCACCGACCATGCCGGCCAGCGCATCGGCGACACCGGAGCCGTCGACGATCGGGGTGGCCAGCATGCCGTTCAAGCCGAGCACGCCCTGGAAGGTGAACGGCACCAGGATGAACAGCAGCATGCAGAGCAGGCCGGAATAGAAGATGGCCTTGAACGTGTCGGTGCCGGGGTTCTTGAATTCGGAGGTGTAGCAGACGGCGGTCTCGAAACCGTAGGTCGACCAGGCGGCGATGAACATGCCGCCCAGCACGAGCGTCCAGCCGGCAATGTTCCAGGCGCCGGGCTCAGGCGCGTAGGCGGCGGCCAGCGGCACCAGCGGCGAAAAATTCGCCCAATTGATCTGGCCGGTGAAAATCGGCACGACGCCGACGATCAGCATCGGGATGATGACCAGCAGGCCGATATATTTCTGCACATTGGCGGTGCCCAGAATGCCGCGATGCTGGATGGAGAAGATGATCAGCATCAGCACCGCGCCGATGAAGAAGGTGGCATTGAAGGTGAAGGAGACCGGGCCGAGCGTGTGGCTGTACAGTGTCCAGTTGCGGATCGCTGGCGTCGAGGCAGCGGTCACCGCCGTGATCGCGTCGGCGGCGCTCGTGCCGGCATGGGCCGCGATATAGGCGACGACATCGGGCGAGGTTTCGGTGAACAGCGGCACCGGCGCCAGCGCGTTGAGAATATAGGCGGCGGCGATCGAGCAGCCGAGCGACAGCACCGGCGACCAGGCGAACCAGTTGCACCACACCGACAGCGGCGCGATGAACTTGGAATAGCGCAGCCAGGCGGTCGCGCCATAGATCGAGGCGCCGCCCGACTTGTTCGGAAACAGGCCGGCGATCTCGGCATAGGTGAAGGATTGCAGGAAGCCCATGATCATGGAGGCGATCCAGATCGCGAAGGCCAGCGTGCCGGTCGTGCCGGCAATGCCGCCGATCGAAAACAGGACGAGGGCAGGGACGCCGCTGGCCACCCAGAAGGCGCCGCGCCAGTCGATATTCCGGTGCAGCTTGCTCTCGGCAAGCGGCTCCAGCGTAGTGCTTATCGTGCTCATGTGTTTGGGTTCCCCTTTTTGATGTTCCCCGTCCGTGACGGCCGCGACTTCGCGAGGCTTCGTCATCGACGCATGCATTGAGCGGCTGCCGGTGTTTCCACTCAGTCGCATTTTTTTCTTAGCAGTGAAGATTGATCCGGCGCGCTTGCACGTCAAGCGTTTTGTGAAACCATGCACATCACGCTTGCGAAACATGTCAGCTTCGCACTGCTGTGGGCGGGATTCTTCGAAAGAAGGACCAGGGGCCTGAAATGAAAAAACCCGCCTGAGGCGGGTCGCGGCGCAAATCAGCACCATGCCCGTATGAATAGCATAACTGCCGGCATTTGTCGATCGAAATGCCTAGCCACGGCGATCGCTCAGACTGCCGGCGCGGCTTTCAATGTCTTGTGAGTGAAGCACGGTCAGGAGCGCGGTTTGGTCTTCTGCGGATCGTAATGGGCAAAGGCGACGACCCGCGCCGGCAGCCGCTTGGCATGGCCGTCGAGCTTGCCGATCTCAACCTCGGTGCCGATCGCAGCGTGGGTGACGTCGAGCCGCGCCAGCGCGATGGTCTTGTTCAACACCGGCGAGCGCATGCCCGACGTGACCACGCCGATCTGGGCGCGGCCGACATGCACGCAATCGCCATGGCCGACATCGACATTGGCGTCGATGTCGAGGCCGACCAGTTTTGTCTGCGGGTTGTCCTTGCGCCGAATCAGCGCCTCGCGGCCGATGAAGTCGTCGGACTTGCTCTTCAACGGCACGGTGAAGCCGATGCCGGCCTCGAACGGGTCGGTCTGGTCCGAAAATTCGTAGCCGGCGAAGATCAGTCCGGCCTCGATGCGCACCATGTCCAGCGCCTGCAGCCCCATCGGCTTCAGCCCGTGCGGCTGGCCGGCCTCCCAGATCGCATCGAACACTTTTTCGGCGTCACGCGGATGGCACCAGATCTCGTAGCCAAGCTCGCCGGTGTAGCCGGTGCGCGAGACGACGACCGGGATGCCGTTGCCGCCACCGATGCGGGCGACGGCGAAACGGAACCATTCGAGCTCGTCGATCGACGGCTGCAGCGGTGAGGTCCAGATAACCTCCCTCAGGATGTCGCGGCTTTTCGGGCCCTGCACGGCGATATTGTGCATCTGGTCGGTTGACGAGCGGACCAGGACGTTGAGGCCGAGCTTTTTCGCCGTTTCGCGCAGCCATTCGCCGGACAGATCGTCGCCGCCGACCCAGCGGAAATTGTCCCTCCCGAGCCGCAGCAGCGTGCCGTCATCGATCATGCCGCCATGCTCGTAGCACATGGCGGAATAGACGACCTGGCCGACGCCAAGCTTCTTGACGTCGCGGGTCAGCGTGTATTGCAGCAGCGCCTCTGAGTCCGGCCCGGTGACCTCGAACTTGCGCAGCGGCGACAGGTCCATGATCACCGCGTCCTGCCGGCAGGCCCAGTATTCGTCGATGGGCCCTTGCCTGGCGAAGGAATTGGCCAGCCAGTAGCCCCTGTACTCGACGAAGTTGCGGGTGTGCTTGGCAAAGCTCGAATGAAAGGAGGTCTCGCGGGTCATTTTCGGTTCCGAATCAGGCGTCATGCGTCTGGCGATCGCTCGCGAAAATTTGTGCTGGCCGGAATAGGTGCGCACATGGATGTCGGTCAGGTTCCAGCCATTGGCCGGCGTCGTGTCGTCGGGGCAGGCCGAGGAAACGCAGACGATGTCGGTCAGCGCCTTGAGCAGCACATAGTCGCCCGGCCGCGACCACGGCTCGTCCGACACCATGACGCCATGCGCGTCGATCGCCGTATTGAAGAAGAAGTTGATCGCCATCCAACCGGCACGTGGCGTGACGCCCTTGTCCGACAGCGCGCGATTGAAATTCTCCGAGCAGTTGGTGTGGCCGGGATAGCCGATATCGTCGTAATATTTGGCCGCGCAGGCAAGCGCGAAGGCGTCATGCCGGCCGCACGTGTCCTGCACCACCTCGACCAGCGGCTCCATGTCCTGATCGTAGTATTTCGAATGCAGGCCGGGCATCGGATAGCTCGCGCCCATCAACGTGCGGGTCGTCGTCACGTCGAGCGGATGGTCGCGACCCTTATCCAGCTTGCGTGCCGAAAAGCACTGGAAGTCGGTGCATTGGCGCCCGTCGACGTCGATGATCTGCAGATAGTCGCCGGCCTTGACGAAGTAGGATTCCGCCGTCGCAGAGTGGACGCGCAGGTCGAGCACCGGATCGGCGAGCGGGTCGGCCAATTGCGACTTCGCCGCCGGACGGATCGTGGCGCGCCGGACGATGACGCTGAGCGGCGTTGCCGTGTCGTGGCCATCGACAAGCATCGGGCCGCCGGGCGCGGCGATGACCATCGCGCCGTCGCGCACGATATTGAAACCCTGCTCGGTGCCGACCGGCGTAGCGCCGCCGAAAACACGCACTGCCTTGGCCTGATCCAACTGCACCTGCCGGCGCGCAAGCCCGCGCCGCAACGCGCCAAGACTGTCGTCACCCTCGGCCAAAAGCGCCTTGATGCCGGCAGCATTGCTGTTCGATGTTTCGCCAAAAATGCCGGGGTCGGTCACGCCGCTCCTGTCCCACGCCAGCAGCTCGCAGGCCTGGCCGCCTTCGACATTGCGCACGGTCAGTGTATCGCCGGCTTCGACTTCGATGAGGACGGCGCCGTTGCCCTGGATGGTATAGCGCTCCATGCCCGGCGGCAGCGCGATCTGGCCGGGCCTCAGGATGAGGCTCGGCCGTGGTGGTCCGGCAGCGACGGCAGGGTAGGGCGACTGGCTCATCTCAGCGTTGCGTTTCGAGACATCGGTTCGAGAAACAAGTTTGCCTGTACGTGAAATTATTTTAGCAGGAAGAATAGGCGGCAAGGCCGGATTTGGCAAGCGAACGTGGCCCTTCTTGTCTGTTCCGCGCTACGCCAACTCCTCCGAATGCGCGATCGTCACGCCGTACTCAGCCGCCGCGTCGAGCATCGTGTGCCACAGGCTTCCGGCGAAGGTCGAAAACACCAGCAGGTTGAACACGGCCTGCCCATCCGGCCGATCGCCGCCGCGCCAGAGCGTGACGCTGGTGTGATCGATCGAAGTTGCGGCGGCAGCGCCAATCGGGAATGCCGACGGGTGCAGGTCAATCGACGACAGCTTGGCCAGCATGGTGCAGGCCTTGGCCCCGGAAATGCTGACCAGGGCGCGCGCATGCGACTGGTCGGACAGGGAGGCAGGGCCGGACAATGCCGGCGCCAGCGTGTCCATCGTGTGCTTGCCGCCCTTCGACAGGATGAAGAACTGATCCGGCCCGGACCAGATCAGCGTGGCGTCTTGAGCCTGTACCACCGTGGACGCATTGGGAGCCGCCACGCCGAAACGGCCGTTGGCCGCCCGCGCCAGTTCGGCCGCTTTGCCGCGCCGCGCCATCACCTGGATGAGGTCGAAATTGCGGATTTCGGTCAGCGAGACGCCGGCCTCGATGCCGCGTGCGCCATGCGAGCCTGGGGCAAGCGCATGCTCGAGCGGACTGCGGGAAGCCCAGGAAAACTCAACCACGCTGGCGCCCTCCATCCGGATCGTAGAAGACGGGATTGCACAGTTCGACGTCATAGTCCTCGCCGCGCAGCGGATCATGCGCATGAACGATCTCGCCGATGCGTTCGCGGCCGCGCTCGACCAGGCCGAGCCCGATCCATTGGTCTGATGTCGGCGAGAAGCAGACCGAGGTGACATAGCCCTGGTCGTTGCCCGGGCCAGGTGCCTGCCCCTTCGGAATGATATGCGCGCCGGAGCGCAGCCTGCGCGCCTTGTCCACCGGCTTGATGCCGACCACGACCTGACGGTTCGGTGCAACCAGCGCCTCGCGCCCGGCCATGACGCGGCCAATGAAATCCTTTTTGGTCGACATCATCTTGCCGAGACCAAGATCCGCCGCCGTCGTCGTACCGCTCAGTTCCGGTCCGGCGATGTGACCTTTTTCGACGCGCATGACGCCGAGCGCCTCGGTCCCGTAAGGCGTCACGCCGAATGGCGCACCGGCCAGCATCAGATTGCGCGCCATGGCATCGCCAAAGCGTGCCGGCACCGAAATCTCGAACGCCATCTCGCCGGAGAACGAGATGCGGAACAGCCGCGCCTTGATGCCGCCGCGCAAGCGGACTTCACGCGCCCCCATGAACGGGAAACCTTCATTAGAAAGGTCCTCCGCCGGATCGACAATCTCCTTGAGCAGGTCACGGGTTTTCGGCCCGGCGATCGAGAACTGTGCCCACTGGTCGGAGACAGATGTCAACTGCACATCGAGTTCGGGAAACAGCACCTGCCGACAGAATTCGAGATGCTGCATCACCAGTCCGGCCTTGGCCGTCGTGGTGGTCAGGAAATAATGATCCTCGGCCAGCCGCGACGTGGTGCCGTCGTCATAGACCATGCCGTCCTCGCGCAGCATCAGCCCGTAGCGGGCCTTGCCGACGGCGAGATTGGAGAAGGTGTTGATATAGACGCGGTCGAGGAAAGCGCCGGCATCCGCACCGTGCACGTCGATCTTGCCGAGCGTCGAGACATCGCAGAAGCCGACGCCGCCGCGCACCGCCTTGACCTCGCGGGTCACCGATTCCAGCCAGTCCTTCTCGCCGGCGCGCGGATACCATTGCGCGCGCTTCCACAGTCCGGTGTCGACGAAGACAGCGCCCCGTTCGGCGGCCCAATGATGCGACGGCGTCAGCCGCGTCGCATGGAACGTCTCGTCGCGATGATGGCCGGCAAAGGCGCCGATGGCGACGGGCACGTAAGGAGGACGGTAGATCGTCGTGCCGGTCTCGGGAATGGACCGGCCGCTGACCGCAGCCATGATGGCGAGACCGGCGACATTGGAGGTCTTGCCCTGGTCGGTCGCCATGCCGAGCGTCGTGTAGCGCTTCAGATGCTCGACGGATTCAAAGCCCTCGCGTTGCGCCAGTTCGATGTCGGAGGCGGTGACGTCGTGCTGGTAGTCGACAAAGGCCTTGCCCTTGCCGGTGACATGCCAGAGCGGCTTGAGCGAGAACGCCTCGTCGTCGGCGACAGGGGCCGTGCCTGCCTTGCCGCTGTGCCCGGCGTCATGCGCGGCTGCGCTACCCGCGGCAAAGCCCTGAGCCAGGCAGGCGCCGAGCCCGAAGGCGCCGTTGGCGGCGCCCACGGCCACCATTCCGGGAGGCGCGCCATCCGGCACGAAGGCGGCGATGTTATCCAGCCATTTCGGCCGGCCGCGATGATAGGAGGTCAGCCCGACAGCCGGGTTCCAGCCGCCGGACACGGCAAGCCCGTCGGCTTCGACCTCGGCGCGCGCGCCACCGGTGAGTGACGCAGCGATCTTTTTGACGCCATCCTTGCCGCCATCGACCCCACTGACGGAGCCGTGCAGCACGGGGAAGCCACCCTTGGACGCCAGCGAACGATGGGCGGGCGATACGTCAGGCCGCGCGTCGATGACCGCCGCGATCTGCAACCCGGCGCCGAGTGCGATCTCGACCGTGCGCCAGCCATCCTCATTGTTGGTGAACAGCGCGATGCGCTTTGCCGGCGCTGCCGCGTAGCGCGCGACATAGGTCCGCATGGCGGAAGCCATCATCACGCCGGGCGTGTCGTTGTCGGCAAAGACAATCGGCCGTTCGATGGCGCCGGCCGCGACGATGCAGCGCCTGGCCACGATCCGCCACAGCCGCTGGCGCACCTGATGCTCCGGCGGCGAGGGCAGATGGTCGTTGACCCGCTCGATGGCGCCATAGGTGCCGCCGTCATAGACCCCGAACAGCGTCGTGCGGGTCATGATGCGGACGTCTGGCAGGGTAGCGAGCTCAGCCAGCGTCCGCGAAAGCCATTCCGCTGCCGGCAGGCTATCGATCGTGCCGCCATCCGACAAAAGACGCCCGCCCGGCGAAAAATCCTCCTCGCACAGGATGACACGGGCACCCCTGCGTCCGGCTGCCAAGGCCGCGGCCAGTCCGGCCGGGCCCGAGCCGGCGATCAGCACATCGCAATGGGCCCACGCTTTGTCGTAATGGTCGGGATCGGCAACGCCCGCGGCGCGGCCAAGTCCGGCGGCACGGCGGATCGCCGGTTCGTAGATCGCTTCCCAGAATTTCGCCGGCCACATGAAGGTCTTGTAGTAGAAGCCGGCGACGAAGATCGGCGCGAACAGCTGGTTGACCGACATCACATCATGGCGCAGCGATGGCCAGCGGTTCTGGCTGGCGGCCTCTAGCCCTTCATAGAGCTCGGCCGTGGTCGCCTTGGTGTTCGGTTCGCGCCGCGCGCCGGTGCGCAATTCGACCAGCGCGTTCGGCTCTTCCGAGCCAGCGGTGAGGATGCCGCGCGGGCGATGGTATTTGAACGAGCGGCCGACCAGCTTGACGCCATTGGCGATCAGCGCCGAGGCGAGCGTGTCGCCCTGGAAGCCTGAGAAAGTCTTGCCGTCGAAACGAAAATTCAGCGGCGCAGAGCGGTCGATGAGGCCGCCACTGTCCAGCCGGTTGGTCTGTCCGCCGGCCATCACGCACCAACCTTCGCGGCATCGGCACCCGCCGCCGGCTCAACCGAAGAAATCTCGTGCGTCAGCGTGTTGCGGGCGATC
This sequence comes from Mesorhizobium sp. P2_C7, assembly GCF_056404515.1. Lineage (NCBI taxonomy): Bacteria > Pseudomonadati > Pseudomonadota > Alphaproteobacteria > Hyphomicrobiales > Phyllobacteriaceae > Mesorhizobium > Mesorhizobium sp. P2_C7. The sequence continues at coordinate 86,117 of NZ_JBFUDW010000004.1, read as the reverse complement.
TTCAGCCAGGTCCGGCAGCCGCCGCCATGGTACCAGTATTCGCTAGTCTCGCCGGCGACATTGTCGCGCAGATAGACGTAGTCGAAGACCTCGTCTTCCGAGGCGCCGGCCGCCGGCCGCACCGGTTTGGCGTCGCCCAGATAGGTGAATTCGCCGAGTTCGCGTTCGCCGCAGAAGGGACAGACAATGCGCATGGTTCCGTCCGTCCTCAGTGCAGGTTCGGTTGGGCGCCCTGGCCCTTTTCGTCGATCATCGCGCCAGTCCGGAAGCGGTCGAGGCGGAACCGCACGGCTTCCTCGTGCGATTGATCGCGGGCCAGCAGGTGGGCAAAGACAAAGCCTGATCCCGGCGTCGCCTTGAAGCCGCCATAGCACCAGCCGGCGTTGAGGTAGAGCCCGTCGACTGGCGTCTTGTCGATGATCGGCGATCCGTCCATCGACATGTCCATGATGCCGCCCCACTGGCGCAGCAGGCGCACACGGCCGATCATCGGCATCAGCGCCATGCCGCCCTCGCAGACATCCTCCATCACAGGCATGTTGCCGCGCTGGGCGTAGGAATTGTAGCCGTCTATGTCGCCGCCGAAGACCAGCCCGCCCTTGTCCGACTGGCTGACGTAGAAATGGCCGGCACCGAAGGTCATGACACCGGGGATCAGCGGCTTGATCGCTTCGGAGACGAAGGCCTGCAGCACATGGCTTTCGATCGGCAGGCGCAGGCCCGCCATCGCCGCGACGCGCGAGGAACTGCCGGCGACCGCCATGCCGACCTTGCCGGCGCCGATCTTGCCGCGCGAGGTCTGGACGCCGGTCACCTTGCCGTTGGCGTCGCGGGTAAAGCCGGTCACCTCGCAGTTCTGGATGATGTCGACGCCGAGCGCGCTCGCCGCATGGGCATAGCCCCAGACCACGGCATCGTGGCGCGCCGTGCCGCCACGCCGCTGCAAGAGCCCGCCTTGCACAGGAAAGCGCGCATTGTCGAAGTTCAGGAACGGGATCATCTTCTTGACCGCGGCGAGGTCGAGCAGTTCGGCATCGATGCCGTTGATGCGCATGGTGTTGCCGCGCCGCGCATAGGCGTCGCGCTGCGCGTCGGAATGGTAGAGGTTGATGACGCCGCGCTGGCTGACCATCGTGTTGTAGTTGAGGTCCTGCTCCATTCGCTCCCACAGCTTCATCGACAGTTCGTAGAAGCCGGTGTTGCCGGGCAGGCCGTAATTGGAGCGGATGATGGTGGTGTTGCGGCCGGCATTGCCGGAGCCGATCCAGCCTTTTTCCAGCACGGCGACATTCCTGATACCGTACTCGCTGGCGAGGAACCAGGCGGTGGCCAGGCCATGGCCGCCACCGCCGATGATCACCACGTCGTAGCGATCCTTCGGCACGGCGTCGCGCCAGGTGCGCTGCCAGTTCTTGTGGCCAGACAGGGCGGCGCGGGCGAGCGAGAAGATCGAGTATTTCATCAGTTCATTCCGAGGTCGCTCGCATTCGCTGAGAGTTAGATATCCAGCGTGTGGTCGCGCTCCCATTGCGTGAAGTGCGAAGCATAGGAATTCCATTCCTGGTGCTTCAGCTTTAGATAGGCCGACGAGAATTCCTCACCCAGCGCCGCCTTCAGCGATTTGTCCTTGTCGAACTCGCGCAACGCGTCGAGCAGGTTGAGCGGCAGCTTCGGCGCGCCCTTCACCGTATGGCCGTGCTGGTACATGTCGATGTCGTAGCGCTTGCCGGGATCGGCCTTCGAGCGGATGCCGTCGAGGCCGGCGGCGATGATGACCGCCTGCAGCAGATAGGGGTTGGCCGCGCCGTCGGGCAGGCGAAGTTCGAAGCGGCCGGGGCCGGGCACGCGCACCATGTGAGTGCGGTTGTTGCCGGTCCAGGTCACCGTGTTCGGCGCCCAAGTCGCGCCCGAAATGGTGCGCGGTGCGTTGATGCGCTTGTAGGAATTGACCGTCGGGTTGGTGATCGCGGCAAGCGCGGAAGCATGCTTCATGATGCCGCCGAGGAAATTCTTGCCCTTGGCCGACAGGCCGAGTTCCATCGCATTGTCGGCAAAGACGTTGGTCTTGCCGGCCTTGTCCCACACCGAGATATGCGCATGGCAGCCATTGCCGGTCAGGCCCTGGAAGGGCTTCGGCATGAATGTCGCGCGCAGGCCGTGCTTTTCCGCGATCGACTTGACCATGAATTTGAAGAAGGAATGCTTGTCTGCGGTGGCCAGCGCATCGTCGAAGGCCCAGTTCATCTCGAACTGGCCGTTGGCATCCTCGTGGTCGTTCTGGTAGGCGCCCCAGCCGAGCGCCAGCATGTGGTCGCAGATCTCGGCGATGACATCGTAGCGGCGCATCACCGCTTGCTGGTCGTAGCAGGGCTTCGACGCCGTGTCGTATTCGTCGGAAATCGTCTTGCCGTCCGGCGAGATCAGGAAGAACTCGGCCTCGACGCCGGTCTTGACGTGCATGCCGTCGCCGGCCGCCTCGGCGATCAGTCGCTTCAGCGTGTTGCGCGGCGCCTGGCCGACCTCCTTGTCGTCCATGATGCAGTTGGCGGCGACCCAGGCCACTTCCGGCTTCCAGGGCAGCTGGATCACCGAATCCGGATCCGGAACCGCCAGCATGTCGGGATGTGCCGGCGTGAGATCGAGCCATGTGGCGAACCCGGCAAAGCCGGCGCCGTCCTTCTGCATGTCGGCGATGGCCTGCGCCGGCACCAGCTTGGCACGCTGGCCACCGAACAGGTCGGTGTAGGAAATCATGAAATATTTGACGTTTTTCGCCCTTGCGAATTCTGCAAGATCAGCTGTCACGGAAGTTCCCCATTTTTTTGTCGATTGGTGGCCCCAGAGCGTGTGGGCTTCGGCCCTTCGTTGATCAGAAGCCGTTCTTCCCCGGTATCCAGTTGGTGCCGGCCAGCGGCACGCCGGCCATGGCGGCGGCCTCGATCGTCAGCGCGACGAGGTCCTCGGGTTCGAGATTGTGCAGGCTGTTCTTGCCGCACGCGCGGGCGATAGTCTGAGCTTCCAGTGTCATCACCTTGAGGTAGTTCGCCAGCCGGCGCCCGGCGGCGACCGGGTCGACGCGCTTCATCAGTTCCGGGTCCTGCGTGGTGATGCCGGCCGGGTCGCGGCCCTCGTGCCAGTCGTCATAGGCGCCCGCCGTGGTGCCGAGCTCGTTATACTCGGCCTCCCAGCGTGGGTCGTTGTCGCCGAGCGCGACAAGGGCAGCCGTGCCGATCGAGACCGCATCGACGCCCAGCGCCAATGCCTTGGCGACATCGGCGCCGTTGCGGATGCCGCCGGAGACGATCAGCTGCACCTTGCGGTGCATGCCGAGATCCTGCAGTGCCTGCACCGCCGGCCTGATGCAGGCAAGCGTCGGCTGGCCGACGTTTTCGATGAACACTTCCTGCGTGGCCGCCGTGCCGCCCTGCATGCCGTCGACGACGACGACATCGGCGCCGGCTTTCACGGCAAGCGCCGTATCGTAATAGGGGCGGGCGCCGCCGACCTTGACGTAGATCGGCTTTTCCCAGTCGGTGATTTCGCGCAGTTCGAGGATCTTGATCTCGAGATCGTCGGGCCCGGTCCAGTCGGGGTGGCGAGAGGCCGAGCGCTGATCGATGCCTTTCGGCAGCGTGCGCATTTCGGCGACGCGGTCGGAAATCTTCTGGCCAAGCAGCATGCCGCCGCCGCCGGGCTTCGCGCCCTGGCCGACGACGACTTCGATCGCATCGGCACGGCGCAGGTCGCGCAGGTTCATGCCGTAGCGCGACGGCAGGTATTGGTAGACCAGCGTCTTAGAATGGCCGCGCTCTTCCTCGGTCATGCCGCCATCGCCTGTGGTGGTCGAGGTGCCCGACAGGGTTGCGCCGCGTCCGAGTGCTTCCTTGGCCGGGCCGGACAGCGAGCCGAAGCTCATGCCGGCGACGGTGATCGGGATCTTGAGTTCGATCGGCTTCTTGGCATGGCGCGAACCGAGCACGACGCTGGTGTCGCAGCGCTCGCGATAGCCTTCCAGCGGATAGCGCGAAATCGAGGCGCCGAGGAACAGCAGGTCGTCGAAATGCGGCAGCTTGCGCTTGGCGCCGGCGCCACGGATATCGTAGATCCCCGTCGCCGCGGCGCGGCGGATTTCAGAAAGCGTGTAGTCGTCGAAGGTCGCGGATTTGCGCGGCGTCGTCGGCGGGTTCCTGTAGGTCATGCGGCCTCAATACGCGTCGGCGTTGTCGATATTGAAATTGTAGAGCGTGCGCGCCGAGCCGTAGCGTTTGAAGTCCGACGGCTTGACGCCGGTGACGCCGGCACGGTCGAGCAGGCCTTGCAGCAACTCCAGGTGTTCGGCCCGCATCTCCTTGGCGATGCAGTCGGCACCGAGGCTGTCGACCTTGCCGCGCACGAATAGCCGCGCCTCGTAGATGGAATCGCCCAGCGCATCGCCGGCATCGCCCAGCACCACCAGATTGCCGGACTGCGCCATGAAGGCCGACATGTGGCCGATATTGCCGTGCACGACGATGTCGATGCCTTTCATCGAAATGCCGCAACGCGACGAGGCATTGCCTTCGATGACCAGCAGGCCACCCTTGCCGGTGGCGCCGGCATACTGGCTGGCATCACCCTTCACGGTGATCGAACCCGACATCATGTTCTCGCCGACGCCGGGCCCGGCCGAGCCATGCACGGTGATGGCGCTGCCGGAATTCATGCCGCCGCAATAATAGCCGACGCTGCCGCGCACATCGATGGTAACAGGCTGGTCGACGCCGACGGCGACCGAATGGTTGCCTTTCGGGTTGAGCACTTCCCACGCCGTTTCATTCGAGCCGGGCGCCAGATTATGCAGCGCCTGGTTGAGCTCGCGCAACGACATCTGGTCGAGGTCGAAGACCCGGGAAGCGTGGTCGTGCGCCGCCGTCTTTGAAAGTTTGGTTGCCGGCATGAACTCAATGCTCCCAGAAATAGACGGTTGCGGGCTCGGGTTCCCAGACCCTCGCATTGTCTATGCCGGGCAGTTTGGTCAGCGCACGATACTCCGAGCCGAAGGCGACATACTGGTCGGTCTCGGCCATCACGGCGGGCTTGCAGGCGATCGGATCGCGCACCACGCCAAAGCCGTTCTTGGTGCCGACGACAAAGGTGAAGAAGCCGTCGAGGTCGGAGAGCGTGCCCTCCAGCGCTTCGCCGAGATTCTTGCCATGCGCCATCTGCGAGGAGAGATAGGCGGCCGCGACCTCGGTGTCGTTTTCGGTCTCGAAGGTCATGCCTTCGCGGATCAGTTCGCGGCGGACATTGTTGTGGTTGGACAGCGAACCATTGTGCACCAGGCACTGGTCGGCGCCGGTCGAGAACGGATGCGCGCCCATCGTCGTCACCGCCGATTCCGTCGCCATGCGGGTATGGCCGATGCCATGCGTGCCGGTCATGCTGCGGACATCGAAGCGGTCGACGACCGCCTCGGGCAGGCCGACCTCCTTGTAGATTTCGACCACGTCGCCGGCGCCCATGATGCGGATGTCGGGGCGCAGCGCCTGGATCGCTTCGCGCGCCTCGTCGGTCTTGGCAGGCGTGGTCCTGACGACCGCATGGGTCGATTTGACAGTGATCGTCACCGGCGTGCCGATGGCCTTGGCGAGTTCGGCCTCGAGGCCGCGGAAATCGCGCTCCGGCTTGGCCGACTGGATGGTGATCTTGGCCTCATTCCTGGAAGGCGCGCCATAGATGGCGATGCCGGCGCTGTCCGGACCGCGATCGCTGAGCGAGATCAGCATCTGCGACAGCATCGAGCCAAGCTGGGGTTCCAGCGACTTGTCCTTCAAAAACAGTCCGACAATTCCACACATGTCAGCCTCCCGGTGTTTGCAGTTCTGAGATGATGTACCGAATGAGTCTCCTGAATTCAATCGTATGAAAAAAATATTCCTCCAGTTACGTATGTTTCTCAATGCCGGTCTGCGCGCCATCATTGTCTCGTCGGACCTTGTGAACCCATTTGGCGGTGCGGATGCGGGCTATCCTGTAGGCGTCGAGGATCGACAACGCATAAATCAGGAAGCCGCCGGCATGACGGCCGACAAAGCTGGCGTCCGGCGGCGCGATCTTGGCGGTGACCCATGCCAGGATCACCATGAAGAAAAGAAATTGCAGGCCGCGCACCGGCACGCCCAGAATGACATGTCCGCTCGCCGGCAGCACGATTGCTGCGCCCAGCACCAGATACGGGTTGGGAGGGGCGGGTACAGTGACGGAACTGGTCATGCGGCCTGCCGATCGCTTTTGTTGATGGCGTCGCGAAGTGCCGACACCGACACCAGCAGTCTTTCGATCAGCTTTGGATCGAGTGTGGCATCCCCAAATTCGGCTTGCCGGAACACGCCGTAGCGTGCCCGCTCGGCCTCGGCCAGCAGCCAGACGATGCGTATGCCCTTGGGCGTGATCAGCAGTTCCTTGGCGCGCCCTTCGGAGAAAATCTCGACATGGCTGGCGATGATACCTTGAGGAAAACGCGCGCCCCTGCGGTCGGTGCGCAGCACTGCCTCGGCTGGAAATCCCGGAGCCTTCGGCAGCGTATGGTCGAGATGATCGAAATTGGAGAAGGTCGTCGGCGAGCCCGGCCGCATCATCATGTCGAAAGTGCCGGGCACCGACACGGGCTCGGTGATCGAGACGCTCAGCCAACGTGCCGGAAGTTTTCGTGTTGCCAGCGTGTCGACGATTGTGCGCACCTGGACGCGTCGGCCCTTCCAGGAACCTTCCCATGTGATGACACCAGCGGTGCCGTCCGAAACATCGGCAGCGTCGGCAATGACGGTACGAACGCTGGCATGGTCGATGGCGAGCGCCACTGATGCCCTGTTGCGGCTGGCGCGCGCCAGCCAGGCAAGATGAAGGACGAGGGCCAGGACAATTGCCCCGGCAAAGAGTGCTGACGTCACCTCGGACATTTTGTCATGCCAGGCCCGTCCAGGTTACGGACGGGCCTACTCCCATCAATAACCCTGCGGCTTCGGCCACGGCATGGTGAACTGATCGCCGCGCCGCACGAACTTGTAGCGGTAGAAATGGAACCATAGCGAGATCAGGAAATAGAAGGCGACCATGGCGATCAGCTGCGAGCCGAAGCCGAGGAAAATCGCGAAAAAGGTCACCACGCACAGGCAGAACAGCACGATCGCCGGCAGCGGATGGAACGGATGCGTATAGCCGCGGCGGATCGAGCCGAGCGGCCATTTCTTCCTGAACATGACGATGTTGATGCTCATGAACGTGTATTGCAGCACGCCCGACAGGATCGAAAAGGTGATCGCCTGGTTGAGGTCGGCGATGAAGGCGAAGGCCAGCGCGATCGGCAGCAGGAACAGGATCGAGCGATAGGGCGTGCGGTATTTCGGATGCACGGCCGAGAACCATGTCGGCAGATAGCGGTCGCGGCCGAGCGAGAACCAGGCGCGCGCCGCGTCGTTGATGCAGCCATTGGCGGAGGCAAGTGCGGCAAGCAGCGTCGCGATGAACAACAGGTTCTCAAGCAACGGGCTGCCGGTCAGCTTGCCGGCGTCCCACAGCGGGTAATAGGTGATGCCCAGATATTCCCACGGCATCATCGAGGCGCAGACATACCAGGTCATGGCGGCGGCGATCAAAAGCGTGATCATGCCGGCCATCGTGCCGTAGGGCAGCGAGCGAGCCGGCGAGCGCACTTCCTCGGCGGCCTGCGTGGTGCCCTCGATGCCGAGATAGTACCAGATGCCGAACTGGAAGGCGGCGATGACGCCGATCCAGCCATAGGGCAGGGCGTTGTCGGGTGTGACCAGTTCGTTCAGCTTCAGCACGGCGCCCTGCGTCCACGGGCTGACCGAGAAAAACAGGATGACGATCGAGATGTAGGCGATTGCGGTGATGACGAAGTTGACGTTCAGCGTCATCAGCACGCCGCGATAGTTCAGCCATGCCAGCACCACGATGGTGGCGGCGATGAAGGAATTGTGGGTGAGCCCTTCGACCCCCGCCTTGGCGACGATGGTGTCGCCGAGCAGGATCGCGTCGGACACTTCGAGCATGGTGTAGGCAAAGACCAGGAACAGCGCGACATTGAAGGCCATCAGCGGCCCGACAATGTGCTTTGCCTGCGCATACTGGCCGCCGGCGGCGGCGACCGTCGATGTCACCTCGGAATCGATCATCGCGACCGAGGTGTAGAGCAATCCGACGAGCCAGCAGACGATCAGCGCGGCAAGCGCGCCGCCCTTGTCGGCGGCAAAATTCCAGCCGGTGAATTCGCCGACCAGCACGATGCCGACTCCGAGCGCCCAGACATGGGCCGGGCCGAGCACGCGCAGCAGTGAGACCCTGTCCCCGTGGATTACCGGTTCAAGTGTGATCGTCATTGTTCAATCCCCACTCAGATCCGGTGTTTTTCGGAAACGGCTTCCAATTCGCCTTCGCGCGACGAGGTCAGCACCTCTTCTGAGAAGGTCGTGTCAACCTTGAACCAGTCGTTGAGCATCCACAGGGCAAGCACGATCGAGATGCCCCAGCAGGCGTAGGAGAGTGCCATCCACATGATCGTGTCCCCCGATTGTTCGTGGAAAGTTTTTACTTGTCGTCGAACTTTTCGTTGATGACTTCGCGATATTCGCGGTCGGAGGCGCGGAACAGGAAGACGAAATAACCGATCAGCACCGCGGCCATGATGATCAGCGTCGGCCAGTCGATGACATAGTGGAAGCGGTTCTGGATGATGTCGTGCGCGGTCTCGGGCGTGTAGCCGAGCTTTTCCCAGATCGAGGCCATGGTCGCGTTCTGGCCGAGCGTCTCCCAGGTCTTGGTATCGAGTGCGTCGATCGATTTGGCCGCACCCGCCAGCCCGAGTTTCAGCGGCAGCCACAGGGCGACGAAGATGGCGACGACAACGACGACGATATCGAAAATCTGTCCGGCCTTGCTCTGCTCCGGCGGTTTGTAGCGCGACATGTCTTCTACCCCTTCAGGACTTGCGGTTGCGGAATGCGTCGGCGTTCTTGATGTCGAGCCCGTAGATGAAGTCCTTGTCTTCCTTGTAGTGCTTGACCATCGCCAGGATGGCGGCCGTGTTGAAGATCAGCACGGCGGCCGCCGCGATCGCGACGACGACCCTGATGCCGCTATCGGGGATGTATGGCCACGTCATGAGGAGGACGAAGAGGATCGTTGCCCACAGGCAGACGATCAGGAGCATGGATCCGCGCACGTCGGAACGGTACAGCGCTTCAATGCGCTGCTGCATGTCTGACATCGGTTTTCCCCTTTTTCCGACGCACGGTTCCGAATCCACCGCGCGTCGCCCTCTTTCAAGAGAGTGAAATTTTTTTCATAAATTCCGTCCGATTTCCGCAATTGTCAAGCCGATTTTACGTTGGGTTAACCGTTTGCTTCGTGCGACGGATTTTGCCTGACAATGAAATTAATTGCTTATGGGTATTGCGGCGCCCGAATGTTTGCGGTCAATATTCGGCCAAAGCCCCCGCGACTGCGCAGGGGGCAGGGAACAGCAAACGATTTTTCGAAACGGAGGACGAGCGGATGACGGCATCCTGGAGATTTTCAACCCTGGCGGATCGCCATCGCGCCCTTGGTTCGAAGCTCGAAGACTGGAGCGGCATGGGGACTGCCTGGACCTACGACAAGAACGCCGACGAAGAGTACGTCGCCATCCGCACCAAGGCCGGGCTGATGGATGTTTCGGGCCTCAAGAAGGTCCACATCACCGGGCCGCACGCCTCGCACCTGATCGATCTGGCGACCACGCGTGACGTCGAGAAGATCTATCCCGGCAAGTCGGCCTATGCCTGCATGCTGAACGAGGCGGGAAAGTTCACCGACGACTGCATCCTCTACCGCACCGGACCGAATTCCTGGATGGTCGTGCATGGCTCCGGCACCGGCCATGAGGAGTTGCAGCGCGCTTCCGTCGGGCGCGACGTCTCCTTGCGCTTCGATGACAATCTGCATGACCTGTCGCTACAGGGGCCAACCGCTGTCGACTATCTGGCCAAGCATGTGCCTGCTATTCGCGATCTCAACTATTTCCATCACATGCAGACGCAGCTGTTCGGCTTTCCGGTGATGATTTCACGCACCGGCTACACCGGCGAGCGCGGCTACGAGATCTTCTGCCGTGGCCAGGATGCCGGCACGATCTGGGACAGGATCCTCGATGAGGGCAAGAGCGCCGGCATCATTCCGTGCCGCTTCACCACGCTCGATATGCTGCGCGTTGAGAGCTACCTCTTGTTCTATCCCTACGACAATTCGCAGAAATACCCGTTCGACAATGAAGGTCCCGGCGACACGCTGTGGGAGCTCGGCCTCGACTTCACCGTCAGCCCCGGCAAGACTGGCTTCCGTGGCGCCGAGGAGCATTACCGCCTCAAGGGCAAGGAACGCTTCAAGATTTATGGCGTTCTGCTCGACGGCAAGGAGCCGGCCGACGAGGGCGCGCCGGTCTATCGCGACGGCAAGAAGGTCGGCGTGGTGACCTGCGCGATGTATTCGCCGCTGGTGAAGAAATCGATGGGCATCGCCCGGCTCGACGTCGACTGCGCGGTCAAGGACACCAAGCTCGAGATTCGCAACAAAAGCGGTTCGATCAAGGCGACGGCGCAGCCGCTCCCCTTCGACGATCCCAAGAAGACCAAGCGCACGGCCAAAGGTTGAGGCATAATCAACAGCGAGGGGTTCGAGGCACGAAGACTTAAATGGCAGCCAAAAGCATCATCAGCCGGCCCGTTTACGGAACGCTGTCTCCACAGCCCGGCAAGCACCATCTTTTCGTTGCAGATGCGGAGGGCGCGCTGGCGATAGCGGAAATGGCCGAGCGGACACCGCCAGGGTTTTTCGACGGGGCCGAAATCGTCTTCATCCCTGGTCCTGACGGCAAGCATGCCGCAGCGCTCGAAGCGCTGAGGCCGGCGCAGTTTCATGAGGCGCCGTCCTTTGCCAGCCTGCTGCCGCGGCTCAGGCAGACGCTGGCCAATGCGCATATGGGCCTGCGCCTCTATCTCACGGGCACCGAAGGCCTGATCGGCCAGGCGATGCAGGCTGCCCTTGAAGCCGGCGTCGATCACACCTCGATCCAGACCGAGCATCGCGGCTCGCTGGCACGGCGCATGCAGTGCGTGCATTGCAAGGGCATCACCGAGAACGTGACGACGCAGCCGGCGACCTGCGCGCATTGCGGCCTGCTGCTCCTGGTGCGCGACCATTATTCCAGGCGCATCGCCGCGTTCCAGGGTGTCTGCGTCAACGCCGAGGATCGCAGCGAGATTCCTCCGATGGAGGAGATTTTTCGATGAGCACCGGAACGACAAAACTCGATGTCGTGGTCAGCGATGTGGTGCCGGTCAATGAGCTGGTCACCCGCTTCCATTTCCGCCGCCGCGACGGCCAGCTCTTGCCGACCTTTTCCGGGGGAGCCCATGTCGTGGTCGAGATGCGCGACGGCGAGCGCACCCGGCTCAATCCCTACTCGCTGATGGGCTCGCCGCTCGACACGCGCGAATACACGATCAGCGTGCGCCGCGACGATGTCGGCCGCGGCGGCTCGCTGTTCATGCACAGGAATGTCCGGCCTGGCCATGAAATGGTGGTCAGCTATCCGGTCAATTTGTTCTCGCTCGACCTGCGCGCCAAAAAGCACCTGATGCTGGCCGGCGGCATCGGCATCACGCCGTTCATGGCGCAGACCGCGCAGCTGGCGGCGGAAGGCGGCAATTTCGAACTGCACTACACCTGCCGCACCGCCTCGCTCGGCACTTATGCCGATCTGCTGCGCGAGCGCTACGACCGACGGATCAGGCTCTATCATGACGACCTTGACGAGCGCATCGAGCTCGACCGGCTGTTGTCGTCGCAACCGCTCGGCACGCATCTCTATGTCTGCGGTCCGGCCGGCATGATCAACTGGGTGCGTGAGCGCGCCGCCACCCTGGGCTGGCCGTCGGAGACCGTGCATTTCGAGCATTTCGCAGCGCCCCAGCCCGGCCTGCCTTTCGACGTGACGCTTGCCGCAACTGGCAAGACGATCAGTGTCGACGAACAGCAGAGCCTGCTCGAAGCGATCGAGGCGGCCGGCGTCGATCCGCCCTATCTGTGCCGTGGCGGCGTCTGCGGCCAGTGCGAAACCAATGTCATCTCGTATGACGGCAAGTTCATCCACAACGACCACTGGCTGAGTGAGGAAGACCACCGCTCGGGTTGCAAGATCATGCCGTGCGTGTCGCGCTTCGAGGGGCGGTCGCTGGTGCTGGAAAGATAGGAGGCGAGCTTGGGAATCACCTTTCGCAAGGAAACGTTCCGCGACGATTTCACCTTCAAGAACAGCCCGGAGCACATCCGGCGGTTCCCGTTTCCGTTCCACGAAGACGCCTACATGTATGCGGTCAACATCGAGCCGCATGTCGTCGGACCCAAGGGCAGCGTGCTGGAAAACCTGATCGACGTCGACGAGCACTATGTTGCCGAGATGCAGGACCGTGCGCTGGTGTTGGCCGAGGATCCGCTGCGCTGCCAGTCGCTGCCGCACATGACGCTGGCCGGCTGGGACCTGCTGGAACTCCTGATGGAGCAGCAGGCGCTGGGTTATCCCGAGCATTTCACGCTGACCCGCGACGGCGATCGCTGGCGCTGGATCAACCGGCCGCTCGGCATCGACGATACCTTCACCTTCGGCGACACCTCGACGCTGCCCTATGGGCCGATGGAGTACATCACCCGGCAGAGCCAGGGCGATTTCTGCATCCTCGACCAGCGCGACGGCAATCTGTGGATGGATGCCGGCATGGTCACCACCCAGGCCGACTGGTCGCTCGACTTCGACATCGGCATGAACTTCTTCGAATGGCACGCGCCGGTGCCGCTGGCGCATGAAAAGGGGATTTTCACCCGCGCGCTGAAATTCCTCACCAACATCCAGCAAGGCAAGCCGGCACGGCGCCTGAACTGGACGATGACCATCAATCCGCGCCTCGATACCAGCCCGGAAAACTATCACAAATGGGGTCCGGACCGGACCACGGTGACGCCGGAGAATGTCGGCGACAAGGTGCACCTGCGCGTCGAGCTGCAGAGCTTCTGGCGGCTGCCGCGCTCGAACGGCATCGTCTTTCCGATTCGCTGCTATCTGATCAAGATGGACGAACTGGTGACGCAGCCGAAATGGGCACGCCGCCTGCACCGCGTCATCCGTGACCTTCCGGACGAACTCGCCAACTACAAGGGCCTGACGCGTTATCGCCCGACACTGGTCGAGTGGCTGTCGAAGCTCGACGACGGCAGCCCGACATCGCCGGGCTTCGGGCCGGACTAACCCGCGCTGTTCTGCGGATAGCAGATGATCGAGAGGTAGCGCATCGGCAGCTGTGTCAACTGTTCGGGCCCGTGCGGCGCGTCCGCGTCGAAGAACAGGCTGTCGCCGGGCTTCATCGGATAGAGGTTGCTGCCGTGCCGGTAGACGACCTCGCCTTCGAGCATATAGAGAAACTCCATGCCCTCATGCTGAAAGGTCGGGAACACGTCCGAATCCTCGGTCAGCGTGATCAAATAGGGTTCGACGACGACGCCGCTGGTGTTGGAGCCGATATGGCCGAGCAGATTGTACTGGTGACCGGCGCGCGTGCCGCGACGTTCGACGTCGAGCCCTTCGCCGGCCTTGACGAAGACGGCGCTGCGCTCTTCCTCGAAGCGGCGGAAGAAGGCGGTGACCGGAACGCCGAGCGCCCGCGACAACGCCTGCAAGGTGGTCAGCGACGGCGAGGTGATGCCGTTCTCGATCTTCGACAGCATGCCCAGCGAAATGTCGGTGGCGACCGCCAGATCGGCAACGGTGATGCCAAGCTTCTTGCGGAACGCCCGCACCTCGCGGCCGATCGCGACCTCCAGCACTTTTTCGCGGGTGTCGCGAATGGCGTGCGGGTTCTGCGTCAGCGGCGCCCGGATGGTCTTGCCGTCCGACGAAACCTTGGGCAGCGGCTTGGCCTTTGCGCCGGCAGGGCCGGCACCAGGCTTGGGATCGGAAATCTTGTTGGCCATGTCGCCCTCGGACTCTGCGGATTTATTTCACTCTAGGTGAACATGTCAGGTGCCGATACATGAGCGCAACCGCGACGGCAAGTCGCCTGAAGGCGCATGCACCCGATCCCGTGTTTGGTCGCGCGAGGTTTTGCGCGAAATCCTCACAGCCGAAGCGCTGTTTCGACACAGGAACTGTTGACAGCACGAACGGGCCAATTATTGTCCTGTGAGTGAAATTTGTTTCGTAAGAGCAATTCCAGGAAAAGTGTGAAACGGTTTTCCGTCCGGGATTGCGTCAAACAAAAAGTCGAAATCAGATCGGGAGGCCTGCAATGAAAAGTCGCGTTGCCGTTATCGGAGCCGGGCCGTCCGGCCTGGCACAGCTCAGGGCCTTCAAGTCGGCCGTCGACAAGGGCGCCGACATTCCCGAGATCGTCTGCTTCGAAAAGCAGTCCGACTGGGGCGGCCTGTGGAACTACACCTGGCGCACCGGCCTCGACGAGCATGGCGATCCGGTGCACGGCTCGATGTACCGCTACCTCTGGTCGAACGGACCGAAGGAATGCCTGGAGTTCGCCGACTACACGTTCGAGGAGCATTTCGGCCGGCCGATCGGCTCCTATCCTCCGCGCGCCGTGCTGTGGGATTACATCAAGGGCCGCGTCGAGAAATCCGGCGTGCGCAAATGGGTGCGCTTCAACAGCCCGGTGCGCATGGTGACCTTCTCCGAGACGACGAAGAAATTCACCGTCACCGCGCATGACCGCACCAACGACATCACCTATTCGGAAGAGTTCGACAATGTCGTCGTCGCCTCCGGGCATTTCTCGGTGCCCAACGTGCCCTATTTCGAGGGGTTTTCGACCTTCAACGGCCGCATCCTGCACAGCCATGATTTCCGCGACGCCATGGAATTCAAGGGCAAGGACATCCTGATCATCGGCCGCTCCTATTCGGCCGAGGACATCGGTTCGCAGTGCTACAAATACGGCGCCAAATCGATCACCTCCAGCTACCGCTCGAAGCCGATGGGTTTCAAATGGCCGGAGAACTGGAAAGAGGTGCCGCTGCTGCAGAAGGTCGTCGGCAAGACCGCGCATTTCAAGGACGGCAGCACCAAGGATGTCGATGCCATCATCCTGTGCACCGGCTATCTCCACTCCTTCCCCTTCCTCACCGAGGATCTGAAGCTCAAGACCGCCAACCGCATGTGGCCGGACGGGCTCTATGAGGGCGTCGTCTGGGAGAAGAACCCGAAGCTGTCCTTCATCGGCATGCAGGATCAGTTCTACACCTTCAACATGTTCGACGCGCAGGCCTGGTTCGCCCGCGACGTCATCATGGGCCGTATCAAATTGCCGTCGGCCGAGGCGATGGCCGCGCACGGCGCAAAATGGCGGGCGCGCGAGGAAACGCTGGAAGACGCCGAGCAGATGATCTGGTTCCAGGGCGACTACACCAAGGAATTGATGGACCAGACCGATTATCCAGGCTTCGACGTCGAGGCGGTCAACAAGACCTTCATGGAGTGGGAGCACCACAAGGGGGAAGACATCATGAGCTTCCGCGACCACGCTTATCGCTCGCTGATGACCGGCACCATGGCGCCGCTGCACCATACGCCCTGGCTGCAGGCACTGGACGATTCGATGGAGAGCTATCTCGAGGTGAAAGGCGTCGCGGCTGAGTAGCGATGCGCGCCGGCTTCAATCCAGCGGATAGTCGGGCGGAGCATCGGTCTCCGTCACCTTGACCGACAGCACGTCGCTGGTGTTGGCAAAGTCGGGGCCATCGCCGCGCACTGCCAGCGTGTCCGCCATCAGCAGGAATGTCATGGCGGCGAGGGCAGGTCCGCTCGGCTCTTCGGGCCATGCAAAGATGCCGTCGGCGTTGGCGCCGAATTTCACATCGTGGCAGACAAATTCGATCTCGATCTTCCAGCATCGCAGCGGCCTGATATCGCCAGGCAGCGGATGCGGCGGGTCGGGAAGCTCGAAATGATTGGCGACAAGGATTTTGGTCGGCACCGCCGGCATGATGCCCTTGTGATTGAAGGCGGCGATGGCGTCGTCACGGAAACGGTCGAGCAGGCCTTGCCCCGACAGCCTGTACGGCTCGCGAAAGAAGCCTCCGACCCTGACCGACTCGTCATTGTCGTTGGAGATCAACAGGGAGGCACGGAAGCGGCGCAGCCTTGGCGCCAGCGCCTGCCAGTCGCATTCGGCAGGCGTCGCCGGCGTTGCGATGAACTCGTCGAGAAGATCGCTGCCGCGCACTGGATTGCTCAATACCGAGCAGTCTTCGCCGTAGAGATGCCAGAGCTGGCGCAACTCAGCGGCCGCGATGCCGGGCTTGCGCAATTCTTCCACCGAGGCGCGAACCCTCGCGACGGCATAGGCCGTCGCCGCCTCCAACGTGCCGAAGCCCGGGACGAGATGTTCGCTGTCCGGCTCGCCGGTTCTGGCCATGTCGAAAACGAGGACGGTAAAGGGCGGATCGCCTGGCTCAGACATTCGGCACCAATTGGACTAACCCAGCCTCGCCCGCGCCTTCGCCGTCCACGCGTTGAACAGCCGGTCGGCGACGATGCCGATGAAGGCGATGGCAAGGCCGGCGACGATGCCGCGGCCGGAATCGGCCTTGGACAGCGCGATGAACACTTCCTGGCCGAGGTCGCGGGTGCCGACCATGGCGCAGATGATGATCATCGCCAGCGCCATCAGGATCGTCTGGTTCACGCCCAGCATGATTTCGGGCAGCGCCAGCGGAAGCTGCACGCGAAAGAAGGTCTGGCGCGGCGTGCAGCCGGATACCTTCGCAGCCTCGATCAGCGCCGGCGGCACCTGCCTGATGCCGTGATTGGTGTAGCGGATGGCCGGCACCACGGCGAAGGCGACCGTTGCGATCATCGCGGTGACGTCACCGACCCGGAACAGCATCACCACCGGGATGATGAAGCAGAAGGATGGCAGCACCTGCAGCGTGTCGATGATCGGCGTGACGATCTTCTCGAAACGGTCGCTGCGCGAGGCCATCAGGCCAATGGGGATGCCGATCAGGCAAGCGATGAAGGCCGAGATGCCACAGAGATAGACCGTCGCCATGGTCTTTTCCCACAGCCCGGTGATGGCGCAGAAAGCGGTGAGTGCAGCAACCAGGGCCGCCAGCCGCAGGCCGGAGAGCTGATAGCCGGCAAGGGCGAGCAGGCACACCGCGCCCAGCCACGGAAAGCCTTCGCAAAAGGCGCGTAGCGGGTTCAGCACGTTGAGGATCAGCGCCACGCGAAACGCCTCGATCGTGTCGAAGAAGTTGATGGTGATCCAGTTCACCGCTTCCTTCCACAGCGGCGCGGTGGTGAAGGTGATCGCCTTCGGCACGGCCGCGAAGGCGGGCACGAACAGGCCGAGCAGCGTGGTGACGACAAGGATGGCGATCGCCAGCGTCAAATTGGGATAGCGCCGCCAAAAGCTGGGGCTCACTTCCCGGTGGACATGGCCTTTTGCCTGCTTGTGCGCGATCGCCTGGCTCAGCCGGTCGAGTGCAATCGCCAGCGCGACGATGGCGAGACCGGCTTCCATCGCCTCGCCGACCTTCAGCGCGCGCAGCGCCAAGAGCACGTCGTAGCCGAGCCCGCCGGCGCCGATCATCGAAGCGATGATCACCATGTTCAGCGCCAGCATGATCACCTGGTTGACGCCGACCATCAGCGTCGGCCGCGCCGAGGGCAAAAGCACCCGCCACAGTTTCTGCCGCGCCGTGCAGCCGGCCATCTCGCTGAAATCGTCGATCTCGGAGGGCACCCGCGACAGCCCAAGCATCGTCGCCCGCACCATCGGCGGCGTGGCGAAGATGGCGGTCGCGATCATCGCCGAAACCGGGCTGTTGCCGAACAGGAGCAACATCGGGATCAGGTAGGCAAAGGTCGGGATCGTCTGCATCAGGTCAAGGGCAGGGGAGACGATGAGCCTTTCCGCCCATGGTTTGCGCCATGCCCAGATGCCGGCGAATAGGCCGGTGACGATGCAGAAAGGCACGGCGATGGAGATCAGCGCCAGCGTCAGCATGGCGCTGGTCCATTGGCCGAACAGTGCGATGTAGAGGAAACAGCCGCCGACCAGCATGCCGAGATTCCGGCCACCGGCGGCATGCCCGGCAAGGAAGGCGGCGGCGCAGACGCCGACCCAGGACAGGCGCGGCAAGACATAGGCGTCGGCGCCGTGACCGATCTTGAAGTTCTTGGCCAGCAGGTTGAGTGCGAAGTCGAGCGGCACGCCCAGCACCGCGGTGATCGAGCGCGTCAGCCACGACAGGTTCGACTTGATCCAGCCCATCAAGGCGCCGACCCAGTCGGCGACCGGCACGATTGCGCTGGCGGGATAATTGACGGCCCAGGGCAGGCTGTCCTGCAGCAGGAACACGACAAGCACGGCGGCAAGCGCCAAGGCCCAGACGATCAGCCAGACCTGAACCGGACGTGCCCTTGCCTCGCTGGCACCAGCCGTCACCGTCATGCGCCGGCCCTCGAACGATCAATGCCGGCCAGCAGATCGATCACCGCTTGTGGCGTCACCTCGCCGATCGGCTTGCCGGTGCCGTTGACCACCGCGAACGGCTTGCCGGCGGATACGATCTCCGCCGAAAAGCTTGCGATCTTGGCATCTGGCGCAACGGTGCCACCATGCTCGGCGCCGTCGCAGGCGCGCATCAGGCTACGCGCCGAGATCACCTTGGCGCGGTCGACGTCGCGGGTGAATTCGGCGACATAGTCGGTCGCCGGGTTGACCACCAGCTCTTCCGGCGTGCCGATCTGGATGACCTCGCCGTCCTTCATGATGGCGATACGGTCGGCAAGCCGGATCGCTTCGTCGAAATCATGGGTGATGAAGACGATGGTCTTGTGCAGCATGGTCTGCAGCCGCATCAGCTCGTCCTGCATCTCGCGGCGGATCAATGGGTCGAGCGCCGAGAACGGCTCATCGAGAAACCAGATTTCCGGTTTGGTCGCGAGGCTGCGGGCGATGCCGACGCGCTGCTGCTGGCCGCCGGAAAGCTCGCGCGGGTAGAAATGTTCGCGGCCACGCAATCCGACCAGCTCGATGACCTCACGCGCCCGCGCTTCGCGCGTCGGCCGGTCCTGTCCCTGGATGCTGAGCGGAAAGGCGATATTTTCCAGCACGTTGAGATGCGGCAAGAGCGCAAAATTCTGGAACACCATGCCCATCCGGTGGCGCCGCAATTCGATAAGTGCCGAATCCGAGATTTTCAGCAGGTCGTTGCCTTCGAATTCGACCTTGCCGTGCGTCGGCTCGACCAGCCGCGACATGCAGCGCACCAGCGTCGACTTGCCGGACCCCGACAGGCCCATGATGATAAAAATCTCGCCCTGGCGGATTTCAAGGTCGACGGCGCGCACGGCCCCAACCAGCCCGGCGGCAGTGACGTCGGCCATGCTGGCCTTGCCTTCGCGCTCGCGGATGAAATTGGCCGCGTTCGATCCGAACAATTTCCAGACATTGCGGCAGGCAAGCTTAATCGGGCGGGCATCCTTGCCCGGCTGCGTCGGTGCCTGTTCAGTCCTATCCGTCATCCAATCGTCCTTCTGGAATATCAGGAATCGAGACCCGGCCGATCAACAGCCGGGCCTCATCTCTCCAGTCGGAACAATCACTGCGCCCAGGCTTTCCAGTCTGCCTCGTGGGCAGCGATCCAGGCGGCGGCGACGTCTTCCGGCGTCTTGCCGCCGAGATCGATCTCGCCGCTCATCTTGTTGAGCTCATCGGTGTCGATCGTATACGCCTTTGCTACCTTGTAGGCGACCGGCCACTTGTCCTTCATGCCGGACCAGGAGTACTTCCAGATCTCGCCATGCGGCTTGCCGCAATCATATTTGGCGTCCGGGTTCACGCCCCATTTCGGGTCATTGTAGCATTCGGGTGTGTATTCGGGGAACTGCACCCATTCGCCCTTGTACTTGGCCGGTGCCCAATGCGGCGAATAGATCCACAGCATGATCGGCGCCTTGCGCTGGTAGGCCGAGTCCAGCTCGGCGAACATCGCCGCGTCGGTGCCGGCATGGATGACGGTGAAGGGCAGCTTCAGCGCCTCGACACGCTCGTCGTCAAAGCCTTCCCAGGTCACCGGGCCGCCGAGATAGCGCCCCTTGGGTGCCGTCTCCGCCGTCGAGAACGAAGCCGCGCACGTGGCGTCGAGCAAGGCATGCCAGTCCGGCAAGGTCGGGCACTTTTCCTTCATGTATTCGGGAAACCACCACTCTTCCTTGGCCTTGGGCCCGAGCTTGCCGAGCCGTTCGGTCTGGCCGGTCGCGTCTGAGGCTTTCATGGCTTCGCCGGCGGTCGTGTCCCAGAACTCAAGCCCGACGTCGAGGTCGCCATTGGTGAGGCCGGTGGTCAGGCTGGAGAGGTAGTCGGCGGTCGGGTATTCGACGGTATAGCCGAGCTTTTCCAGGATGCCGCCGAGAATCTTGGCGTTCAGGTTGACGCTGGTCCAGTCGAACAGCGCGATCTTGATCGGGTCGTTGGATTCGGGTGCTGCGGCTTGGGCGGAAGGTGTCAGCAGGCTTAGGGACGCGAGCGCGACGGCGCCCATCGACAGTTTCGAGATCTGGCTGCGAAATGACATGCTTGTTCTCCTTCAAGCTGTGAAAATTATCGTTCGTTCCCTTCTTGCGGCTTTTCTTGATTGTGTTGGAAAGGCTGGTCGTTGCGCAAGGCCGTCGGCGCCGAATTGTCGCCCTGGCTTTGGCCAAGGCAGGCAAGACGGTGCTCAATTCTGCTGATGGTCGAATGGGACTGGAGGGTCAGCGTCAT
Organism: Mesorhizobium sp. P2_C7; assembly: GCF_056404515.1. Lineage (NCBI taxonomy): Bacteria > Pseudomonadati > Pseudomonadota > Alphaproteobacteria > Hyphomicrobiales > Phyllobacteriaceae > Mesorhizobium > Mesorhizobium sp. P2_C7. Next base: position 65,250 of record NZ_JBFUDW010000004.1, on the reverse strand, counting down.
GGCTGCCGACGGATCGCTGCGGGAGCGATCACCTGCGGATCAATTTCCAGTCTTGCGGCGCCCTGCAAGGTGCGAGCCATCAAGGTCCCATGATCTCGGCTGTCGGCCCGGCAAGCCCCATCTCGCCAGGACCGTTTCATAGGATGAAATTATATATACCAACGTTCATGTCGCGCAACGACTAACGCCCGCGGGACGCATAATTTCAGACTACAGGCGAAGTCGAGCCCGGTCGCCAGATCTCCATCCTACCAGCAGACATAGCCGCCATCGACAATCAGGTCGAGGCCGGTGACGAAGCTCGATGCGCGGCTGGCCAGGAACACCGTCGGTCCGACCATTTCCTCCGGCGCCGCCATCCGTCCCATCGGCGTGTCGCGTTTGAAGATCTTGACCTCTTCCGCCACCTCCGGCCGCTTGTTCATCGGCGTCAGCGTGTAGCCAGGGCTGACGACATTCACCCGCAGCCCGCGGTCGGCCCACTCCATGGCGAGGCTCTTCGACATATGGATGACGGCGGCCTTCGAGGAGTTGTAGTGCGCCTGCGTCAGGCCCCGGTTGACGATGGTGCCCGACATCGAGGCGATGTTGATGATCGAGCCCTTGCGCCGCGCCAGCATCTTGCGGGCTTCGGCCTGGCAGGACAGGAACACGCCGGCGACGTTGACCTCGTGCACCTTCTGCCATGTCTCCAGAGACAGCGTCTCGGCCGGTTCCGACCCGGCAATGCCGGCATTGTTGACGGCGACGGTCAGCGCACCGAGTTCGCTCTCGACGCGATCAATCGCCGCCGCGAGATCGCTCTGCGATGTCACCGTGCCGGTCAGCACCAGCGCCTTGCGCCCGAGCGCCGTGATCCGGTGAGCGGTTTCGTCCAACCCGCCTTTCGAAGCATGGCCGAAACAGGCGACGTCGGCGCCTGCCTCGGCAAGTCCGATCGCGATTGCCTGACCGATGCCGCTGCCGGCGCCGGTGACCAGCGCGACATCGCCGTCCAGTTTGAAAAGATCCATCGATAGCCCTCCCTGCCTCGGAGAGGGTACGCGCTGAGCCGTGCTCCGATCAAGCGCTCTGCATCGTTCAGAAATAGCCGTCCGACGCGGCCGTGGCTTCCTTCGGGATTTCGACCCCGTCGACGAGGATCTTGTCGACCAGTTCGTGGTGGAAGCAGACCAGCCCCTTGATCCGCTCCGCCTCGTGCACCGGCTCTGGATAGTACCAGACGAGGTTCTCGTGGCGCTTGGCCTTGGTCGTCACGTGATAGTAGTTGGAGATGCCCTTGTAGGGGCAGCGTGAGATGTAGCGGCTGGGCGCAAACATATCGAGCCGCGTATCGGAAATCGGCAGATAGTGGCGCACCGGATGTCCAGTTTCGAACAGGAACACGCCACGGCGTGAATCGGCGACCTGCTCACCGTCGAGAATGACCTGCACGCGCCGTGACGACGGCAGGCAGTCGACGCGGCGGAACGGATCGCGGGCATGCACGAAGATCTCCTCGTCCTCCTCGAACCAGTGGCCCATCTTGCTCCAGTAGAACGACATGTAGTCGGCGAGCGGCGGGCTGCCTTTCACCGGATCGGCGTAGCGCCAGGCCGCGTCCTCGACCAGCGTCACGCCGGTGTTGAGTGAGTAGTGGGTCGCCACGCCCTTGAACGGGCTCTCGGTCGTCGTCGTGCTCGGCAACAGAAACTCTTCGCGCACGTCGCTCATCGGGAAATAATAGACCGGCAGATGATCGGACTCGTAGAGCACCAGCGCGTTGACCGTGTCGGCGACAATCATCGACCCGACCTGCACCCGCAGCCGCTTCTGCGTCGGCATGGTGAAGGCGACATAACCCGGCTCGAAATCATATTGGGTGATGCTGTCGAGCAGCGGAAAATGCGGCCCGCGGCCGCGCAGATGACGCTTGCGAATGGTGCTCTCCCGGTTCTTGGTCTTGGCGATCATGTTCATGATCAGCCTATGGATACGCGATCGAGCAGCAGCCCGGCGGCGATCGGCGGCAGTCCGCTGACATTCTTGCGCACCGGCACCAGCAGGTCGGGGAAATAGCTGAAAATGACCGGCGTCTCGTCGAGCAGCAGTTTCTGGATGTCGGAAGCGGCGCTGCGCTGTGCGCCGATATCCAGCGCCTTCAGATAGCTGGTGACCATGCCATCATAGGCCGGGCTCTTGAAATGCGCAGCGTTCCAGGGGCCGTCGCTGACCAGCGGGCTTTTGAGGAAGACATTGGGCACGCTGCGATGCGCGTAGTCGGTGATGCCGAGCGGGCTGTCCAGCCAGTCCGACTGGCCGAACACCGCCTTGCCGTAGTACTTGTCCTGGTCCTCGATGTTGAGCGCGATGCGGGCGCCGATTTCCTTGGCGAAGTTCTGGAACAGCTGCGCGTAGCCGGGAATGTCGGAATAACGCAGCGTCGTCAGCGTGATGTCGAAGCCGCTGGCCACGCCGGCCGCATCGAGCAGTTGTTTGGCCTTGGCGATATCCTGGGCGCGTTGCGGCACCGTCTTGTCTGTCGCGGGGAAGGCCGGCGCGAACGGGCTGTCATTGCCGGTCGCCGCCATGCCGCGGCACAGGCCATCGACCAGCTTGGAGCGGTCGATGCAGAGCGCCAGCGCCTGGCGCACGCGTTTGTCGGTGAAGGGGCCGGTGTCGCAGCGCATGTGCAGCTGGCGGTGCGCGGTCGATGCCACACGCAGCACCGTGATGTCGACCTGGCTGACATCGAGCGGAACCGCGTCGAGGATGTCGACCTCGCCGGCCTGCAGCGCCAGGATGCGTGGCTGCACGTCGCCGTAGAACTTGAATTCGAGACGGTCCGGCAGCGCCATCTCACCCCAATAGTCGGGGTTGCGTACGAAGGTCGCGCCGACCTTCGGCGTGTAGGTCTCCAGCCGGAACGGTCCGGTCCCTTCGAAGGTCTTTTCGTAGTCGCCCTTGTAGCTCGCCGGCAGGATGACGGCGTTGTAATTGTCGATCGACACCGAATAGGGAAAGCTGCCGTTCGGCGCGTCGAGGTGGAAGGCGACGGTATGGTCGTCGACCTTCCTCGTGCCGCCCTTCGACAGCAGGCCCTTGAACACCGACAGCGCGTTCGAGGCGCCGCTCGGATCGGCCAGCCGGTCGAAGGTCGCGACGACGTCGTCGGCCTTGAAGTCCTCGCCATTGTGGAATTTCACACCTTTGCGCAGCTTGAAGGTCCACACGCTGCCATCCTCGTTCGGCGCCCAGCTTTCCGCCAGCACCGGCTTCAAGGTGAGGTCCGCCTGGGTGATGCAGAGAAACTCGGCGGTCTGGAAAACCAGCTGGTAGCTGCCGCTGTCATAGTAGGTGACGGGGTCGATGGCGCCGCCCGGCGTGGCCACGCCTGCGCGCACCGTGCCGCCCGGCTTGCCCTCGGCGCGGGCCTGCTGCGTGCCGAGGCCGGCTGCGGCAACGAGGCCGCCGAGGAATGGCAGGGAGAGGCCAAGCACGCTACCATGGCGCAGAAAATCGCGCCGGCCCATCCTGCCGGCGAGCAGTTCATCGACAGCGGAATTTTCGATTGCCGTGAGATTCCGGCGAGCGGCGTCGATCATCCTGAAATGCTTTGGCATGGCTGCATTCCTCGCTTGGCTTGGGGTTTGCCATCTAGTTCATTGTTGACTGCCGCCGCAAAGCGATATTTTTTGATAGGGGCCATCGAAATTTTCGATGCGAGGGGTAAGGCATGGACACTGAAAATCTGCGCAGCTTTCTCGAAGTTGCCGCCCATGGCAGCTTCACCGTCGCGGCCAGCCGGCTCAACCTCGCCCAGTCCACCGTCAGCGCGCGGATCCGGGGACTGGAGGAGCAGTTGGGGCGCCGGCTTTTCGTGCGCGACCGCGATGGCGTGACGCTGACGCCGGCCGGCCGCCAGTTCCTGCCGCATGCCTCTTCCATCACCCGCACCTGGGAGCAATCGCGGCAGGACATCGCCGTTCCCGATGGCTACGAGACGCTGCTGCGGCTGACCGCCCCCGCCTATCTGTGGGACCGCATCACCTCGCCATGGGTCGAGTGGATGCGTGCGAGGCGACCGAACGTCGCGCTGCGCCTGGAGGGCAGTTTCCCGGATCTGGCGATCGACCAGCTGGCGGAAGGCCTGCTCGACATCTGCATCCTCTATCTGCCGCGCCCGCATCCAGGCATCGTCTACGAAACGCTGGCGGTCGATCAGGTCGTGCTTGTTCAGCATGCCGCGCAGACGAAGTCCTGGACCGAAAACTACATCCTCATGGACTGGGGGCTGGAATTCCGCATCGAGCACGACCGCGCCTTTGCCGGCATGGTCAAGCCGGCCATCTCGGCCGGACTGGTCTTCATCGGTCTGCAGCATGTGCTGTCTCGGCAGGCGGCGGCCTACCTGCCGCTCAGTGCCGTCAGCACGCATATCGAGCGCGGCGAAATGCGCCGCATCGACAACGCGCCGGTGTTCCAGCGCCCGATCTACCTTGCCTATCCCAGCAATCCGGTCTCGTCGGATGTCCTGGATGTCGCGCTCACCGGGCTGCGCTCGCTGGCTGGAGATTGGGCGGAAGGTCAGGGGTTTTCGGAAGGCGACCGTTCCCTGGGCATGACCGGCCAGACGTGACGGGTCAGGCCGTATCCATGGCCATGCCCGCTACGCCGGTTCGGTCACCACGTCCTTCTGCAGCCGTGCCAGTTGCTCGTAGGGGATATGGCAGCGGATCGAGTGGCCGGGCTGCGCTTCGCTAAGCGGCGGTTCCTGCTGCTCGCAGATCGCACCGATCTTGCGCGGGCAGCGCGTGTGGAACACGCAGCCCGACGGCGGGTTGGTGGCGCTGGGGATTTCGCCGTCGAGGCGAATGCGCGCCGTCTCGGTCTGATCGAGCTTGGGCACGGCCGACAGCAGTGCTTCGGTATAGGGATGATGCGGACCGGAGAAGACGTCTTCCGACGGTCCGAGTTCCATGATCCGGCCGAGATAGAGCACGGCGATCTTGTCCGAGAGGTAACGCACCACGGCAAGGTCATGCGAGATGAAGATGTAGCTGACGTCTTCCTTCGACTGCAGGTCGGCGAGCAGGTTGAGGATCGCCGCCTGCACCGACACGTCGAGCGCCGAGGTCGGCTCGTCGCACACCACGATGCGCGGGTCGCCGGCGAAGGCGCGCGCAATGGCGACGCGCTGCTTCAGGCCGCCAGAGAGCTGGCGTGGCTTGACGGCAAGATGCCGGTCGGTCAACCGGACTGAACGGACAAGGTCGTTGAGCCGAGCTTCCAGCGCCTTGCCGCTCAAGCCTGCAAGCCGCTTCAGTGCGCGGCCGATCAGGTGCCGGATCGAGTGCGAGCGGTTGAGTGCCGAGTCCGGATTCTGGAAGACGATCTGCATCGCCTTGATCTGGTCGTCGCTGCGGTTTTCCAGCCGCGGCGCCAGCGCCTTGCCTTCGAGCACGATCGTGCCGCCGTCATCCGGCGGCACAAGGCCGAGCAGCAGCCTGGCGAAGGTCGTCTTGCCGCTGCCGGACTCGCCGACCAGCCCAAGCGTTTCGCCCGGGCGCAAATCGAGCGAAACGTCCTTCACGGCGCGCAGCGCGTGGCCATGGCTGGAATAGGTCTTGTTCAGCCCGGCGACGCGCAGCACCGGCACGGCCGCCGCCTTTGGTGCGGGCGCTACATCGCTCGGGGTTGCGCGCGGCAACGCCTGCGCCTTCTCGTGATAGAAGCAGCGCGACAGCCGGCCGCCCAGATCGTAGAGCGGCGGCAATTCGCTGCGGCAGCGGTCGTCGGCGAGCGCGCAGCGGTCGGCGAACGCACATCCCTTGATGTCGGCGCCGATGCCGGGCAGGAAGCCCGGAATGGTGTCGAGCCGACCCTGGTCCTTGCGCTGACCGCCGCGCGGCAGGCAGCGCAGCAGCGCGACGGTATAGGGATGGCGCGGATCGTTGAACACGACCTCGGTCGGTCCTTCCTCGACCAGCATGCCGGCATAGAGCACACCGACCCGGTCGCACATGTTGGAGACGACCGCGAGGTTGTGGCTGATGAACAGGATCGAGGCCGACAGTTCCTGCCTGAGCTGCGCGATCAGGTCGAGCACTTCGGCTTCCACCGTCGCATCGAGGCCGGTCGTCGGCTCGTCGAGGATCAGCATCGACGGATCGTTGGCCAGTGCCATGGCAATCGCCACGCGCTGCTGCATGCCGCCGGAAAGCTGGTGCGGGTAGCGCTGCATGACACTTGTCGGGTCGGAGATGCGCACCCGGTTCAGCATGGCGACAGCACGATCCTCGGCCGTCTTGCCTGTTATGCCGCCAAGTTCAAAAATCTCGGTCAGCTGGCGGCCGACGCGGATCGACGGGTTCAGCGCCTTGCCGGGATCCTGGTAGACCATGGAGACGCTTTCGGCCCGCGCCCGCCTGAGGGCCTCAGCATCCAGCTTCATGACGTCCTGGCCGTCGAGCGAGATCGCGCCGCCGGTGATCGAACCGTTTCGCGGCAGATAGCGCACGACGGTCAGCGCCACCGTGGATTTGCCGCACCCGGACTCGCCGACGAGCCCGTAGGCTTCGCCCTGGCCAATGTTGAGGCTGAGGTTGCGCAGCACCGCGCGGTTGCGGCCGGCGACGCGATAGGCAACCGACAGGTCTCTGAGTTCGAGCGCGTTTTCTGCTTTGGCGGATTTAGTCATTGAGCGCTCCGTGAACGCCGTCTGCCGCCAGGTTGACGCCAATCACCAGCGAGGCGATCGCCAGCGCGTCGAACAGCACCGTCCACCAGAAACCGCCGCCGATCATGCCGTAATTGTTGGAGATCGAGAGCCCCCAGTCGGGTGAGGGCGGCTGGATGCCGAAGCCCATGAAGGAGAGCGTGGCGACCGCGAAAATGGCATAGCCGAGCCGCACGGTGGTCTCGACCAGGATCGGCGGGATGACGTTGGGCAGGATCTCGACGAACATCGTATGCGCAGCACTTTCGTGCCTGAGCTGTGCGGCAGCGACATAATCGAGTTCGCGCTCGGCAAGCACCGCCGAGCGCACCGTGCGCGCGATGATCGGCGCGAAGCTAAGGCCAATGACGACGATGACCGTCGTCTTGGATGTGCCGAGCGCCACGATGGCCAACAGCGCGACGATGACCACCGGGATCGCCATGAAAGCTTCGAGGATGCGGCTGACGACATCGTCGACGAGGCCGCGAAAATAGCCGGTGATGAGGCCGAGTGCCGTGCCGGCCACGGTCGCCAGCAAGGTTGCCAGCGGGGCGACTGTCAGGATGTCGCGCGAGCCGACGATGACGCGCGAGAAGACGTCGCGGCCGATCTGGTCAGTGCCGAACCAGTGTTCGGCCGAAGGCGGCGCGAGCGCGTTGATGATGTCGTCGGCGAGCGGGTCGTAAGGCGCGAAATGCTCGCCGAACAGGGCGCAGGCGACCCAGAACATCACAATGGCGAAACCGGTCAGGAAGGTGCCGGAGCGCAGCAGCGAAAACAGCACCTCCGCCAGCGGGCCGCGCTTTCGCGTGTCGTCGGGAGTGGGGGAGGTGGTCTGGACAGCGCTCATTGATCTGACCCCAGCCGGATGCGCGGATTGAGCACGGAATAGAGGAAGTCGGCGACGAGCGTCGCCACGGCATAGACGATGCCGATGGTGAGAATTCCCGATTCCAGCATCGGGAAATCCTTGCCGCGCGCCGCGGTGAAGATCAGCGAGCCGATGCCCTGGTAGCGGAACAGCGTCTCGATCACGACGAGGCCGCCGATGAGATAGCCGGTCTGCGTCGCGATGACGGTGATGGTCGGCAACAGCGCGTTGCGCAGCACATGCCGCCAGATCACCGTGCGCCATGGCAGGCCCTTGAGCACGGCTGTTCGTGTGTAGTCGGAATCGAGCGCCTCTATCATGCCGGAACGCGCCATGCGGGCGATATAGCCGAACAGCACCAGGAACAGCTGCAGCGAAGGCAGGATCAGGTAATAGAGCTGGGTGAAAAAGCCGGCATTGCGCGGCCAGGCGGCCGATATCGGCAGCCAGCGCAGCCAGACGCCGAAAATCAGGATCAGGATGATGCCGGTGACGAATTCGGGCAGCACCGTCACCGACAGGCCGCCAAGGCTGATGATGCGGTCGAGCGGCCGGTTGAGATTGAGCGCGGCGATGACGCCGCCGAGGATGCCGATCGGCACCACCAGTACGAAGGCGACCGCCGCGAGTTTCATCGAATTGCCGAGCGCATCGATGACGAAGGGCGCGACGGGCGAGCGGAAGATGTAGGAGGTGCCCATGTCGCCCTGGACGAAGTTCGAGATCCAGCCCCAGTACTGCGCCAGCAGCGGGCGATCGACACCGAGCGTGTGGTTGAGCGCGTCGACGGCGCGCTGGTCGGCGAACGGGCCCAATATGGCGCGTCCGACATTGCCGGGCAGCACCTGGCCGCCCAGGAACACCATGATGCTGAGCAGGAACAGCGTCACCAGCGACAGCGAGACACGCCGGGCAAGGAAGGAGAGAATGGCATCGACTCCTTATGTAAGATCCAGCGGCCCAGGCATGCCGAACACGTCGGGTAAACTCACTGTGACAGGCGGATCGAATGCTGTCACCGGGGGAACGGCTCCGTCAAATCGCGACACTTCGACCAGCGTCGAATTGCAGGTCGGCGATTGGGCAAGGCGCGACGTCCCCCGATCGGGTGTCAGCACATTCGGATTGCCATGCTTTTCCAGACTGTTCGGCTGTCCGGGCGAGGAGGGGTCGAACCATGCACCGGTGGGCATCTGGACGACGCCCGGAATCAGGCCATCCGTCAGCACGGCGCCCGCGAGGCACGCACCGCGATCGTTGAAGACGCGCACGACCGTGCCGTCCAGGATGCCGCGCGCGGCGGCATCGGCAGGGTTGATCCACAGCGGCGCGCGGCCCGACACTTTGCCCGCCCGGCTCACCGAGCCATGATCGTACTGGCTGTGCAGCTTGTCCGCCGGCTGCGGGGACAGAAGATGCAGCGGGAACCGGCTGGCAAGCTCGCTGCCCAGCCATTCCCGCGGCTCGCGCCAGACAGCGTGACCCGGACAGTCGTCATAGCCGAAGGAATCTATTGTCGGCGAGAACAGCTCTATGCGGCCCGATGGCGTCGCCAGCCGATGCCGCTCGGGATCGGCGCGGAAGGAACCGAGCAAAGTCTGCGACGTCACCTGCCGGGCAAGGTCGGCGTAGCCGTCATGCCAGAAACGGTCGAAGGGTGGCATCTCGACCCCGGCCGCGTCCGCATTGTCCCTGGCTTGCTCGTAAAGCACCCGGATCCATTCGCTGGCTCCGCGCCCTTCGGTGAAGGCTTCGCTGGTGCCGAGCCGGGCCGACAGGTCTGCAAAGATCCGATAATCGTCGCGGGCTTCTCCAACCGGGTCGATCGCTTGCTTCATGGCGACGACGAGGTTTTCCCGGTTCGAAAAGGCGAGATCGTTTCGCTCCAGCGGTGTGGTGACTGGCAGCACGATGTCGGCATGGCGCGCCGTCGCCGTCCAGAAGGGCTCGTTGACGATGATCGTTTCAGGCCGGCGCCAAGCCTCGACCAGCCGGTTCAGGTCCTGGTGATGGTGGAACGGATTGCCGCCGGCCCAGTAGACGAGCCTGATGTCGGGGTAGACAAGCGCGGCGCCGTTGAAGTCGAACGAGCCGCGCGGATCGAGCAGCATGTCGGCCATCCGCGCGACCGGGATGAAATCCGGCACCTGGTTCCTGCCTTGCGGCACGGACGGCCACCGGAATCCCATCTCCGGTCTTCCGGCGCCATTTGTCGACGAATAGCCGAAGCCAAGGCCGCCGCCCGGCAATCCGATTTGGCCCAGCAGAGCGGCAAGCGTGATTGCCGCCCAATATGGCTGCTCGCCATGGTCGGCGCGCTGCAGCGACCAACTGACCATCAGCATGGTGCGTTTGGCGGCCATTTCCCTGGCCAGCGCGACAATCTTTTCTGTTCCCACGCCGCTCAGGGCAGCCGCCCATGCCGGGCTCTTCTCCTGGCCGTCTGTTTCTCCCAGGACGTAGGCCCGCACGACCTCGAAGCCGATGCAGTAGCGCGCCAGAAATGTCTCGTCATGACGGGCCTCGGTGATGAGGACATGGCATAGAGCCAGCATCAAGGCGGTGTCGCTGTTTGGCCGAAGCGGCAGCCATTCGGTCTCGACGTCGCGCGGTGCATCGTCGCGCACGGGCGAAACGCTGATCAGATGGGCGCCGTTGCCGACGGCGTTGCGTAAGGCCGCCGACGCTTCGTGACGTGCCGCGCCGCCCCCCTGTATCTGCGCATTGCGCCAGGGCAGGCCGCCAAAGGCGACGATCAACTCGCTATTCCGTTCGATCCCGTCCCAGGTGGAATGATTGCCCGTCAGGCCATCGGTCCCGCCAAGCACGTGCGGCAGGATGATCTCGGCAGCGCCATAGGAATAGCTGAGGACCGAGCTTGTATAGCCGCCGATCGTGTTGAGGAAACGGTGGACCTGGCTTTGGGCATGGTGGAATCGCCCCGCACTCGCCCATCCGTAGGACCCCGCATAGATCGCGGCATTCCCATGCTCAACGCGAATTCGGTCCAGTTCGGCCGCCACGATATCCAGTGCGGTTTCCCATGGGACTTCGACAAAGGGTTCGCTGCCGCGCCCGCCCTTGGCGCTGGATTTGTCCCCCTCCAGCCAGCCGCGCCTGATGGCGGGACGGGAGACGCGCAGGTCACCCTGTACCGTACCAAGCATGGACTTGCCGATCGGCGATGGATCGGGGTCGCCGCTCCATGGCTCGACGCCGACGAGCCTGCCGTTCTCGGCACGGACTTCGTAGGTCCCCCAATGCATGGTGGTAAGCAGGGTCTCGGACTCCATGGGACAATGATAAATCGCCCCGCAACGCGGGGTTTCGCGTCAGGCCGACGCGTAGCGCCTTGTCTCGGCCTGGCAGCGAAAGCGCCAGCCCCCGCAGGGGCTGGCAGTTGCGGGATGGGCTTGTCTGCCTCCGTTCAGGCCTTCGATGCCTTGTCTAGGAACAGCTGCGACATCGCGGTCGGCTGCACGCCGGCCACGCCTTTCGCCGTCGCTGTCAGATAGTCGTAGAAATAGCCGAAGATGACCGGCGTTTCCTCGAGCAGCAGGTTCTGGATCTTGCCTGCCGTCGCCTTCTGCGCCTCGAGGTCGAGTGCGGCGATATAGCTGGTCGCCAGCGTGTCGTAGTCCTTTCTTGAAATGCGCGGCGTTCCAAGTCCCGTCGCTCTTCAGCGGTGCTGCAAGATAGACATTCGGCACCCCGCGGTGGCCATAGTCGGTGATGCCCATCACCGAATCCAGCCAGTTCGACTTGCCGAACACCGCGTCTCCGTAATAGCCGCCCTGGTCGAGGATATTGAGCTCGAGCTCGATGCCGATCTCCTTGACCCAGTTCTGGATCAGCTGGGCGTATTCGGGGATTTCCAGGTAACGCTCGGTGGTCAGCGTCACCTTGAAGCCCTTGCCGGCGCCCGCCGCTTCCATCAGCTGCTTGGCCTGCGCGATATCCTGCTTGCGCTGCGGCACGCTCGCATCGGTTGACGGATAGGCCGGGGCGAACGGGCTGTCATTGCCTGGCGAAGCCCGGCCTTTCATCAGACCGGCAACCAGCTTGTCACGGTCGAGGCTGAGTGCGATGGCGCGGCGCACGCGCGGGTCCTTGAAGGGGTCGGAATCGCAACGCATATGCAGTTGCTGGTGAGCGACCGACTTCAGGCTGATGATGTCGACATTCGGGTCGTTGAGCAGCGCGACACCGGACAGCACCGGCAGCTGGTTGATGATGTCGACCTGTCCGCCCTGCAGTGCCAGGATTTGCGGCTGCGTGTCGGTAAAGAAGGTGAACTCGGTGCGCTCCGGCAACGCCTTCGTGCCCCAATAGTCTTCGTTGCGGACGAAGGAGGCGCCGACCTTTGCCGTGTATTTCTCGATCTTGAACGGCCCGGTGCCGTCGAAGCTCTTCTCGTAGTCGCCCTTGTAGCTCGCCGGGATGATGACGGCGTTGTAGTTGTCGGACGACAGCATGTAGGGGAAGTTGCCGTTCGGCGCGTCGAGGTGGAACTCCACCGTGTAGTCGTCGACCTTCTTGCTGGCGCCCTTCTGCAGGATGCCGTTGAACACCGACAGCGCGTTGGACGAGTTTGCCGGATCGGCGAGGCGGTCGATGCTGGCCACGACGTCATCGGCCTTCATCTCGCCGCCGCTGTGGAATTTCACGCCCTTGCGCAGCTTGAACGTCCACACCGTGCCGTTGTCGTTCGGCTTCCAGCTTTCGGCCAGCGCCGGCTGCAGCACCAGGTCGGGGCCGTCGACGCAGAGGAACTCGGCAACCTGCTGCATGACCAGGAGGCCGCCGGCGTCGGCAATGGTAACCGGGTCGATCGTTGCCGCCGGCACGCTGCTGGCGACTCGGATGGTGGCGCCGGGCGCGCCCTGGGCGCGAGCCAGCGATGGCATGCCGCCGAGGCCGGCTGCCGCGCCGATGCGGCCCAGCAGCGGCAGCGACAGGCCGAGCAGGCTGCCGTGACGGATGAAGTCGCGGCGGCTGACCCTGCCGTCGACGAGGCCATCGATCAGGTGATTTTCAAGCGGCGAGCGATTGCGCCGGATCAGGTCGAGAATGTGATAATTCTTGCTCATGGGTTTTTACCCTTTCCCCTATGTTCTTATGGCTGACGAATTTTGCGGATAGCTCCATTTTCCGGCCGCCAGAATAGCCCGTGACCGGGACTGTAGCATGCGATCTTGTCCGGTCCATCCAGTCCTTGGCGTGGATGCGCCGGATTCCTGGCTGCACTGCTTTCACCCGTCTTTGTCCAATCTTCCCGACCGAAGTCGCGGCGGTTGGCTTCTCGTTTCTTGGTCGCCTGCCGTCATCTAGTTCAGCGGCAAACGGCGATAGGTTCCGGGCTTTGCCGGGTCATGATACTTGTTGCACGGTCCTTTCTCGATAAAGTCTCTGTGACAGGCAGCGAGGTTTTCCCGTGACAACGTGACGCCGAGACCGGGGCCTTCGGGAACGCGCACGACGTTGTTCTTCGGCGAAAACGGCCCTTCCTCGGTGACATCCATCGGCAGCATGCGAAACAGCGACTGGTTAGGCTCCCTGATCCAGCCCAGCGCCGCGCACAGATGCAGATAGGCCGCGCTGCCGATGCCGCTGTCGCCGCTGTAGCACCAGAAGTCGATGCCGGCATGCTCGCAGGCGCCGACGAAACGCAGCATGCGTCCGATGCCTCCATGCGTCGTCGGGTTGCCGACGAAAGCGTCCGGCACCTTCATGTCCATCGCGCGTGCAATGTCGATGTTGTGGGTCGAGAACGGGATCGAGCAGTGGCGCCGCAGTTCGCGCATCTCCTCGATCGTCGCCACCGGATCCTCCCAATTGCGCACGCCCAGCTCCTCCAGCGGCCGCGCCAGGCGACGCGCCGTCGCCAGCGAATAGGCCTGGTTGGAATCGATACGGATCATCGCATCGTCGCCAAGTCGTTCGCGGATCAGCTCGACCATTCTCAGCGAGACTTTTGGATCCTGCGTCGAGAACTTGCCTTCGAAGAAGGTTGTCCCATGCGTCTCGTGCAGCTCGACGCAATAGTCGGCGACCTCTTCCGGCGTCGTCTCGCCCTTGACCTTCAGCCCGTCGCCGCGCAGCGAAAAATAGTCGGTGAACGGGATGTCCTTGCGCACGGCGCCGCCGAGCAACTGGTAGAGCGGCTGGTTCCACGCCTTGCCGCGCAGGTCCCAGAACGCCATCTCGATGGCACCGAAGGCCATGATGCGGGTGCGGTCATTGATCGACTGCACGCCAGTCCAGTAGGGCAGGCAGACATTCTCGGCGCCGGCGATGTCGAAGGCATCGCGGCCGACGAGGCGCGGCGCCAGGACATCATTGATGATCGCGGCGGCCGCCGGCGTCGGCGCCTCGCCGAGGCCGATCAGCCCATCCTCGGTCTCGACCTCGACGATGGTCGGCGAGAACCCATCGAGTTCGCCGAACACCCAGGCGTAGGGCGCCTCGAGGCGCAGGTTGATCGGCGTGGCCTTAATGCCGCGGATTTTCATCTCAGCCGCCGATTTCGAAGAACGGCGCCCCGAGCAGGTCGGGAACCACGTCGATGCCGAGGCCGGGTCCATCCGGAACGCCCATGCGGCTGCCGGTGACAGGCGGCTTGTTCGACGCCGTGCGCACCGTCACCCATTCGTGGAAGGCGATGGCGTGCAGGCGGCGTTCCTCCGGCGTCGACAGCGACAGATGCGCCATCGCCGCGGTGTCGATCTCGGCGCCGCCAGTGTCCTCGACGGTGATCATGAAGCCGAGGTCGACGGCGAGATCGCGGATCTGCCGCGTCTTCGTCACGCCGCCAAGCCGCGAGATCTTCAACGTCAGCCCGTCGGCGGCACCCTTGCGATGGATATCGAGCATGTCGTCCAGCGAGGCGACGGATTCGTCGAGCACCATTGGCTTGTCGAGCGAGCGGCGCACCGACATGCATTCGTCGATGGTCGTGCAGGGCTGCTCGAACGTGTAATCGATGGCCCGCGTCGCGTCGGCGAACTGGCGCGCCTGGTAGGGGGTCCAGCCGGCATTGGCATCGCAGAAGATCACTGTGCCTTTCGGCACCGAAGCGGCGACCGCCGTCACACGCTCGATGTCGTCATGGACATTGCCGCCGACCTTGACCTGGAGCCGGTGGAAGCCGTCCTTTACGATGCGCTTGGCCAGCGCCGCCATGGCCTCGACGCTGCCGTGGGTGACGACCTTGTAGAGCTCCGCCGTCTCGCTCTCCCGGCCGCCGAGCAGCGTCACCAGCGGCACATCGGCGGCGCGCGCCGCCAGATCCCAGCAGGCCATGTCGAGCGCCGACTTGATGTAGGGATGGCCCTTGAACACCGTATCCATCAGCCGGCCGATGCCGGCCAGCCCGCGCGGATCGTGGCCGATGAGATGCGGCGCGATCTCGACCACGCCGGCACGCACGCCGGCCGCGAAGGCGGGCGAGTAGAAATTGCCGAGCGGCGCCATCTCGCCCCAGCCGGTGATCCCGCTATCCGAGGTGATGGCGACGATCACCGCGTCGAAGGCATCGGCAACGCGTCCTTTCGACATGCGGTAAGGCCCGTCCACGAAGGGCTGCACGACATGGTAGGCTTTGATGGTTTCGATCTGCACGTGTCTGTCCATTGTCTGCGGTGGTGAGGAACGGGTCAGGCGCCTTTCGACGGGCGCTGTTCGAGATCGCGCGCGTAGGAAAGAAGCTCCTCGAAATCGAGGTCGATATGCTCGCGGGCATGGCGCTGGGCAGCGCGCATGTCGGCCCCTTTGAGCAGCGACACATAGGTCTCGTGAACGTCTTCAGCCGGCACCGCTTCGTTGCGGGCCTGTTGGTGCAGGGCGAAATACATCTGCAACCGGCTGGTCAGCCGCTGCCAGGTTTCCAGCAGCACAGAATTGTCGGCCCATTCGTAGATCAGGCCATGCAGTTGCAGCGCCGTTTCAATCTGGCGGGTGGTGTCGCGGTTGCGGGTCGCCTGTTTCACCGCCTCGTGGCGCTGGTCAAGCTCATCGAAGAAACGCTGGTCGCGCAACGGCCAGGTGCGCTCGATGGCGAATTCGTCGAGCACCTTGTTGAGCGAATAGGCATCGTCGATGTCCTTGGCGGTGACGTCGACGACGAAAGTGCCGGCATAGGGAATGCTGGTCAGGATGCCTTCCTGCACCAGCTCGCGCATCGCCTCGCGCAGTGGCGCGCGGCTGACCCGCATCTGTTCGGAGATCCGGAGCTCGTTGAGTTTCTGGCCCGGTTCCAGCTGGCCGGTCAGGATCGCGCGCCGCAGCAGCGCGACGATCTCGGCGCGCCGCGTCGTATCCGCGATCGGACTGAAATCCACTTTCGCCATTCGGCCACTCCCAAGGAAACCGAGAGCAAGACAAGCAGATTGTCGACAATCTAACAAGAGGTCATTTTCGGATTCTTGGGGACCGCTTGGGGGACCGCTGGCATGTCTGCCTCTTCGGCCTCAGGCCGCGCGACCGTAGAAGCCGACCCGTTCCTCGGCGCTGAACATCACGCCGGGCTTCTCGTAGTAGGAGAACACCGCGATCATGCGCTCGCGTTCGCCTTCGACGGTGGTGACGCGATGCGCGGTGTTCTTGCCACGAAAGACGTTGAGCGTGCCGGGCTTCATGCGCAGGATCTTGGCTTCACGGTCGCGCCCTTCGAGCAGCCTGGCGACGCCGTCATAGTTCGGATTGTCGTCCGACCGCAGGTCCGTGCGGTATTCGAGGTCGCCGCCGCGTTGCGACTGCTGCAGCAGGAGGGTTGTGGTGAATTCCGAACGGTCGAAATGCCAGTTGAGCGCCTCGCCGGCGCGATAGGCCATGACATTGGTGCGCGCCAGTGGGTCCTGCATGACATGCAGCCTGGTCTTGCCCATCGCCGCCGCCAGGAAGCGCAGCAGCGGTTCGTATTCGTAAATGGCGAGCACGACGCTGCCGGGGATCTGGTCGGCGCAAACGGTGTGGCTGATGGTCTCGACCTTGCGCAATGCCGGATGGTCAGGCGCAAGCTCGGGAATGTCAGGCTTGAAATAGATGTTGTGCATCCGCTTGTGCACATGCGAGCGCGCAGCCATGACAGGCTGGATTTCCCCCACCGCCTTTTCAGCGACGCCGGGCCGTAAGAACCCCTCGAGGTTGAACATGCCGTCGGCTTCCAGTGCCGCGATGGATTGGTCGACGAGGCGCTGCCATTCGGCGCTGCCTTCGCGGTCGAGCGGATAGCGGTCGAGATCGAGGATGTCTTTCATGGTCGTGGGCTCCGAGTTTCCGAGCCTATGAGATGGCAAAAAAATCTTTCTCTCAACGCGCAAAATAATTAGGATTGGACAAGAAAAACTTTTGGAGGATCGATGTGGAACGGCTGCCTCCGCTGAATGCGATCAAGGCCTTCGAGGTCGCGGCGCGCGCCGGCAGCTTTACCCTGGCTGCGACCGAGCTTGGCGTGTCGTCGGCGGCGGTGAGCCAGCAGATACGCAATCTCGAAACCTGGTTCGGCAAGCAGTTGTTCGTGCGCAGCGGCAACCGCATTGCGCTGACCGACGCCGGCCACGCCATCTATCCGCAAACCGCGCGGGCGCTGGGCGACATAGCGGCGATCGGCCGGCGCATGCTGGAAGGCGGCTTGCGGACGCGCCTTGTCGTCAGCGTGCCGTTTTCGCTGGCCGAACTGTGGCTGGCCCCGAAGCTCGCCGTGCTTCTCGATACCTTTCCGCAGATGGCGATCGATGTCCGGGTCGAGGACGATCCGGTCGACCTGATGCGCCAGAACATCGACCTGCGCATCAGCTACGGTGACTATCACTATCCCGGATTGAAGCTCGTCCGGCTTGTCCATGATGATGTCTTGCCGGTCTGCGCGCCCGAATTCTGGCACCGGCACGGCAATGGCGATCCGGGTCTGGCGGACCTGCATGAAAGCCTGTTCATCCACACCAATTGGGGGCCGAACTATGCCTCTCACCCGACCTGGGCCGATTGGTTCGCGGCATCCGGCGGCAGTCGCTCGCCCGACCCGTCGCATGGGCGGCGCGTCGGCCTGTCCAGCCTGGCAATCACCTCGGCGAGGCTGGGTCTCGGCATTGCGCTTGGTCAGCAGGTCATGGCGCGCGCCGATCTGGAGGCGGGCCGCTTGATCGCGCTGTCACCCGTCTCGGTCCGCCTCGGGCATCCCTACTGCGCGTTCATGCCGCCGGCCAAGGCTGATCGTGCCGATGTCGCGGGCCTGGTGGAGCTGCTCACGAAAGCGGCGCCCGCGACCTATGGGAAGGTCGGGGCGCCGCGCTGAGGCCGGACCTGACGGGGGTGTTCAGGTGGCCGGCTTTTCCGGCAGCGGAGAAATCGGCATTCCGGGTCCGATCTTCTGCAGATTGCCTGTTATCACCTGATCGCCTTCGGCCACGCCGGTCAGGATCGCCACCTGACTGCCGCTGGTCGGGCCAAGCGAAACCAGCCGCTGGTCGACCGTGTTGCCCTTGCCGACGACGTAGAGATATTTGCCGAGCTGGCTCGAGCCCAGCGCCGTCTGCGGCACCATCAGCGCATCGGCCTGCTCCTTCACATGCAGCCGGACGCGTACATATTGGCCCGGCAGCAGCGTGAACTTGCCGTTGCCGATCGTCGCCCGCGCCGTGATGGTGCCGGTCGAACGGTCCACCGTATTGTCGATGAAGGTGAGTTCGCCCTTCTGGCTGGCCTCGGTCTCGCCGGGAAGCAGGACCTCGACCTCGATCGGACCGGCCGCGCGAGCCTGCTCGATCTCAGCCAGGTCCGTCTCGCTCGGATTGAAGGTGACGTAGATCGGATCGAGCTGCACCAACGTGTTGAGCACGGTGCCGGCAACGCTGACCAGCGTTCCGACCGAGGCCTGGTTGCGACCCAGGCGTCCGGCAAACGGCGCGCGGATTTCGGCATAGCTCAAATTGAGCTCGGCCGTGCGGACCGCCGCCTGGTTGAGCGCCAGCGACGCCTGTGCTTCGCGCAAGGTGCTGGTGCGCTGGTCGAACCCGTCCTTGGCGAGATAGCCGCTCTTCGCAAGTTCGGTGCCGCGTCCGAGATTGGACTGGGCATAGTCGAGCGTTGCGGTATCGCGCTGCACCTGCGCCTTCGCCTGGTCTAGAGCCGCCTGGAAGTCATCAGGCGAGATCTTGTAGAGCAGATCGCCCTGGCGGACGTCGACACCGTCTGCAGCGGCCTGCTCCTGCAGATAGCCCGGAATCCTGGCCTGCAAGGTGATGTTGCGGATCGGCTCCGTCCGCGCGGCGTAGTCGAGGTAGATCGGGATCGTCTTCTTGACGACGCTGACCACCGGCACCGGCATGACGAACGCCGCCGGGGCGGGCGCCGCACCAGCGGTGCCGGCATTGAGGCTGACGTTGCCCATGTCGAGCAGATGGACGCTGGCCACCGAGATCGCTCCCAGCGCGACAGCCGTTCCCAACGCGATTTTCCATTTACGCATGATTAGTCTCCAATCTTATTCGGCCGCTTCCGCCAGGGGAGGGAAGGCGGTTTCGGCAGTTGGTTCAGTGTGTTCGTCAGCGGCGGGCTCGTCATTGCCGCCGCGTTCGCGCAGCTGTTCGATGACCGCGTAGAAGACCGGTACGAACACCAGCGACAGGATGGTGGCCGCCACCATGCCGCCAAAGACGGTGGTGCCGATCGACTGACGGCTTGCGGCACCGGCTCCGGTGGCGAACATCAGCGGCAGCACGCCGAGGATGAAGGCGAAAGCCGTCATCAGGATCGGCCGCAGCCGCAGCCGTGCCGCCTCCATCGCCGCGTCGACGATGCTGAGGCCTTCCTCGCGTCGTCTCCTGGCGAATTCGACGATCAGGATGGCGTTCTTGGCCGCCAGGCCGATCAGCATGACGAAGCCGATCTGCGAGTAGACGTCGATCTGCATGCCACGCGCCCACAGCACCGCGAACGCGCCGAACAGGGCGAGCGGCACCGCCAGCAGCACCATGAACGGCATCGCCCAGCTCTCATACTGCGCCGCCAGGATCAGGAAGACGAAGACGATGGCGAGGCCGAAGACGACGGACGCGATCGATCCTGCCTTGAGTTCCTGGAAGGTGATGCCGGTCCATTCGAAACCGAAATCCCTGGGCAGTGCCGTGGCGGCGGCCCGTTCCATCGCAGCAACCGCCTGGCCCGAGGAGAAGCCCGGTGCGGCACCGCCATTGATCGAGGCCGACGCGTTGTTGTTGTAGTGCGGCACGGTTTCGGGGCCGACGAACGGCACGAGCTTGCCCAGTGTGCTCAACGGCACCATGCCGCCGGAGGCATTGCGCACATAGAGCCGTGAAATGTCGGCAGCGCCCGCACGTGCATCCTTGTCGGCCTGGATGGTCACCCGGAAGGTGCGGCCGAACAGGTTGAAGTCATTCACGTAGAGCGAACCGAGATAGATCTGCAGCGTGTTGAACACATCCGGCAGGCTGAGGCCGAGCAGTTTCGCCTTGCTGCGGTCGAGGTCGTAGTTGAACTGCGGCGTCGAGGTCGAGAACGGCGAGAACAGCTGCTGCGGATTGATCTCGGGCTGCTTGCGCGCCTCGGCGATCACGGCTTGCGTCGCGTCATTGAGGGCTGAACTGCCGCGGCCTGTGAGATCCTCAACAACGAATTCGAAGCCGCCCGTGGTCCCGATACCGGGGATCGAGGGCGGATCGAAGCTCAACGCGAAGGCTTCCGGGATCTGCAGCAGCTTGCCGCGCACATCGGCGACGAGCTTCGACGCGCTCTGGTCGGGACTGCGTTCCTCCCAGGGCTTGAGGATGGCGAATTCGACCGCCGAGTTCGACTGCGCCGCACTGGTCAGGAAGTTCAGGCCGCTGATCGAGCCGACGATGTCGACGCCGGGTGTCGCCTGCAGGATGTCGCGCGCCTTTTGCGCCACGGCGTCGGTGCGCTCCAGTGAAGCGCCGTCGGGCAGCTGGATGACGACGAAGAAGTAGCCCTGGTCCTCGACCGGAAGGAACGTCGAGGGCAGGCGCTGCCAGACGAAGTAGGTGGCGACAAGTCCGGCTGCAAACAGGCCAAGCATGATCCAGCGCAAGCGGATGAGAATGCGCACGCCGTGGGCATAGGCATGCGACAGCCGGTCGAAGCCCGTGTTGAACCAGCGGAACAGCACGAACTGTGTTGGCTGGCGATGCCGCAGGAAGGCGGCACTGAGCGCGGGGCTCAGCGTCAGTGAATTGAAGGCGGAGATGCCGACCGAGATCGCCACCGTCAGCGCAAACTGGTTGTAGAGCTTGCCGGAGACGCCGGGAATGAAGGCGACCGGCACGAACACCGCCATCAGCACGGCAGTGGTGGCGATGATCGGACCGGTGACCTCGGCCATCGCGGCCTTGGTCGCCGCCAGTGGCTTGAGCCCTGCCTCCAGCTGTCGTTCGACGTTCTCGACCACCACGATGGCATCGTCGACGACCAGGCCGATCGCCAGCACCATGCCGAGCAGGCTCAGCATGTTGAGCGAGAAGCCAAGCATCTCCATGACGACGAGCGTCGCCACAAGCGACACCGGAATGGCGATGGTCGGGATGATCGTCGTGCGCCAGCTCTGCAGGAAAATGAACACCACGGCGACAACGAGGACCAGCGCTTCACCGAGCGTGATCAGCACGTCATGCATCGACGCCGAGACGAAGCGGGTCGTGTCGTAGTGCATCGCATAGGAGACGCCCTTCGGGAAACGGGCCGACAGTTCCTGCATCTTGTCCTTGACGCGCTGCTGAAGATCGAGCGCGTTGGAGCCGGGCATCTGGTAGACGGCGAGCACCACGGTCGGATCCTTGCCGAAGAAGGCCGACGATGAATATTGCAGCGCGCCGAGCTCGATGCGGGCGACGTCGCGCAGCCGCACCAGCGAGCCGGTGTCGGTGTTGGCGCGCACGACGATGTCGCCGAACTCCTTGGGATCGCTCAGGCGGCCGACGGCGTTGACCTGCATCTCGAAGGCGGTGCCGGCCGGGGCCGGCGATTGGCCGATCTTGCCGGCCGCCACCTGGACGTTCTGCTCGGCAATCGCATTCTGGACGTCGACGGCGGTGATGCCGAGATTGGCGAGCTTGTCCGGATCGAGCCAGACGCGCATCGAATAGCGCCGCTCGCCGAAGATCTGCACGTCGCCGACACCGGGCAGCCGCTTCAGCGGATCGACCACCTGCAGATAGGCAAGGTTGCTCAGCGCCACCGGATCGACCGAACTGTCGGGCGAGGTCAGGTTGACGATAAGGACGAAGTTCGGATTCTGTTTCTTGATCGTAACGCCGCCCTGATTGACGATCGCCGGCAGCGACGAGGCCGCTTGCGAGACGCGGTTCTGGACGTCGACGGCGGCGGTGCTGAGCGAATAGCCGACATCGAAGGTGATGGTGATGGTCGAGGAGCCGTCATTGGAGCTCGTCGACGACATGTAGGTCATGCCTTGCACGCCGTTGATCTGCTGCTCCAGCGGCGTCGTCACGGTGTCGGCCACCACCTGCGCGCTTGCGCCCGGATAATGGGCGCTGACCACGACCTGCGGCGGTGTGATGTCGGGAAACTGCGAAACGGGCAGCAGGAAATAACAAATCGTCCCGGCGAGCACCATGATGATGGCGATCGCCGAGGCGAAGATCGGACGATGGATGAAAAAGTTTACCACGAAACACACGCCTCCCCGGCCGCTCTTGCCTTGCCGAAGGCGCTGGCAACCCTGGACAGCCTTTGGCCGCGCCCGTCACCGGGCTCTCCCAGCGAACGCAGCAACGGCATCTCGCTGTGCTGCGCATCGGCGAGCGAGCGCAGCATCCTTTCGAAGGCGCGCGGGTCGACGCCATCTGCTTTCATGACCAGCCGGATCATCGGATCCCGGACGGCTTCATCTATGGTAAGATCGCGGCGCTGTGGCATTGGCCGGCTCCTTGTCTGTCGGTTCGCAGCCCATGCTCACGAACCGTTTTCATCTCTTCACCGGCCGAGGCCGCATGAACTGCAATTGTTCGCCCATCTCGCTGAGGTCCCTCTCGATCTGGCAGGACCAGTTCACGGTCTTGTGATTGACGGAGGGCGACATAGGTGTTACCAGTAAGTAACATTCGTGACGTTACAGACCGGTAACACCCTAGTCAAGAGGCGTACCGAGGGATTTTTGGGAAACCAAGGAGGTTTTGATGGAAGACGGCACTGTGGAACGCGTTCGTCCCCGGGACAGGATCCTGGAGACGGCGCAGGACATGTTTCACAAGCATGGCATCAAGGGCGTCGGCATCGACGCCATCACTGAGGCCGCCGGAACCAACAAGATGACGCTCTATCGTCATTTCGATTCCAAGGACGATCTCATCATCCAATGCCTGCGCGCCACCGCCTGCAAGGCGGGTGCGATCTGGGAGAAATTCGAGATACAGCATCCCGGCGACAAGCTGGCGCAATTGCATGCCTGGGTTCGCATGGCCGCCGATTGCCTGACGGCTGACGGCCGCGGCTGCGACATGGCCAACGCAGCCATCGAGCTGACCGACGCGGATCATCCGGCCCGGCGCGTCATCAAGGAACTCAAGGAAGCCCAGCGCGATCGCCTTGTCACGCTGTGCCGGGACGCTGGCATCGGCCAGGCCGAGCTGCTTGCCGATACGCTGTCGCTTCTGCTTGAAGGCGCCCGTGTCAGCGTTCAAAGCGTTGGTACCGAAGGCCCCAGCGCGCAGTTCGTCCGCATGGCTGAAGGGCTGATCGTCTCCTTCCGCGGCACTGCTGCCGGCTGAATTCTCCCCGGCAATCTATTCGATCTCGTGACCGAGAATGGACGATCCGTCACGCCTTTGGCGTGAGCGCCATTGCAATCGCCACTGACTGGAACGAAAAAAGCCCGCTGCCGGGAGGAGGTGGCAGCGGGCTCGATTTCGAGTGTGGCGCGGGAGGAGGTGCACCCCACTCAGCGTCGGCATCGCATCTGGGAGGAGTAGATGGCCGACAACTGCAAATTAGGGGCTGCCCAATGATTCGGCAATCGTGGATCGTGCATAGCAGCTGTGCAGATTCGCTGTATCACCCGCGAAAGTTGCCGAGTGTGACCGGAAAAGCGCAGGCAAGCTTCACTGCACCGGAACGTTTTCCCTGAAGATCAGGCGCGGCTCGATGAACTTCCGCGTCAGATAGGGCGCCGAGGATGCAATCGAGCCGAGCAGGCGGATGACCGACTGCTCGGCGATCAGCCTGGCATTCTGGTCGATGACGACATCGAGCAGGTCGTCGACCAGATAGCCCCGCGTGTCCTTTGTGAGGTCGTGACAAATGAACACCGGCTTGCGGTTCGGCCTTAATTCCCGGATCGCCTTTGCAACGCCCGAATGTCCGGCTCCGACGCAATAGATGCCGAGCAGTTCGGGCTCGTTGTGCAGCGCCTTCATGGTCTCGGCATAGCTGACGTCGGGCTCGTCATTGATCTCGACCGCGCTGCTGACGGTCAGGTTGGGAAACTCTTCGTTGAGCACCGAGCGGAAACCCATTTCGCGCTCTTCGTGGCCGCGATAGGAGCGCGAGCCGACGACCATCGCCAGATGGCCGGTGCGACCGCCCAGGAAGCGTCCCATCAACAGCGCCGCGGTTCGTCCCGCCACCCGGTTGTCGATGCCGACATAGGCCGATCGCGGTGCGGCCGGGACATCCGATACCAGCGTGACCAGGCGCATGCCGGCGTCGACGATGTCGCGCAGGATGTTGCGTGTGCGCGGATGGTCGACGGCGATGACACCGACGCCATTGGCCCTGAGCGAGAGGTTTTCGACGGCGGTCTGCAGCGCGCTCGGCGAGATTCCGGCGAGGTTGTGGATCCGGCACGAGGCGACAAGCGGCAGCCGCGCGGCGTAGTCCTCGATATGTCCGGCGAGATCGCGCATGAAGGCATTGCTGCCGATCGGCAGCAGGAATTCGAGATGGGCGGGCCGCGAGGGCAGCGTCACCTGATCGGCGACCGGCAGATAGCCGAGTTGCTTGGCGGCCTCCATGACGCGCTGGCGGTTGGCGGCACTCGCACCTGGCCGGTTGTTGAGCACCCTGTCGACCGTTGCTGTCGACAGCCCGCAATTGCGGGCGATATCCGAGACGGTGGCTTTCATGCCCTAACCCTATGTCCCGATGCGATGCCGCGCCAGTCGAGCGATGCGATTTGAGGTGACGGCTGATTGCCGCCCATCAGCCGGACAGTCATTCGGCCGCCTCGACAAGACGGCTGTCCGGACTCAGTGCGATGGCTTGCCATCGGCGATGGCATCGCGGATTTCCTTGTCCGACATGCCGGTGATGATCCGCTCGACTTCCGCCACGCTGGTCTTCTTCGGGTCGATGTCGTCGGCGACCACCTTGCCCCGGCGCATGACGACGATGCGGTCGACCACCTGGAAGACATGATGGATGTTGTGGGCGATGAAAATGCAGGAATGACCGGAATCGCGGGCGTTGCGCACGAAGCTCAGCACGCCCTGTGTTTCGGCGACGCCGAGATTGTTGGTCGGCTCGTCGAGAATGATGAGGTCGCTGTCGAAATGCATGGCGCGCGCGATCGCCACCGCCTGCCGCTCGCCGCCGGAGAGCGAGCCGATCGGTGTCGTCGGCGGGATGTTCTTCGAGATGCCGACCTGCTTGAGCAGGTCGCGTGCGACCGTGTTCATGGCGTCCTGGTCCATCCGATTGAGGAAGCGCGGYGGCTTGATCGGCTCGCGTCCGAGGAACAAATTGCGGGCGATCGACAATTGCGTGACCAGTGCCGAGTCCTGGTAGATCGTCTCGATGCCGTGGGCGATGGCGTCGCTGGTGTTGCGCAAGCTCACCTTCTTGCCGCGGATGAAGATGTCGCCGCTGGTCAGCGGAACGGCGCCCGAGAGCACCTTGATCAGCGTCGACTTGCCGGCGCCATTGTCGCCGAGCAGGCCGACGATCTCCCGTTCATTGACATGGAAACTGGCGTCCTCGAGTGCCTGCACGCGGCCATAGGACTTGCGGATGTTCTGCATGCGGATCAGTGGCTCGGCCATGGTTCAAGTCCCTGCCTGATGCCGGCGTTCCAGCCATGAATGGAGCGCCATCATGCCAAGGATGATCGCACCGATGAAGATGTTGTAGGCAAGGCCCGGCACGCCGATCAGCACGATGCCGTTGCGCATGACGCGCAGGATCAGGATGCCGAGCACGGTGCCGATGATCGTGCCGCGCCCGCCGGTCAGCGCCGTGCCGCCGATCACCACCATGGCGATGACTTCCAGCTCATAGCCGGTGCCGCTGTTGGGGTTGGCGGCCGAGGTGCGCAGCGAAGAGATGACGCCGGCAAGCGAGGCCATCAGCGATGACAGCACGAACAGGCCGATCTTGACGCCGCTGACATTGACGCCGCGGGCGCGCGCCGCATTGGGATTGCCGCCGGCCGCCTGGATCCAGTTGCCGGTGCGGCTCTGCGTCAGGACATAGCCGAGCGCGATGGCCGCGGCGATGAACCAGAACAGCGACATGTAGATGCGGAACGGTCCGATGAAGAAGTCGCCGACCAGCGCCTCCGCCAGCCAGCTGCCTTCGGCGCTCCAGGTGCGCTGCGGAAACCCGTCGGTGACGAAAAGGGCGGTGCCGCGCACCACCAGCAGCATGCCGAGCGTCACCAGGAAGGACGGGATCTTGAGCTGCGTGACGAACCAGCCATTGATCAGCCCGATGAAGGCGGCGACCAGCAGTGCCGCGACAAAGCCGACCTCAAGCGAAGTGAGGCCGCTGTTGAACAGCGTCCACATCAGCACCGGCGAGAAGCCGAACAGCGAACCGACCGAAAGGTCGAACTCACCCGATGTCATCAACAGCGTCATCGCCAGAGCGATCAGGCCGAGTTCGACCGTGAAGGCCAGCGTGTTCGAAATGTTCTGCGGCGACAGGAAGTCGTGGTTGATGCTCCAGAAAACGGCGATCTCGATGACGAGCAGCACCAAGGGGCCGAACTCAGGCCGCGCGATCAGGTGTTGGATGAGCGAACGATTTTCCACGAGCAACCCGCGATAGGATTGGAAAGGCTGAGCCTTGCACAGCGAAGGGCTCGGCGAAAACGGAGAAGTCAGTCGCGACCGCCGGGGCAGTCGCGACTGTTTGAGTTTGGAATCTTATTTGCCGGACAGGATCTTGTCGTAGACCGCGGCGGTATCCTTTTCGTAGAGCGCACCGGTGATCACGTTGAAGCCCGGAGGAATCCCGGCAGCGGCCATGTTGGCCAGGGAGAGGGCGACATAGCTGGTCGCCTGCGGGTCCTGCCATTGGCCTGCATTGACGTAGCCGTTCAGCACTTCCTGGGTGGTGTCGAGCGAATTGCCCCAGCCGACGACCGGAATTTCACCCGGCTTGATGCCGACCTGGTCGAAGACCCGCTTGATCGAGCCGGTCACCAGGTCGCCGAGGCCGATGATCGCCTTGACTTTGGCCTTGTTGGCGGTGAGGTAGTCGACCATGCGGTTGATCACTTCGGCCTGGTCAAGCGTCGCCTCGGTGATCTCATAGGTGATGCCGAGCGGACCGAAGACGCTCTTGATGCCTTCCTCTTCCTGGACGCCATAGGTGGCACCGGGAACCTCGACCGGCATCCAGACGAAGTCACCTTTCTTCACCAGGCCCTTGTCGACCAGATACTGCGCCCAGTGCTTGCCGAAGGTGACGTTGTCACCGCCGACATAGGCGTTGAAATTGGCTTTGGGATCTGGCGTGTTGAAGTTGATGATCGGGATGTTGGCCGCGCGGGCTTCCTTGACGATCTCGACAAGGCTGCCCGGATCGGGGCTGGTGGTGACGATGCCGTCGGCCTTGGCGGAGAGGGCGGCGCGAACCGCTTCCTGCTGCGAGGCCACGTCGCCATTGTGGAACGAGGTGTTGACGGTGTTGCCGGTGTCCTTGGCCCATTGCTTCGCGCCGGCCAGGAAGTAGGTCCAGACTGGGTCAGCCGGGCCGCCATGCGAAATCCAGTAGAAGGTCTTGGCCTGTGCCGCTGCCGGAACAATCGTCAGCGCCACCAACAGGCCATATAGAACGAGTCTTAGCCGTGTCAGCATTTGATTTCCTCCCGTTTGTAGATGGTCAGTTCCTTATCCGTCCCTTGTTCCGGCGACCGCCGGATCGCGTACTTGCCAGCGCCGGTTGGATGCGTCAGAGCATTCCCTTTTTCGACGGATGGCAAGCCTCCATCTGCAGATGTAGTGGGCGCCTGACGGGGCGCCATCAACGCTCCCATCAGATTGCATCAGTTGCGGTGGTTTTTCGCGGCGGTCGAAAGATTGGCGTCGACGATGCCGCCGGCGCCGACGTGGATCACTCCGGCAACCTCCGCCATCGCGCCCACCAGCACCAGCGTCAGCCGCCGCACCTTGGCGGTCGGAATGCCGGCGTGGACGGCGGCGTGCGAGCAGAGGCCGTTTAGATAAGCTTGGCCCCGGCGAGTTCGCGCATCAGATGGCTGGCGCCGTAGGTCCAGTGCGGGCAGTCGGGCGACAGCCGCACGCGGTTGACCAGCGCCCCGAATTTCTCCGACGAGATCGTGACGATGTCGCCGACCTTGTGGGTGAAGCCCTTGCCCTTTTCGCCGCGATCCTTCGACGGCACGAACATGGTGCCGAGATAGAGCGCCAGCCCGTCCGGATACTGGTGGTGAGGGCCCATGGCGGCGGCAACCAGCTCTTCCGGCGAGCGGCTGATCTCGGCCATCGAGCTTGCGCCCTCCAGCGAGAACCCGTCCTCGCCTTCGACCTTCAGGCGCACGACGGCCCGCTTGACGTCATCGATCGAGAATGTGTCGTCGAACAGCCGGATGAAGGGACCGAGGGCGGCGGAGGCATTGTTGTCCTTGGCCTTGCCGAGCAGCAGCGCCGAACGCCCTTCGACGTCGCGCAGATTGACGTCGTTGCCGATGGTGGCGCCGACGATCCTGCCGCTGCCGGCGGCGATCATGGCGATCTCGGGCTCGGGGTTGTTCCAGGTCGACACCGGGTGCAGGCCGACATCGGCGCCGAAGCCGACCGAGGCCATCGGCTGGCACTTGGTGAAGATCTCGGCATCGGGACCGATGCCGACTTCGAGATATTGCGACCAGGCGCCGCGTGCGATGAGCTTGGCCTTGATCTCCATCGCTTCTGGCGAACCGGGCTTGAGCTTCGACAGATCGTGGCCAATCAGCCCGGCAATGTCGGCGCGGATTGCGTCGGCTTTTTCGGCCGAACCGCGCGCCTGTTCCTCGATCACCCGTTCGAGCAGGCTGACAACGAAGGTGACCCCCGAGGCCTTGACCGCCTGGAGGTCGACCGGGGACAGCAGATACGGCTTGTTCGCATCGCGCGTGGCCGCAAAACTGTTGGCGGCGACGGCATCGAGCGAGCCGATCGGCTTGCCCTTGGCCGACCGCACATGGCCGGCCGGATCAGGCATCCCGCAGACATCGCGCACGGTCGGTGCCGCGCTCGACGTGATGTCGAGGACCGTGCCATCGCGCACCGTGACCACCATGGGGTACGAGACATCGCTGCTCCTGGCGCGGCCGACAAAAAGGCCTTCAGCGGGCAGGTGCGTGGGGTTGGTCATGGCGTTCGGTCCTCTGAAATGATCGACAATGCGGGCCGGCCGCATCGGCGCGGCACTTTCACCGGATTCCGGTCAAAGGTCTATCCCGTTGGCTGGCAATCTGCATTGCCGTGTTCGATCGGCAAGTGCCTGGTCCGAACGGTCCGTTGGCGTTGGTCCAAATGTCAGGGCCGCAAATACTATTTCAAAACTGTGAAATTCTGACTAGAGTTTTCATTCATCGCAGCCCATCCAGGTGACCCTTGCCCGCACCGTTCTCCGATCCCGTCTGGCGCAAGCCGCAAGCGGCCTCCAGGTTTCAGTCGCTGTTTGCCGGCGGCGGACCTGTCGATGTCGTCATTGTCGGTGGCGGCATCATGGGTCTGTCGACGGCTTTGCATGCGGCCCGCTCTGGCATGTCCGTGCAGGTGCTGGAGGCCGGCGACATCGGCCGCGGCGCCTCGGGGCTCAATGGCGGGCAGGTCATTCCCGGCCTGAAATACGATCCGGAATGGCTGCTCGCGCATTTTGGCCCGGAGCGCGGCGAGGCGCTGGTCGATTTCGCCGCTTCGACCGCGGATGCCGTGTTCGAACTGATCCGCGATGAAAAACTGGCGGTTCCCTTCGTCCGCGATGGCTGGATCCAGGCGGCGCACACCGAGGTCGCGCTGAAGGCGGCGGCAAACCGTGACCGGCAATGGCGGGCGCGTCGTGCCGACGTCAAGCTTTTGAGTGAGGCCGAGATCGCGGCGATGACCGGCGCTCGAGGGTATCTCGGTGGCTGGCTCGACCGCCGCGCCGGTGTCATCGATCCGCTCGCTTACACATCGGAACTGGCCCGGGTCGCAGCGGCGGCCGGTGTCGGGATAGCGGAGCGCCAGAAGGTCGCAAAGCTCGTCAACGCCGGCGGCGTTTGGCGTGTCTCGACCGAAAGCGGCGCTGAATTGCAGGCGAAGGCGGTCGTGCTGGCGACCAACGCCTATACGGATGGTTTGATCCCTGGCCTCGCCGAGACGATCGTGCCGCTGCATTCCTTCCAGATCGCCACGGCACCGTTGCCGCCCAAGCTGGCGGCCACGATCCTCCCGGAAGGGCAGGCGGTGTCGGATTCGCGTCGCATCCTCGTCTACTACCGCAAGAGCGCCGATGGCCGTCTGGTGCTGGGCGGGCGTGGCCGCATGGCCTTGCCGACGAGCGCCAGTGACTGGGCGCATCTCGAGCGGGCGCTGCGGCGGCTCTATCCCGGCCTGT
Organism: Mesorhizobium sp. P2_C7; assembly: GCF_056404515.1. Lineage (NCBI taxonomy): Bacteria > Pseudomonadati > Pseudomonadota > Alphaproteobacteria > Hyphomicrobiales > Phyllobacteriaceae > Mesorhizobium > Mesorhizobium sp. P2_C7. Next base: position 34,861 of record NZ_JBFUDW010000004.1, on the reverse strand, counting down.
CCGGTGTCGCCATCGAGAAGCGCTGGTTCGGTCGGGTGGCGATGACGCCCGATCACCTGCCGCACATCCACGAGCCGCAGCAAGGCCTTGTCGCCGTGGTCGGCTGCCAGGGCCGTGGCGTCGGCCTGATGACGGCGCTTGGCGAGCGCATCGCGACCTATCTTTCCGGTGGCGACGCCAGGCAGTTGCCGTTTCCGCTCACGCCGATCCGGCCGATCCCGTTCCACGCCTTCCGGCAGGTCGGCGTTGCCGCGACCATCGCCTGGTATCGCCTGCTCGATGCGCTGGAGCGTTGACGCAGCATGCCAGCGGGATTCCGCTTGACAGTTTCATGAATATGAAAAATTCTCAGGTAATTTCAAAATTTCGATGAGCAGGTCGATGTCGACCATTGTTGCAACGCAAGCGCCAGAGGCCCGGTCTTCATCGGGCTTTCGGGTGGCCATGTTGCTGCCGGGCGCATTGGTCACCTTCCTGCTGATCCTGTTCGCCCTCGGCCTGGTACTTTTCCTTGCCTTCCGCAACAACGACGGTTCGCTGCTCGGCACCGGTTTCAGCCTGGCGAATTTCGCCACCGTGCTGTCCGATCCGCTGTACTGGACGGTGACGCTGCGCTCGCTTGTCATTGCCGCGCTGGTGACGCTGGCCACCGTCGTCACCGCCTATCCCGTTGCCTACTACCTTGCCTTCCATGCCGGACGGCGGCGCGGCCTGCTGCTGTTCCTGGTGACGCTGCCGTTCTGGACCAGCTATCTCCTGCGCGTCTTCGCCTGGAAGATCGTGCTCGCCTACAATGGCGTCTTGAACTCGGCGCTGATCGAAAGCGGCATCTGGTCCGAGCCGACATTGGCCTTTCTCAACACGCCGGCCGCTGTCGTCGTCACGCTCGCCCACGCCTATGCGCCGTTCGCCATCCTGCCGATCTATGTGGCGCTGGACACCATCCCGAAGTCGCTGATCGAGGCCGCTTCCGATCTCGGCGCCAGACCCTTCACATCTTTCCGCCGGGTCGTGCTGCCCAACTCGATGCCCGGCGTGCTGGCGGCCGCACTCGTCGTCTTCGTGCCGACGGTCGGCGACTATGTCACGCCAGCGCTCGTCGGCGGCCCGGCCAGCACCATGATCGGTACGCTGATCCAGGCAGAGTTCGGCAAGGCCAACGACTGGCCGTTTGGCGCCGCGCTCGCCGTTGCCGTCATGCTGGTCATCCTTGCCGTGGTGCTGGTCGCACGCTTCACCGACCGCAGATTTGGCAGCCGCACATGAGCATCGCGCACACGCAGGGTGCCGGCCGCTGGCTTGGCGTCTATGTCATCGCCTACCTGGTCTTTCTCTATCTGCCGGTGCTGCTGATCCCGCTGTTTTCCTTCAACAACTCGATCCAGGCAGCATTTCCGCTTCAGGGCTTCACCTTGCAATGGTACACGACGCTCTACGGCAATTCGGTGCTGTCCGGCGCGCTCGTCAACAGCCTTGTCATCGCAGCGATTGCCGCCACGGGGGCAACGCTGTGCGGCATCACCGTGTCCTACATGGATCTCTATGGCCGCTCGCCGCTGGCCGCCGTCATCAGCGCTGTCGCGCGGCTGCCGATCCTGATCCCGGGTGTCATCGTCGGCATATCGCTGCTGATCCTCATCAACCTCATCGGTCTCGGGCCGTCGCGCATTGCCATCGTTCTCGGCCATATACTGGTGGCGCTGCCAACGACGGTGGTGATCATGCGCAGCCGCTTTGCCGCCATCCCAAAGACCATTCGCGAGGCGGCACTCGACCTCGGCGCTTCCGACTGGACGACCTTCCGGCGGGTGATGCTGCCGCTCAGCCTGCCGGCCATCGTCTCGGCCTTCATGCTGGCCTTCCTGATCTCCTTCGACGAGTTCATCGTCGTCTTCTTCCTCGCCGGCACCGAGCCGACGCTGCCGCTCTACATCTGGAGCCAGCTTCGGTTCCCGAAATCGCTGCCGACCGTCATGGCGCTGGGCACGTCGATCCTGGCCGTCTCCTTCGTCATTGCTGCAATCGCCGAAATCCTGCGCCATCGCGGCCTGTCCGCAACGGCGCCACGACCCGCGGATCCATCACAACCAAAACAAACCAAGAGAGGAGAACTGCAATGGCATTCGACCTGATATCTGGAAAGATGGCCCGGACCGGCCTGGCCGCCCTGGCTTTGGCGCTGTCGTCGACCGTGGCTTTCGCCGGCGACAAGCTGCAATATTTCACCTGGTCGGGTTATGAGCTGCCCGACTTCAACAAGAGCTTCCTTGCCGCGCACCCCGATGGCGTCGAGGCCTCCATCTTCGGTGACGATGATGACGCCTTCACCAAGGTCAAGGCGGGCTTCCGCCCTGACATCGCCCATCCCTGCTACGACAAGGTGGCGCGCTGGAACAAGGAAGGCCTGCTGCAGCCGATCGACACCAAGCGCATCAAGAACTGGGATTCGATCTTCCCGGTGTTCAAGAACCTGCCCGACCTGCAGGCCGGTGACGGCAAGGTCTGGATGGTGCCGTGGGACTGGGGCAACACCTCGATCCTCTACCGCACCGATCTGGTGAAGAACCCGGAAGCGAGCTGGAACCTTTTGTGGGACAAGCAGTATGCCGGTCGCATGGCGACCATCGACGCCGTGCATGACACGCCGATCGTTGCGGCACTTCTGGCCGGCGTCAATCCGTTCGACATGACGCCGGAGCAAATGGACAAGGTGGCGGAGAAGCTGCGCGAGCAGCGTCCGCTGCTCTCCAACTACACCACCGACATGACTTCGGTCGAACAGGCGCTGGCCAGCGGCCAGCTGGTCGCCGCCATGACCTGGAACGCGTCGGCCACCTCGCTGAAGAAGCAAGGGGTGCCGGTCGAGTTCATGAAACCGAAGGAGGGCATGCTGACCTGGTCCTGCGGCTTCGTCATGCTCAAGGACGCCAAGAATGTCGATCTCGCCTATGATTTCATCAACAGCCGGCTGGACGCCGACTCGGGCAAATACCTGATCGAGTCCTATGGCTATGGCAGTTCGCTGAGCTCTGCCTTTGCCACCGTGCCGAAGGAGGATTTGGAAAAACTGCAGCTGCCGTCCGACCCGGAGGTGATGCTGAAGACCACCATCTTCACCGGACCGATGAAACAGAATGACGAACTCGCCAAGATGTTCGAAAAGGTCAAGGCAGGCGGCTGAGCCTGGTTCTTCCTTCTCCCCTTGTGGGAGAAGGTGTCGCCGAAGGCGACGGATGAGGGGTGTTCCAGCTTGGCAAAGACGGTGATCCGTCCAACACCCCTCATCCGTCTCTGCGCTGCGCGCCGATCCACCTTCTCCCACAAGGGGAGAAGGGAAGCCCAGCAAGCGCCCCGCCCAAAAGTTGACTGCAACGAGGACGAATGCATGGACATGCTGGACGAAGCGGCTGAAAAGCCGAAGGACGATGCCGATGTGCGGGTTGGCCGGCGCGTGCGGGCGCTGCGGCTTGAGCGCAACCTGTCGCTGGCCGATCTGGCCGCCAGGGCCGGCGTGTCGATCGGCGCGCTCAGCCAGATCGAGCGCGGCATGTCCTCGCTGCGCGTCAAGGTGATCTGGCCGCTCGCGGCCGCCCTCGATATCGAGCCGTCGGCGCTGATCGCCGACGGCAACGATGCCGTTAGCGATCTCTATTGCGTGCGTGCCAACAGCCGCCGCGCCATTCCGGTCAAATCTGAAGGCATTGCCAAGGCGCTGCTGTCGCCGCCGGGTGCGACGCTGACTGGCATGCTCGTGTCGGTGGAAGCAGGCGGCGGCACCGCCGAGGCCTATGCCCATGCCGGCCATGAATTCGGCTTCGTCGTTTCGGGTGAGGTCGAACTGGTGGTGGATTCGACGAACTACGTGCTGAAGACCGGCGACAGTTTTGCGTTCAAGAGCACGCTTTTGCACGCCTTCCGCAATCCGGGCGCCGAGCGCTGCCAGATCCTCTGGGTCAACACCACCAAGCCGTCCGAGGTTCGCGATGGCGCCTGATCCTCTTGTCCGGCTGCAGGCGGTCTCGAAGATATTTCCAGGCGGCATTGTCGGCCTCGACGCCGTCGATCTCGACATCGTCCGCGGCGAGTTTCTCACCCTGCTTGGGCCGTCGGGCTGCGGCAAGACCACCAGCCTGCGCGTCATCGCCGGCTTCGAAAGCCCGTCAAGCGGCAAGGTGCTGCTCGACGGCCGTGATATCACCGCACTCAGGCCCTACGACCGGCCAGTCAACACCGTGTTCCAGGACTACGCGCTGTTTCCGCATATGAACGTTGCCGAGAATGTCGGTTTCGGCCTGTCCTTGCGAAAACTTTCCGGCGCCGAGCAGGCAAAACGCGTCGGTGAAGCCCTCGATATGGTCGGTCTGGCCGACAAGATCGGCGCACGCGTCTCCGAACTGTCGGGTGGCCAGCGCCAGCGCGTGGCGCTCGCCCGCGCCATCGTCTGCGAGCCGCGCGTGCTCTTACTCGACGAGCCGCTGTCGGCGCTCGACGCGCATCTGCGCGAACAGATGCAGGTCGAGCTGAAGCGGCTGCAGTCGCGGCTCGGCACCACCTTCGTCATGGTCACCCACGACCAGACCGAAGCGCTGTCGATCTCCGATCGCATCGTCGTCATGAACAAGGGCCGCATCGAGCAGATCGCGCCGCCGGCAACGCTCTACGATCGGCCCGCGACCACATTCGTCGCCAGTTTCATCGGTACCATGAACTTGTTGCAGTCGCGTTTTATCGGGCGCGATGGCGACCGCTTGCGGTTCGCCGCCGGTGCCTTGCCGCTCGAAGCGACCTCCGAAACCGGCGAAGCTCCGGCCGAGGGCACTATCCGCACTGTCGGCGTGCGGCCCGAGGATTTGCTCACGGCCACCGAGGCGGCACCCGGTACGGCGCCAGCGCGCGTCAACAGCATCGTCTTTCACGGCCGCACGTTGCGCCTGCATGCCGAACTCGGGCAGGGCGCACCCGTTGTCATCGACGCGCCGCGCCAGGCCGACGGTTTTCAATTCAGCGTCGGCGATGTGGCGCATATCAGCCTGCGCCGGGGTGCCAACTGCCCTATGCTGCCAAGCTAGTTTCACCGACATTGGCCGCCACTCCTCGATGTCAACGGCATCGTCGGCTACGGGGCGTAGGCGTGGAAATTCCACGCTTGACTCGAAGCGAAGTTCCTGTTTTGTTCTTTGTCGTACAAGGCAGGAGCGTACTTCTGCGGGCGTATGCGCATGTATCTGCAAGGCAAAATCGACTTCGGCATTCCAAAGCCGTCATGGTGGCCTAAACGGCCGGCCGCTGAGGGCGATGTGATCCGCCGATCGCTCCCTCAAATCGTCGTCACATACCCCGCGCGATATCATCATCCTGACATGGCTTGTCAGCTACCAAGCGGATTGATGATGGCAGGCAGCAAGCTGTCCCCTAATTGCAATGCGTCAGAACAGGAGGAACACAAATGACCATCGCGGAAATTGCCAAGGATTTCACCGAACTCCTACAGCAAGGCGACCACCACGGTGCCGCTGAGAAATACAATGCCGACGAAATCGTCAGCTACGAAGCCATGGAGGGGCCGATGGCCGTCTCCCATGGCAAGGAGGCCCTCAAGCAGAAGGGCCAATGGTGGCAAGAGAACCACGAAGTCCACGGCGGCTCGGTCGAAGGCCCCTATGTCAACGGCGACCAGTTCGCAGTGCGCTTCAAGTTTGACATAACGCCCAAGGCTACGGGCGAGCGTGTCACCATGGATGAGGTCGGCGTGTACACGGTCAAGAACGGCAAGATCACCGAAGAGCGCTTCTACTATTGAGGCCGGAAATAATACCGGACTCCGGGAGCCTGCTCACTTCGCTGCAGGCTTGAAAATAAGCATGGCGGCCGGGACGATAGCCCGGCCGCATGTGAGAGCTCAGATCGTCTTCACGTACTCTGCCAGTTGATCCGCCACCGTGCCCCAGCCATCGAAGAAGCCCATCTCTTCATGGTTCTTGCGGGTCGCTTCGTCGCGGTGGATGGCGGTGGCGGTGTAGCGCGTACCCTTGCCGTCCGGGTGCAAGGAAATGACCGCGGTGATGAACGGCTCCCCTGACGGCCGATAACCCGGCAGCAGCGCATCCGTCCACACCAACCTCTCGTTCGGCACGATTTCCAGATAGCAGCAATGGCGGTCGTTGACCTCCTTGCCGTCAGGCGACTGCATGCGCGTGCGAAACAGCCCGCCCGGCCTGAGGTCGATCTCGCAGTCGGTGACGGTCCACGGCTTCGGCGTGAACCACTGCTTGACATGGGCCGGCGTCGTCCAGGCTTTCCACAACAACTCGCGCGGCGCATCGACGACACGCTCCAGCACGAGGTCCAGCCTGGGGTCCGGCTTGAACGGATAGCTCATGCGTCTTTCTCCTTCAGGGTCATCACATAGGCGTCGAACTGGTCGAGGCGGCGCGCCCAGAGCGTGCGCTGTTCGGCCAGCCAGTTTTCGGCAAGCTTCAGCGGCTCCGGCGCCAGTTGATAGGTCCTGACCCGGCCGGTCTTTTGCGAACGCACCAGCCCGCAGCCCTCCAAAACCCGCAGATGCTCGATGAACGAGGGCAGGGCCATGTCGAAGGGCTGCGCGAGTTCGCTGACCGAGGCGGGGCTGCGGTTCAACCGCTCCACCACGCGTCGCCGCGTCGGGTCCGACAGGGCGCGAAAGATGCCGTCGATTGGTGGCGGTGTTTGTGTCGCGGATTGCAGACTTGTCATGGCGATCACCGCTCGACACGATAGGTGAGCACCACGGCGCCGTTGGCGAAGGAGCGTGTGTCGACCAGCCTGAGGTCCGTCGCGTCCTCGGTCCTGTCGAAAAGCTGCGTGCCGCTGCCGAGTATGACCGGGAACACCATCAGCCGGTATTCGTCGACAAGGTCGTGCTGCTTGAGCGCATTGACCAGCGTGCGGCTGCCGCCAACGACGATATCGCCTTTCAGATCCTGCTTGAGTTTACGGATGGCGGCCATCGGCTCGCCTTGAAGGACTGTCGTGTTGTTCCAGGCCGGGGTCTTCACCGTCGCCGACACCACATATTTCGGCATGCTGTTCATCCGATCCGCAAAGGCGCCTTTGTAGGTCGGCCAGGCGTCCGCGAAGCTTTCATAGGTCACCCGGCCGATCAGCAGCGCTTCGTGGTCCAGTACCTCTTGGAATTTGTACTCGATCTGTCCGGCCTCGTGGCGTTTGCCGACCCAGTTGGTGTGCCGGTAGCCCGGCTCGCCTCTCGGCGCTTCCATCACGCCATCGATGGAGATGAATTCCGATACAACGATCCTGGCCATGGTCATTCCTTTCCGGCTTTGGCCATTACTTAGGAAAATTCCTTAGTGTTGGCAACAGCCAAAATTCGAAGGATGCCAACCAGGGGTGCTAGCGAAGCGGGAAGGGCGGTTCTAGGCTGGGAGCGGATTCGACTGTCAGTTTGGGGAAGTGCGCTTGACGATCACAATGTGCGGCATCACCACCTGCGACACGATCAGGAAGGCACGCGTCTGGCTGGAAGGTCATGATGTGCCCTATCGTTTTCACGACTACAGGGTGGAAGGGCTGGAGGCGAAGCGGCTGGATGGCTGGGTCGGCAAGGTTGGCTGGGAAATTCTGCTCAACAAGGCAAGCACGACCTTTCGCGAATTGGCCGACACGGACAAGCAGAACCTCGACGAGAAGAAGGCCAAGGCGCTCATGCTGGCCAAGCCGACCATGATCAAGCGGCCGGTGCTGGACCTGGGCGACAGGATTCTGGTCGGCTTCAAGCCGGATGTTTATCAGCAGGCGGTGGGCAGTTTTAAGTAGGAGCAGCAGGACGGCGAAGCTGCCGATCTCCCCCCTTGCGGGGGAGATGGCCGGCAGGCCAGAGGGGGGTGGGAAGGATCGCCAACCGTTGGTTGTTCCAAAATCGAACTTGTCTGAGGCACCTCCCCCGCAAGTGGGGAGATCGACCAATCGCCACCGTTGCAGGGAATAGGCGCCCTTCAATCCGACTTTCTGAGATACGCCGCCAGCGCCACCGCATTGTTGTGCGCCTCGTCATTCGCACCATAGAGCAGCGTGACCCTTCCGGTGTCGAGCAGCGCACGCAACTGCCCGACCACCTCTGCATTCCCGTCCAGCTCAGCCCGATATCGCTTCTGAAACTCCGCCCAGCGCTCCGGCGCATGGCCGAACCATCCGCGCAACCCGTCGGTCGGTGCGATCTCCCTCAGCCATAGCGCCAGCACGGCCTCTTGCTTGCTGACGCCGCGTGGCCAGATCCGGTCGACCAGAACCCGTTGCCCATCGTCGGGCGCCGGCGGCTCGTAGATCCGCTTTACCGCCAGGTCGAAGGCCATCGGACCCTCCTCAAGTGCCTGTCAGGCCCACTCGCCCTTGCGCATCACCGGCACACGGGCGCCATCCTTGTGGACGCCATCTATGTCAATCTTGTCCGAGCCGATCATCCAGTCGATGTGGATAAAGCTCTTGTTGCCGCCGCGTGCGGCGATTTCGTCCTGGCTGAGCGAAGCGCCATCGACGAAACATTTCGAATAGCACTGGCCGAGTGCGATGTGGCAGGCGGCGTTCTCGTCGAACAGCGTGTTGAAGAACAACAAGCCGCTGGCCGCGATCGGCGAGGAATGCGGCACCAGCGCCACCTCGCCGAGTCGGCGCGCGCCCTCGTCGGTGTCGAGCACCTTCTTCAGCACGTCCTCGCCCTTCGAAGCCTTCGCCTCGACGATCCGGCCCCCCTCGAAACGCACCGAGATCTCGTCGATCAGCGTGCCCTGATAGGACAGTGGCTTGGTCGAGGAGACATGGCCCTCGACGCGCCTGGCATGCGGCGTGGTGAAGACTTCCTCGGTCGGGATGTTCGGGTTGCAGGTAGTGCCGTTCTTGGCGGTCGAGGCACCGCCCATCCATTCATGGCCGTCCGCCAGCCCGACGGTCAGGTCGGTGCCCGGCCCGGTGAAATGCAGCGCATGGAAATTGTGGCCGTTGAGCCATTCGGTGCGGCCACGAAGTGCTGCATTGTGCGCCTTCCAGTTGCCGATCGGGTCTTCGACGTCCACCCGCGACGCCGCAAAGATGGCGTCGGCGAGCTTCGCCACGGCAACGTCGTCGGCATCATCTGGGAAGACCTGCCTGGCCCAGGCGAGATCGGGGTAGGCGACAATGTTCCAATTGATATCGAAGCCGGTGATCTTCTCCAGTGCCGGCTGATAGGCCATCGAATTCGCCTTGTTGGCGCGCGCTACTTTCGCCGGATCCTGCGCCGACAACAGCGACGGATCCTCGCCGCGCACGGCAAGCCGCGCCGCATTGTTGGCGAAGGCCTTCGCCATGCCTTCATAAAGCCAGCCGGCGGCGCGGTCGAAACTGGCATCGGCGCCGAAGCGATAGCGCGCCAGCGTCATCTCGTCGTCGTTGAAGATCGGCGTCACCAGCCCGGCGCCGGCCTTGTAGGCATGCTCGACGATCCGTCTGGTCAGCGGCAGCGCCGCGATCGACGACGTCAGCACCAGGTCCTGTCCGGGTTGCAACTGCAGCCCGACCTTGATGGCGACTTCCGCCAGCCTGTCGAGCTTCACCGGGTCGATCGATGCGGCAACGCCGCGCGAATGTGTGGTCATGATCCTGCCTGCCGTAGTTTGATGTCTCACTCTACATAGACCGGTGCCACGGTGCTTTCCACCGCGATCCCACCTGTGGGTGCGGTGGCCGCATTCGGCGACCCGAACTGTGCCATCGTCGCCTCGATCTCTTCCTTGATCCAGGCCTTGAAATCCCGGACCTTGCGGTTTTCGGCCTTGGCCGAGGAGGTCACCAGCCAATAGCCGAGGCCGCTCTGGGCGCGGATTCCGAACGGCGCCACGAGCCGGCCGTCGGCCAGCGCATCGGCGGTGAGCAATTGCCAGCCGAGCATCACGCCATGGCCGGCGATCGCCGATTCCAGGCACAGCATCGGATCTGTGAAGCGCGCGCCCTTCAGGAAGGTGACGGGTGGAACGCCGGCTGCCTCGAACCAGCTTTCCCAATTGATCATGGCCCGTTCGTCGGTGATGGCGCAGGTCTGGGCAAGATCCTCGATCGATTTCAGTTTTCGGGCGATCGCCGGGGCGCAGACTGGGAAAACTTCCTGGGCCAAAAGCAGTTCCGCCCTCCCGCCCGGCCATTTGCCGTCGCCGAGCCGGATGGCAATATCGATGTCGGAGTGGTCGAGATCGGCCAGCCGCACCGAAGCATCGATGCGCAACAGCACGTTGGGATGCCGTGCGAAGTGACGCGACAGCCGCGGCAGCAGCCATTTCGAGGCAAAGGCCGGCGCCACCGAAACCACCAATGTGCATTGCGTCGCCTCGTCGGCCAGCGCCACGGCGTGGGCAAGCTCGCGAAACCCCGCACCGAGGCGGGCCGCGAACACGGCGCCGAACTCGGTCAGCACCAGGCCGCTCGCCGTTCGCTCGAACAGCGCCTGGCCGAGCTGCTTCTCGGTACGGCTGATCTGCTGGCTGACGGCGCTGACGGAAACGTTGAGTTCTCCGGCGGCCGCCGCGAGCGAGCCGAGACGGGCGACGGTTTCGACGGCGCGAAGCCCGTTGAGATGGACGCGATTGAGCATGGCCATTTGAGTTTTTCTAAACCGATCCGGCTGAAATCTCAATTGAAAGACACATCGCAACGGCACACTTTACGGAGGGAGCCAGACCCGTGGAGCCGAAAATGCTGAGCATGTTGTCATCGCTGAAGATCTTATTCTCGACCCATGCTCCGCAAGAGCCAAGCCGGGAGAGCGTGACGCAGAGATGGCTGACCGATCCGCTTTCGCATCCTGTGTTCAACACCATGTCGGAGCGCGAATTGGGTGATGTGCCGTTCAGGCTGACGGCGCTCCGCACGGTGCACGAGACTGCTTCATTGCATGCCGGTTTCGGTGGACGCCGCTGAGAGCCTGTTTGGAAATTCTACTCTGGCGGCCATCCGATGGCGTTTTCTGCGCTTCCGTTGCTCACGGACCAAATGTCCGCTGCGCTACGGTTCTCGAAACCACCACCATATGACTCGCCAGAGCGAATTTCGAAGCAGTCTCTAAACGGACGCCTCGCTTTCCGGCTTAAGCAAAAGTCGAGGCGAGCGCCGCGCATTGCGACCGCGCTGGCCCAACCAAAGGTGGATTGTTTCACCGGCTCGCGCACTTATTGTGCACTGCAATGACACCCACCTCGACAGCACTGCGTTTCGCCATCGCGGGTATGATCGCCATGGCTGTTGCCATGGGCATCGGGCGCTTTGTCTACACGCCGATCCTGCCTGGCATGATGGAGGAGCTCCATCTGTCGCCGGCCGATGCCGGGTGGATCGCCTCCGCCAACTATCTTGGCTACCTCGTCGGCGCGATGGCGGCTGCGGGCGGTTGGGCGCAGGGACGTGAACGCATGCTGATGCTGGTGGGTCTCGGCGCCAGCACGGCCCTTGCTGCGTTGATGGGCCTGTCCGACACGATGGTCGCCTTTCTCGTCATCCGCTTTCTGGCCGGCCTGACCAGCGCGTTCGTCATGGTGTTCATGGCCAGCATCGTCTTCAGCCATATAAACGCTGCCGGCCGCGGCGACCTGCAGGCGTGGCATTTTGGCGGCGTTGGTCTCGGCATCGCGGTGTCCGCGGCGATGATGGCGGCGCTGGTCACCGAACATGCCGGCTGGGCGGCTGGCTGGCTCTGGTCGGCGGCAATTTCGGCCTGCGGTTTCGTCGTCGTCGCGCTGTTGGCGAACGAAGGCCCTCTCGCCAATGGCGACGCCACGCGCGAGCCGGCGCTTCCGAAGGACTGGTCGCTGATGAAGATCATCGTCGCCTACGGCCTGTTCGGTTTTGGCTATGTGGTCACGGCGACGTTCCTGGTCGCCATCGTCCGGCAAGGCGGCGGCAGCCGCGTCTTCGAGGCGATGGTGTGGATGGTAGCCGGCCTTGCCGGTTTTCCCTCGACCTGGCTCTGGCAGAAGATCGCCGCCCGGATCGGGCTTTACGCAGCCTATGCTCTGGCATGCTTCATCGAAGTTGCGGGCGTCACCGCCAGCGTGGCCATCGGCGGCCGCACAGGGCCGCTGCTTGGCGGCCTGCTGCTCGGCGGCACCTTCATTGCCATCACGGCACTTGGCCTGCAGGCCGCGCGGCAACAGGCGCCAAAAGCGCCGCGGCGTATCTTTGCCTTGATGACGGCGTCCTTCGGCCTTGGCCAGATCATCGGCCCGATCGCCGCCGGGTTGCTGGCGCAAATGTCGGGCGATTTCTTCCTCGCCTCTATTGCGGCCGCAGTGATGCTGGTCGTCTCCGGCGCCATCACATGGTCGGCTGCGCCAAAATCGCCATGATTGTGGGGTTGCTCGATGCCGGGCATCGGGTAGGCATTTGCTTTCAACCTAATATGTGACTTTATGCCCGCTAAACCCCGCTGATTTGCGCATCGACCGAGGAATCCCCCACAGTGTTCGTATCCTTCTTCCCGCAGCCGAAGCTTTTTTTCTCTTCGGCAGCCATCTGGAGCCTTGCGGCGATCCTGTTCTGGTTTTTCGGCGGCGAGCAGTTGGGCGCCGTTTTCGGACTGCCGCCGGCCGCGGCTGGCGCGCCCCCCATCATCGGCATCGCCATCCTTTTGTCGCCGCCGTTTCTCTGGTTTTATCTCTACTTCGCGTTTTGCGTGCTCGTCTTCTACGCGTTCTGGAGCTGGTATTCGCCGCATCCTTGGCAGCGCTGGTCGATCCTGATGACGGCGGTCATCCTGTTCTTCATCTATTTCAATGTGCAGGTCAGCGTCGCGGTCAACGCCTGGTACGGTCCCTTCTTCGACTATGTGCAGGGGCTGATGTCGGGGACTGGAAAGTCGACCAACGGTGAGTTTTACATCGGGCTGGCCGATTTTTCGTGGCTCGCGCTCGTCGGCATGAATGTGCAGGTGGTCAACGCCTTTATCGTCAGCCACTGGATCTTCCGCTGGCGCACCGCGATGAACAATTATTTCGTCGAGAACTGGGGCAGGCTACGCCATATCGAGGGCGCCTCGCAGCGTATCCAGGAAGACACGATGCGGTTCTCGCAGATCATGGAGGATCTCGGCTCGAGCTTCGTCCAGTCGATCATGACATTGATCGCATTCCTGCCGGTCATGATCCAGTTGCAGGCTCACATCAGCGAGTTGCCGATTGTCGGCGCGATCCCGCAGCCATTGGTTGTCGCAGCCCTGGCCTGGTGTCTGTTCGGGACGATCTCGGTGATGATTGCCGGGCTGAAACTTCCGGGACTGCAGTTTCGCAACCAGCGTGTTGAGGCCGCCTATCGCAAGGAACTTGTCTATGGCGAGGATCATGCGGAGAGGGCCCAGCCAGCTACCACCGCCGAGCTGTTCGCGAACGTTCGTCACAACTATTTCAGGCTCTATTTCCACTACATATATTTCAACGTGGTCCGGTATACGTATCTGCAGGCCGACAACATCTTCTCGCTGCTGATCCTGGGGCCGTCACTGGTGGCGCACAAGATAACCTTCGGCGCACTGAACCAGATCTCGAACGCATTCGGCAAAGTGACGAGTTCGCTGCAGTTTCTGCTCACCTCCTGGTCGACCATCGTCGAGCTGCAATCGGTCCACAAACGCCTGCGCGCCTTTGAAGCGACGCTGCAAGGCGAGCCGCTGCCGCCGATCGATCAGCGCTATCTGGAACGCCAAGGCGCCGAGGACCCGGCTTAAAGAGCTCAGGTTTGGAACCGGGTTGGCGGCTCAGCCGCCAACCGATGCCTGTGTCTCGCCGGCTTTCTGCCGCGAAACATAGTCGCGAAAACTGATGCATTCGACATCGGCCTTGACGCAGACCTCGCCGGCGAAGCGCTCCAGCGCGTTCCAGTAGGCGCCGTCATTCATCAGGGCGAAGTGGAAGCCGAGTTCCAGCGGAATGCGCTTGCCCTGATATTGCGCATCGAAGGCGGCGCGAAAGGCATCATAGGTTCGGTTGGCGAACTCGTCCGCCTTGCTCGGCCGCTCGAAGCCGCCGGAATGTCTGACATAGAGATTGTAATCCATGGCGATCACCGGCCTCGATTTCGGTCCTTCCGGAATCTGCGGCAGTGAAAAGTACATGATGCCGTGGCTGGCCGTCGGCCGGGCAGGGCCCTGTGAGACACCGCTGGCGTCGAATTGATAGCCGGCCGCCGGCAACGCCTCGTAGAGCGCCTTGCCCGTCGACAAATACGGCGCGCGGAACCCGACCACTGCATGCCTTGCGAAATCCCGCCAGCCCTCCGGCTCGGGCGCGATGCCGTTGATCGCGTAGGCGTTCTCGAGAATGTGCTCGAACGAGCCGAACTCCTTCAGCCAGTCGGCCTTGCTCCAGTCCTTGCCGTCGAAATGGCCGCAGCCGTGGCTGGCGATGTCGTGGCCCTCACGCGCGGCAAGTCCGATCTGCTCGAGCCGCTCGCCCACTTCCTGCTTGGAGGCGGCAAAGCCGATGTTGGATTTGCCTGATGTCTTGCCGGGCGCCGTGTATTCCTTGCGCGTCTCCGGCGACAGGAGGAACACACAGGACAGAAAGTAGGTGAAATGCGCGCCGGTGCGCTGCGCCAGCGCGCGGCTGCGCTTCCATTGCGAAATGTCGCGGGCGCTGTCGAACGAGATGATGACGACCTGCCTGGGCTTTGCCGGCGTCGGTGGCGCCGGCGGATCGGCCAAAGCCACACCGGCAGTGGCGAGCGAAGCGAGGGAAAACGCTACAGCGCGGAACGGACGATACATCGGCAATCTGATCTTAACTCGGAGGATGTCTGGAAGCCGGCTATCGCGCAAATGTGGCGCGGGTACGATTGGCCTTTTGGGCGGCCGGCCCTGGGATTGGGCGATTTTCCCGTCGAACCCCTTCCATGCCGACAAAATTTCGCTAAAACGCGGGCTGACAACGGCCCGAGAGGGCAGGAATGGTTTGATTGATGTCCGACGACAGTTTTATCCGTGAAGTCAACGACGAGATGCGTCGCGAACAGGCGCAGAAGCTATGGGACCGTTTCGGTCCCGCCTTGCTTGTCCTCGCGATCCTCGTGGTGCTCGGCACAGCCGCCTTCGTCGGCTATCGCTATTGGGACGAGACGCGCGCCAACCGCTCCGGCGATGCGTTCTCGCAGGCGCTGAAGCTTGCCAATGACGGCAAGAACGACGAAGCGCTGACCGCTCTCGACCAGTTGGAGAAGGATGGCTACGGCGCTTATCCGCTGCTTGCCCGCATGCGCGCCGCGACCGTCAAGGCCAGCAAGGGCGACGTCGACGCTGCCGTCAAGGACTTCGACGATGTCGCCGCCGACACGGCCATTCCTTCAGGCATTCGCGACATGGCCCGCCTCAGGGCAGCGCTCCTGCTTGTCGACCATGGCTCCTTCGCCGATGTCTCCAGCCGGGTCGAGGCGCTTACGTCGGACACCAACACGCTGCGCCACACGGCGCGCGAGGCGCTCGGTCTTTCCGCCTGGAAGGAAGGCAAGACCCAGGATGCGCTGAAGCTGTTCGACCAGATTGCCGCCGATGACGGCGCCCCGCGCAACACCCGTGAGCGGGCAACCTTGATGTCCGAGCTGATCCGCGGGTCGGGCAGTGCGTCGTGACCTTCAAAGTCGCCATCATCGGCAGACCTAACGTCGGCAAATCGACTCTTTTCAATCGGCTGGTGGGAAGGAAGCTGGCGCTTGTCGACGACACGCCGGGCGTCACCCGCGATCGCCGTGTTCATGCCGCCAAGCTTTACGATCTGCATTTCGACGTCATCGACACCGCCGGCTTCGAGGATGCCGCCGCCTCGACCTTGCCGGGCCGCATGCGGGCGCAGACCGAGATTGCCATCCGAGAGGCCGACCTGATCTTCTTCACGGTCGATGCCAAGTCCGGCCTGATGCCCGATGACAAGACTTTCGCCGAGATCGTGCGCAAGTCCGGCAAGCCGGTCGTGCTGGTCGCCAACAAGGCCGAGGCGAAAGGCGCCCAGGGCGGCATGCTGGAGGCCTGGGAGCTCGGCCTCGGTGAGCCGATCCCGGTATCGGCCGAACACGGCCAGGGCATGCCCGACCTGCGCGACGCGGTGATCGGAGCGCTTGGCGAGGCGCGCGCCTTTGGTGAAGAAGAAGACGGCGAAGGCGAAGAGGTCGTCGCCGGTGAGGTGCTGATCGGCGAGGACATCGTCGACCCGGATGCGGAGGATGTGCCTTCATACGACGACACCAAGCCGATGCGCATCGCCGTGGTCGGCCGCCCGAATGCCGGCAAATCGACACTGATCAACGCGCTGATCGGCGAGGAGCGGTTGTTGACCGGGCCGGAAGCCGGCATCACCCGTGATTCCATCTCCGTCGACTGGGACTGGCATGGCCGTCGTCTGAAACTGTTCGACACGGCCGGCATGCGCCGCAAGGCGAGGATCCACGAAAAGCTGGAAGTGATGTCGGTGCAGGATGGCTTGCGCGCCATCCGCTTCGCCGAGATCGTCATCATCGTGCTCGACGCCACCATTCCTTTCGAGAAGCAGGATCTGCAGATCGCCGACCTGATCATCCGCGAGGGGCGGGCGCCGGTGATCGCCTTCAACAAATGGGACCTGATCGACCATCCCCAGGAGCTTCTGGCGGAACTGCGTGAGAAGACCGAGCGGCTGCTGCCGCAGGTCCGCGGCATCCAGGCGGTGCCTGTCTCGGCCGAAACCGGGCGCGGCCTCGACAAGCTTATGGATGCGGTGCTGAAGACCCACAAGGTGTGGAACAGCCGCGTCTCGACAGGCAAGCTCAACCGCTGGCTGGAAAGCATCCTGGCGCATCATCCACCGCCTGCCGTCGCCGGCCGCCGGCTGAAGGTCAAATACGTCACCCAGGCCAAGACGCGGCCGCCGGGCTTCGTCGTCCAGTGCTCACGGCCGGAGGCGATGCCGCAATCCTATGTCCGCTATCTCTCCAACAGTCTGCGTGAAGCCTTCGACATGCCCGGCGTGCCGATCCGCATCGCGTTGCGCACCTCGGACAACCCGTTCGCCGGCAGGGCCAAGAAACGCAGCTGAGCGTCGGCGCCTGCCTGGCGCTACGATCACGCCACCTCGCGCAAACCGTTTTCGTTGGTCCGCGTATTGTCGGGAAGCGCCTGCCGTGCCGCCTGCAGCAATATCTCGGCGAGGCGCGCGACCACCGGCTCGGGTTCGGCATCCTTGCGGTGCAGGAACAACGCCATTTTGGGCAGTGCCGGCAGCCCGGCGATCTCAGGTGTCATCGCTCTGACGCTGGCCGGCAGGCCGATGTCGGTGCGGATGGTCAGCCCCAGTCCCGCCGCAACGGCTGCCCAGATGCCGCCAAGGCTTGGGCTGGAAAAGGCCATCCGCCACGACAGACCGGCGCGGTCGAGCGTTTCGGTTGCCACCGTGCGCAAAAGGCAGGGTGCTTCAAGCGCCACAAGCGGCAGCGGCTCGCCGTTGCGTAGGCTGGTCGCGATGCGCTTTGCCGGGCCGATCCAGCGCATCTGCACGTCGGCGACGTGCTCGCTGTAGGGCAGGGTCTCGCCGCTGTGCCAGGCGAGCGCGATGTCGAGATTGCCTGAAGTGACGCGCTCGGCAAGTTCGTAGCTGCGCGCGATCCTGGCTTCGATCTTGACCTTGGGATGGGCGCGGGCGAAGCGCCCGAGCACGTCAGGCAGYACCGCCTCGCCGAAATCCTCCTGCAGCCCAAGCCGTACCCAGCCTTCCAGTTCGACGTCATGGATGGCGGATGCCGCCTCGTCATTGAGCTCGATCAGCCGCCGCGCATAGCCGAGCATGGTCTCGCCGGCCTCGGTCAAGGCGAGGCCACGTCCCGACTTGCGGAAGATCGGCGTCGCCGCCTGCTCCTCCAGTTTCTTCAACTGCGCGCTGACCGCCGACGTCGATCGGCCAAGCCGGTCGGCAGCCTTGGCGAAGCTGCCCAGCTCCATGCCGGTGACGAAACTGCGAAGAACGTCGAGGTCGAATGTCACGCGTCGCATGGCAATAGTCCCGATTTTCAGGATAGTAAGTAAAAAACTTCCCGATATTCAGCATGAACCTATGGCGGTAAAGACGAGGCGTCAAGGTCCGGATGCAGTCGGACCATCAAGGGAAACTCAGCCATGTCGCTCGTCGCTACGGATTTGAAATGCAGCCAGGGCAGGCCTCGGCAACAGGCTGGCGCAGCCGCCGCTGGTGCCGCGACAGTCCGCTCCAACCATCGCTGGAAGGTGCTGGGCATCGGTGTTGCCGCCAATGCCAGCTTTTCCGCGACCTTCTCCGGCATCCCGGCGACGGCGGTCTTCTTGCGCTCTGGCTACCAGCTCGGCAATGGTCAGCTCGGGCTGGTTCTCGGTCTGCTTGGCCTGGGTGTGGCGCTGAGCGAACTGCCGTGGGGATTGCTCACCGATCGCTGGGGCGATCGCCGCGTGCTGCTGACCGGACTCGGTGCCACCGCGGCATGGCTGCTTCTCATGGCATTGCTGGTCGTGCCGTCGCCGGCACGCCTTCCCGGGGTTGTGCTTTTGGCCGCCGTGTTGCTTGTCACTGGCCTGCTTGGCGGCAGCGTCAATGGCTCAAGCGGCCGCGCCATCATGGCCTGGTTCCGTGAAGGCGAGCGCGGCTTCGCCATGAGCATCAGGCAGACCGCGGTGCCGCTCGGCGGCGGGCTCGGCGCCCTTGTCCTGCCGTCGCTTGCCTCGGCGCATGGCTTTGCAGCGGTCTACGGCCTGCTGGCCGCATTCTCCGCCGTCACGGCGCTTTTCGCATGGCGCTGGTTGCATCAGCCACCAATCGGCGAAGACGCAACGTCCGCCAGCGACGCCATCGTGTCGGCCGGACCGGCGCCGCTGCGCAATCCGGACGTCTGGCGCATCACAATGGCCATCGGCCTGCTCTGCGTCCCGCAAGTGGCGGTGCTCACCTTCGCCTCCGTCTTCCTGCATGATTTCGGCCGCATGGGAACGGCAGTGATCAGCGCCAGCCTGGCAGCCGTGCAGGTCGGCGCCATGGTCATGCGCGTCTGGAGCGGCCGCTTCACCGATCGACGCGGCAACCGCCGCTCGTTCCTCCGCTTTTTCAGCATGCTGAGCGCGGCGGCCTTCGCCACCCTCACGTTGCTTGTGTTTGTCGTGACCACCGTACCCGGCTGGCAGCCTATGCTCGCGACAACGATCGTTGCCATCCTGATCGTCGCCGGCATCTGTGTTTCAGCGTGGCACGGCGTTGCCTATACCGAGATCGCCACGCTTGCCGGCGCCAGCAATGCCGGGACGGCGCTCGGTCTGGCCAACAGCTTTGTCTTCGTCGCCTTCTTCCTGGTGCCGATCGCCATCCCCGGGCTTCTGGTTGTCGGATCATGGACGGGCGTCTGGCTTTCGGCCGCCATCTGCGCGCTGATCGCCCGGCCGATCTTCCTGCGGCCGGCCTGACTTCGTTGGCCGGCCGCAAAATCGCCCGACTTCGGAACCACGACCTTGAGCCGACTGAGAAAACCCGATCGAACCTGTTAACGTCCCATCAAGGTTAATGCATCATTTTGCTCTCCAGTGGGGTCAGTCGCGTTCCTGGAGAGAGTTCCGTGCATCGACGTGTGTTGAAGCGGCTTGCGGCCGCCGCCGGTGAGAAAAAACGTGGCTTTCTGACCCCGTTCGTCATCGGTCTCGGCATCTGGATCGGCTTTCCGACCGTCGCCGCCTACCAGGACATGACCAGCTTTGTCTCGGGCCTCGAAGCGTCGAACACCCGCTGGAATTCCTATGTCGAGAAATCCGTCGCCGGCTCGACCCATGCGGCCGAGATGCCCTTTGTCGATTCCGACGTCACCGGCTCCATCTCCGGATCGGGCGTCCATCTGGCCGGCGTCGGCAACGTGTCGTTTCGTGGCAAGGGCGGCAAGGTCAGCGGCACGCCCGACGAGGATCGCATCGTGCGGGCCGACAAGAAGGGCCGCATCGTCCAGGTTTCTCCCGTCGCGCCGCCGAAGAATTTCAATGCCGGCTCGATCTTCGAGCGCACCTCCTCCTTGCTGCGGCCCAGCATGGATAGCGGCTTGAAGATGGCTTTCGCCAAACCGCAGATCAAAGGCAAGGAAATCCAGATCGCCGCGGCATTCCATGCGCGTGAGGACAAGAAGCCGGATCCCGGCGTGCCGGCCATGCTTGCCGCGCTGGTCAACAACGACCATCCCGATGTGCTGGCGACCGCCTATGCGCAGGCCGAGCCCGACTATGCCAAGGCATCGCCCTTCGAAGCCCTGCTTCAGGACGAGCAGCCCAATGACGGTCGCTTCATCCCGCCGATGGCCAAGGGCGACCATTCCTGGATCCAGAACCCGCTGCCGGCGAGTGTCTTCTCCAAGAAGGAGCAGGCATGCCTTGCCAACGGCATCTATTTCGAGGCGAGAAGCGAATCCGTGCGCGGCCAGGCCGCCGTCGCTCAGGTCATCCTCAATCGCGTCCGCAACCCGGCCTATCCCAATTCGATCTGCGGCGTCGTCTACCAGAACGACAGCTGGTTCAACCGCTGCCAGTTCTCCTTCGCTTGCGACGGCAGGAGGAAGCGCATCGACAGTCCCGCCGCCTACAAGACCGCGCAGGATATCGCCATGGCCGTCACCGCGGGCAAGATCTTCATCCCCGAAGTCGGATCGTCGACCCACTACTACGCCCAATATGTCCATCCCGGCTGGGCGCGCACGATGCAGAAGATGACCAAGATCGGCCTGCATATCTTCTACCGCACCTATGGCGGCGGCTGGAGCTGAGCACCGCACAGTCACCGATCTTTTCGCGCTGCGTGCAGCCGATCGAAGAGCCAATGCCGGGGGGATTCGTGCAGCGCATCCCCGTCGCCGTGGCGGGCACGATGTCGCACCTTTATAACCAATTGATTTTGTTGCCTAAAATACATGACAATGAACTTCCGCCCGTGGCTTGACTGGCGCAAACCCTCTAACTATGTTGCCGGCGACTTTAGAAGCGGACGGACGGTGACGGTCTGACCGGGCAGGGGGGTTGCGATGGCCGATAAAAACAGGCCAGACGGAACCGGAGAAACCGGCCGCGGCAAGCAGCATGAAGCCGAAATCCGCGACGACGATCTTGAGCGCCGCCGGCGTGAACTTGAAGCATCGCTTGCGACAAGGCGGCCGGACCGGCTCGAGGGGAAAGACGACGCGAAAGCGAGCAGTGTGGCCGGTTATGGCCAGGCGCTCAAACTCTCCAGCGAGTTCATCGCCGGGGTGGTGGTGGGTGCCGGCATCGGCTGGATCATCGACCGTCTGGCGGGAACATCGCCATGGGGTCTGATCGTGTTTCTGCTGCTGGGTTTTGGCGCCGGCGTGCTCAATGTGATGCGTTCCGCGGGCGTTGTGGCAGAATTCGGACAGGGCGATAAATCGCGCCGTGACCAGGACGACAGGAAATGACCGCGCTTCATGTGTGGTAATGGTAACGAAGCCGTACGCGGCATTGACGGGGTTTGAACGTGGCAGCTGACAAGGTCGATCCGATCCACCAGTTCCATATCAACAAGCTGATACCGATCGAGATCGGCGGCTACGACCTGTCTTTCACCAATTCCGCACTGTTCATGGTCGCAACCGTGGTCGTTGCGGCGGCATTTCTGTTTCTCACCACCTCGAGCCGCAGCCTGGTTCCGGGCCGGCTTCAGTCGGTCTCCGAGATGGCCTATGAGTTCGTCGGCAACATGTTGCGCGATGCCGCCGGCACGCAGGGCATGAAGTTCTTCCCGTTCGTGTTCTCGCTGTTCATGTTCGTGCTGGTCGCCAATCTGCTTGGCCTGTTCCCGTATTTCTTCACCGTCACCAGCCACATCATCGTCACCTTCGGCCTCGCCGCCCTGGTGATCGGAACCGTGGTCGTCTACGGGTTCATGAAGCACGGTCTGGGCTTCCTGAAGCTGTTCGTGCCGCATGGCGTGCCGGTTTTCCTGCTGCCGCTGGTGGTGCTGATCGAGGTCATCTCTTTCGTGTCGCGCCCGGTCAGCCTCTCGGTTCGTCTGTTCGCCAACATGCTCGCCGGCCACATCACCCTGAAGGTGTTTTCTGGATTTGTCGTCAGCCTGAGCGCGCTGGGCGCGGTCGGTGTGGCTGGCTCGGTCCTGCCGCTGGCAATGGCGGTGGCGCTGACGGCACTGGAACTGCTGGTCGCTTTCCTGCAGGCTTACGTCTTTGCGGTGTTGACCTGCATGTACCTGAACGACGCCCTGCACCCCGGGCACTGAGCAAGAGTTTCCGGCCCAAGAGTTTCCAACATTGGCGCCGGATTGAATCGCAACGGAATTTTAGATCCAAAGGAGTTGAACAAATGGACGCAGAAGCAGCAAAGTACATCGGCGCCGGCATCGCTTGCCTGGGCATGGGTGGCGCGGGCATTGGCCTCGGCAACATCTTCGGCAGCTACCTGGCGGGCGCTCTGCGCAACCCGTCGGCTGCTGATGGCCAGTTCGGCCGTCTGATCTTCGGCTTCGCCGTGACCGAAGCTCTGGGCATTTTCTCGCTTCTCATCGCGCTTCTGGCCCTGTTCGGCTGAGCTAAGCGTTGGGAAGATTGGACAGGTCGGCCGCGCGAGCGGCAGGCCTGAATTTCGGGGATAGTCCATGTTCGTGACATCTGCCTTCGCGCAAGAGTCCGCACCTGCAGCCGACACCAGCCACGCTGCGACGGAAGGCGACACGCATTCCGGCACCAGCGTGCCTGCCGAACCGCACGGCACGTTTCCACCATTCGATCCTGCGACGTTCCCGTCGCAGCTTCTGTGGCTGGCGATCACTTTCGGGCTGTTCTACCTCTTCCTGAAGCGGGTCGCGATGCCGCGCGTCGCGGGCATCATCGAGGTCCGCAACGACCGCATCACCCAGGACCTCGACCAGGCGAGCAAGTTGAAGGGCGAGGCCGACGCTGCCGTTGCTGCCTACGAGCAGGAACTGGCGGCAGCCAAGACCAAGGCCAACGCGATCGGCCAGCAGGCCGGCGATGCGGCCAAGGCCGAAGCCGAGACCGCACGCAAGAAGGTCGAGGCGGCCCTCGACGAGAAGCTTGGCGAGGCCGAAGCCCGCATTTCTTCCATCAAGGCCGATGCCATGAAGGAAGTCGGCAGCATTGCCGAGGACACCGCTTCGGCGATCGTCGAGGCACTGGTCGGCGGCAAGGTCAGCAAGGCCGAGATCGCGGCCGCGGTCAAATCCGTGGCCCGGTGAGGAGCTCATCATGGACTACACATCTCTCGCGACGCTCTGGGCAACGATAGCCCTCATCATCTTCCTCGGCGTTGCCGTCTACATCAAGGTGCCTGGCATGATCGCCAAGGCGCTCGACGCCCGCGCCGCCAGGATCAGCAACGAGCTGGATGAAGCGCGCCGGCTGCGCGAGGAGGCCCAGCAACTGCTCGGCCAG
Source organism: Mesorhizobium sp. P2_C7 (assembly GCF_056404515.1). Lineage (NCBI taxonomy): Bacteria > Pseudomonadati > Pseudomonadota > Alphaproteobacteria > Hyphomicrobiales > Phyllobacteriaceae > Mesorhizobium > Mesorhizobium sp. P2_C7. The sequence goes on along the minus strand of NZ_JBFUDW010000004.1, from coordinate 11,428 downwards.
TACCAGCGCAAGCGCAAGGAAGCCGAGCAGGAGGCCGCCGACATTGTTGCGGCCGCCAAGCGCGAAGCCGACATGCTTGCCGCGGAAGCGCACAAGAAGACCGAGGACTATGTCGCTCGGCGCACAGCACTTGCCGAACAGAAGATCGGTCAGGCCGAGCGCGACGCCATCAGCGAAGTCCGTGCCAGCGCCGTCGACATCGCTGTCGAGGCTGCGCGTGCGCTGCTCGCCGGCAAGATGGACGCCAAGGCCGGCGCCGACCTCTTCAAGGCATCGCTGGCGGATGTGAAATCCAAGCTGAATTAGGCCTTAGAAGACGCAGTCTAATTAAAAGCCGCCCGGGCAACCTGGCGGCTTTTTTGTTGTGGAAAACTATCCGCTCAATCCAGGCCGGCGAGGCTCTCGTCTTCCGCCACTTCCGTCCCGCCAAGCCTGAACGGCGCGAAGGAAACGCGGTGCAGCCGCGCCACCGGCCCATGTGCTTCGATCGCCGTGCGATGGCGGGCCGTGGCGTAGCCCATGTGGACCTCGAACCCGTAGCGATCGTGATGGTTGCCGCAGCCGCACATCATGCGGTCGCGCATCACCTTGGCGACGATCGAGGCGGCGGCGATCGATTGCGAGCGCTGGTCGCCCTTGATCAGTGCGCGCCCCGCGCAGGGCAACCCTGGCGGCACGTCGCGCCCGTCGGCGAGCGCGAGCTTCGGTTGGACCGACAGCCCGACCAGGGCGCGACGCATCGCTTCCAGGCTGGCCTTGAGGATGTTGCTGCCGTCGATGCCCTCGGCGCTGATGGACGCCATCGAAACGCCCAGCGCCGAGCCAAGAATTCGTACGAACAGCGCTTCGCGTTGCAGATGGCTGAGACGTTTGGAATCGTCGAGCCCGTCCGGAATGTTGGCGGGGTCGAGCACCACCGCCGCCGCGACCACCGGCCCGGCCAGCGGACCGCGGCCGGCCTCGTCCATGCCCGCCACCGGCCACAGTCCATCGGCCATCGCCTTCGTCTCGAAGGAGAAATCGGGTTTCTCGATGATCTCAAAGAGAAGCGGAGAATCGGAACGCGCGCGAGCCATGTTGCGGCGAGGTTCGCATCGGCTCCGATTCTCCGCAAGTCCCTCCGGGTCGGGTGGGGCGCCGGACCGGGAGGGCACCGTCTGCAGGCCGGGGCAGGCCGGACGGGATTCTTGTGTCGCGACAGGTCAAACCGCCGCGGTGAATTGTTTTCAAAGCAGGGTCAGCTGCACCTGGTCCTTGCCGCCGGCCACGAACTGATCGGTCCGAAGCGTGCGCCGTTCGACGTTGAGGCCGAGCCGCTTGGCGGTGATCTCGAAGCGCCGGCCGATCTGCCAGGCGTAGGGACCAGCACCCTTCATGCGCTTGCCCCATTCCGAATCGTAGTCCTTGCCGTCGCGCATCGAGCGGATCAGCGACATCACGTGGCGGTAGCGGTCGGGATAGTGGCGCAGCAGCCAGTCCTTGAAGATCGGACTGACCTCCAGCGGCAGGCGCAGCACGACATAACCCGCTTCGCGCGCACCAGCGGCGCGTGCCGAATCGAGGATGCGTTCCATCTCCTGGTCGGTCAGGCCGGGGATGATCGGCGCCACCATGACCGAGGCCGGAATACCGGCATCCGAAAGCTGTCGGATCGCCTCCAGCCGCTTGGTCGGCGTCGAGGCGCGGGGCTCCATCGTTCTGGCCAGCATGCGGTCGAGCGTCGTCACCGACAGCGCCACCTTGGCCAGCCCGCGCTCGGCCATGCGCGACAGGATATCGATGTCGCGCGTCACCAATGCGGACTTGGTGACGATGCCGACCGGATGGCCGCGCGCTTCCAGCACTTCGAGGATCTCGCGCATGATCCGGTATTGCTTCTCGATCGGCTGGTACGGATCGGTGTTGGTGCCGATCGCGATGGTGCGCGGCTGGTAGCTGTCCTTCGACAGTTCCTTGTCGAGCAGTCGCGCCGCATCCGGCTTGGCGAACAGCTTCGATTCGAAATCGAGGCCCGGCGACAGGCCCATGAAACTGTGCGTTGGCCGGGCAAAGCAATAGACGCAGCCATGTTCGCAACCACGATAGGGATTGATCGACCGGTCGAAGGAGATGTCGGGCGATTCGTTGCGGGTGATGATGGTGCGTGGCTTCTCGACCTGCACCTCGGTCTTGAAGGGCGGCAGTTCCTCCAGCGAATTCCAGCCATCATCGAAGACATGCCGGCTGACCGGCTCGAACCGGCCGGATGGATTGATGCCCGCCGACCTGCCGCGATTGCGGTCCGGACGGACACGCACGCCACTCTGCTCGATCATCGCATTGGCCATCTCGGCTCTTCCAGCTCCGAAAGCTGCAATGTCGGCGCGCACGATCTGTTCCATCTTCGCCCGCTCCCAGGGACTGTCCATGTTGTGTCGAATCGCTCTGTTCATGAAATTATTCCTATTTCGCCGATGAGAACAAAGCAAGAACTTTTTATGGTGCGCTGCAAAAACTGGCGCTGCGTTCGGCTTTCCGCTATTCGGCTAATGATGCTCAGTGTCCTGATCGAAACCCGCAATGACGAGGAGGGCCTCGCCCGCACGCTCGCCTCGCTGATTGGCGGTGCGGTCGAGGGCGTGGTGCGTGACGTCATCGTCTGTGACACGGGTTCCACCGACCAGACACATCGTGTTGCCGAGCATGCCGGCTGTCAGTTCGTAACTGGCGGTATCGCTGCCGGCATCCGCCAGGCCAAGGGTGACTGGCTGCTGCTCATGGAGCCGGGCTCGCGACTGGTGGACGGCTGGATCGATGCGGTCGTTGCCCACACGGCCAGGCAGACCATGGCGGCACGCTTCTCGCGGGCGCGGGGCAGCCGCACACCGTTCCTGGCCCGGGTGTTTTCGGGAAACCGCGCCATGGCCGATGGATTGCTGATCAGCAAGCTTCAGGCCGCGGCAGCGTCGAAGCGGGCCGGCAGCGCCGAGACCATTGCACGCGGCCTCGCGACAAAGCGGCTCGACGCCGAAATCTGGGTGGCGCCGCCGAAGCAGCGCTCCCCGGAGTGATTTTTTTGCAGCTGCTGCCTTCATTGTGCATTGCACAAAATCTGACGCGAGGTTAGTTTCCTGATCAGACGGGTGGATTGGGTTTGGGTCATGCCGAGTGATGAGCACCGATGCGGCATCGGCGCCCACGCTCATAGCCGAGGACCCGATGAAGCTTTCAACCCCCGACAAATCCGGCGCTGCCAGTCTTGAGGCCGTTGCGCGAAACGGCAGTCTGCTGCGCCGCATCGCCGTGCGCATTCCGACCTATCTGACGGACCTGCGCGAAAACCCTGCCTGGCTGCCGATGTTCGTGCTGGCGCGCACAATGCCAGGACGCCGCATGCATTGGCTGGGTGCAAAACGCGCTCGTTCGGCCCAAAATTCGGAGGATACGATGTTTGCCGGCGTCGACCGCGAAGCCGTGGTCGACGCACTGCGCTCCGACGGGCTTTTTTCGGGCCTGGTGCTGCCGCGCGCGATCCACGAAGAGATCGCCAGTTTCGCCCAGCGCACGCCTTGCTTCGGCAATTTCGACCGCCGTCTCGAATTCATGCCGGGTGAACATGCCGAGGCCGAAAAGCGCTTCGGCCGCTCGCTGCTCAGCGGACATTTTTTCGAGCGCATCCTCGACTGCCGGGCGGCACTCGCCATCCAGCGCGATCCGCTGCTTCTGGATATTGCGGCGCACTATCTCGGCGGCCAGGCAAAACTCATCACCACGCGCGTCTGGTGGAGTTTTCCGACGGGTGAGGCTTCGGACGCCGACAAGAACCTTGCCTCGCTCGGCAAGTATCATTTCGACCTCGACGACTGGCGCATGCTGAAATTCTTCTTCTATCTCAAGCCGGTCGACGCCGACACCGGCCCGCATGTCTATGTCCGGGGCAGTCACAAGCGCCGCAGCCTCAAGCATCAGCTGACCTTGCTGGTCGGCCATCCCGCACAAGAGGTTCTGGATGTCTATGGCGAGCACAGCCCGGTGACGCTGACCGGTGAAGCCGGTCTCGGCTTCGTCGAGGATCCGTTTGGCTTCCACATGGGCACGGTGCCGGCGCGCACGCCGAGATTGATGATGGAGGTCGGCTTCGGCGTGTCGCCGCCCTCACGCCGGCGCTTTCACGGCGAGCCGGTCATCCGCTGAACGAAGCTCGATGATCGCCTTCACGCAAGGGTACTTTTGGTTTGAATAGGGTTTCGAAGGCGCGCCGGTATTATTCTGGCTCGCAAATGCGGCGTGGAACGGGCGCTTTGCCTCGACTTTTACGGAGCCGATTTTCCGCGCCGCAGATGCTCATCCAGACGCGGCATGATCTCGACGAAGTTGCAGGGCATGTGCCGGTAGTCGAGCTGTGCCTTGAGGATGCCGTCCCAAGCGTCCCTGCAGGCGCCGGGCGAGCCCGGCAGCACGAAGACGAAGGTGGCGTTGACGACCCCGCCGGTCGCCCGGCTCTGGATCGTCGAGGTGCCGATCTTGTCGTAGGAGATGCGGTGGAAGACTTCCGAAAAGCCGTCCATGCGCTTTTCGAAGATCGGCTCCAGCGCTTCCGGCGTCACGTCGCGGCCGGTAAACCCGGTGCCGCCAGTGGTGATGACGACGTCGATCGCAGCTTCCCGCGACCAGCCGAGCACCTTGTCGCGGATCTTTTCGCGGTCATCGGTGACGATATCGCGGGCGGCGAGGACGTGGCCGGCTTCAGTGATGCGGTCGGCCAGTGTCTGGCCGGATTTGTCGTCGGCGAGGCTGCGTGTGTCCGAGACGGTCAGCACCGCAATGCGGATCGGGATGAAAGGCCGGCTCTCGTCAATCCTGGCCATCTCAGTCAGCCTCCGATGCCATGCTGCGCGTCGCGGCGACGAACCAGTCGGGCTGGCGGCTGCGGATGTCGGCGGCTGCGCGCTTGGCGACATTGCCGGTCTCGAACAGGCCGAAGCATGTCGCGCCGGATCCGGACATCCGGGAGAATCCCGATCCAGCCTTGTTAAGCCAGGAAAGCGCTCTGCCGATGGCGGGCTGCATCGCCAGCGCCGCAGGCTCAAGATCATTGCGGGTGATCTCCAACCAGTTGCGCAGGCTATGGAAGTCGATGCTGCGCGGCAAAGGCGGCAGTGGCTCATTGTCGCGACGGGAAAGCGCTGCAAACACCTCGGCGGTCGAGATGGCCGTTCCGGGATTGACCAGCACCAGCCCCAGCGCCGAAAAATCCGGCACCATCGACAGCTCGTCCCCGATGCCCCGCGCGATCAGCGGCTTGGCCGCCAGGCACATCGGCACATCGGCGCCAAGCGAAAGGCCTATCCGCGCCAGCTCGGCGGCATCGATATCCAAGCCCCATGTCTCTGCCAGCCCGCGCAGCACGGCTGCCGCATCGCTCGAGCCGCCGCCGACGCCGGAGGCAACCGGCAGGTTCTTTTCGAGCCGGATCGCGACCGGCGGGGTTTTCTTGGGGCCAGCCTCTCTTCGCAGCGCATCGCGGGCCTTGAGCACGAGATTGCTGGCGTCGAGGGGAACGGCCTGCGCATAGCGGCCAGACACGGTAAGATCATCGCTGTCGGCAAGTGTGATTTCGACCCGGTCGCCAAAACGCGTGAACACCGCCAGGCTTTCGATCAGGTGATAGCCGTCAGGGCGCCTGCCGGTGACATGCAGCGCCAGATTGATCTTGGCGTGCGCATGCCAGGTGCGCGACCCGATCTCGGTGTCCACGGCGTCAGTCGTATGCGGGATGATGCTCAGTCCTTGGCCAGCCGGTATTCGCCGGTCTTCGGATCCTTGACCAGCGTACCCATCGCGCCGTTGGCCGCCTGCTTTTCCGTGCGCCGCACCTTGGCGGTCACGCGCTCGGCTTCCCGGATGAAGGTGCGGTAGCCGAAATAGGCGGCGACGCCAACGACGGTGAAGAAAATGATCTGCGGCATGTCAAAACTCCTCCCACGCTGGGCGGCGGCCGGTCGGGTCGGTCGATGCATGTCGCCAAAAAGTAGCCCTGGGACAACGACATGCATAAAAACAAAGGCTTAAAGCTCGATCCGTTTCAACGTGACGCGCTTTAAGCCCTCATGCTAGACGGTTTTGCCGGTTTTTCAAAGCCCGAACCGTGCCCACAACGCGCGCTCTTCCGCCGCATCGATCACGCCGCTGGCGGCTGCCGCGGCGATATCGGGCGCTGAAAAGCCCTTGCTCGAGCCGAACAGGCCGAAGCGGCTGAGGAAACCGCGCGGCGCCGTGACCAGCCTGAGCTGGGTCTTCGCTCCGAACCGGGTCTTGAGCACTGTGCGCATGTCGCCGAGTGCATCGACCAGGCCGAGTTCGAGACCCTTCATGCCGGTCCAGAACAGACCGGTGAACAGGTCCGGATCGTCCTTCAGCTTCGTGCCGCGCCTTTCCTTGACGAGGTCGATGAATGTGCCGTGCACCTCGAGTTGCAGCGCTTTCAGGCGCTCGACGTCTTCCTTCTTCTCGGGCTTGAACGGATCGAGCACAGCCTTGTTCTGCCCGGCGGTGTGGACACGGCGCTCGACCCCGATCTTCTTCATCAGTTCCGGGAAACCGAACGAGGCCGACACCACGCCGATCGAACCGACGATGGAGGACGGATCGGCGAAGATCTCGTCGCCGGCGACCGCGATCATGTAGCCGCCCGATGCCGCGACGTCTTCGACGAAGACCAGCACTTTCTTGTTCTTTTCGCTCGCCAGGTCGCGGATACGCTTGAAGATCAGTCGCGATTGCACAGGCGAGCCGCCCGGCGAATTGATCGAGATGGCGACCGCCGGCGCGTCGTAGGAAAACGCTTTCTCGATGAGGCCGGCGGTCGAAGCCAGCGACAGGCTCGGCCGGAACTGGCCACCCCCGGGCATGATGGTGCCGTGCAGCCGGATGACCGGAATGGTGACGACGGTCGAGCGCCAGGACTTCGGCAGCAGGCGGTTGATAAGTCGTTTCACGAGGGCGCGGTCTCCGGTCGATAGGTTGCAGGCATGTAGGAACTCCCCAGCCAACGGCAATGTGGCCGGTAAGAATAGCTCAATCTCCGAACAGCGAGGCGAGGCCGTTGGCGATCATTTCGCTGCGCTCATCAGGACCGTCGCCCGATTGCGAATGAAGCATCAGCGGAGGGCGAATGGCGAGCTTCCCCCGCGCCCCGAGCGCAGCCCTGACGACGATGCGGATCGCCGCCGCGTCGGGGCGGGGATGGACAGCGAGGATCTCGGCATCGCCGAAGCGGCCGGAGATCGCGTCGAGAATGGAGCCGAGCTGCTCGGGTCGGGCGATCACGGCAAGCCCACCGCGCGGCCTGACCACGGCGGCAGCACTTCTGATCCAGCTCTCGAACAGTCCGTCCTCCGTGACGTGGGCTTCCTTTCTCAGGCGATCGGGCGTGGCACGATCCCGTGCGGCGTTGAAAGGCGGGTTCATGATGACGAAGTCGAAGTCGTTGTCAGCGAGGCCCGCCGCCGCCCGCGCCCGTCCCGATACGGTGACATCGGCGATGAGCACAGAGGCACGGTCACTGAGATGGGCATTGCCGGGATGGGCAAGCGTTGCTGCGGCGAAGGCAGCCATTTCCGGCGCCCGTTCGACGAGCACGGCAGCGGCCGCTGGGCAGCGCGACAGCACCGCCAGGCCGGCGGCCCCGGCGCCAGCGCCGAAATCGGCGAGACGTCCGCCAAAGGAGGATGGCACGGACGCCGCCAGCATCATGGCATCCATGCCGGCGCGATGGCCGCCTTGTTTGGGCTGCACGAGCCAGAACCGGCCGCGATGGAAGGCATCGACCGTATGGGCCGGCGTGTCCGGGGCAAGAGTGGCCGGCGCGGCGGACATTATTTCCCGCGGATCTCGTTGGCGATGCCGGCATCCGTCAGGATGCGTCGTGCCGCGTCGGCCTGGTCGGCATCGACCATGATGCGTCGCGGCAGGATGCCGAGCGAGCCGTCGAGCACGCTCATATTCTGGTCGGCGACGAAGCAGCCGATGCCGGCATCGCGCATCAGCGATTCGACAAAGGAGATGATGACGGCGTCGTTGGTGCGAATGAGCTCTATCATCGGGCGAAACTCTCAGTTTGCGGCGCATATGTAAACGGGCAGGCGGATTTCCGTCATCAAGCAGACCTGCTCTTTCGGCAGGGTTGACAGGCTGTCATCGCCGCCGCGCCAATTCGCCACTTGCCGTGGCCGTGTCTAGCGCCCTAGAGTCCCTGCAGGGACCAAGGGTGCCGTCGCACGCGTTATACCAAGACGGGAGTGATTGTCGTGGGTGTCGTTCTCAACATCGAAAACGGGAAGCGGGAACCCGCCTCCATCAAGGATTTGATCGATCTGACGGCGGCCGATATGGGACGCGTCAACGAATTGATCCTGTCCAAGGCCGGCTCTGACGTAGAGATGATTCCGGAGGTTGCCAACCATCTGATCTCGTCCGGCGGCAAGCGGCTGCGGCCGATGCTGACGCTCGCCGCCGCGCAGATGTTCGGCTATGCCGGCGAGGGCCACGTCAAGCTCGCAACGGCGGTCGAATTCATGCACACGGCAACGCTTCTCCACGACGACGTCGTCGACGAAAGCGGCATGCGGCGCGGCAAGAAGACCGCCCGCATGATCTGGGGCAACCAGGCCAGCGTCCTGGTGGGTGACTTCCTGCTCGGCCAGGCCTTCCGCATGATGGTCGACGTCGGCTCGCTCGAAGCGCTGGACATCCTGTCGAGTGCGGCCTCGATCATCGCCGAGGGCGAGGTGATGCAGCTCGCCGCCGCCAAGAACCTCGATACCACCGAGGACGAGCATTTCGCCGTCATCAAGGCCAAGACCGCGGCGCTGTTTTCGGCCGCTGCCGAGGTCGGCCCGGTCATTGCCCAGGCGACACGCAACGACCGTGCCGCACTGCGCTCCTACGGCATGAACCTCGGCCTTGCCTTTCAGCTGATCGACGATGCGTTGGACTATGGCGGCACCAGCAAGGATCTGGGCAAGAATGTCGGCGACGACTTCCGCGAGGGCAAGGTTACCTTGCCGGTCATCCTCGCCTACCGGCGCGGCACCAAGGCCGAGCGTACCTTCTGGAAGCGCGCCATCGAGGACAATGTCGTCGATGACGCCGGCCTGGAAAAGGCGATCGGCCTGATGACCCGCCACGGCGCGATCGCCGACACGATCGGGCGTGCCCGCCATTTCGGCGAGATCGCCCGCGACGCGCTGGCGCCGCTGGAAGCGACGCCACAGAAATCGGCGCTCATCGACGTCATCGATTTCTGCATCAGCCGGGTGAACTGAGCGGCTGGCGTTTCGACAGTGGACAGTAAATCCGTTACTGCTCGTTCTTGAACAGGTCCTGGAAGATCAGCCGGCCCCAAGTGCGGCCGCGTGCGTGCACCAGCGCGCCACCCTCGTTGAGCTTTCCCAGCTTGACGGGTGCGAACCCGAGCTGTTTGGCCAAATCCGCCACGGGAGCGATCGCGTCCTCGTCGTCGCTCGACAGAAAGACCACCCGGTGGCCGCCCTCGACGATCGGATCGGCAGCCAGGGTGGCCGCAACCAGGTGATTGAAACCTTTCACAAACTTGGCGCCGGGGAAGGACTTCGCAACGAAGGCGGAGGACGGGAGGCCGTCTAGTTCCTCAAGGGGAACTAACGCGTTCATCGCGTCGATGATCGTCTTGCCTTTCCAGCTCGGCAGGGCCTTCGCAACCTCGCGATGTTCCCCGAACGGGACCGCCAAGATGATTGTGTCGGCCTCGAGTGCATCCCGCAGCGATTTGGCGACGACCGTGGGTCCAATCGCCCGAGCGTGCGGCGCCAACGCCTCGGGCGGCCGGCGGCTCGCGACGGTCACGTCGATGCTTTTACGGGCGAAGGCGTGGGCGAGGGCCTGGCCTATCTTACCGAATCCTACAATCGCGTAGCTCATAATGCTTCTCCTATAGGTGTTGATACTGATTACCCCGGCCTTCGACAGCGCTGGGTTATCCGTTTCGCCGCATGGCGACCTTCGCGAGATCTTCGGACCGCCACCGCAAGCGACGCGTGACATCGGTTCGAATTCCTGAATTGACGCGTAGTCGTCCTGCCGTGACGACTTCCGCGCGCCCGGACGGTCAACCACTTCCGGCGATCGGGCGCGATTTCAGATGGCCGAGAAGCCGCCGTCGACAGACAACTCCACCCCGTTCACGAAGCTCGAATCGTCTGAAGCAAGAAACAGCGCGACTGCTGCAATTTCCTCAGGACGCCCCATCTTTCCCCGCGGGATCAGAGATTCGAACATCCGCTTCGCCTCCTCCGTGAGAACTTGGTCCTGCATCGGTGTAGCGATCGGCCCCGGGCTCAGCACGTTCACCCGGATATTCCTGCCCTTCAGTTCGTTGAGCCAGGTGCGTGCGAATGAGCGCAACGCCGCCTTGCTTGCCGCATACACGCCGTAACCAGGAAAGCCTTTCACCGAAGCAACTGACCCGGTCATGAAGATCGATCCGCCATCGTTGAACAGCGGCAGCGCCTTTTGAACCGTAAACAGCGTGCCGCGCGTATTCAGGTCGAAGGCCGCATCGAAATGCTGCTCGGTAATCTCGCTCAGTGGGACGGCTTCGCCCGTGCCGGCGCTCGCGTACAGGACGTCGATCCTGCCCTTTTCCCGCTTGACCATGCCGAACAGACGGTCGAGGTCGTCGAGATTGGCCGCGTCGCCGCGCACGCCGGTCACGTTCCGGCCAATCAGCTTGACCGCCTCGTCGAGCGCCTCCTGCCTTCGTCCCGTGATGAAAACATAGGCGCCTTCTTCAACGAACCGCTTGGCGCTCGCCAGCGCCATGCCGCTCGATCCACCCGTGATGACCGCAACCTTACCGTCTAGTTTTCCCACGATTTTTCCTTTCAGGCTCTGCCTTTGGTCGTTCGGGAAGAACCCCGAGAGCCTCGAAATAGGTCTGCCAGGGTAAGGCTTTGAGTGCGGAAACGCGCACATCGGTGGTGCAAAATCGATCCGGCTGGACGACGGACGCCAGCCGCGACGACTGGTGTCCGTCATTCAGGATTGGGCCGCGCTGGTCGGCACGGGTTATGATCATCGCCGTGCTACCGCAAACGAGATGCTGTTCGATGTGGTAGATGTGGGCTTTGGAAAGGCGCACCGCGCGGTGCGAGATTGCACCATGATCGACTGGGATGACGTTCGCTACTTTCTTGCCGTCGCGCGTGGAGGCTCGGTGAGGGCTGCCGCCGAGCGCCTCGGTGTGAACCACTCGACCGTGCTGCGACGCATCGCCCAGCTCGAGGAACGCCTCGGGGTGCACATGTTCGAAAAGCTGCCGTCGGGCTACCGCCTGACGGCTGCGGGCGAGGAGGTCCTCGAGTTCGCGGACCAGATGGAAGCGTCGTCGCACCTGCTGGAGACGCGCGTC
>NZ_JBFUDW010000003.1:0-471466 GCF_056404515.1 Mesorhizobium sp. P2_C7 | reverse complement strand
ATCTTGACCCGCTCGCTGTCGGGCACCACCGGCTGCGGCGCGGTCACCACCGAAAGGATGACGTTCTGCTCATGCAGCACCTTGTAGTGTTTCAGGCTGTGCATCAGTGCCGTTGGCGCGCTCAAGGGATCGCTGGTCAGGAACACGGCGGTGCCGGACACCAGCTGCGGCTTCTTCTTCAACAGATTGCCGGCGAGGAAATCGAGCGGGATCTCGTTGCGCCGGGTCTTGTCGAACAGATAGCGGCTGCCGCGCACCCAGGTCCACATGCCCAGCACGATGGTGAAGGCCACGGCCAGCGATGCCCAGCCGCCCTCGAACACCTTGACGATGTTGGAGGCAAAGAAGCCGATGTCGATAAAGGCAAACAGCGCCGTCAGCGAGACGGCCAGCCACAGCTGCCATTTCCAGATACGCGTCATGACGACATAGAGCAGCACCGTCGTCACCAGCATGTTGCCGGTCACCGAAATACCATAGGCAGACGCCAGCTTGCTGGACTCGCCGAAGCCGACGACCAGCATCATCACCACCAGCGCCAGCAGGAGATTGACGCGCGGCATGTAGATCTGGCCGGACTGTTTTTCAGATGTGTGCAGGATTTCCAGACGCGGCAGCATGTTGAGCTGCACGGCCTGCCTGGTCAGCGAGAAGGCGCCGGAAATCACCGCCTGGCTGGCGATCACGGTCGCAGCAGTCGCCAGCACGACCATCGGGATCAGCGTCCAGCCCTCATTCATCTCGAAGAACGGATGGCCGACCACGCCGTTCTTTGCCAGCACGAAGGCGCCTTGCCCGGCATAATTGAGCAGCAGGCAGGGAAACACGATCGCCAGCCATGCGAGCACGATCGGCTTGCGGCCGAAATGGCCCAGATCGGCATAGAGCGCTTCGGCGCCGGTGACGGCGAGGAAGATGGCGCCGATGGTAACGAAGGCGACGTCGGGCGAATTGATCAGAAAGGCAACGATGTAGTGTGGGCTCACCGCCCACAGGATTTCCGGATCAGCGATGATGTGGTTGAGACCGGAAAGGCCAATGGCCAGGAACCATACTGCGGTCACTGGGCCGAACACCAATCCCACCCCGCCCGTGCCAAAGCGCTGTACGGCGAACACCATGGCAAGAATGACCAGAGTTAGCGGCACCACATAAGGCTGGAAGGCAGGCGTGACGACATTCATGCCCTCGACGGCCGACAGCACCGAGATTGCCGGCGTGATGACGGCGTCACCGAAGAAAAGCGATGCCCCGACGATGCCGATGCCAAGTATCAGCGCCGAACGCTTGGGGAAACTGCCGCGCGCCAGCGCCATCAGCGACAGCACGCCGCCCTCGCCGCGGTTGTCGGCGCGCAGCACAAACATGATGTATTTGATGGTGACGATGATCGTCAGCGACCAGATGATCAGCGACAGAACGCCAAGAATATCGCCGCGATCCGCCACGCTACCGCGCGACGATGCCACCAGCGCCTCGCGGAACGCATAGATCGGGCTGGTGCCGATATCCCCATAGACGACGCCAAGCGCGCCCAGCATCAACACTTTGGTGCTGTGCTGTTCGATTTCGGGATGGCTCGATTGTTCGACGGGTTCTGCCTCACTACCAGCATTGGCAAGGGCCATGGACGACACTCCGATAAGTGCGCGGTCATCTACGCTTGCTGCGATGCAATATCAAGTGCCGTCGCGTGATGGCTCCCATGCCGGCAACGCTCGGCTGCTCGGGAGATCATCGGTCCACGCGAGATTCGCGGGCTCGATCTGCAGGCATGGTCGCACCAGCAGGACCGGCAGCATATGCGTCCGTCAGATCGCTACCTGCGTACCAATCTCTACCACACGGCCGGTCGGGATCTGGAAATATTCGGTCGCGTCGGCCGCCGTGCGCGCCAGGCCGATGAACAACCGGTCCTGCCAAACCGGCATGCCGGAATTGGGCGAGGCCTTGAGCGAACGTCGCGACAGGAAGAACGAGGTCGTCATGATGTCGAACTTCCAGCCCTGCTTGCGGCAGATCGCCAGCGCGCGCGGGATGTTGGGCTGCTCCATGTAGCCGAAGGTCAGCGTCACCCGCATGAACAGCTCGTTGACCGTCTCCATCTTCACCCGCTCGCTGTCGGGCACCACCGGCTGCGGCGCGGTCACCACCGAAAGGATGACGTTCTGCTCATGCAGCACCTTGTAGTGTTTCAGGCTGTGCATCAGTGCCGTTGGCGCGCTCAAGGGATCGCTGGTCAGGAACACGGCGGTGCCGGACACCAGCTGCGGCTTCTTCTTCAACAGATTGCCGGCGAGGAAATCGAGCGGGATCTCGTTGCGCCGGGTCTTGTCGAACAGATAGCGGGTGCCGCGAATCCATGTCGACATGATCAGCCCCATCATGCAGGCGACAGTAATTGATACCCATCCGCCTTCGAATATCTTGACGACGTTTGCCAAGAAGAAACCGCTGTCGATAATGCCGAACAGCAGGGCCAGAGCCAAGGCAAGCGCAAGCTTCCATTTCCACAGCTTGCGCATCACCACGAACAGCAGAATGGTCGTCATCAGCATTTCGCCGGTCACCGAAATTCCGTAAGCGGAGGCCAGCGCACTCGAGCTGCCGAAACCAACCACCAGCAGCATCACCCCGATCGCGATGAGCAGGTTGACGCGGGGCATGTATATCTGCCCGAGCTGCATTTCAGAGGTATGCTGCACCTCGATGCGCGGCAGAAGGTTGAGCTGCACGGCCTGACGGGTCAGTGAAAAAGCGCCTGAGATGACCGCCTGGCTGGCGATAACGGTCGCGGCCGTTGCCATGCCCACCATCGGCATCAGTGCCCAGTCAGGCAGCATCTGAAAGAATGGATTGGTCGGCCTGCCACCATTGGCCAGGACAAAAGCGCCTTGCCCGAAATAGTTGAGCAGCAGGCACGGGAAAACCACGGAAAACCAGGCCATCACGATCGGCTTGCGCCCGAAATGGCCGAGATCGACATAGAGCGCCTCGGCCCCGGTCACGGCCAGGAACACAGCACCGACGGTGACAAAGGCGGCGGTCGGAGTACCGGCGAGATAATAGACGGCGTAGTAGGGATTGATCGCCATCAGGACCGATGGATCGTCCGTCAGGTGATAGAGCCCTGCGATGCCGATGGCCAGGAACCAAAGCGCTGTCACCGGCCCGAACACCGCCGCGACCTTTCCGGTGCCGAAGCGTTGCACCGAAAACAGAAAGGCCAGGATGACCAGCGTGATGGGCACGACATAGGCATCCAGTGTCGGGGTCACCACCTCCAAGCCTTCGACCGCCGACAGCACGGAGATGGCCGGTGTGATGATAGCGTCGCCAAAGAACAGCGCCGCACCGCAAAGCCCGATCCCGAGAATTAGTCGGGCGCCTTTCGGATAGGCGCTTCGTGCAAGCGCCATCAGGGATAGCGTACCGCCCTCGCCCTTGTTGTCTGCACGAAGCACGAAGGCGACATACTTTATGGTGACGATGATCGTCAGCGCCCAGACGATCAGCGACAGAACGCCCAGCACATCGCTACGCGTATCGGTGCCGGGAGAAGCATGGAGCGCTTCTCGGAAGGCGTAGATGGGGCTGGTGCCGATATCGCCATAGACGACACCGAGCGCGCCCAGCATCAGAACCTTGGTGCTGTGCTTTTCGACCTCGGAATGGCTCGATTGTTCGACGGTTCCAGCCTCGCTACCGCTACTGGCAAGGGCCATCGACCACTCTCCGACAAGCGCGCGGCGCTCTATGCATGCTGCGATACGATATCAATTGCACGCGATGGCTGCCATACTTTCAAGGCGCGGCTCTACCCTACCACCCGCAGGCCTTCAGGAACCGCCCCACCGTGCCGGCCATGCCATACTCCAACGCGTCGGCTGTCAATCCATGTCCGATCGACACTTCGGCTAATGCCGGAATGCGCTTTGCCAGTGCCGGAAGGTTGCTGACCACCAGATCGTGCCCGGCATTGACCTGAAGACCGGCGGCAAGCGCGGCATCAGCGGTTTTTCCCAGTCTTTCCAATTCTTTGGCCGCTCCGGCGGGATCGGAATGATAACTGCCATAAGGGCCTGTATAAAGCTCTATGCGGTCGGCGCCGGTGTCACGCGCTGCCGTCACGCCCGCAGGGTCGGGGTCCGAAAACAGCGACACACGAAAGCCGCCCTTCTTCAGACGCCTGACGATCGGAGTAAGGAACGCGGCCTCGGCGGCAAAGTTCCAGCCATGGTCCGACGTCGCCTGCGCCGGATCGTCCGGCACCAGCGTCACCTGTTCGGGCTGATGCTTTTCCGCAAGCACCAGGAAATCCTCGGTCGGATAGCCCTCAATGTTGAATTCCGCGCGCGGAAATTCGTCGTCGATCAGGGACCGTATCTCAGGCAGATCCGAGTGTCTCGTGTGCCGCTCGTCGGGGCGCGGATGCACCGTCAGCCCATGCGCCCCGGCTGCGAGCGCGATGCGGCCGAGGCCCGTCACGCTCGGCCACGGCAGGTCACGCCTGTTGCGCAGCATGGCGACGGCATTGAGATTGACGGAGAGTTTTGCGGGCATGGAAGCGGCCTCGGAGATCATTCGACGCGCCACCTATAATGCCTTTGGCGGGAACAGACAGAGGGTTTCGAGTGTTCCAAGCGTGATGAAGTGAGTCCGCGAAAGGAAGCGCCATGAATTTTCTCGATGCCGTACCGGCTATCCGTCGTCTCGAGACCAGCCGTGACGATCTTCTCGCCATCGATGTCGTCGGCCACGTCTCGGCGGCCGATGGCGAAAACCTTTTCGGGTTGATGGAGGCAGCCTATGCCCTTCACCCACATATCGACGTGCTGGTGCGCCTTGTCGATCACGATGGCGTCGACTGGGCCAATATTGCCGAAGAGACCCTGACGGAGGGCACCGCCCATGCAATGCAACATGTCGGCCGTTGCGCGACGATCGGCGAGCCGGACTGGACCGCCGACGCGCGACATGTCATGCGGGATGCGCCGTCAATCGAATTCAAGCATTTCGAGACCGAGGACGAAGCCTCGGCCTGGCAATGGCTTGGAGCCCGGCCGACCGAAGAGCAACAGGGTCGAGGCTGAAACACGACAGCCCCGCAGGGCCGTCGAATGCCTGCTACCTGACGATCGTCAGCCGCTCGGCCGCGCGCGTGATGGCGGTGTAGAGCCAGCGCTGGCGGGTTTCCTTGAAGGCCCAGCTTTCATCAAACAGCACGATCTCGTTCCATTGCGAGCCCTGCGCCTTGTGCACGGTTAGCGCGTAGCCATAGTCGAAATCGTCGAAGCGCTTCTTCTGCTGCCAGGGGATGTCGGCATCCGGATCCTCGAAGGCTGCCTTGAGCAGCTTGATCTTGGCGACGCCGCGATCCGGATCGTCCTCTTCCGGCGACACCAGAAGGTTGATGCCGGGCTTCACCGTCTCGCGCGACGAGGTCATCACCTTCCATAGCGAGCCGTTGAGCAGGCCCTTGGCCGGATCGTTGCGCAGGCAGACGAGCTTGTCGCCGGCCTGCGGATAGTCGGCATTGAAGCCTTTGAGTTCGCGCAGCCGCTGATTGTAGCGCCGCCGCGTGCGGTTGGTGCCGACCAGCACCTGGTCGGCCTTGAGCACCAGTTCCTGGGTGACGTCTTCCTTGCCGATCACCTGGGCCGTGCCATAGTCGCCGCGCATGAACTCGCGGCCCTCGCGAACATCGAGCGCCAGCCGCAGGATCGGATTGTCGCGCGCCTGCCGGTGGATTTCGGTGAGCAGGAAATCCGGCTCGTGGTCGGTGAAGAAGCCGCCGCCCGAAATCGGCGGCAGCTGGCCGGGGTCGCCGAGCACCAGAATCGGCGTGCCGAAGCTCATCAGGTCGCGGCCAAGCTGTTCGTCGACCATCGAACATTCGTCGATGACGACCAGTTTCGCCCGCGAGATCGGGCTTTGCCGGTTGAGCGAAAAGGTCGGCGACATCGAGGTCTTGCCGGTGACCTCATCCGATACCGATTCCTCGCCCTTCGGCCGATAGATCAGCGAATGGATGGTGCGGGCGTTGATCGCGCCCTTGGAGCGCAGCACTTGCGCCGCCTTGCCGGTGAAGGCGGCGAACTGGACCTGGCCGTCGACATGCTCGGCGAAATAACGTGCCAGCGTCGTCTTGCCGGTGCCGGCGTAGCCGAACAGCCGGAACAGCTGCGGCTTTCCGGTCTTCAGCCAGCGGGCAACCGCTTGCAGCGCCTCGTCCTGTTGGGGAGAGAATTCCATCAGCGCGAGAGACCGGATTCGCAAGGGAAAGACAAGATAGCCGCCACCACCATCGACGTGTCGGAGCGCTTCAGTGCCGCCGCGGGATCACGCTATCAGGCACAAACAAGAACGTAAAGGGAACATACGTAGCGACCCACAATCTGTGGCCGGCTGCTGCCACGACCTATCGGATCGGCCTGGGGTCGTTCTCCAGCAGGATCGGCTTGCCATGCGGAGTGGCGTGCGCGGCGCGCTCCCAGGCTTCAGCCATGGCATCGACATCCGCCTTGGCGGTCAGCCCTTTCGAAACAAGCAAGCTTTCCAGCGCCGCCAGCCAATGTTCGTAATAGTCATGGCCGTCAACCGCGGCACCTGGCTTCTTCACCTGCGCCGACAGTGCCTGCGCCCATTCGCCCCACGAAAACTGGTCCTCGTCATGCAGCGCAACCGTCATGGCGAATGCTTCGGCCTGCCATGGCTCGGCAAAGACCGGGGCATCGACGCCAAGTAGCAAATCGGCGGCGGGTCCGTTTGCCTCACGCCGGCTCAAGATAACTCTCCCAGGCATCGATCGACACGCTCAGCGTCGGGTCGGCGCCCTCGCCCCAGATTTCCGACCCTTCGAAAACCACCGTGTAGACCCATTGCGGGTTTTCGCCCTCGCCATGCGCGTTGCTGTCTGGAAACACAAAGCCGTCGCGCACCGCCTCGATCGTTCCATGCTTGCCGCGTGCATAGCGCGGCAGCCGCGTGTGGCCGGTCGGGTTGAAGTTCTTGGTCCGTACGGGATCGCCGGCCTTGAACCGTGCCGATTGCACCACCGGGCGGTCGCAAGGACCGCCGTCGGCCAGCACCGCGGGCACGTTTTCGGCCTTCAGCATCCGTTTCGGCGCCGCCGCCGGATCGACTGCGGTGCCTGCCTTGAGATCGCGCTCGCTGACAAAACCATGGCGCTTGAGCAGCACTTCCAGCGCCTTGATCCAGATCTCGTAGTAGCTGGAGGCATAGTAATCGGCGGGATGCAGCGATTCCCGCGCATGCCGGCTCTCGTCGATGTTCCACGCGCCCATCGCGCCTGCGCATAAGGTCACGCCCAGCGCCCGCCTTTCCCAGGCGGCATGGAAATACGGCTCGTCAATTTCCGGCGCGACCGGACCGAAGCCCATCTGCCCGCCGAGGTCCTGCGGCCCGTTCATGCCGGCTGGCTCGCCAAAGCGGTGCCGATCATCGCGTCGCGGCTCACCAGATCGGCCAGCCGCTCCTCGCTCCAGCCCTCGGTGCCGTCGGGACGCATCGGCACGACGAGATAGCGCAGCTCAGCGGTGGAATCCCAGACGCGGATCTTTTTGTCGGCCGGCAGCGTCAGCCCGAACTCCTCCAGCACACCGCGCGGATCGATGACCGCGCGCGAGCGGTAGGGCGGCGCCTTGTACCAGACCGGCGGCAGGCCGAGTACCGACCACGGATAACAGGAGCACAGCGTGCAGACGACGAGGTTGTGCGTCTCCTCGGTGTTGAAGACCGCCTGCATATGCTCGCCCTGGCGGCCGGTGTAGCTGAGCGATTCGATCGCCGCCGTCGCATCGCGCCTCAGCCAGTCGGCATAGGCAGGATCGCTCCAGGCCTTCGCCACCACCCTGGCGCCATTGCGCGGGCCGATCCTGGTCTCGTAGGTGTCGACGATGACATCGATCGCGGCCGGATCGATCAGCCCCTTGCGAGTGAGGATCGTCTCCAGCGCACGTACCCGCGCGGCAAAGGGATCGAGCTCGTTGTCGTGGTCGTGATCGTGTGACATGATGGCAAATTACGTTTCCGGTGATGCCACCGCAAGCGCAACGCCTTGGGCCAGATCCTGGCGACCTTGAATTCTATTCGGCGGCCGTCTTCTGCGGTTCGAGCTGCTGCTCCTCGTTGACATCGAACAGAGAGGGCTGCCTCACAGGTTCCTTCGGGATCTCTTCAGCCTTGCGCTTCGGCATCAGCCCGACCAGCCAGCCCGAGAAATTCTCCATGTAGACATAGATCACCGGCGTCACGAACAAGGTCAGCGCCTGCGAAGCAAGCAGGCCGCCGACAACGGCAACACCCAGCGGCTGGCGCAGCTCGGCGCTGGCGCCGGTGCCGAGCGCAATCGGAAACGTGCCCATCAGTGCGGCCAGCGTCGTCATCATGATCGGCCTGAAACGCATGAGGCAGGCCTTGTGGATGGACTCGTTGGCCGACAAGCCGTCTCGTCGCAATTCCAGCGCCACGTCGACCATCATGATGCCGTTCTTCTTGACGATGCCGATCAGCATCAGAATGCCGATCACCGCGATCACCGACAGATCCATGCCAGCAAAGCGCAGCGCAACGACGGCGCCAAGCACCGCCGATGGCAGGCCGGTGAGAATGGTGAGCGGGTGAATGAAGCTTTCGTAGAGGATGCCAAGCACGATGTAGATGGTCAGGATGGCGCCGCCGATCAGCAGGCCCTGGTTGGCCAGCGAATCCTGGAAGGTCTTGGCCGTGCCCGCAAAGGTCGTCGAGATCGCCGTCGGCATGCCGATCTGCTCTTTGAGCGCGTTGATGCGCGTCACGCTGTCGCCGAGCGCCACGCCTTGCGGCAGATTGTAGGAGATGGTCACCGCGGGCAGCTGGCCAAGCTGGTTGACCGTCAAGGCGCCGGCCGTGCGATCGACCCGGGCAAAGGCGCCAAGCGGCACCAGACTGCCGCTCGCCGTCCTCATCTGGATGGCAAGCATCCGTTCGGGCGACCATTCGATGTTGGGATCGAGTTCGGTGATGACTTCGTAGCTGTCGGCCGAACCGAAGATTGTCGAAACCTGGTCGGTGCCGAACCCGCCATAGAGAGCGGAGCGCAGCGTGTCGGTATCGATGCCGAGCTGGGCGGCTTTATCGCGATCCACCACCAGCGTCGCCTGCAGGGCATTGTTCTGCAGGTCGCTGGTCACGTCGGCGAAGGTCGCATGGTCGGCCGCCATCGCGTCGTTCATCTTCTGCGCCCAGATATCGGTTTGGCCGGTATCCAGGCCCTGAACCACGAGCTGATAGGCGCTGGCCGACGACCGCGAACCCAGCCTCAAATTCTGCACCGGTTGCATGTAGGTCTCGATACCCGCCACGCCGGCCAGTTGTCGCCTTAGATCCGAAAGCACCTTCTCGATATCGGGACGCTGGTCCTTCCCCTTGAGCTGGACGAACAGCTGCCCCTGGTTGAGCGCATTGTTGCCGCTGCCAGCCGACCACGCCACATGGTCGACATACGGCGAATGCGAGAAGACGTTGGCCACCTGCCCCTGCAGCTT
This sequence comes from Mesorhizobium sp. P2_C7, assembly GCF_056404515.1. Taxonomy (NCBI): domain Bacteria; kingdom Pseudomonadati; phylum Pseudomonadota; class Alphaproteobacteria; order Hyphomicrobiales; family Phyllobacteriaceae; genus Mesorhizobium; species Mesorhizobium sp. P2_C7. Next base: position 461,918 of record NZ_JBFUDW010000003.1, on the reverse strand, counting down.
GGCCATGGCGTCAAACGAGATGTCCTGGCGCGCGATGGTCGTCACCGATATCTGGCCGATATCCTCTTGCGGGAAGAAGCCCTTCGGCGAGGCCTGGATCAGCCATACCGACGCTGCCGCGGTTCCGATGAAGACCAGGAACACCAGGAAGGTGTGCCGCAGGCAGAAGCTCAAGATCCGGTCGTAGCCGCGTGTGATGAAGTCCTGCTTGTGACCGGGGCCATGCTTGTCGCGATCGGCCTTCGTAACCGACAGCAGCCGCGAGCACAGCATCGGCGTCAGCGTCAGCGACACGAACATCGAGGCCAGGATGGCGACCGTCACAACGACGGCGAACTCGTTGAAGATGCGGCCGATCACCCCGCCCATCAGAAGCACGGGGATGAACACCGCGACCAGCGAAATCGAGATCGAGATGATGGTGAAGCCGATTTCGCGCGCGCCCTTCAGCGACGCATCGAAGGCCGACAACCCATCCTCCTCCATATGGCGGAAGATGTTTTCCAGCATCACAATGGCATCGTCGACGACAAGGCCCACCGCAAGCGTCAGGCCCATCAGCGATATGTTGTCGATGGAAAAGCCGAACAGGAACATCGCGCCAAGCGTGGCGATCAGCGAGATCGGCACCGCCACGGCCGGGATGATGGTCGCCGTTACCCGGCGCAGGAACACGAAGATCACCATGACGACCAGCGCGATGGTCAACAGCAGCGTGAACTGCACGTCATCGACGGCCTGGCGGATCGAGGTCGAACGGTCGTTGAGCAGCTTGATCGAGGCGGCGGCCGGCATCTGGTCCTGGAAGGACGGCAACATCGCCTTGACCTTGTCGACGACGTCGACCGTGTTGGCGTCGGGCTGGCGCTGCACGGCCATGATGATCGCGCGGGTACCATCGTACCAACTTGCGGTGGTGGTCGTCTGCACCGAATCGACGACGCGGGTCACCTCGCCCAGCCGTACCGGGTGACCATTCTTGGTGGCGATGATGAGGTTGGAGAAGCCGGCAGCGTTGGTCAGTTGCGTGTTGGCGGTGATGGTCAGCTGCTGCTTGTCGTTCTGCAGCACGCCGAGCGGCGTGTTGCTGTTTGCAGACGCGATCGCTGCCTGCAGCTGGTCGATCGAGATGCCGCGCGCGGCAAGCGCGGTCGGATCGATCTGGATGCGCACCGCATATTTCTGCTGGCCGAAGATCGAGACCTGCGCGACGCCATCGATCGTCGAGAGCGACGGCGAGATGACGTTTTCCGCGAAAGCATCGAGATCTGTCAGCGGAACCGTGTCGCTGACCAGCGACATCAGCAGGATCGGCGCATCGGCCGGATTGACCTTGCGATAGCTCGGCGGCGCCGTCATCTGCGGCGGCAATGATTTCTGCGTGCGCGCGATCGCCGCCTGCACGTCGGCCGCTGCCGCGTCGATGTCGCGGTTGAGCACGAACTGGATGGCGATCGAGGTCGAACCGAGCGAGTTGGTGGTCGAAATCGAATCGATACCGGCGATGGTGGCGAATTGCTTGATGAGTGGCGTCGCCACCGACGTGGCCATGGTTTCCGGCGAGGCGCCGGGCAACTGCGCCGAGACGTTGACCACCGGGAATTCGGCGCTGGGCAGCGCCGCCACCGGCAGGAACTTGTAGGCGAACAGTCCGCCCAACACGAGGGCGAACGACATCAGGAGGGTGGCGACCGGCCTGCGAATGCAGAATTCGGAGATCATTGGGCGGCCTCGCCGGCCTTGTCGGCTTGCGCGACCTTGGGAGCGGCTTGGCCGCCGCCACCGGTCGCGGCCTTGCCTTCATGCACGGCGGCGCCGTCCTTCAGCCTTGTCTGGCCTTCGGTGACAACCTTCTCACCGCTTTTCAGCCCCTGGCTGATGGCGCTGTTTTCACCTTCGGTCAGTGCCACCTCCACCGGCCGCATCTCGACCGTGTTATCCGGCTTGACCACGTAGACGAACGGCCCCTTCTGGCTGGGCTGCACCGCAACCGTGGGAACCGATGTCATCTTAGGCATGATACCGGCATCGAGCACGACATTGACATATTGGCCCGGCCACAAGGAGAGATCGGCATTCGGCACGCTCGCCCGCGTCGCAATCGTTCCGGAAGCGGTGTCGACACTGGAGTCGACGAAATCGAGCGTACCCTTGCCGATCGGCGTCGGGTCGCCGTCCTTGGTCAGCGTCACGGCACCCTGCTGCGGCGCGGCAAGCGCCTTGTGCAGAAGCGCCAGGTCACTTTCCGGCAGATTGAAGTTGACCTGCAAGGGGTCCATCTGGGTGATGGTCACCAGCGGGGTCGCCGTGCTGCTGTTGTTGCCGTTGCTGGTGGTGACCAGGTCGCCGACCGCGACATTGACGGCGCCAAGCCGGCCGGAAATCGGCGCGGTGATCGTGGCAAAGCCGAGCTGGACGTTGTCGGCGTCGATTGTCGCCTTGTCGGCATCGACAGTTGCCGTGGCGGCCTTTTGCGCCGCAACCGCCTGATCGTAGGTCTGTTGCGTGCCGGCCTGCTTGGCGACCAGGTCCTTGGCCCGCTGGAGATCGGAATTCGAGCTGGCGAGCATCGCCTGGTCCTTGGCGAGCGCCGCCTGGTCCTTGGCCAGCTGCGCCTTCAGCGCGCGATCATCCAGTGAAAACAGAACGTCGCCGGTTTTCACCATCTGCCCGTCCTTGACGTCGATCGACACGATCTGGCTGGACACCCGCGCATTGATGCTGACGACGGCCGGAGACGAGACGAAACCGATCGCATAGCGCCGGATCGGGAAATCGGCCGTCGAAGCGACGGCCGAGAGGATGGAGGCGGAGCGCGCCGCGGTGGCGCCCTTTTTGTCCGAAGCCGCGGCCGGTTGGTCCGCCGCGGCCACCTGCTTTGCGCCGATGATCTGTTCAACCCTGCCCAGCGCGTTCGGCGAAACATAGAGCCAGCCCGCCGCGCCAAGGCAAGCGACGGCAAGCAACGAAAGAACGACTTTTCCACGCATGGTCAAAAGGCCCTCTCCATCCGACACGCGATGGGCCGATGGTTCGCATTCTAGCGCAAATCACGGCCCGTTGCCGCGATTTCGCCGAATAGATAGGACACGCCTTTGTCGGAAAAGGGCCAAAACACGGCATTACGAAGATTTAATGTGCACTGCACAATGGATGTGCAGCCGACCCAGGTGGGCCGGGTTTCAAGTCAGGCCGGCATCACCTGCCCGCATCATCGGAATGTCGACACGCCTAGCGGAGCATCGGCCACAACGTCGCCGCCAGCAGCACGCCCATGGCGATGTTGAACCATTTCAGCCGCACCGGGTCCGACAGGAAACCGCGCAGCGCGGTGCCGAAACCCGCCCACACCGAGACGCTCGGCAAGTTGACGACGGTGAAGGCCACCGAGATCAACACTACCGACAGGAACGGGTGCTCCGGATTGGTGTAGACAGCCATGGCGGTGATCGCCATCACCCATGCCTTGGGGTTGACCCACTGAAACGCCGCCGCGTCGATGAAGCGCATGGGCTGCCCCTTCGCCTCACCCTTGCCGGCAAGCGAACGCGACATGGCGATCTTCCAGGCGAGATAAAGCAAATAGGCGCCGCCCGCGACCTTGAGTGCCGTATGCAGGATCGGAAACGCGGTCAGCACCGCACCCAGGCCAAGCCCAACCGCGACCAGCAGCACCAGGAAACCGATGCTGATGCCCAGCATGTGCGGAACCGTCCTGACGATGCCGAAATTCACTCCCGATGCCAGAAGCATGAAATTGTTCGGCCCGGGCGTGATCGACGTCACCAAGGCATAGACGAGCAGGGCAAGGAATGCGTCAAGCGACATGATATCCTCCCAGACACGTCAGCATTATTGTCTCTTTTCGGCGACAGCACAAAGACCAGTGGCCGGTCTATGACCGAGCCAGACCTACGCTTGTCAAAGATTTGGAGGGCCCGGCCGTGCCTACATCCCCTGTGGACCGCGGTTCATCGCCGCCACGCCGGTGCGGCAGATCTCGACCAGGCCGAGCGGCTTCATGATGGCGATGAACTGGTCGAGCTTGGAGCCCTTGCCGGTGATCTCGAAGATGAAATGCTCGGTGTTGGCGTCGATGACGCTGGCGCGGAAGGCGTCGGCCAGCCGCAGTGCCTCGACGCGGGCCTCGCCGGTACCGGCAACCTTGACCAGCGCCAGTTCCCGCTCCAGCGGCCGCTCCTGGCCGAACTCGTGCGAACGCACGGTCAGGTCGACCACGCGGTGGACCGGCACGATGCGTTCGAGCTGATGCTTGATCTGCTCCAGCACATGCGGCGTGCCGCGCGTCACGATGGTGATGCGCGACAGGTGCTTCTCATGCTCGGTCTCGGAGACGGTCAGGCTCTCGATGTTGTAGCCGCGCCCGGAGAACAGGCCAATGACCCGGGCGAGCACGCCCGGTTCGTTGTCGACCAGCACGGAAAGCGTGTGGTTCTCCGGCCTTTCCGTCTCCTTGGCGATGAAGTAGGCGGAGCCCGTGGGCTGAAGGTGCTGTGCGTTCATGACATGAATCTCGATTTCAAACTATTGAGCTAATTCTCTGTTTTCGCACGGCTTCTCGCGACAGCCCTGCCTCGGCTGAGCGGACTACACCAGTTCCCTGCCCTTGGCGTCGATGGCGTTGGCCACCGCCTCGTCGGTCGCCTCGTCGGGCAGCAGCATCTCGTTGTGTGCCTTGCCCGACGGGATCATTGGGAAGCAGTTGGCAAGCGTTGCCACGCGGCAATCGAACAGCACCGGCTTCTTCACCGCGATCATCTCCTTGATCGCATCGTCCAGCTCGTCCGGCTTCTCGCAACGGATGCCGTGGCCGCCATAGGCCTCGGCCAGCTTGACGAAGTCCGGCATCGCCTCGGTGTAGGAATGCGACAGCCGGTTACCGTGCAGCAGCTGCTGCCACTGCCGCACCATGCCCATATACTGGTTGTTGAGGATGAAGATCTTGATCGGCGCGTCGTGCTGCACGGCCGCGCTCATCTCTTGCATCGTCATCTGCACCGAGGCGTCGCCAGCGATGTCGATGACCAGCGCATCGGGATGCGCGATCTGCACGCCCAATGCCGCCGGCAGGCCATAACCCATCGTGCCCAGCCCGCCTGACGTCATCCATCGGTTCGGCTTCTCGAAATGATAGTGCTGCGCCGCCCACATCTGGTGCTGGCCGACCTCGGTGGTGATGTAGGTGTCCATGCCCTTGGTCAGTTCGTAGAGCCGCTGGATGGCGTATTGCGGCATGATCACGTCGTTGTTCATCTTGTAGGCGAGTGAATCGCGCGCACGCCATTTGGCGATCTGCTCCCACCAGGGGTAGAGCGCCTTCTTGTCAGCCTTGGCGGTCGCCCGCCACAGCCGCACCATATCCTCCAGCACCCGGCCGACATCGCCAATGATCGGCACTTCGGTGTGGACGTTCTTGTTGATCGACGACGGATCGATGTCGATGTGGATCTTCTTCGAGTTCGGCGAAAACGCGGTCAGCCGCCCGGTGATGCGGTCGTCGAAGCGCGCACCGATGCAGATCATCACGTCGCAATCATGCATGGCCATGTTGGCTTCATAGGTGCCGTGCATGCCCAGCATGCCCATCCAGTTCTTGCCCGATGCCGGATAGGCGCCGAGCCCCATCAACGTCGATGTGATCGGGAACCCGGTGAGATCGACCAGTTCGCGCAGGAGATGGCTCGCTTCCGCACCCGAATTGATAACGCCGCCGCCGCTATAGATGATCGGCTTCTTGGCGCTGGCCATCAATTCGACCGCCGCCTTGATCTTGTCCAGGTCGCCCTGGACCTTCGGCTGATAGCTGGTGCGCGGCGCGATCTGCGGCGAGACGTAAAAGCCCCTGGCGAACTGCACGTCCTTCGGGATGTCGACCACGACCGGGCCGGGACGGCCGGTGGTGGCGACATGGAAGGCCTCGTGGATGGTCGCGGCGAGTTCGTTGACGTCCTTCACCAGCCAGTTGTGCTTGGTGCAGGGGCGCGTGATGCCGACCGTGTCGCATTCCTGAAAAGCGTCGGAGCCGATCAGCGAGGTCGGCACCTGCCCGGTCAGGCAGACCAGCGGGATCGAATCCATCAACGCATCCTGCAGCGGCGTCACCGCATTGGTGGCGCCGGGTCCCGACGTCACCAGCATGACACCGGCCTTGCCGGTCGAGCGCGCATAGCCTTCGGCCGCATGGCCGGCGCCCTGCTCGTGGCGCACCAGGATGTGCTCGACCTCGTCCTGTTGGAAAATCTCGTCGTAGATCGGGAGTACCGCGCCGCCCGGATAGCCGAAGACATGCTTGACGCCATTGTCCTTCAGCGCCTGCACCACCATTTCGGCGCCCGTCATTTCGGTTCTTGGCATTTCGCGCCGCTCACTCTGTCCGTTGCTCATCGGTCTGGTCCCGTACTGCCGCCATCTGGCGATTGCTGGTCGTTTAGTCGTGTTTCAGGCAATAAAAAAGGCCCCCGAAGGAGCCTGTGTGTGCGCATGGGAGGTTTTCGCCCGGCGGTTACACCGCCTTGCCCACGCGCTTTCCTACGAGAATGAGTGCCGTTTTCATGGTGGCGGACAATAGAATTGGTTTTACGCCGCTGTCAACGGCGAATCTGAGTGACATGAACCCGCAGCAAAAGGGGCCGGCTCTCCTCCTCGGCACCGGCAAGCCATCACCGGAAAAATCCCATAGGTTTCCGATAAGGCATTGAAAACACGCCAAACTATTGGAGGGCGTGACGCTGCGGAGCTTTTGAAGAAATACTCCGCTCATCGTGGACAACTCAGTCCGGCCAAAATCGCTCGATCGAGAAGCGATCACAATCCAAGGAGGAAAGCTGATGCTCGACAAGGCCCCTAACAAGAAACTGTCCGACCTGCTCGACCAATTCGGCGCCGCCCTGGTCGCCAATGACATCGAGAAAGCGGTCGATTGCTTTCAGGAGGACTGTTATTGGCGTGACCTCGTCACCTTCACCTGGAACATCAAGACCATGGAGGGTCGCGACCAGGTCCGCGACATGCTGAAGAGCCAGTTGTCGAAGACCAAGCCATCCCACTTCGCCATCGCCAAGGGCGAGGACGCGACCGAGAGCGGCGGGGTGATCGACGGCTGGATCAGCTTCGAGACAGAGGTGGCGCGCGGCTTCGGCCATGTCAGGCTGAAGGACGGCAAGATCTGGACGCTGCTGACCACCATGGTCGAACTGAAAGGCCACGAAGAGCCGGCGGGTTTCGCGCGACCGATGGGTGCCAAACACGGCTCGGGCAAGAACCGTGCGACATGGAAGGAAGAACGCGAAAAGGAAGCCGCTGAGCTCGGCTTCAAGACGCAGCCCTACACGGTGATCATCGGCGGCGGCCAGGGCGGCATCGCGCTCGGCGCGCGCCTGCGGCAGCTCGGCGTTCCCACGATCATCATCGAGAAGAACGAACGGGCCGGCGACAGTTGGCGCAAGCGCTACAAGTCGCTCTGCCTGCATGATCCGGTCTGGTACGACCATCTGCCCTACATCGATTTCCCGAAGAACTGGCCGGTCTTCTCGCCCAAGGACAAGATCGGCGACTGGCTGGAGATGTACACCAAGGTGATGGAGCTGAATTACTGGTCTTCGACCGAGGCGAAGAGCGCGGCTTATGACGACAAGAAGAAGGAATGGACGGTCGTCGTCAACCGCGACGGCAAGGACATCACCCTAAGGCCGAAGCAGCTGGTGCTGGCTACGGGACAATCCGGCAAGGCCAATATGCCGAAATTCAAAGGCATGGAAAACTTCAAGGGCGATCAGCATCACTCCTCGAAGCATCCTGGTCCCGATGCCTATGCCGGCAAGAAAGCTGTTGTCGTCGGCTCGAACAATTCCGCCCACGACATAGCCGCGGCACTTTGGGAAGCTGGCGCCGATGTCACCATGGTGCAACGCTCGACCACGCATATCGTCAAGTCCGACACGTTGATGGAAATCGGGCTGGGGTCCCTCTATTCGGAACAGGCGGTGCAGAGCGGCATGAACACGGCCAAGGCCGACCTCGTCTTTGCCTCCCTGCCCTACAAGATCCTGCACGAATTCCAGATTCCGGCGTACGCCGAGATGAAGAAGCGCGATGCAAAATTCTACACGGGTCTGGAGAAGGCCGGCTTCATGCTCGACTGGGGCGATGACGATTCAGGCCTGTTCATGAAGTATCTGCGACGTGGTTCGGGCTACTATATCGACGTCGGCGCTTCCGATCTGATCATCGATGGCTCGATCAAGCTGAAAAGCGGCGTCAACGTGGCTGAGATCAAGGAGCACTCAGTGCTGCTCAGTGACGGCACCGAGTTGCCCGCCGATGTCATCGTCTATGCCACCGGCTATGGCTCGATGAATGGCTGGGCGGCCGACCTGATCTCCAGGGACGTTGCCGACAAGGTCGGCAAATGCTGGGGCCTCGGTTCGAACACCACCAAGGATCCCGGTCCATGGGAGGGCGAATTGCGCAACATGTGGAAACCGACGCAGCAGGAAGCACTGTGGTTCCATGGCGGCAATCTGCACCAGTCACGCCACTATTCGCAGTTCCTGTCGCTGCAGTTGAAGGCCAGGCAGGCAGGCCTGCCGACGCCGGTCTACGGGCTGCAGCAGGTCCATCACAAGGGATAGCGCCTCGTTCATCCGCCCCTTTTGAACCCGCGCGGCGATTCCGCCGCGCGGGCTCTGTCTGTTCAGTCCTGCAGCGTCACGCACTTCGCCTTGGCCCAACGCTCGAGGATCTTGCGCTCGTCCGTCGTTGCCAGACGATTGCCGAAACCGCGCACCTGCACCGCCCGATGCTGCGGATCGAGCTCGATCGTCAGCAAGCGTTCAGTCTTGCCGAGCGCCTTGCGCCGCAGCGCCCAGATCGAGGCATTGCCGGCAATGCATTTGGTCGCATAGGACGACACGCAATGATGCATCGCCCGGCTCTCGGCAACGAGGTCCTCTGCGGTCTTCAACTGGCGGATGGAGAACCACTCGCCATGCGCCTTCACCTCCTTGGGCGGCGGATGCCATTCCCAATCCTGCAGGCGCGAGCCGTCCCAGGCGCTGCACTGCGCGGGTGTGCCGGCGACGGGCTGAGCCCGCGCGGCGGCCCGCCGGCGCATCGCCTCGATGCGTTCGATCGCAGCAAGATCGCGATGCCAGTCGGACATCTGCCGGTGCAGCGAGGCGAGCGTGCGGCCCTTCAGGCTGTAGGCAGCATCGCGCCGGTGCTTGGCGCCGACATAGTCACAGAGATCGTCGATCTCCTCCTTCGAAGCAGGATGCTCGCAGAAGAAGCGCGCCACCTCGCGCCAGAAGGCCAACTCGCCACGCGGCGTGCGAGCGATCTTCGTGCGTGCAAGCCGAGCAGCCAGCCCCCAATCCTCGGTGTAGGACCGGACGATCGCGAACCAGAACGCCTCGTCGAAGGTGAAATCGCCGGACACGTTCAGGAAGCAGTGCACCTCCTTTCGCGACAGCCACGCATTGGCGCCCGCTTTGTAGAGCGAGCCGCCACCTGCAGCCGTGACGTACCAGGCCAGGCGAACTGCGATCTCCTGGCCATCGAGTCCCGACCTATCCAGCCAGATGGCCTCGAGCGCGGCCGAAACCGGATAACCCGCAAAGAGATAGCGGGCGGCAGCCAGCCGCAGCCGGGCCGGGTCGCGCGTCTTCAGCTTTGGACGCCACAACGCGCCGTCGCGGATCGCCATGCCTGCATAGCCGCGGCGTACCTCGTCGAGCGCCCGCTCGAAATCGGGAGCGGGGCGCGGCATGGCGGAAACCCGCCGCAGCGATGCTTGATATGCTTCAATGCGTTCGCGCTCGGCGTCCTGCCTGCGCTGGATCATGGACTTTGCCATGGCCGTTCTTCCCGATTGGAACCCTGTCAGCCGCACGCAATTCCAGCGTCGGCACGGAATGTGTCGATCCGGGTTGGCGTGACATGGACAGGTCTCCTTTCAGGATGACGGGTTGGGAATGGCGCGGTCTCTAGGCTCACAAGAAACTCAGCGCAAGTGCCATTCCTTCAATGTTTACAATGGCCTGCCGGAGTGTTGCAGAGCTGCATCTTTGATTTTCAGGCAGCCGTGATCGTTGGCCGGGAGCTAGGCTTCCCACCGTTTTCCGCCCATGGGCCGTTGCAGCATAATGAACCGCATGCAGACGATAGCTGCCGCCGCGCATCGCGGCACGGCGGTCCTCAGAGTGCCAGGATATTGGAACCGCTGTGGCGCGGGTCAGCCCGTTCGTCCGCCGCGGAGGCGCAAAATGCGTGAACAAGATCTCATCGTCGCCTCCATCAAAAGCGTGGTCGATACGGGGTGCGACCAATGAAATGCGGGCCGCATGTCGGGCGCGGCTAATACATCGGAACAGGCGCAACGGCAAGACGGCGAGCGTGCTCGACCTCGACGGAGTTGCGTCAGGCGCGATCGCGATAGTCGCGAACGACCCGCTGCAGCAACGGCACGTAGTCGCGGAACGTCCGTGTCTTCATGTTGGCGATCTTGCCGCTCTCGTCCCAGATGCGGACCCGGACCGCCTCTTCATGGAACGGGTTCTTGCGGAACTCCGCCACCTCGTCGGCGCTCATCGGCCCACCCTGCAGCGACAGCGTATGCACCGAGGCCTGCGAAAGCTTGCCGAAATAGGTCGGGTCGGTGGCGCAGAGATAGCGCTTGGCCGAGACATGTAGCCTGACGCATTCGACGATGACAGGCGGAAAGAACGGCGCCAGCACCTCGCCGCCGGCTTCGTCATGATGCTTGTCCTCGACATCCTCCGGCGAATAGGTGCCGAACTCGCTGGTGTAGTGGCCGATGTCGTGCAGCAGGGCCGCCGCCACCAGCTCGTCCGGCGCGCCGTCCTGCTCGGCGAACCATGCGCCCTGCAGCATGTGCTCCGACATGGTGACGGGCTCACCGAGATAGGATTCCGCACCCCGGCGTTCAAAGATGTCGGCGATGAACTCGACGATGTTGTCCGCGTTCAGGTCCTGGCCGTTCATTCCGCAGCCTCCTTGAACCCGTGTTCGATCGTCGCGAGCGTCGACAGCAGGCCGTCCTTGTCGGCGTAGCAACCCTGCAGCCAGCGCTTGCCGGTGCCGGAAAACGCCTTGCGGGCATGCATGACGCGGGTGTTGTCGACAATGAACGCCTGGCCCGCTTCGAGCTTGAAGGTCACTTCGAAGGATGGATCCTCGATCAGCTCGGCAAACCGGCGATAGGCGGCATAGTAAGCCTCCATGTCGGCGAACGGCACGTCGACCGTCGGCGCCAACGAACGGTTGTTGAAGCGGATGCAGATCAGCTCGCCGTCGGGCCCGAGCTCGATCATCGGCCGCTTCGCCTGCAGCCGCACGCCGGCCGAGCCGGCATATTCGAACCGCGCCGGGCATGAACTCAACAGCCGAAACCCTTCAGGGTTCTCAGCCTGCAAGGCGGCCGCGACGGCAAACCCGTCGACGACGCTGGACTCGCCACCCTCCACCGTATTTTCGATGCAGGACAGGATCTGCAGCGTCGGCACCGGATCGCGATAGGGATTGTCGGTGTGCGCCTGGAGGCCGAGATTGGTGTAGGCGAGATTGCTGGGATTGACCTCGGCGCGCACTTCGAACCAGCGGCCGTAATTGGTCTCCCTGATATAGCCGAACAGATCGGACACTTTGCAGAGCGCCCCGGATTCGGCCGGCAGGTCGTCCATCACCGCAAAGCCATAGGCTTTCACCGCCGACAGCCATTGCCTCAAGACGTTGCGGTCGCGGCTGGCAGCAGGGTAGCCGGCACGCGGCACGGAATTCTGCATCGTCGCCTTGGTCCAGCGCACGATGTGCTCGCCTGTCCAGCCGGCTTGGCGGGCCGCGTCGCGATCATAGGCATTGGCGCTCAGCCATATCGAGGGAAAGCTCACCGTCTTTCCTTCCGGCACGAAGCTGACCTCGAGGGCGTCGCCGTTGATCGACGCCGCGCCGATCTTCGTCGCGGCTGGAATGTCGAGGATGGTGATGAGCCGCTGCCCGTTGCCGGCGCTGCGCGTCTTGTCGTCCAGCGCATTGTCGCGCAGCCACATGGCGTGAAAGCGGGTGCGCGTCCCGTCCTTCCAGCCAAGTTCGATGGTTCTGCCTTCGTCGCCGATCAGCGCGTGGGTGAGCATGGAGATCCATTCCTGTCCGCTACGCCTGCGGTCCGATCCGCAGGTTTCGATTGCATGTTGACCGCGCGAAAGGCATAACTCAAATTATCCTTTTTTGGCCAATGACCCCAGATAATTAATGGCTCGAACAATCCCGCCCTTGCCTCCGCTTGACTGGCTGCGCAGTTTCGAGGCGGCGGCGCGGCTGTCGAATTTCACCGCCGCGGCAACCGAGCTTGGCTTGACCCAGGCGGCGGTCAGCCAGCATATCCGGCTTCTTGAAGAACGGCTGAAGACGCGTCTGTTCTCCAGGCTGGCACGTGGCGTCGCGCTGGCGCCGGAAGGCGCGGCTTACCTGCCCCACATCCAGTCGGCTTTCGCCACCATCGGCAGCAGCACGGCTGAACTGTTTGAGCCGCGTGCCGTCCAGACCGTGACCGTTCGATCGCCGATCTCCTTTGCCTTGCTGATGCTCGTCCCGGCATTGCCCGATCTGGCCACGGCATTGCCGCGCATTCAGCTCGATCTGGTGACGATCCACCGACCGACCGACTACGACCTGCCGGGTTCGGCGCTCGACATCCGTTTCGGCAACGGATCCTTCCCCGGACGTGACGCCGACAGGCTGACCGCCGAGCGGCTCGTGCCGGTGGCTGCCCCGGCCCTGGCCGGCGACGCCGACTGGACCTCCCTGCCGCTGCTTCTGGTCGCCGGCGCACGCGAGATGTGGGCGGAATGGTTCGCGGCCGCAGGGTTGGCCGGCCACCCCCGGCGATCGCATCGCTTCGACAGTTTCGTTGCCGCGATGGAGGCGGCCAGGGCCGGTGCCGGCGTGCTGCTGGGCTCGCGGCCGCTGGTCGATGCCGCGCTCGACAGCAGGACCCTGGTCAGGCTTTCCGACTTCGAACTCTCCAGCACCTCGGGGCATTTCCTGACCAAGGCGTCGACCGCGCGCCTGACCAGCGCCGAGCAGGATTTCCACCGGTGGCTGCTGTCGCGCCTCTCCGGTTACGGTCCTGCGTGACTGGTTACGAGATTGGCCCGATGCGCTTCCAGTAGAGGAGCGTACCCGTCAGCCCGCCATGCGGCTTCAAGGCATAGTCCGGTATCTCGCCTGCCAGCGTGAAACCGAGCTTCTCGTAGAGGCCTGAAGCACCTTCCTCCGTCGCCGTGTCGAGAACCAGCAGCGTGCGCCCCTTTTCCACGGCCAGGCTCTCGGCGGCTCGCATCAGGTGCGTTCCCACACCCCTGCCCCGGTAATCGAAACGGGTCATCAGCTTGGCGATCTCGGCCCGGTGGGGCTGGTTGGGCGGACAGTCGAGCAACAGGGTGACAGTGCCGACCAGGATCTCGCCGTCCCAGGCACCAAGCACCGTCCTTTCCCCTCTTGCCGCTGCTGCCAGGGATTTCTGCCAGAATGCGCTAGCCGCTTCCGGTGCCAGCGGATGCATGAAACTGACCGATCCACCGGCCGCTACCGTTGCGACCAGCAATTCGGCCAGCATCTCCTGCGTCGCCGCAGCCGGGGCCAGTGTTCCGATCTCGATCGAGTTCATGCACGTGATGTCCTGTGATTGCGATGGCACGACTGAAGCGGTCGTCAGTCGAGATGGCGCACGCGGCGGCGCTTTCGTGCCGCCTTGATGGCGCCGATGCGTTCGGTGTCTTCTTCCCTGAGATGCCGCCCGCGCTCCAGTATCTCGAGCGTGTATTCCTCATAGGTCAGGCCCAGCCGCTCGGCCTTGTCCATGCGCAGCAGCATGACTTCGCGGCTAGGCGCCTTCCACGCCTTGGCATGGGCGGCCTGCCAGGCAAGGAAGATGTAGGGATCGCCCTTGCCCCATGGCGGCCCCTTGTACTCGTCAAGAGGCGGCCCCCCATTGTGGGAGCGCTTTGGTCGTCTGGCCATGACTTCAACCCCTGACCAGCGCGACGAGATAGTCGGCGCCGGGTTCCAGGGCGTGGAAGGTGCAGTCCGATGGCGCGCCGAGCGCCAGACAATCGCCGGGGTCGAGCCGGTGCACCACATCGCCCTCGGCGAACTCGAGCCGCCCCGAAATCAGCCATATCTGCTGCTTGATGAAGGCATAGGACGCGGCGGGAAAGCTGACCCTGGCGCCCGCCGGCAACTGAACCCTGATCAGTTCCAGCGGCATGTCCGAGGCGGGCGACAGATGCCGCCTGACATAGCCCGTACCAGGGTCGCGCCACACCGGTTGATCGGCCTCGCGCAGCAGCCCGCCGCCTTGCAATTCGGCGCGCGCGATGAGCGTCGATAGCGTCATGCCGAAGGCCGACGCGATGCGCACCAGAAGGGCCGCCGTCGGGCTGGTCTTGCCGCGCTCTATCGTGCTCAGCATCGCCTTCGACACGGCAGAGCGCCCCGCAAGCTCGGCCAGCGACCAGTCCCGCATGGTCCTTTCGGCGTGTATCCTTCTGCCGATGGTCGAGGAAATATCGTTCGCTATATCATCCATATGTCCATTATATCGAAATTCTGGCGACCGAGAAGAGCCTCGCGACAATTTTCACGGATACCTTAATCGTCTCTACACCATCCGACCTCATCCAGCCTTAACCCCCGTTCCTGTAGGGTCGATGCTCCAAGGGAAATGGGGATTGGCCTGTCCATGTACGTCGAACGCGAAGCCTCCGTTGGAGAACCGACATCGCAGGAGCGTCGCAACGCGGAGCAGAACGACAGGCGCATTCTGGGCAACGTCGTGCAATGCGACGGTGCGCGCGCCACCATCGGCGCCTTTGCGGACGATATTGACGGCGCGGTGACCGGCCTGTGGACAGTCGGCAAGATGATTTCCATCAATCTGGGATCCACGCGAACCGTCGGCCTGGTCTACGGGATCGGCAAGTCGGACCGCGCCTGGAGCAATGAAGGTCAAAACCCGATCGAGGTCAGCATCGAGCTGATCGGCGAAGTCCGCGACGGAGCAGAACCTGGCGCCAAGCCGATCTTCGATCGCGGCATCACCACCTATCCGCATATCGGCGCCATCGCCCATCGCATCCGCACCCGTGACCTGCAGGCGGTCTATGATCTGGCCGGGCGTCATTCGATCACCATCGGCACACTCTCACAGGACGAGACGATCGCCGCCAACATCGCCATCGACGATACGTTGGCGCGTCACTTCGCCGTGGTCGGCACCACCGGTGTCGGCAAATCCACCGCCGTCTCGTTGCTGCTGCGCAAGTCGATTGCGGCACGGCCGGACCTGCGCATCCTGATCCTCGATCCGCACAACGAGTTCGCCGCGTCGCTGCCCGAATATTGCGTCAGGGTCGATTCCAAGACGCTCGACCTTCCGTTCTGGATGTTCAGGCTGGAGGAGTTCGCCGAGGTGTTGTTCCGCGGCCGCGAGACGGTGCCGGAAGAGATCGACGCCTTGCGCGACCTCATCCCCGCCGCCAAGAACCTTTACCGCAACCCGAATTCGGGCAGCTACATCAGGCGCGGCAGCGATGCGCTGACCGCCGATACGCCGGTGCCTTACCGCATCGCCGACCTTATCAAGCAGATCGACGAGCGTATGGGCATGCTCGAAAGCAAGACCGACCGCCCGACGCTGAAATCCCTGAAGACGCGCGTCGAATCGGCGGCTGCCGACCCACGCTACCGCTTCATGTTCAACTCGCGCCTGATCGAGGACACCATCCACGAAACGATCGGCAACCTCTTTCGCGTGCCGCATCATGGCCGCCCGGTGACCTGCTTCGAGATGGCCGGCATGCCGTCTGAAGTGGTCAATTCCGTCTGTTCGGTGCTGGCGCGCCTGGCCTTCGACCTCGCTTTGTGGAGCGAGGGCAAGCTGCAGCTTCTGCTTTTGTGCGAAGAAGCTCACCGCTACATGCCGGCCGATCCGCGTCTCGGCTTTGCGCCGACAAGGCACGCGCTGTCGCGCATCGCCAAGGAAGGCCGCAAATATGGCTGCTATCTCGGCGTCGTCACCCAGCGACCGGGCGAACTCGACCCGACCATCCTGTCGCAATGTTCGACCTTCTTCGCCATGCGACTTGCCAACGAGCAGGACCAGGCGATCATCCGTTCGGCGATTGCCGACTCCTCGGCCTCGACGCTGGCTTTCCTGTCGTCCATGGGCCAGCGCGAGGCCATTGCCTTTGGCGAAGGCGTGGCGACGACGATGCGGCTGAAATTCGAGAAACTATCCTCGGAATTGATCCCCGGCACCAACAAACGCGAAGAGGCCGAGTCGAAAGCCGGCGAGGATGTCGACCTGGTGGCGATCGTCGAGCGGCTGCGCAACGTGCCGAAATCAACGCAGCAGGCGATGGCCTTCGCCGAAGTCGTCGATTCAAGCCGCCAGGCCGGCGATCCCGACTACCGCAAGCCGCCGGCCACCAGCCGGGTGCAATCGGATGACGATTTCGACATGCGCTACGGCCTCAAGCCCGCGACCTTCGGCCTGCGCCCGCAAAACGACTGAGCCGGCAACCTTGCGCCATTCCGCCGACCGACTTGGAAGCCACGTCAAGTTTCCAGGGCGAGGCTTCGTTGGCATGCCTGGGTAAATCCCGAAGGGAATTCATCAGGCCGAGTTGAATGACGTGGCTTTCGAGAAGCCGGAGCGGAGCGGACATTCAGTCCGTGAGCACCGGAAGTTGAGAAAGCCGCGTCAGGCGACCGGCCTCATGAATTCTTCTTTGGGATTTTAGGCGCAGACGCGGTTGCGGCCTTGCCTCTTCGCCTCGTAGAGCTGGCGGTCGGCGCGGCGATAGAACTCCTCCGCCGTTTCCTTGCGGTCCCAGACAGCCAGACCGACGCTGGTGGTGATCTTGAGCCGGACATTGCCGGACAGCACCGACATGTTGGCGACCGCCTTGCGGATGCGCTCGGCAAACTTGCCCAGCAGTTCGGAGTCCATGTTGGGCGTGACCACTGCGAACTCCTCGCCGCCCAGCCGCGCCACCACGTCGTGATAGCGTGTCATGTCCTTGAGGCAGCTCGCGACGGCCTTCAGCACCTCGTCGCCGACATCATGGCCATGGGTGTCGTTGACCTGCTTGAAATGGTCGAGGTCGAGGATCATCAGCCCGACGGGCTTTTCGATGCGCCGGAACTCCTCGAGATATTCCTTCAGCGCGTCGTCGAAATAGCGCCGGTTCTGCATGCCCGTCAGGCCGTCGGTCAGCGCGGCATGCTCGAGTGTCTCAGAGCGGGCGCTGAGCGATACCGTCATGGCGCGCAGCTTGCCTTCCTCCGTGGCCTGTTTGCGGATCAGCGGATAGATGAAGAAAATGCCGAAGAACAGCGCAGTGGCCAAAAGCACGCCGGTCGCGAACAGCAGCTTGTTGAGATAGATGACCTTGTCCATGCCCGAAGCCGTATGCAGCTCGGTGGCGAAGGATTGCAGCAGTCCATAGGCATGCAGCGTCACCAGGCCGGCGGCCAGGATCACGAAGATAAAGACGAAAAATGCTGATTCCGCCTTATGGAAACGCATCTGCTCCCCAATGGAAAAGTGCCCACTGACCTTATGGCATGGGCGGGCTTACGGAGGGTTAATTTGGACAACCGCAACGGGAACCTTACCTTGCAGATAAACTTTTTAGGTTGCAATGGAAACAGGCGATCAAATCGTGGTTTCCAGATCGTCACCGGGCCTCAATCTTTGCCATTCCGAGCCCAATTGGTGCCTGAACCAGGTCGTTTGCCGCTTGGCATATTGCCTGGTTGCAATCTTGGCGCGCTCGATCGCCTCGGGAAAGCCAATCTCTCCAGCCGTCGCGGCCTGCAGTTCGCGAACACCGATCGCTTTCATCGCCGGCAATTCGGGGTCGAGGCCGAGCGCCGATAGCCGCTTGACCTCGTCCAGTGCCCCCTTGTCCAGCATCTGGTCGAAGCGTTTTTCGATGCGGTTGACCAACGCCGCCCGGTCCGGCTCGATCACGAAGAAACGCGCGCTCTGCCTGTCGATGAGCGGCCGGCCGCGTTCCGCCTGCCATTCCCGGATCGAACGGCCCGATGCGTCGAGCACCTCCAGTGCCCGCACGATGCGCTGGCTGTCCGTCGGCTTCAGCATCATGGCAGCCGCCGAATCCTGGCGCAGCAGCAGGCTGTGCAGCTTGACGGCGCCCTGCTCCTTCAGCTCATAGCGCCAGCGGTCACGAATTCGCTGCGGAATGTCGGGCATTTCCGAAATGCCCTCGGCAAGCGCGCGGAAGTAGAGCCCGGTACCACCGACAAAAATAACAGGCTGTCCGGAGAGCGTACCGTCGTCGATCAGCTTCATCACGTCGCGCAGCCAGGCGCCGGTGGAATAGGCTGTGGCCGGGTGGACATGGCCATAGAGAAAATGCGGCGCGCGGGCGAGGTCGGCGGCCCCCGGCCGGGCGGTCAGCACGTCGAGCACCGAATAGCCCTGCATGGAATCGGTGTTGACGATGACGGCGCCCTTGCGGTCGGCCAGCTCCAGCGCAAGGGCCGACTTGCCGCTGGCGGTCGGCCCGGCTATCAGGATCGCGTTCTTCACGCGGCCCTCGCCCGCCTGTCCGCCGGAATCGTCCATGCCGCTCATCGCCACGCTTGTTTCCCGTCCCGCCGATCGCGCATTGTCGCTTTCGCTTGCGAATATGGCGTCACGGTCAGTCGGCGCAAGCGCTGTTGTCTGGCTTGCCGACGGGATTGCCTGCGATCTTGCCTTGCCGAAAGAGGCTGACGCCGCCGACATAAGTGCCGCCCTGCGTGCAGCACTCGCCACCGAACCGGTCGACGTGATTGTCCAGCCGGCGGAAACGCGCCGCAAGAAGATCCTCATCGCCGACATGGATTCGACCATGATCGACCAGGAATGCATCGACGAACTGGCCGACGAGATCGGCGTCAAGGATCATGTCGCCGCCATCACCGCGCGATCGATGAACGGCGAGATCGCGTTTGAACCGGCCTTGCGCGAGCGGGTGGCGTTGTTGAAGGGCCTCGACGCCACCGTGGTCGACCGCATCGTCGCCAATCGCCTGACGCTGGCCGCGGGCGGCGGCGCGCTGGTGCGGACCATGCGGGCCAATGGCGCCTGGACGGCGCTGGTGTCCGGCGGGTTCGAGGTCTTCACGACGCGCATCGCGGCCATGCTTGGCTTCCAGGAGAACCGCGCCAATCGCCTGCTCGAACAGGAAGGCCGCTTCACCGGGCTGGTTGGCGAACCGATACTCGGCCGCGCCGCCAAGGCCGATGCGCTGATCGAGATTTCCACACGCCTCGGCCTGACGCCGACTGACGCCATTGCTGTCGGCGACGGCGCCAATGATCTCGACATGATCCGGCTGGCTGGCACCGGTGTCGCCCTCCATGCCAAGCCGACGGTGGCGGCACAGGCAAAGGTTCGCATCGACCACGGCGACCTGACAGCATTGCTCTATGTGCAGGGCTACAGGCAGGAGGAGTTTGTGCAATGAAGCCGATGCGTACCGAGCGCCTGATCCTGCGCAACTGGGAGGATCGCGATCGCGAACTGTTCCACCGGATCAATTCCGACGAACTGGTCATGGAATTCTTTCCGTTCCGCCGCACCCGCGCGCAGGCGGACGCCAAAATGGACGAGGTCCGCGCCTGGGTTGATGAGGACGGCTATGGCTTCGCCGCGGCCGAGATTGCGGCCACGGGCGAGTGCATCGGCTTTGTCGGGATAACCGGGACAGAAGACATCGACGTCCTACCCGCCGGCACGATCGAGATAGGCTGGCGTCTCGCCCCGGAATTCTGGGGCAAGGGTTACGTCACCGAGGCGGCCGAGGCCTGGCTCGCCTACGGTTTCGAAACGCTCGACCTGGACGAAATCGTGTCTTTCGCGGTTTACGAAAACCATCGCTCCACCGCCGTGATGAAACGCCTCGGCATGAGGGTCGACCCGGCTAGCGACTTCGACCATCCCGACGTCCCTGACAGCCACCCGGCGCTCAAGCGGCATGTCCTCTACAGATTGTCGCGCAAGGACTGGCAGGCAAGAAAAAAGGCGGCTCAATAGCCGCCTTTTTTCGTCTCAAAATCAGGGCACTACAAGCCTTTCCGGACTTCAGTCCATCCGGATCGTCACGAACCTGAGCTCGCCGGTCTTCGACGCCAGCATCAGCAGCGCGTTCTTGCGCCCTTGCTCCTTCAAGGCGCCAATCCGGTCCATGACATCCTTGGGCGTGGCGACCGATTCCTGTGCGATCTCGGTGATCACCTCGCCCGGCTGGATGCCGCGTTCGGCGGCAGCCGAATCCTTGGTGACATCGGTGATGACGACGCCGGAGACATCGGCGGCAATGCTGAACTTCTTGCGCGTTTCGTCGTTCAGTTCGCCGACGGTCATGCCAAGCACCGAAGCCGTCGAGACGGCCGGAGCCTTGTCGCCCTTGTTCTGGTCGGTGTTGCTGCCGTCCTCGCCGCTGGCCAGCTTTTCGCCATCTTCGAGCCGGCCGAGCGTCACCTTCACGGTCTGCTCGACGCCCTTGCGCACGATCAGCACGTCGACCGCCTTGCCGACCGGGCTCTCGGCGACCACGCGCGGCAGGTCGCGCATTTCATGGATGTCCTTGCCGTCGAATTTGAGGATGACATCGCCGGCCTGAATGGTGCCGTTGTCGACCGGGCCGCCCTTGATGACGCCGGCGACCAGCGCGCCCTTGGCAGTCGCCATGCCGAGGCTTTCGGCAATGTCGTCGGTCACCGGCTGGATGCGCACGCCGAGCCAGCCGCGCCGGGTCTCGCCGAACTGGCGCAACTGGTCAACGACGCCGGAGGCGAGTTGCGAGGGGATGGAGAAGCCGATGCCGATCGAACCGCCCGACGGCGAAATGATCGCGGTGTTGATGCCAATGACCTCGCCGGCGCTGTTGAACAGCGGACCGCCGGAATTGCCGCGGTTGATCGCGGCGTCGGTCTGGATGAAATCGTCATAGGGGCCGGAATTGATGTCGCGGTTGCGGGCCGAAACGATGCCGACCGTCACCGTGCCACCGAGGCCGAACGGATTGCCGATCGCCATGACCCAGTCGCCGACGCGCATCTTCGTGGAATCGCCGAACTTCACCGCCGTCAGCTTGTGGCCCTTCGGGTCGACCTTCAGCACCGCGACATCGGTCTTGGTGTCGGTGCCGACCAGCGTCGCCTTCAAGGTGATGCCGTCCGAGAAATTGACCTCGATGTCGTCGGCATCGGCGATCACGTGGTTGTTGGTGACGACGATGCCTTGCTCCGCGTCGATGACGAAGCCGGAACCCAGCGACTGCACTTTCTGCCCGCCATTGTCCTTGTCGCCGCCACGGTTCTTGAAGAAATCGTCGAAGAAATCCTGGAAAGGCGAACCCTCGGGCAACTGCGGCATCGGCACAGCGCCCGGACCTTCCGTACCCTTCACAGTCTGAGAGGTCGAGATGTTGACCACCGCGCCGAGCAGGCCTTGCGCCAGGTCGGCGACCGAAGCAGGGCCGTCGGCGGCCAATGTCGGCGTCACGAAGGACGGGGCAGCGACGGCGCTGACAAGAAGGGCTGCCGCACCGGCGATGAGCGTCCGCCGTGCCGCGCGCAAAAGGGTATTGGATGTCATCGAGAAGCCTCCCGGTATTCTTGAAAAGAAAAGCGCTTCGACGAAAACGCCGCGTCGCGCCATGTTGGCAAAAAATACGGCACGTTTGCGGCTATGACTATCGGCAGAGGATAAATCATCCGTTATCCCAGGATCGAAGCTCGTATCCCGGGATCGAACTTCGTATCCCCCGGGATCGAAGCTCGCCACGCTTACCCGCTTCGCACCAGCCAGACGATGCCGACACCGATGGCAATCGCCGCCAGCCCGGCGATCCGCAACGCATTCTCGGGCAGCGACAACACTTCAGTGGCGAGCTTCCTGGCAAGGCCTGGAAAGCCGCCATAGACCAGACCTTCTATCACAAGGACAAGGCCCATGGCGGCGAGAAAGTCCTGCACCTGCCGCTACGGGCTGGTGCTGGGCTGTGCCGCCGGCGCGGCAGGTGCCGTCGCCGGCGCGGCGGGTGCCGGTGAAACCGGCTTCGCCGGCGCCTCCTTGCCATCAGGATCGCGGAAGAACCGGAAGAACTCCGAGTTCGGCGACAGCACCATGGTCGTCCCGGTGTTGTCCAGCGCCGTGCCATAGGCGTTCATCGACCGATAGAAATCGAAGAAGGCCGGGTCGCGCTTATACGCTTCCGCGAAGGTGGCGCTGCGCTGGGCTTCACCCTCGCCTCGCAGGATTTCCGACTCTTTGCGCGCTTCGGCAACGATCTCGACCACTTCGCGATCGGCGCGAGCCGTGATGCGCTGTGCCGCTTCGTTGCCGCGTGCCCTCAGCCGCGCAGCCTCTGCCAGGCGTTCGGCCTTCATGCGGTCGTAAGTCTGTTGCGAGACTTCCGCGGTGAGATCGGTACGGCGGATGCGCACATCCTCGATCTGCAGGCCGAGCGACGTGGCGTCGGGCCGGAGCTGATCGCGGACTTCGCGCATCATCACGGCGCGCTGTTCGGAGAGCGCGGCCTCGAAATCGCGCAGACCGTAGACACGGCGCAAGGCAGCGTCGAGACGCGTCCTGAGCCGGGCTTCTGCCAGTTCGATCTGACCGGACACGGCGGCACGGAAGACGCGCGGATCCGAGATGCGATAGGCGATGAAGGCATCGACCTCATAGAACTTGCCGCCCGACACCTGGACGCGGATGTTGTCGAGGTCGAAGCGCAGCACCCGGTTCTCGATCAGCTGCACCGTATCGGCGTCGAAGAATGAGAACGGCGCCTTGAAGTAGATGCCGGGTTCGCTCTTGACGTCGACGATCTCGCCGAACCTGAGCACCAGCGCCTGCTGGCGCGCATTGACCACGAACACCGACGAGTAGAGCAGGAACAGGATGATCGCCACGGCGACGACGATGATGGGGAGACGATTGGCCATTACTGGTTACCTCCCGTTACGGCAGCAGGGGCGGCCGGTGCCGGCGCCTTCGGCTGCAATGCCGGCAGCGGCAGATAGGGAACGACCCCTTGCCCGTTGCCCTGCTCGACGATCACCTTGTTCGAATCCTTCAGAACTCTCTCCATGGTTTCCAGATAGAGGCGCTTGCGTGTCACATCCGGCGCCTTGGCATATTCGTCATAGACCGAGATGAAGCGCTGCGCCTCACCTTCGGCTTCCTGCACGACCCGGTTCTTGTAGGCGGCCGCGTCTTCGCGAACCTGTGCGGCCTCGCCGCGCGCCTGGCCGAGCTTCTGGTTGGAGTACTGGTTGGCCTGCTCGACGAACTTGTCCTCGTCCTGCTCGGCACGCTGCACCTCGTCGAACGCATCGGCCACCTCGCGTGGCGGTGCTGCATCCTCGATCGAGACGGCATTGACGTTGAGGCCGGCCTTGTAGCCATCCAAAGTGGTCTGGATGATCTCGCGAACCGAGGCGGCGATGCCCTGGCGGTCATCGCGGAAGATGTCCTGCGCCGGCCGGCGGCCGACGGCTTCGCGCATGGCGCTTTCGGCAACCTGCCGCAGCATGCCGTCGGGATCGGAGACGTCGAACAGATAGGCCCGGGGGTCGGAGACCTGATAGGCTACGGAGAACTGGACATTGACGATGTTCTGGTCGCCCGAAAGCATCAGGCCGTTGCCGCTGGTGTTGCCGCCGCCAATGTCGACGAGCTGTTCGGAAATCTTGGCTGTCTCGACGGTTTCGAGCGGCCACCAATGGAAATGCAGGCCGGGTTGCGAGAGTTCGGCCTTCGGCTTGCCGAAGCGCAGTTCAACCGCGACCTCATCGGGCTGCACGGTGTAAACCGCCTGGAACGCCCACAGCACCACTAATGCTGCCGCAATCAGCGCGAAAATAGCCGGGCTTGCGCCACCGCCACCCGGCAGTGCGCGCCGTAGCCTGTCCTGGCCGCGGCGGATGATGTCTTCGAGATCGGGAGGCGAACCCTGCGGGCCGCTCGGTCCCTTTGGTCCCTGCCCCCAGGGTCCCTGATTATTGCCGCCGCCGCCCCATGGGCCGCCGCCGCCGCTTTTATCGTTCCAGGGCATGAATGTCCTTTCGCATGGAATTCCCTCAAGCGCCGGTATTATGGCGCGAAATCCAGTATCGTTCTTCTATAGGGACGCCACGAGACGCTTTCAACGCGATGCGTTGCCGACTTCGTCCGATTTGGCCCAGTCGCGACCCTTTGTCGTCTTTCAATGCACGTCGCGGCGGCGCTCGTAAACCGAATAGCGCGTCGCGTGGCTGTCCTTTTCCCCCGCCGGAATCTCCCGTGAGCCGACCATACGCCAGGAATTGGGATCGATCGGCGGGAAATGCGCATCGCCGTCGACCGCTGCCAGCACATGGGTGACGTGCAGCCGGTCGGCCAGCGGCAGCGCCTGGGCGTAGATTTCGCCGCCGCCGATGACGCAGACCTCGTCCACACCGGCCATGCAGCGTCCGCGCACCGTTGCCAGCTGGATCGCGGCTTCGAGTGAATGCGCCACCTCGATACCCTCGGAACGCCAGGCCTTGTCGCGGGTGACCACGATGTTCAGTCTGCCCGGCAGTGGCCGGCCGATGCCTTCAAAGGTCTTGCGGCCCATGATGATCGGCTTGCCCATCGTGTCGGCCTTGAAGCGCTTGAGATCGGTGGACAGCCGCCAGGGCAGCCCGCCATCCCGCCCGATCACGCCGTTCTCGGCAATGGCAACATAAATCGCGACATGCATCAGTTGGCCTCCCCGCCATTGCTGGCCGTCGGATCGAGAAGCAGGATGTCGATGTCGTGCTCGGGATAGAAATCGTCTGCCGTCATCTCGAACGTCGTCGGCCCGACCTTTTTGACATTGTCGCCGCAGAACGAGACCAGCGCTTTCGGATTGACCTTGTCGACGGTCAGCTTGAACTTGCCGATGGTGCCCGCCGCCCAGTTGCCGCCGGTGGTCAGGATATAGGCGATGCGGCTTTCGTTGTACTGGGGATAGCCGTCTGGACCATCCTTCGCCGCCTTGCGCACCGCGTTCTCGAAGGTGTCGTCCATGCAGTAACGGGTCTTGTAGCTGGCGTATTGGCCCTGGAACTTGCCGTCGAAGAAAAAGCTGACCGAAGACGTGCCGCCGACGCTCGGCTTGTAATGGTGCGAGACATGAACGTCCTTGTTGGCCGGAAAGGTCGAGCGCCACCAGTAGGTCGACCGCAATTGCCAGAACGGCGCGTAGTTGGGTTTTGCGCCGGGGCTGTCGTCAATCGTGTCCTCGATGATGATGCCGCGGTTGACCCAATCGTCGGCCACCGCTTGCGGCAGCTTTGCCAATGCGGCCTTCGCCTCGTCGCCGAACGGGTTGAACGGCACATTCTGAGCCTTCAGATCGGCACCGATGTCGATGCCGAGCGCGAACACCTTCTGCTCGAGCTGGGGCTTGGCGGCGACACCGTCGATCGTCACCTCGAAGCCGAGAAAATTGTCGCTCTGATTTTCAGGGATCGCCGGCATCTCCTCGGGATCGCCCGAAATGTCGGGCATCGGGAAAGCGACGATCGCGTCGACATCCTTGTCGGTGTTGTTGTGGAAGACGTAGTCGACCGTCACCTTTTGCGGCGAGATGAAGAGGTCCTCGCTTTGCATCGACACGGCATCGCTGCGCGACAGGATCAGGCCGCCGGTGCCGAGCTCGGCAACCGAATCATTGGCGAATGCAGGCGCGGCTGAAAGCGCCAGCACGGCGGTCAGGACGTATCGCAACATGGAAGCCCCCTCGGCTAGAATGCCGACACGACCCTAGCCGTTTCAATGTGGCGTTTCAAAGCCCTTCCGCATCCGCGGGCGCGCCATGACGCTCTGGACTAACAGGTTTCGATCGGGCAGGAGATCGTTCCATGCGCAAGCTTCTCGTCATCGGCATCGGCGCCGGCAATCCAGACCACATGACTGTTCAGGCCATAAACGGCCTCAACCGCGCCGACGTGCTGTTCATCCCCGACAAGGGCGCGAAAAAGAACGACCTTGCCGACCTGCGCCGCCAGATCTGCGATCGCTTCGTCACCAACCCGAAGTCGCGCCGCGTCGAATTCGACGTGCCGGTGCGCGCCGAGCCGGCGCCCTCCTACCGCTCGACGGTCGACGACTGGCACGAGGCCATTGCCGCCATCTACGAAGCCCTGATCCGCGACGAGATTGCGCAGGATGGCTGCGGCGCCTTTCTGATCTGGGGCGATCCCTCGCTCTACGACAGCGCGCTGCGAATCCTCGAGCGCGTGCGCCTGAGAGGCAATGTCGCGTTCGAACTGGAGGTCATTCCAGGCATCACCGCTATCCAGGCGCTTGCCGCCAGCCACAAAATGGCGCTGAACCGCATTGGCGATTCCGTCCTCGTCACCACCGGCCGCCGCCTCTCCCACGAGGGCCTGGCCGACAATGCCGGCAGCACCGTCGTCATGCTGGATGGAAAATGCGCGTTCAACACGCTTGCCGACAAGGATGTCGCTATCCATTGGGGCGCCTATCTCGGCACAGCGGACGAGATTATTCTCTCGGGCCGGATCGGCGATGTCGGCCCGGAGATCGAAAGGGTCCGCGAGGAAGCCCGTCTGCAAAAGGGCTGGATCATGGATACGTATCTGCTGCGCAAGCCTGGTGAGCCGCAGGACGATCGGTAATTTTCAGGAACCGAAGGTCCAAACCTAACGACCTACGCCTGCCGTCGTTTCAAAATTGCGCAGAATTCAAAGTTGTTGTGCGGCGTGGCATAGACTTGCTCGACATCCAGCCCGATGAGACCGAGATTGGAAAGTGCCTCTATGCCGTCGCGGAAGCTTTGCGGCGTAAATTGCCACGCGTGAACATCGACGTATGCCCCGCCGGAATTGTCATATTCGCTCATGGCCACGGAGACGGCAGCAATATTCTGCCGATAAACCGGCAGCCCATGATCTCCGGCCCAATGACGGGCAGCGTCATTGTGCGTGATCAGTGCTCTGTGTTCGATGACGCTCTTTACGCAGTGAACGCTGTTGCCCCGAGCGTTGATGAAATCTGCAATTGAGCTCTCTGGAATGAAGTGATCGAAGCAATAGCGCTTGTCCGGTACAATCAGGAGGTATCTGCCTGTCGGCACGAGAATCCTCTCGACCTGTCTCAGATGGTGGATCAGATCCGGCTGATGCTCGATGCAGTGACTGCTCAGGCAGTGCTGCGCTGCTTCCAAGATCATGGCCTCAGTTTCCTCGATGTATGGAGTGCTCAGGGGGCCGATCTGCTGTGCATCAACGTGTCGTCTAACCAAGAGGTGCCAATTCTAACCAAGAATCCGGAGCCGGACAACTGGCCCGCGAGCGCTCAAAGCAACCGTTGCGATGATGTTGTTGGCACCGCGCTGTCGGCCTCTGGTTGGCGCCGTGAACTGGGCGTCCCATCTTCCGCTCGGCAGCTCTCACCCGGCGTCGATTTCAGCCTGCAATGCCTCCATATGCGTCGCAGCCGCAGCCGCAGCCGCGCGCTCGATGGCGCGGAAGCGGCTGACAACCGCAAGCCCCACCGCCGTCAGTTGCGCGCCGCCGCCCTTGCGGCCGCCGGTCTGCGCCGCGACCAGCGGCTTGCCGAACACCCGGTTCATGTCCTCGACCAGGTCCCAGGCATGCTTGTAGGACATTTCCATGCCACGCGCCGCCGCAGAGATCGACCCGAAGGCGGCGATCTGCTCGAGAAGCTCGATTTTGCCCGGTCCGATGCGCCCGTCGGGGTCTAGATTTATCCGCAAGCTCAGCGACGGCATTTTGGCTCCTCCGCGGTCACGCCCGATGCCATACTAGAAGCTCTTCCGCGATACCGCTATTCCAAAAAAACATAGCGATGGTCAGCCATCCGCTTCGACGGACAGGCCGGCGCCGGTGTTTGCCCGGTCGAAACTCACCGTCTTGACCACCGCGAAAACCTTGCCGCCGAGCCGAAGCTTCAGCCCCTGCCGCGACTGCTCGGTGATGCGGGCAAGCACGGTTGCGCCGTTGCAGTCGATGCCGACCTCGACTGTCGCGCCCTCGCCCGGGCTGATGGCGACAATGGTGCCCGGCAGAATGTTGAGCGCGCTGAGGCCTGTCGGTTTCTCCGTTGCGATCATCACGTCGCGGGCGCGGATGCGGATGCGCACCCGCGCCCCTGTCGTCATCGCCAGCCGCGGCACCCGGATCTCGCCGGCGGCCGAGCCGAGCACGGTCATGCCGAAAATATCGTCATGGTGCAGCACCTTCGTGTCCAGCACGGCGCCGCCCTCGGCGCGCTCCTCCGCCGGCAGCAGGTCGAGCCTTTGCATCACCGCCTCGGTCGGTCCGCTCGCGATGACATGGCCTTGCGACAGCGTCACCACGTCGCTGGCCAGCCGCGCCACCTCGGCAACCGAATGGCTGACATAGACGATCGGGATTTTCGTCTCGTCGCGCAGCCGCTCGATATAGGGCAGGATCTCGGCCTTGCGCGCCTCGTCGAGTGAGGCCAGCGGTTCATCCATGAGCAGCAATCTGGGGCTGGCCAGCAACGCCCGGCCGATCGCCACGCGCTGCTTCTCGCCGCCCGAGAGCCTTGCCGGCCGCCTGTCCAGCAGCGGTCCAATGCCGAGCAATTCGACAACGGCATCCATCTCGGCGTAGCGCTCCGTTGCCGGCGTGAACCAGCGGCCATAGCGCAAATTGCTGGCCACGCTCATATGCGGAAACAGGCGCGCATCCTGGAAGACCATGCCGACGCGGCGCTTGTGCCTTGGCACGAAAATGCCAGCGCCGGTGTCGACCAGCACGCGGCCATCGACCTCGATGCGCCCTTTGTCGGGCCGGATCAGCCCGGCGATCATATCGATCAGCGTCGTCTTGCCGGAGCCCGAGGGTCCGAACAACGCCGTCAGCCGCCCGGCGCTCTCGAAGCGAACATCGAGGCCGAAATCGCCGAGGCGATGGCTGATGTCGACAAGGACGGTCATTCAATGTCCATCCGCCGACCGACACGCCGTGCCAGCACCTCCGAAGCGACCAGTGCGGCCATCGAGATGACAATGGAGATCAGCGTCAGCCTGAGCGCGCCTTCGTCACCGCCCGGCACTTGCGTGAAGGTATAGATCGCCGACGGCAGTGTCTGCGTCTCGTTGGGGATGTTGGACACGAAGGTGATGGTCGCGCCGAACTCGCCCATCGCCTTGGCAAAAGCCAGGATGGCGCCGGCGATCAATCCGGGCAGGATCAGCGGCAGCGTGATGGTGGCGAACACCCAGTAGGGATTTGCGCCGAGCGTTCCCGCCGCCGCTTCCATCTTGCGGTCAACCGCCTCGATCGACAGCCGGATCGCACGCACCATCAGGGGAAAGCCCATGACGCCGCAAGCGAGCGCCGCACCCGTCCAGCGAAACGAGAAGACGATGCCGAAATGCTCGGCCAGGAAGGCGCCGGCCGGCCCTCGCTTGCCGAAGGTCAGCAGCAGCAGATAGCCCGTCACCACCGGCGGCAGAATCAGCGGCAGATGGACCAGGCCATTGAGCAGCGTCTTGCCCCAGAATTGTCCTCGGGCAAGCAGCAGCGCGATCAGTATGCCCGGCGGCAGGCTGGCGAGCATCGCCACCGTCGCCACCTTGATCGACAGCCGGACCGCATTCCATTCGTCGGGAGTGAGGTCCAGCAGCCAGTTCATGCGTTGGTTTCGTACCTCAATTGCTCGGCGTCAGGACAGTAAATCCCTGCTCCTTGAACAGCGCACCAGCCTTGCCCGACTGCAGGCATTTCAGGAAAGCCGGCGTATCCTTGTCCTTCGAATCGGCGGTCTGGGCAACCGGATAGATGATCGGCGGATGCGAATCCTCCGGGAAGGTGCCGACCACCTTGACGCCCTTCTCGGCATGCGCGTCGGTGGCGTAGACGATGCCGAGGGCGGCTTCGCCGGTCGAAACCAGCTTCAGCGCCGCGCGCACATTCTCGGCCTGCGCCACCTTGCCTTCGACCGACGACCAGACACCGAGCGATTCAAGCGCGGCCTTGCCGTATTTGCCGGCCGGCACAGCCTTGAAGTCGCCCATGGCAAGCTTGCCGTCGCCAATCAGCTTGGCAAGGTCAAAACCCTTCTCGATCTTGGTTTCAACCGTCGAGTCCTTCGGCGCCACCAGCACGATCTCGTTGCCGAGCAACTTCACTTCGGTGTCCGGCTTGGTCAGCTTCTTGTCGGAGAGATATTTCATCCAGTCGAGGTCGGCCGAAATAAAGACGTCGGCAGGTGCGCCGCCCTCGATCTGCTTGGCCAGCGCCGAGCTTGCGGCGTAGGAGACGGTCGCGGCCTCGCCGACATCGACCTCGCATGCCTTGTTCACCGCGTCGAGCGCGTCCTTGAGGCTGGCCGCGGCAAACACCACCACCTTGTCTTCGGCATGCGCGGCCGGCACTGCCGCCATCAGCGTCGCGGCAAAACCGCCAATGGCGATCGCTCTCAATCCGAAACCTTTGCGCGTCATGGAAAACTCCCCTGGGTTTGAAATCCGATCGGCTCGAAGCCTACCAACCGATATATCCGCATGAATATAACAAGGGAAGGCCCCGTACCCCTGTGCGACATCGATTGTTCTGGTAAGACGGGCAAAGAAACCCTGGAAAGGAAACTCCGATGAAGATCAGCGCCCGCAATATCCTCAAGGGAACGATCACCGAGATCGTCAAGGGAGCCACCACCTCGCATGTCAGGATCGACATTGGCGGCGCCGTCGTCACCGCTTCGATCACCAACGAGGCCGTCGCCGATCTCAAGCTCGAAAAGGGCAAGCAGGCCTATGCCGTGATCAAGGCTTCGGATGTGATGGTCGGCATCGACTGATCGGTGCCTGATTTCGAGGGTAAGCCGATCGGCGGGACTTAGACCGCGATCGGCGCCTTGATAGTCGCATCGGCGACGTAGTTTTCCAACCGGAAATCCTCGAAGCGAAAGGCGAACAGGTCCTTCACCTCCGGATTGATCCACATTGTCGGCAGCGCCCTTGGCGTGCGCTGCAATTGTTCGCGCGCCTGTTCGAAATGGTTCGCGTAGAGATGCGCGTCACCGAGCGTATGGACGAAATCGCCTGGCTTCAGCCCGGTCACCTGCGCCACCATCAAAGTCAGCAGCGCGTAGGAAGCGATGTTGAACGGCACGCCGAGGAAGATATCGGCGGAGCGCTGGTAGAGCTGGCAAGAAAGCCGGCCCTCGGAAACATAGAACTGGAACAGGCAGTGGCATGGCGGCAGCGCCATGGCTTCCACTTCGGCCGGGTTCCAGGCTGAAACGATCAGCCGCCGCGATTGAGGATTGCGGCGTATCTCCTTCAGAAGATTCGCTATCTGGTCGATGGAACCGCCATGGCCATCCGGCCACGAGCGCCACTGCTTGCCGTAGACCGGGCCGAGATCACCATTCTCGTCGGCCCATTCGTCCCAGATCGAAACGCCATGGTCGGTGAGGTATTTGATGTTGGTGTCGCCGGCCAGGAACCACAGCAGTTCATGGATGATCGACTTCAAGTGCAACTTCTTGGTGGTGGTGACGGGAAAGCCGCGCGCCAGATCGAAACGCATCTGGTAGCCAAACACGGAGCGCGTACCAGTGCCGGTACGGTCGCCGCGATCGGCGCCGTTGTCCAGCACATGCTGCAAGAGGTCGAGATATTGGCGCATCGGTTTCCGGCTCGATTCGAGATTTCACCAATCATAGCGCATGTGTGGGTTGACGCCACGCTTGTCTGAAGTCTTCCCCGGCGGAGAGACCTTTTCAGAATTCGCTCTGGCGAGTCGAATAGCGTGGTTTTCGAGAACCGGAGCGGAGCGTACTAAAGTACGTGAGCACCGGAAGCGCAGAAAACCGCGCTAGTCGGCCGCCAGAGTAGAATTATCAAAAGGTCTCAGAGGGAGCCGAGTTTGCCCAGGTCCTTGGCGACCAGATAGTAGAAAGTCACCCGGTTCTTGGTGTTGTCGGCGGCCATCGCCTTGCAGACCTTTTCGATCGACGCATCAGCCATCTTGTCGTCTGATATGCCAAGCTTTTTTGACACCCAGCCGGCCTTGACGCGGTCGAGCTCCTTCGGGTCGGTGCAGGACACCAGCGAGGAATCGCGGTTCCTGAGCGCAATGCCCAGATGCTTCACGATCTTGTCGACCACGTCGGCGCTTGCCGCGGCATCGTATTTCTTCACGTCTGCAAGATAGTCGGCCATCAGAATTCCCCTCGACGGCGCCACGAATCCGATCGATGAGGGCTGTGGCGCGCTGCTGCAACCTGTGCGCTAGGTCGGTAACTCCTCACCGTCGCAAAGCTTCGGTTGAGACCGCGCCCAAGTCAACCCTTGGCAATGCGGTTTTGGCATGGGGACAAAGTGCCATTGCGGCCTTTCATTTTCCACCATCGGCCCCTATATTCGTTTTGTCGGCTTGACCGACTATGGCGATAAATGGGCGATGAAATAAGCCGTTCGGACCCGGGGGCGGTACCCGGCGCCTCCACCAAAAGCCGCTGCTGAGAACAGAGCGGTTTTTGCTGGGGGCGAAATAGGATCGACGAAGGTGTAAAGATCGTACTTTTGCCCGGCATTGTACCACCGTCATCGGGCTAAACTTATAGTTGCCAACGACAACTATGCGGAAGCACGTCTCGCTGCTTAATGCGGTGCGATAGCTTCAATTCAAGTCCTAGAGGTTCGCACTTCTAGGCGGGGTTCGGAGGTACCTGGCAACAGAAACCTCCACTTCTCCCCCCTTCAATACGCTTCACGCGCAACGGCAGCTTCGGCTGATCAGCCCCTTTGCACCGCCATGGCCGCGAAGGGCGCAGCCCCGCGTGCCCGTCTCCATGGACAAAAGATGCAAAACGATTCAGATCGATTCTTCGTGCTGACCGGTGGTCCCGGCTCCGGCAAGACCACCTTGATCGAAGCCTTGCGCCAGGCAGGCTTTGCCACCTCGGTCGAAGCCGGCCGCGGCATCATCCGCGACCAGTCCGCCATAGGCGGGACTGCCCTGCCCTGGCATGATCGCGCGCTGTTTGCCGAGTTGATGCTGTCGTGGGAGATGCGCTCCCATCAGGTCGCGTGCGAACCCTCAGGCCCGGTCTTTTTTGATCGCGGCGTACCGGACACGCTTGGTTATCTGCGCCTGACCGACCTGCCCGTTCCCGAGCACGTCATGCATGCCGCCGAACGCTTCCGCTATGCCAAGCGCGTCTTCATTGCTCCGCCATGGCCTGACATCTTCACGCAGGATGCCGAGAGAAAGCAGACGCTCGACGAGGCCGAGCGCACATATCATGCGCTGGTCGGCGTCTATACGGAACTGGGTTATGAGCTGGTCCCGCTGCCATTGGCGCCGATCGAGGTCCGGCTGCGATTTGTGCTGGCCGAGGCAGGATTGAGATAAAAAAGGCCGGGCGAGCCCGGCCTTTTCGTGGATTGTAATTGTTATTCCGCCGGCGCCTCAACAGCTTCGCGCGAGCGGCCGAGCGTGACCTTGGCCAGCGTGAAGGAGATCACCGCACAGAGCGTGATGCCGGCCACCATCGGCAGCGGCGTACCGTCGAAGAACACCCCGGCGACGCCCATGGCCACCGCACCGATGGCGAAGTGCAGCGTGCCCATCAATGCCGAAGCCGTGCCGGCGATCTCGCCATGCTCTTCCATGGCCAGCACCGAGGTGGTCGGGATGACCAGGCCGAGGAAGCCGTAGCCGACGAACAGCAATGCCGCCATCACGTCGAGCCGGTCGATACCTGTGGCCATCACCGCGAACAGCATCACCATCGTCGTGGCGTAGCCAGTCACCGCGACACGCACCACGCGCCGCAGCCCGAAGCGCTCGGCCAGCAGACCCGTCAGCTGCGACATGCCGATGAAGGCGACCGCATTGATCGAGAAGAACACGCTGTAGACCGAAGGCGAAAGCCCGTAGTGGTCGATCAGGATGAACGACGAGCTCGACAGATAGACGAAGAAGCTCGCAATGCCGAAACCGGCGATCGCCACCAGACCGAGGAAGTTGCGATCACCCATCAGGAAGCGGTAGCCGGAAAGCGCGGTTGCAAAGGAGGAACCGGCGCGGTCTTCCACCGGCCGCGTCTCCTTGAGCGAAGTCGCCAACAGGATGGTGGCAAGCACTGCCGCACCCGTCACCGTCCAGAACACCGCGCGCCAGCCGAAATTCTCGATGATCTGGCTGCCGGTCAGCGGCGCCAGGATCGGCGACACCGAAAACACCAGCATCAGCAGCGACATCAGCTTGGCAGCCTCATTGCCTGTGTGCAGGTCACGCACGATGGCTCGTGGAATGGCCATGCCGGCGCTGGCGCCAAGGCCCTGCAGAAAGCGGAAAGCGATCAGCCATTCGATGGTCGGCGCCATTGCCGAACCAATGCCGCCGATCATGAACAGCGCAAGGCCGCCATAGAGCGGCAGCTTGCGGCCGACCATGTCGGAGATCGGCCCAACGACGATTTGGCCAAAACCCATCGACAGGAAGAAGATCAACAGGCTCATCTGCACGGCAGCGGTGCCGGCGTGCAGATCCGCGCCGATCGAAGGCAGCGCCGGAAGATACATGTCGATGGCGAACGGGCCGATGGCGGACAACAAGCCGAGCACGACCGCAATGCGGAGGAATTTGGGACTCATGATAAAGGCTTCTTTCGAATCTGGTTGCCGCCGCGGGCCGGCGGGTAACCCAAGGACGTTCCATCCCCTGAAATTCCGACTCTCCAAGAGCGAATTCTCTTCGTCTCTCCGGAGCGAAATCTCTTCGTATTGTGTCCACAAATTTAGACACTCTTGTCTAATTCGTCAATCACCTCTATATAGATTTCTATGAAGCTGCACGTTTCTCCTGACACTTTCCCGCCACGTGGCCATGAGGCCAAGCGCATATCGATCGTCGACGCCGCAGCTGGAGTCTTCTGTCGCGAAGGTTATGCCGGCGCCAACATCGACCTGATCGCGGTCGAGGCCGGCGTCTCACGCCAGACCGTCTATAACCATCATGGCGACAAGGAAAAATTGTTCGTCGCCGTGGTGCGCGATCTGACCGAGCGCTGCAATACCGGCATTTTCGCCACCATCGCCACCTTCCCCGATCAGCCCAAGGACCTCGAAGCCGATCTGATCGGCTTTGCCGTACGCTTGAACCAGAACTGCATCTGCAACCGCGACGGAAAATTCCTGCGCAAGCTGATCCAGACCGAAGGCGAGCGCTATCCCGAACTGTTTGCAGAATGGCTGGAACAGGGCCCAGGCCGGACCTGGCCGGCAATCGCCGCCCGCTTCGCGCGGCTGGCTTATGGCGGTTACCTCGCGATCGAGGATCCCGATGTAGCGGCACGCCAGTTTCTCGGCCTCGTCAATGCCGAGCTGCAAACGACCTTCATGCTCGGCGGCACGCCGCGCGAGGACGAGGTGCTCCAGTCGGCGACCAATGGCGTGCGCACCTTCCTGCGTGCGTTTGGCAAGCGCCGGTCCGTCGCATCGGTTGAAAAGCAGGCCGCGCTGGCCAGCGCCTGAGCGATCAAATCGTCGGCAATAGTCCTCGTCTCGGTGCGGAGGTGATCTATATGCGGTTTACGCCGCGCTCAAGCTTGATTACAGCTATGCGGACGATTCAACGGAACCCGACCGCCACATGGCCGACGACCACATCCGCTACGACATTCTCGCCCAGGAGGCGTTGCGCGGCGTCATGCGCAAGGTCCTGGCCGAAGTCGCGCGCACCGGCCTCCCCGGCAACCACCACTTTTTCATCACATTCCTGACCGGCGCGCCGGGCGTGCGCGTGTCGTCGCGGCTGCGCGAGCGCTATCCCGAGCAGATGACCATCGTCATCCAGTTCCAGTATTGGGACCTGAAGGTGACCGACACCGGCTTCGAGGTCGGCCTGTCCTTCTCCGACGTGCCGGAGAAACTCGAAATCCCCTTCTCGGCCGTGCGCGGCTTCTATGATCCTTCGGTCAATTTCGAACTCGAATTCGACGTCAAGACGGACGGTGTGGCAGCCGAGGAACTAGCCGCTGAAGCCTCGCCCGAGCCGCTGACCATCGTCTCCGAGAAAAAGCCGAAGGCCGAGAAGAAGGCCGCCGCCGCCGAGTCGGAGAAGAAGCCCGCCGCTGCCGACGCCGCCACCAAGGGCGCCGAAGTGGTCTCGCTCGACGCCTTCCGCAAGAAATAGTCCACGCCTCGCGCCATGGCCGACATCGTCAACCTCCGCCAGGCCCGCAAGCAGAAGGCGCGGGACGAGAAACTGCGCGTCGCCGAACAGAACCGGGCGCTGCACGGTCGTTCCAAGGTCGAAAAGGAACGCGACCGCATGATCGCCGACAAGAGCGACAAATTCGTCGCTGGCCACCGTCGCGAACCCTTTGGCGATAAAGACAACCAGAGCATCGGACCGAAAAGCGCGCGGCGGCTTCGGGATGAATCCGATGCTTAGAGCAAAATGAGCACTCCGCCGTGAGCGCCGTCGAAAAGCGCTCGGTGACCATTCGCGGTCACCGCACCAGCTATTCGCTGGAAAAGCCCTTCTATGACGATCTCGTCGGGATCGCGGCGACCAGGAAGCTGACGCTCGCCGCTCTTGTCGCCGAAGTCGACGAGACGCGGCCCCGCGACACCAACCTGTCCTCGGCGCTCCGGCTCGTTGTCCTGGAGTGGGCAAAGCGCGGCGCCGGCTAAATCTTTGTCTTTACGCACTTCCGGACGGAAACCGCTAAACACTTCCCGGAAACGGCGAACCGCTCTAACTCGTTGTTTGAAGCACTTTCGGACGGAAAACCGCTAAACCCTTTTCCTGGAATTGCTCCTAGAGGCTCTCGACCGCGTCCGCCTTTTTCCTGCGTCTGGTGCCGAAACCAAGCAGGGTCGAGCGATCGCGTTCCTCGGCCTGTTTCCTCGACCGCACGCGCATCAGATCCTTCCAGCCGACATAACCGACCAGTTGCAGGTCCTCACGGGTGACGACGGGCAGATGGGAGACGTTGGCCAGCAGCAGCTTGTCGGAGAGACCCTCCAGATACTCATCTGGATAGGCCAGCGTGATCTTGCTGCCGGCCAGCAGCTCGCCAAGCGTCGTGGTGCGATGCGTGCCGGCGCGTCTCCAGCGCAGGATTGCCGGCGGATCGATGAGACCGAGCACATGCCCGTTCTCGTCGACGACGGGAAAGCTCGGATGCCGCGTTTCCGGCGCCGTCAGGAATGCCGCCGCGCCATGCAGCGTCATCGCAGCAGGTACGCTCTCGACCTGTGAGGTCATCACCTCGCGCACCCTGGTCAGGGCGAAGGGATCGACACGGTATTCGCGAACCAGATGATGTCCCCTTCTGGCGATCTTCTCGGTCAGGATCGAACGCTTCATCAAGAGCACGGTGACGGCATGTGCCGCCGCGCAGGCCGCGATCAGCGGCACCAGCATGTGCGTGTTGCCGGTTAGCTCGACGGCAAAGAACGTTGCGGTCAATGGCGCCCGCATCGTGCCGCCCATGGTGGCGGCCATCGCCAGCAGCGCCCAGAAGCCCGGATCGGCCGCGGGCAGAACGCCGGCGAGCACCGCTCCCATCGCCCCACCCATGATCAGCAGCGGTGCCAGCACGCCCCCGGACGTTCCCGAACCGAGCGCCACCGACCAGATGATGGCTTTCACCACAAGGAGGATGAGTGCCGCGGTGGCGACCGTGCGGCCATCCAGCATGTCGGTGATGTTGTCATAGCCGACGCCGAGCGCCTGCGGCTCGATCAGTCCGCCTATGCCGACCACCAGGCCGCCCAGCATCGGCCACCACATCCAGTGAATGGGCAGCTTCTGGAAGCCGTCCTCGCAGGCATAGACCATCTGCGTCAGCAGCCCCGACAACAGGCCGGCCGCAACGCCGATCGAGACCCAGCCGGCAAGACCGACAAAGGACACCTCCATGCCGCCCTGAAACGGAAAGATCGGCCCGGGCAGATGCAGCATGGTGCGCTCGACCTCGGCAATGATTGCCGCGACCGCCACGGGAATGAAACTGCGCGGGGTCCATTCGAACAGCAGCAGTTCGACCGCCAGCATGATGGCGGCGATAGGTGTGCCGAAGACCGTGGTCATGCCTGCCGCCGCACCTGCCACCAGCAGCGTCTTGCGCTCATTGTCGCTGACCGGCAGCATTTGTGCGATCAGCGAACCGATCGCGCCGCCCGTCATGATGATCGGGCCCTCGGCGCCGAACGGGCCGCCCGAGCCGATCGAAATCGCCGACGACAGCGGCTTCAGGATTGCAACCTTGGCGTCGAGCCTCGAGCGCCCGAGCAGGATCGCCTCGATGGCCTCCGGAATACCGTGGCCGCGGATCTTCTCGCTGCCGAAGCGCGCCATCACGCCGATGATCAGCGCGCCGATCACCGGGACGACGACCGAGGCATAACCCAACGGCGTGTCCTGCAGCTTCAGATCAGCAAGCGTGAACTGGCCAAAATAGGCAATGTTGGTGGCAAGCCGGATCAGTTTCAAAAGCGCGATGCCGGCAACCAGCCCCGCCGTCGCCACCACCACGGCGATGGCGGCGACGAGCAGCACCCTGGCATCGGTGGTGAAATCCCTGAGATGACCGGGATTGGAGTGATTGGACTTCATGACGGACTTTGCTTTCTGGCGGCGAGCCGTATCTCGCGGCATGGTCAAGGCGGCCAGCCGGCTTTGTCGACTGGCTATGTATCGTAACACGATATAAATATTCAAGCCGGTTTTGCTCGAAATCCGTTTGAGCTTTCCCGGAAAACGAACAAATGTCTGGTATGACGCAGCCGCAGAAACCACGCCCCGCCATCAAGCAGTCCGACTACCAGCGGCTGTCCGAATTTCGCTACCTGATCCGCCGCTTCCTCGAATTCAGCCAGATCCAGGCGGAAGACGCCGGCCTGACGCCGCGCCAGCATCAGGCGTTGCTTGCAATCAAGGGATTCCCGGGCGGCGGACCAGTGACGGTTGGCGATCTGGCCGAGCGCCTGCGCATTCGCCATCACAGCGCCGTCGAACTGGTCAACCGCCTTTGCGAGGCAGGACTGGTGGCAAGGGATCAGGACAAGGATGACCATCGCCGCGTGCTGCTGCAGCTGACCGAACGCGCCGACGATTGTCTGGCCGAGCTGTCTGCGGCACATCTCGACGAGCTGTCACGCATCGAACCCATGCTCAAGCGCCTGCTCGTCCGCGAGTGACGGCACGGCAGCGAATTATTCCTGGCACCCTGAATCCTTGGGCTTCCCGGGAACGTCTCGACAGGAGTGGGCCGGCAAGGCGAAACACGAATCAAGGAACAATCACGATGAAACGCCACCTGATACGCTACAAAACCAAGCCGGAGCTGGCCGACGAGAACGAGCGGCTGATCAAGGCCGTTTTCCAGGAACTAGGCGACAAATCACCGGACGGCGTTCGCTATATGACATTGCGGGCCGGCGACGGGACCTTTGTCCATCTGGTCGAAACGGAAACTGATGCCCATGCCGAACTCATTACCGGGCTTGCGGCATTCGAGGCCTTTCAGAACGGCATCCGGGACCGTTGTATTGAGCGCCCTCAACGTGACGAAATGACCGTCGTAGGCAGCTATCGGATGCTGGGCGAGTAGTCGGGATAGAGGCGCATGAACATACCTGGCGATATCCGCGAGTCGTTCGATCGCCTGTTCGGGGAATTGCGCCCCAAGCTGCACCGCTACTGCGCCCGCATGACCGGCTCGGCCATCGACGGTGAAGACGTGCTGCAGGAAGCCCTGGCCAAGGCGTTCGAAGCCCTGCCCAACACCGGCCCGATAGCGAATCCGGAAGGTTGGCTGTTTCGCATCGCCCACAATGCGGCGCTTGATTTCTTGCGCCGTCGCGCCCGTGAAAGGGCCTTTTCCGATGAGGATCCGGACATGATCGTCGACCCGGCCAACCCCACCGTCGATCGTCAGGCCGCGGCCGCCGGCCTGCACACCTTCATGCGCCTTCCCGTCGCGCAGCGAAGCAGCGTCATCATGATGGACGTTCTGGGCTATTCCCTGCAGGAGATCAGCGCCATGTTCGACAGCAGCATTCCGGCCATCAAGGCAGCGCTGCATCGTGGCCGTGGCCGCCTGCGCCAACTCGCCGATGAACCCGAGGATCGCCCTTCCCCCAGGCTGAGTGCGTCCGAACGCCTGCTCCTCGACGCCTACATCGATCGTTTCAACGCCCGCGATTTCGACGCGGTGCGCGACATGCTGGCGGACGAGGTGCGGCTGGAACTGGTGGCCAGGGCGCGGCTGAATGGCCGCGGGCAAGTGGGCACCTACTTCCGCAATTATTCGTCGGTCCAGGATTGGCGTTTCGTGCCGGGCTTCGTCGAAGGCAGGCCGGCAGTCCTTGTCTGCGATCCAAGTGACCCGACGGCGCGGCCTTCCTACTTCGTGCTGCTGGGATGGCAGGCGGGCAGGCTTGCCGCCATTCGCGATTTTCGTCACGCCCGCTACGTTGCGGACAGCGCCGAGATGTCCGTCCTCTGACGCAATTGTTCGGCGTGCCGGCGGCAGTTTGTGCTACTGCAACGACTTCAGCAGATTGTCGATGGTGAACGGATTGGACTTCGGCTTGGCCGGCGGCGGGTTGTCGTTGGCCTCCGGCAGCGGCGCACGCTCCACCTTCGGCGCCTGCTGCGCGGCCTTGCGTTCGGCCTCGAGCCTTGCCTTTTCCTGCGAGGCGATGCGTCTTGCCTCGTCCGCCTTCTGCCGCTCCTGCTCGTCGGCCTGCGCCTTGGCTGCCTCGTCGGCGGCCTGCTGCTGGGCCGCGGCCTCGGCATCTGCCTGGGCTTTCGCTTCGGCATCGGCTTTCGCCTTTGCATCCGCTTCAGCCTGGGCCTGCGCATCTGCTTGGGCCTTTGCCCTGGCGTCGGCCTCGGCTTTCAGCCGCGCCGCTTCCTCCTGTTGGCGCAGTTCCTCGGCCGCCCTGTCGCGATCGTCCTGCAACGCCGCGTAATAGCGGACCTCGCGCCGCAGCCGCTGCTTTTCAAGCAGCGCCGCCTGCATCGCCTCGACGCGCTGCTGTTCCCTTTCCAACGCGCGCTGGGTCAGGAACTGTGCCAGCGGCTCACTATCGAACTGCCGTTTCACGGCGCCGAACGGCCCCTCGGCGGTGAAGTTCACGACCGGCTCGGAGCCAACCAGCGCGTCGTCGCCGGGCCGATAGGTGATCGCCCCCTTGGCGGAAACCATGGCTGCGTTGAGGTCCGCAATGATGTCGGCGGACAAGGTCGCCGCCGGATTCTCCAGGCTGATCGGCGGTGCCCGCACCGTGCCGCCGGCAACCGTGAAGGCGACAGATGTATCCTTTGCGGCAAAACTGCCATCGGCGGCGATTTGCGGCGCGAAGGCGGCGGTCTTGGCCGCATCGATGTCGCGCCCTATCGCATCCGCCTTGGCGAGAAACGCGTTGAAAGCATCGGGATTGACGCCGGCGACCTGCAAGCCCTTCAGCGCCGCCGTGCCGGAGCCGGATAGAGCCGCCACCATCGCATCGACCGACTTGCCGCTGGTCGACAGCGCCGTCGAAAAGTCGCCACTGCCGCTGATGCCGGCATTTGGCAGCACGGTCGCCAGATCGGCGCCGGCCAGTTTCATCTGGCCGGTGAAAAGTCCGGTGCCGTCATTGTTCTTCAATTCGAACAGGCCTGTCAGCGCACCATTGAGGAATTTCGCCTTGAGATCCGAAACCCGGATGCCTTCCTGGTCGAGTTTGAGCGAGAATCCGGCGTCATAGGCGGTGGCGAACGGCCCGGCGGCAAGTGCCGCCGTCGTCAGGTCGAGATCGGCGGTGAACGGCAGGCTGGATTTCTGGCTGAACGGAGCAGCCGGCCAGCCACCATTCTTGTCGCCCCCACTCTTATTGGCAAGGAAAGCGGAATCGCCGAACAGCGCCACCGCCATCGGATCGAGATCAAGTTCGTCGAGCACCAGCGCGCCGGCCAGATGCGGCACGCCGTCCTTGACCTCGACATTGACGTCGCCGGACACCGCCGCCTCATTTAGGGCACCGCTGAGATTATCCAGCACCAACAGGCCGTTGCCATAGTCGCCCTGCGCCGCGAGTGACGCCGACATGCCAGCGCCCATGCCCGGCAGGCCGATGCCGGTCGTCATCAGCCACGGCTCGATGTCGGCGGCATCGAGGCTGAGCTTGCCTTTGACGGTAGCCCCTTGCGGCGTGTCCGCGACGGTTCCCTCGAAACCGGCCCTAAAGTCGTTGCCGGCGAGGCTGAAAGTCGTCGCCAGGCCGCCGCCAAGCGTACCCTTGGCCTGAACATCCGTGCTCGCCTCGCCCAGCATGCCGAGCGGCAGCGCCGGCAGGCCATAGAGCGCCAGCAGCGCGGTGGCGTCAGGGTTCCTGGCGTTGAAGGTCAGCGTCACCGGCGCTTCGAGCAGCTTGTCCGCTGCTCCCTTCCCCGACAGCGATGCCGAAAAAGCCGAGCCGCCGGCCTTGCCTTGGCCGCTCACCGCCAGCCCCGTGGTGCCATCGCCATTGTCGGCGGCACTTGCCACAAGGTCGACGCGTGCATCCTGGAACAGCTCGGGATAGGCCGCCGCACGGCTTGCCAGCCCCTTCAGCACGGCATTGTCGGGATAGTGCTGGGCGGCGACGTCGACCAGCGGCTTGAGATCGACGGCAACCACCGAAGCGTCGAGCTTGCCGGTCGGACTTGCCGGAAAATCCTTGATCCGGCCGGTGGCGCTGATCGAGGCGCCGGCCAACCCGCCCAACGACAGTCGGTCGATTTCAAGCAACCCGTCGCGCAGCCTCAGCGCCGTGTCGACCGTGTCGGCGGTCAGGCCGCCGGCGCTGACCGGCCCGGCCTTGATCTGGAAATCCAGGTCGCGGTCGGCAAAGCGGTTGGCGCCCTTGTCGCTGACGAAGATCGAAGCGAAGGCCGCCAGCCCGTCAACATCGAGCTCACCGCCTTCGAGCCGCATCAGCACCGACGGTTTGGCATCGTCAGGCTGGCTGGAATCGATGCTGCCGGAAAACTTCGCCTTGCCCAGGATCAATTCGAGATCGCTGAAGGCCTGCCGCTTTTCCGTGAGATCGACCGTGGCCTTGAAACCGGCGGCGGGCAGACGGCGGATCGCCTCGTCGACATCCTTCGACAGCCACGCGGCGAAGCCGGAAGGTTGCGCCACGGCCAGCAGCAGCGAGCCGGTGAAGCCGAAATGATTCTCGACGCTGAGCATGCCGTTGGCTTCCAGCGTGGTGCGGCCAGGCAGTGTCGCGGCGAGCGATTCCACCAACCAGCCGCCATCGGTCGGCTCGGCGGAAAGATGGACGTCGCGCACCGTGGTGTCGCCGGCGACCACCGCCGGCAGCTTGACCTCGACGGTGCCGGGTATGGTCGGCTTCGGCAGCTCGTGCAACGCTTGCTCAAGCGCCGCGATGCGCTGGTCGAGCGTCGCGCCGGCGCCGGCCTCGGCGCCCACCGCCTCGTCGAACTGCACCTGCGCGCCACTGGCCTCGATGGCGAAGCTCGGCTTCAGACCGAGATCAACCGAAGCCTTGCCGTCGGCGGTGTACGGGTTGTCGAGCGGCCCCGTCTCGAAGCGGAATTCGTCGACACCGAGCTTCTGGTGGTCGAGCGAAAACTTGCCGTTCAGCCGAAAGCCCGGATCGGGCTTGCCAGCACTGACCTTCACCGTCTCGCCGTCGTTGCCGCGCAGCGCGGCGCTGTTCTTGTCGGCACCGGAGATCTTGAACTGGCCGGAGTAGACAGCGGCACCCTTGACGATGCCTGCATTGCCGTCAGTTTCGATGACCAGCGGATAGGCATCGGGATCGGCCTTGAGCCGAAGCCGCATCTGCCCGGTGCCTTCGGCCTTGCCGGTGGACGCCACGACCGTGGTGCGAAGGCCGTCGAGCCGCAGTGTGCCGTCCATGCGCCATGGCCCGGCCAGCGACTTGGCCGAGATCGTCGAATTGATCTCGGAGATGAGATGGCTGCGTCCGCCGGCGGCATGGCTGAGTTTGATCTGCCCTTCCGTCACCGTCAGCTTCTCGATCGAGATCTGGTTGAGGTCGAAGGGCGAGGACGGCCGCATCGCCCAGTCGACGGTACCGTTGCTGGCAATATCGATGGTCGCTTGCGGCCGCACCAGCCGCATGTCGAAGATCAGCACCTCGCCACGCAGGAAGGG
Organism: Mesorhizobium sp. P2_C7; assembly: GCF_056404515.1. NCBI lineage: Bacteria > Pseudomonadati > Pseudomonadota > Alphaproteobacteria > Hyphomicrobiales > Phyllobacteriaceae > Mesorhizobium > Mesorhizobium sp. P2_C7. The sequence continues at coordinate 417,616 of NZ_JBFUDW010000003.1, read as the reverse complement.
CGCCAGCTCCGCATCCATCGAAAACGTCTCGACGGTCATGGCCGGCTGGCCATTCGGGCCACCGGCGACGGTGACGTTGGAAAAGGTCACCGAGGGAAACGGCAACAGCCGCGCCGTGGCATCGCCCTGCACCGTCACCTTGCGGCCGAGGATGGCGCTGGCTTCGCGCTCGAATTCGGCGCGGTAGCCGGTCCAGTCGACAAAATACGGCACCACCAGCGCCGCACACAGCACCAGCACGAACAGGCCACCGAAGATCACGAACAGACGTGCGAGCATCAGCTCCAAACGGATCGATTGAAATTCTGCCGCACTCTACCTGCATCCGCGTGTCGATAAAGAGGCAATTCATCCAGCGTTGCGTGATGTCTCATCCGCAGGTTGCGTGATGTCTCATCCGCAGTTGCGTGAAGTCGGATGATCTGAAACAAATCCTGGAAAAGCGGAGATTTTTCGGATGTCAGGGAAGAACTGGGACCGCGTGCCGATCGATGCGCAGAGCGTCGATGCTCCACTGTCGTTGTCGGCGGTCTTTCTTGTCGTCACCGTTGCCGGCGAGCAAAGCGCTCTGGCCAAGGTCGCGGCCGTGCTCGGCGGGCTTGACGATCTCGTCAAGACTGTCGGATTCCGTGACCTGTCCGGCCACCTGTCCTGCATTGCCGGCATCGGCCGTGAGCTCTGGGATCGTCTCTCTCCAGACCGGCGGCCGCTGGAGCTGAGATCGTTTGCGCCGATCAAGGGCGCGGTTCATTCGGCGCCGTCGACAGCGGGCGACCTTCTCTTCCACATCCGGTCCGAACGCCCCGACATGTGCTTCGAGTTCGAGCGCATTCTGCTCGACAGCCTTGGCGACGGCGTGACGGTCGTCGACGAGGTCTCGGGCTTCCGCTATTTCGATGCGCGTGACCTGCTCGGCTTTGTCGACGGCACGGCCAACCCGACCGGCCTCGATCTGCCTGCCTCGGCGCTCGTCGGCGATGAAGATGCCGACTTCGCCGGCGGCAGCTATGTCGTCGTTCAGAAATATCTGCACGATCTCAATGCGTGGGCGCGAACGCCAACGCCCCTCCAGGAAGAGATCATCGGCCGCACCAAGATCGACAACATCGAAATCGATGATGACGACGCGCCGCGCAAATCGCACAAGTCCCTGGCGACCATCGAGGATGCCGATGGCAACGAATACGACATCCTGCGCGACAACATGCCCTTCGGCCAGCCGGGGCGACGGGAATTCGGAACCTATTTTATCGGCTACACCAAGTATCTCTGGGTGATCGAGAAGATGCTGCAGCGAATGTACATCGGTGACCCGCCGGGCGCTTACGACCGGTTGCTCGATTTCTCCACGCCGCACACCGGCACGACGTTCTTCGCGCCAACCCGCCCCATGCTGCAAACGCTTGTTCAGGGCGCGCAGGAGAAGCCTGCGGCCGCACGGTAGTCCGGCGCCCTCTGGTTTGTCACCGACCGCATTCCCGTGAGCGCGGTGCGCGAGTTGAAGGCAGGGCCGTCCGAGGCGGCCCGTTGTCTTAAGACGGGTCGATGGGTACTCACAGCTCACAGCGGGCTGCGGCTTGGGAGACGCTTATTCTTGCCTGTCGACACGCTCCAGGATGGCGCGGTAACGGCTGCACACAGCGGGATCCTCAAAGAAATCCAATTCTGCATCGACGATCTCGTCAAGGCCTAGTCCAGGGTAATGTGCCTTGACTTTTGCCAGGACGTCTTGCGCTTGCTCGATTTCGCCGAGTTCGCAATGGCAGACGACAAGACGGACGAGCGACCACCGCGGTACGCTCGCCATTTTCGCGTAGCAAACCGTTGCCTCGCGATATCGTCCAGCAGTGGTCAGTATGATGCCGCGAAAGTCTTCATACCATCCCACAGCGTATGGGTCGCGGCGCTGGGCTTGGTTTATTTCAACAAGCGCCTCATCCGGCCTGTCCGTGTAATTGAGGAAAAGGGCACGGATGCTGAGGATGAACGGGTCGTTCGGATTCAGCGCAACCGCACGGTCCAGACTGATTTCAGCCTGCCTGAATTGGCGCAAGTACAAGAGAGCAAAGCCGGTCGCGAGATGGCCGTACGCCCCGTCCGGGTCGAGTTGCAACGCGGTTTTTGCCATCTCCAGTGCGGAATGCAGATAATCTGCATTGTAGTAGACCCAGAAGAATTTGAGGGTCTCGACAACGCCGAGCATGGCGTGGGCAGCAGCAAACCGCGGATCGAGCTTTACCGCCTGGCGCAGAAACGGTTCCGCTTCGTGCGCGGCGTCATAGACGGCCGCCAATTGCAGCGCCCGCAGGTAAAACTCATAGGCCGACATGTTGTCCGTCGGCCGGGCCCTGGCGCGCGATGCAATCGCGGTTCTGGCCTGCCGGGCCAGGCGGGCTGCAATCATCTGGGTGATTTCGTCCTGGATGGCGAAAATGTCATCCAGTTCGCGGTCGTAGTGCTCGCCCCAGATGTGAGCTGTTGAAGATGCGTCGATCAGTTGCACGGTGACCCGCACCCGATTGCCGATCTTCCGCACGCTGCCTTCGACGACATACTGGACGCCAAGTCTCTTCGCCACCTCGGCCACGTCATTCGCCTTGCCACGGAACTGGAAGGAAGAGTTCCGCGCAATGACCAGGAACTCCCTGAACTTGCCAAGCTCGGTGATGATGTCTTCGGTTATCCCGTCGCTGAAATAGCCCTGTTCCCGGTCGCCGCTCATGTTGTCGAAGGGAAGAACGGCGATGGACGCTCTGGCCGGCGCTGTAGCCTCTGCCGTGGCCACAAAGGGCTTGGGACCAGCATATTTATAGCCGCGACCATGGACGGTTACGATCATCTCGGCGGGCAGCAGTTTTCGTAGCGCCGAAATGTGGACCTGCAGCGTGTTCTCCTCCACCACCACGCCGGGCCAGACAGCATCGAAGAGTTCGGTCTTGCCGATCACCTCGTCCGGCCTCTCCAGCAACGTGGCGAGGATGTCGAAGGACCGCGTCGACAGCTCCATCGGCCCCTTGGGACCCAGCAGCAGCCGTTCGGCGCGCTTCAGACGATAATTCCCAAACTCCAAGTCCATTTGCAAAAGAACCCGTCCCTCGAGGGCAACGATAACCCAAGACGGTCCTGAAGGCGAACTTCAGGGTAGTTCAGAACCTTTCAGGTCCGAGCCAAGGACCTGAGTGGGACACGGTGTCATTCTCACCGTCACTGGAGGACACCATGGCCGACATCTCCACCACCGCCCTGATTAACATCCGACGCCTTAAACTGCCTCGGCTAGGCTTTCCGAGGCTTGCAATCGGCGCAACTCTCAATGCCATATGCGGTGTGATGGGCGACGCATTCAAAATGGCCTACCTGGACCCATACACCGGTCTTCGTCGCCAACCGCCGATCGTCCCGGACGAAGATCTTGAAGGCCGAGATCCCAACTGGTGACCTGCAAGTCCTCGCCGAGTGGTTCAGCGCAAGCTTCGCGACTGGGTCGAACCAACTACGCGCTAACAAGTCCGCGCCCTAATTTCCAGGCAATATCTTGCCCGGGTTCATGATATCAAGCGGATCGAGCGCCTGCTTGATGGTGCGCATGATGTCGACGCCGTGCCCGAGTTCATGGCGCAGGAAGCCGATCTTGCCCTGGCCGATGCCGTGCTCGCCGGTGCAGGTGCCATCCATGGCGATCGCCCGCATGTTTAGCCGCGCGACGAACTTTTCCGACAGCGCGATTTCCTTGGGGTCGTCGACGTCCATCAGCACCAGCACGTGAAAATTGCCGTCGCCGGCATGGCCGACGATCGGCGCGATCAGCCCCATCTCGGCGATGTCGGCTTCGGTCTCGGTGACGCATTCGGCAAAGCGCGAGATCGGCACGCAGACATCGGTCGACAGTCCCTTGGCCCCCGGCCGCAGCGTCAGCGACGACCAGTAGGCGTCGTGCCTCGCCTTCCACAATTTCGTCCGCTCCTCGACGACACTGGTCCACAGAAACGGCCCGCCGCCATTCTCCTCGGCGATCATGCCGAAGGTCTCGGCCTGCTCGGCAACGCCGGCGTCGCTGCCGTGGAATTCGACGAAAAGGCACGGGCTCTCGGGATAATCGAGTTTCGAATAGTTCTTCATTGCCCGCATCTGCAGTGCGTTGACCAGTTCGATGCGCGCCACCGGAATGCCCATCTGGATCGTCGCGATGACCGCGTTGCAGGCCGCCTCGACACTCGGGAAGGGACAAACGCCGCCGGAGATCGCTTGCGGAATGCCTTGCAGCTTCAGTGTCAGCGATGTGATGATGCCAAGCGTGCCCTCCGAGCCGATCAGCAGTCGCGTTAAATCATAGCCGGCCGAACTCTTTTTTGCGCGCTTGCCGGTCGTCACCGTCTCGCCGTCGGCCATGACCGCGGTCAGCGACAGCACGTTCTCGCGCATCGTGCCGTAGCGTACCGCATTGGTGCCGGACGCCCGCGTTGCCGCCATGCCGCCGAGCGAAGCATTGGCGCCTGGATCGATCGGAAAGAACAGGCCGGTGTCGCGCAAATGCCGGTTCAAATCCTCGCGGGTAACGCCGGGTTCGACGGTACAGTCGAGATCCTGCGGATTGACCGCCAGGATGCGGTTCATCCGTGACGTATCGACCGAGATGCCGCCGCCCGGCGCATTGGTGTGGCCTTCCAGCGATGAGCCGACGCCGAACGCAATCACCGGTACCCGGTATGCGGCGCAGGCGCCCACGATCTCCTGCACCTCGGCCGTCGTCTCCGGGAAGGCGACGCCATCCGGCGCCTGCGTCGGAATATAGGTGGTGGTGTGAGCGTGCTGGGAGCGGATGGCCCGGCCGGTCTGGAAGCGCTCGCCGAGCCGCTGCTTGAGGATGCCGAGCACCGCCGCGATGCCTTCCTCGTTGCGTTCGACCGGATTGAGGTCGCTCAGAGCCATGAATTCCTCCGCGAATGGACCAGCGCGCACCCTTGTTGTGCATCTATGGATGATGCGCTCGGCAATCCCAGGAAAGGCGTGGAGCGGCTTTCCATCGGATTTGCGTCAAACAAGGAGATAGAGCAGTTCGGCGTTTCCGTGAAACGATGAACCGATCTAGTCTCACCGGCAACAGTCTGTCCAGCACCAGAACAAGGAAGTTTCGATGCCTATTCCCGCCCCCTTCGTCTCCCAACCGATGGACATCGAGAAGGACTGGATCGACTACAACGGCCATCTCAACATGGCCTATTACAACGTGCTGTTCGACCGCTGCTCGGACGACGCCTTCGAGGCGATGGGCATGGGGCCGAATTACGCCAGGGACCGCCGCCTCACCATTTACACGGCGGAAGTCCATGTCTGCTACGTGCAGGAGCTGCATCTCGAGCACAAGGTCACCGTCACCTTCCAGCTGATCGACCATGACGACAAGCGGCTTCGGGTCTACCAGGAAATCCGCCACGTCGACGGCTGGCTGGCCGCCACATCGGAATCGCTTTCACTGCATGTCGACATGTCCGGGCCGAAGGTGGCACCCTTTCCCGCCGATGTGCTTGCCAAGGTCGAAGCCATGCGCGCCGCCCATTCGGCGCTGCCGATGCCGGAGCGCGCCGGCCGTTCGATCGGGATTCGTCGCAAGACCGCTTGAAGCGACTCGACGCCCACGTTAACCTTACCGAGGTTTTAACGGGAACAAGCCAATTGAGCCATTGAACGACTCAGCGGAGCGGTCGAGAACGGTCCGCATGGGTTGCGATACGGGCGGCGGGCGAAGCCGGTTCGAGGGACGTGCATGAAAACCGACATCAAGGTCGAAGTGGACAGGCTGGTAGCCGATCCGCGCATCACGGACTATGATTTCTGGCGCTCGCTCAAGAACGTCAACAACGAGATTTTCCACATCGCCAACAACAACGAGCCGATCCCGTTCGACATGATCCGCTGGCGCGCCATCCTGAAGCAGGCGCGCATGAAGCGCGGCCACGCATAAATCTTCAAACCGACATCCTCGCCCTCAAGACTGGCGTTTCACCGCTCCCAGCGGCGAGCGCGCCACCACCGGCGACGACTGGATGATCGCCGTGTTGGTCATCGCGTAGGGAATGATGCGGTCGATCACCCGTTCGAGCTCGGCCACGGAGCCGACATGCGCCAGCGCGATGAAACAGTCCTCACCGGTCACCCGGTCGCATTGCGCGATCTCCGGCAGCTCGCGGATGATCTCGGCCACCACAGCCAGTTGCCCCGGCACGGGACGGATGCGCAGCCATGCCGATAGCGGCAGGCCAAGTGCGGCAGGGTTGATCCTGACCGAATAGGCCTCGATGACGCCGCTCTCCTGCAGTCGCTTGATGCGCTCGGCGACACTCGGCGCCGACAGGCCGACCGAGCGTGCAAGCTCCGCCGTGCTGACGCGAGCGTCCTTTTCGAGCAGCAGCAGGATCTTCATATCCGCCGCATCGAGGTCGGTGCTTTCAGTTCGAAGGCGTTTCAAGGAAATCTCCTTGCTTCCAGGCGAAAGCTAGTCAGAAGGGGCAATCATCACCCATATAAATTGACAAAACTGCCTGCGATACTGATCCGATGGATGATCAAACGCAAGCTCTCGCGGCAAGCGCTGCCCGTGCTGGCCCCACCCTCGGCGGGCTGGCGACGAGACTGCCGCCGCATGTCTGGTTCGGCGTCAGCGCCGTCTTCCATTATCTCGGGCCGGCATTCGCCGTGCTGCTGTTCCCGCATGTCGGCGTGCTCGGCATGGCGTGGCTGCGGATAGCCACCGCAGCCCTGGTCTTCGCGCCACTGACCCGTCCATGGCGAACCTTCGCCCGCGCCGATCGCTCGACGCGGCTGCTGTTGCTGGCCTTCGGCGCCTGCCTGGCGGTGATGAACTGTTCGTTCTACCTCGCGCTCGACCGCCTGCCGATCTCGCTGGTGGCGGCAATCGAATTCGTCGGCACCATCGGCATCGCGCTGATCGGCCTCAGAAGCCCGCGCAATCTCGCAGCGCTTGCCATTGCCGTCACCGGCACATTGCTGCTCATCGACGTCAAATGGTCGAGCGATCCGCTTGGCCTGTTTTGGGCCTTCCTCAACGGCGCGCTGTTCGTCGGCTACATCGTGCTCGGCCACCGCGTCGCCCGCGCGGGCGCAGGCGACGGCATCGCGGGCCTCGGCGCGGCGATGGCCATTGCCTTCATCGTCGTGCTGCCGATCGGCCTCACCGACGCGTTGCCCGCTCTTTTCTCACCATTGCTGTTGCTCGCCGCCATCGGCGTCGGCATCTGCTCGTCGGTCATTCCCTACATCTGCGACCAGCTCGCCATGTCGCGGCTGCCGCGCGCCAGCTTTGCGCTGATGCTGTCGCTGCTGCCGGTTACCGCGACGCTGATCGGCGTCATCGTCTTGCGCCAGATTCCGAGCCTCATTGACTGCTTCGGCATCATTTTGGTCGTCGCTGGCGTTGCCTTGCATAAACCCGCAGGCGTCAGATAAGCTGAATAAAACAGTTTATTATCAAAGACTTAAATCAACAACTCTTGAGTTCCGCGATTCGCCAGACCGCGATAAAACGGCTCAAGATTGAACTATTTCCACTCCTGAGCCGTTGGTCCCCACGAAACGGCTTGGAGTTAGAAAGAAATGGACTGGAAACGGACCAGGGAACCGGCTGACGCCTGGCGCATGACAGACGATCTGCATGCAGAACACGGCAAGGGCGATCCGTTCGCCGCCGCCATTCGCGCCACACGCATGTCGATGATCATCACCGATCCCCGGCAACAGGACAATCCGATCGTCTTTGCAAATGACGCGTTCCTGCGCCTGACCGGCTATGAGCGCGACGAGGTCATGGGTAAGAACTGCCGTTTCCTGCAAGGACCCAAGACCGACAAGGCCGCCGTCGACAAGGTGCGCGCCGCGATCGAAGATCGAGCCGACATCGCCGTCGATCTTCTGAACTACCGCAAGGACGGTTCCAGCTTCTGGAATGCGCTCTACATCAGTCCGGTTTCCAACGACAAAGGCGAATTGCAGTTCTTTTTCGCCTCGCAACTGGACGTCTCGGACCGCAAGAGCTCGGAGCATCGCGTAAAAGCGGACAAGGACCGCTTCGAGAAGGCAGTACAGGAACGCACCAGCGAGCTTGAAGCCGCACTCGAGGCGCAGACAACCCTTCTCCACGAGGTCGACCATCGGGTGAAGAACAACCTGCAGATGATCTCCTCACTGATCATCATGCAGAGCCGGACCATGAAGGACGAATCGACCAAGCAGTCGCTGTCTACCATGCTGGCGCGCATCGAGGCGCTGAGCACCGTCCACCGCCGGCTCTACCAGTCGAAGGACGTTAGCCGGTTCGACGTCTCGGATTTCGCCAGGGATCTCGTATCCGACCTGCTGACGGCTTCGGGACGTTCGGAGATCAAGTCGACCCTCGACCTCGAACCCATCGTCATTTCGGCTGAAAAGGCAACGCCCGTCGCCCTGATGGTCAATGAGCTTGTCACCAACGCGCTAAAACATGCTTTCAAGGAAAAGCCGGACGGCACGAGGGCGGGACGCATCGGCATCAAGATGAGCCAGCCTGACGGCCACTTCAACATCGAGGTGTCCGATGATGGGGTCGGCATGGCTGATGCCAGCGGCGACGCGTCTTTCGGCATGCGGCTGATCAAGTCGCTGGCCCGTCAGCTGCGCGCCGACATCGAATGGCGCGACGCCGGCCCCGGCACCAAAGTTATCATCTCGATGCCGAACGAACCGCAGCAAAAAGGGAATGTGTCATGATTGAACCGCTCAAGATCCTGATCGTCGAAGACGAAGCGCTGCTGGCAATGGAACTGGAAGGCCTTGTCGAGGACGCCGGCCACAGCGTTGTTGGCTGGGCGACCTCCCTGACCGAAGCAAGGACCATGGTGGATACAACGGCCGCCGACATCGCCTTTGTCGACATTCATCTGACCGACGGGCCGACCGGCGTCGAAGTGGCCGAATATATCGGCCAGAAGAAGAACGCCATGGTGGTGTTCATGACCGCCAACCCGAAACGTATTCCCGATCATTTCGCAGGCGCGATCGGCGTGATTGCCAAACCTTACACGATGAACGGGCTGACCTCCGCGTTACGCTATCTGCAGGAAGGCGTGCGCCGTCCGCCGCCCGTTTCGGTGCTGCCGTCCGGCTTCACGCTGTCGCCGGCCTTCGAAACCGTCTGGGCGTCCTCAGGTGCCTGACTCCAAAAGCTGGAGCACGGGAAAGCGCGTAGCGCTTTCCCTAAGGCAAATCCGAGCGGCGCGGCGTTACCGCGATGAAAAGCTCTACGCCAGCTTCTCCTTGAGGAAAGCGATCGTGCGCCCCCAGGCGAGGTCGGCCGCCTTCTTGTCGTAGCGCGCCGCCGAGGTGTCATTGTTGAAGGCGTGGTTGGCGCCTTCATAGACATACACCGTGTATTCGACATGCGCGGCGTCGAGCTCCTTCTTGAAGGCGTCGATGCCGGCATTGGTGCGCTCGTCCAGCCCGGCATAGTGCAGCAGCAGTGCAGCCTTGATCTTCGACACATCGGCGGCCTTCGGCTGCATCCCGTAATAGGCGACGGAGGCGCTGAGATCGGGCGCGTTGACCGCCAACATGTTTGCCGTGCCCCCGCCCCAGCAGAAGCCAACGGCGCCGACCTTGCCGTTGCCGTCCTTTTCGGCCTTGAGGAAAGCGACCGTTGCCACCCCGTTGGCGACGGTCTGCGCGGAATCCAGTTTGGCGAACATGTCGCGCGCCTTGTCCTCGTCGTCAGGCGTGCCGCCGAGCGGCGACAGGAAATCCGGCGCCAGCGCCACAAACCCTTCCAGCGCGACGCGCCGCGCCACATCGCGTATATGCGGGTTGAGCCCCCTGTTCTCGTGGATGACGATGACGGTGCCGAGCTTGCCGGACTGGCTCGCCGGCTTGACCAGATAGCCCTTCATCTCGCCGCCGCTGCCGGCATATGTGATGTCCTCGCCCTTCACGCGTGGATCGTTGTCGGCGACGATTGCCGCTTGCGCCGAATTTGCCGCCAGCAGCGGTGCGATTGCGGCGGCGGCAGCACCCGATCCGGCAAGCCGGGTCAGTTGCTCCATGAAGCGGCGGCGGTCGAGCGTCAGATGGGTGTATTCATCATAGGCGTCGATCATAGCCTGGGTGATGGCTGGTTTCGTCATGGGCGCGCTCCTTCGATCCGCTTTGGCATCGTTCGCAAGATAGGGGCGAGGCTCCTGTCGTCCAGTCACGGCTCGGTGACACCTCGTCCTCCCTTGCGAATGCCCTGGAGACTTCCAGCATCATCACGTTTTGGTCATCGGCCACAAATCCTGATGGCGCTGCCACAATAGTGGGGGACACTGACAGACGTCGGCCGCGCCTTGGCGCGGTCACGGTTCCTGATCTGAAAGGCCCGATCTGGAAAGGAAAGACGCCGATGACCATGCCCTCGCCAATCCTGGCAGCCGCCTTCCTGGTTGCCGCGACCGCCATTCCAGCGTTGCGCGCGACGATCGTTGCCGCAAGTCGAAGGTCCATGATCAAGGTCCGCAGCCATCAGCGCCATCCGGCAAACACGAAAACCCAGGGTTGAGGTGAAGTCATGGACGTACAGGACATCGTGAACACTGTTTCGCAGAAGGCGGGTCTCGACCAGGCGACGACGGAAAAGGTCGTTGGCACCATTTTCTCGGTGCTCGAGCACGAAGCGGAAGGCACCAGCGCCTCCTCATTCTTCGCCAAGATCCCCGGCGCCGATGCGTTGGCCCAGAAGTATGACGTCATGGCCACCGCCCCAGCCGGCGGTGGCGGCTTTCTGTCCTCGCTGCAGGGCGCGCTTGGCGGCGTTCTCGGCGAGAAAGCCGGCGCATTGGTCAACGGTATTGCGGCGCTGAAGGCATCCGGCCTCGACATGGCGCAGATCCAGAAGGCGGGCGCGACGCTGATCCAGCAAGCCGAAGCCGCCGCCGGCCCGGACCTGACGAACGAGGTGCTGGGCTCGGTGCCCAGCCTGAAGAGCCATCTCGGGATCAGCTGAGGCGTCGATCCGTCAAGACAGTAGTCTCCCCTACTTCGGCAGCGCGTAGGCCATAACAAAGTCGCCCGGCTTTGTGCCGACCGAGCCGTGGCCGCCGGCAACGATGACCACGAATTGGCGTCCGTCGGCGACGGTGTAGGTCATCGGCGTCGATTGCCCGCCGGCCGGCAGCCGCGCCTGCCAGAGCTGCTTGCCCGATGTCAGGTCATAGGCGCGCAGATAATCGTCGACCGCGGCACCCAGGAAGGCGACGCCGCCGGCGGTGATCATCGGTCCGCCAATGCCCGGCACACCGACCTTCAGTGGCAATGGCAGCGGCGTCATGTCGTAGACGGTGCCGTTGCGATGCTTGTAGGCGATGGTGCCGGTCCGTAAATCCACACCCGCGACATAGCCCCAGGGCGGCGCCTGGCAGGGAATGCCGAGCGGCGACAGGAACGGTCCCATCACCACCGCATAGGGCGCGCCCTCGTTGCGGTTCAGCCCCTGCTCGCTGCCGCGCCCTTCATCCGGCGGCGGCACCTGATCGCGCGGAATGAGCTGCGACTTGAAAGCCAGATAGGTCGGCATGCCGAATAGTACCTGCCGCACCGGATCGACCGCGACGCCGCCCCAGTTGAAGGTGCCGAAATTGCCGGGATAGATTAGCGACCCCTGCACCGACGGCGGCGTGTAACGGCCTTCGTAGCGCAGGCCCTGGAACTCGATCCGGCACGCCAGTTGGTCGAACATGGTGATGCCCCACATGTCGGCGTCGGTCAGCGGCTTCGGATTGAAGGAGAGGTCCGACGCTGGCTGCGTTGGCGCGCTGTGGTCACCCTCGACGGCGCCGCCGGGCGCCGGCACTTCCTTGACCGCAACCACCGGCTCGCCGGTGCGGCGGTCAAGCACATAGAGGTCGCCCTGCTTGGTCGGCCCGACCAGCGCCGGCACCACCGTGCCGTCGGCCTTGGTGATGTCGATCAGGCTCGGCTGCGCCGGAACGTCCATGTCCCAGAGGTCGTGGTGCACGGTCTGCCGCACCCAGCGCAACTGCCCGGTGTTGAGGTCGAGCGCGGTGATCGAGGACGAGAACTTCTCGACATTGTCGCTGCGCCCGGCACCGAGCTGGTCCGGGGTCTGGTTGCCGAGCGGCACGTAGAGCAGGCCGAGCTTCTCGTCGGCGCTCGGCGTCGACCACATGTTGGGCGAGTTGGCGGTATAGGTCTGGCCCGCCGCCAGCGGCGTCGTCTGGTCCGGATTGCCGGAATCCCAGTTCCACACCAGGGCGCCGGTGTTGACATCGTAGGCGCGAATGACGCCGGACGGCTCCTGCGTCGAATAATTGTCGTTGACGGCCCCGCCGACGATGATCTTGCCGCCCGATACCAACGGCGCCGAGGTCGAATAGTAATAGCCCGACTTCGGATAGGGCATGTTGGTCAGCAGGTTCAGCGTGCCGCCCTCGGCGAAGGCCGGACAGACCTGCCCGTTGGCGGCGTCGAGCGCGATCAGCCGCGCATCCGAGGTCGGCAGGTAGACGCGGGTTGCACAGGGCTGGCCGGCGGCGATGGCGGCATCGGCATAATAGGACACGCCACGGCAGGTCTGGTGCTGGCGGTCCTTGTCGAGCTTGATCTTGGGATCGTAGCGCCATTTCTCCTTACCGGTCACCGCATCGACCGCGATGGCGAAATTGTGCGGCGTGCAGATGTAGAGCGTGTCGCCAATCTTCAGCGGTGTCACCTGATACGTTGTCTCGCTGATATCGTCCGGCCCCTTCACGTCGCCGGTGCGATAGGTCCAGGCAGGCTGCAGCTTGGCGACATTGTCCGGCGTGATCTGGTCGAGCGGCGAATAGCGTTGGCCAAACTGTGTGCGTCCGTAATAGTGCCACTCACCGGCCGGCACATCGTTGCCGAGATTGGCATTGGGGATCACCTTGTCGGTGTCGAGCTCGCCGGCAATGTCCTTCGGATCCGCTGTCATTGAATAACCGGCGACCGCCAGCGACGCCAGCACGGCAAGGATCAGCGGCGCGCGTGCGTCAGGGCCGGTAATCCCCCGCCGCGCCCACGGCGTCAGCAGCCACAGTGCAACCAGCACGATGATGCCGCCGCGCGGGCCGAGTTCCCACCAGTCGAAGCCGGTTTCCCAGACCGCCCAGGCCAGCGTGCCGATCACGATCGCCGCGTAGAGCCACAGCGCGGTGGACCGGCGCCGGTAGAGCAGCCAGGCGGCGATCAGGAAGGCGAGGCCGACGATAATATAGTACCAGCTGCCGCCCAGCGAAGCCAAGCGGATGCCGCCGCCGCCAAGCACCAGACCGATCAGGAAAAGGATGAGGGAGGTGATGGTGACAGCCAAGATGATACTCCTTCGACTGTTGCGTTTTGCGACGCCCAAGGACAGCCCGATGCACCCGTTCCTGCCCTCCGCACAGCTTTCTCCCGCCCGCCCCGCCTGTCAAGCGACGCACACGCCAAGGTGGCAATCCATCTTGCCTGCGGCCGGGTTTTCCAGCAGTCTCCATCATCTCTCCGAGGAGCAAGCACATGACGTCGTTCGTTCCGCCGCTGACGCGCCTGATGCTTGCACTCTGTTGCCTCGTCTCTCTCACCGTGGCTGCGCCTGCGCAGACGCTGCATGAGATCAACAAGGCGAACGGCTTTCACGAGATGCTGATGGCTATCGGCCCGGGTTTCATCGCAGCCGTGAAATCGGCGCCGGAAACGCCGCCGCAAAAAGTCCAGGACGCCCTGGCGGCGGCCATGGAAGGCGCTTTTGACGCCAACAAGATGGAGGCAGCCATCGAAGCGCGAATGGCGGACAAACTGCCCGCCAGTGAATTGTCCGACCTGGCCTCGTTCTATGCGTCGCCCCTCGGTAAACAAGTCACGGCACTGGAAATCCAGGCGTTAACTCCGGAAGAAAGGCAACGCAAGACGATCGAAGGTCCCAAGATCCTGGGCGAACTTCCATCCAGGGATCCGGCTCGGCTCGCACTGTACAAGAAGCTCGTGGACGATCTCAGCGCTGTCGATACCGGAGAAGCCGTGGCCTTGAACATGGGCTATGCAATGCTTTCCGAGATGCTGGGAGCGGCCGGAAAGCCCCTGCCCGACGACCAGATCATGGCCCTGCTGCGTCAGCGATCCGAAGGCCTTCGCCATGACATCGAAACGGACGTCATGGCATCGGTGGCCTACATCTACCGGGATCTGCCGCTTGACGATCTCAAGCTCTACCAGACTTTCCTGACATCGCCCGCCGGCAGCCACTATTACGACCAGATGCAGGTCGCTCTCGGCGCCGTGATGACGGACGAGGCGCGCTCCTTCGGACATCGATTTTTCGTCGCCCTCGGTTACCGCAAGGCCTGAACGGCCCGTATCAGGCACTTTGGCGGAACAAAACGTAGACACTTCTGGCCTTTCGCCGCCGAATCACTACATTCGGGGGAGATGTCCGGCTTTTCCGAAGACATGCCCTTTTTCGATGAACCCAATGCGCGGCCCGCGGCCCCGTCGGGCATTGCCGCGCGCGCCATGGCTGCCCGCAGCGGCCACAACAACGCACCTGACTATCTGAAGGGGCTGAACCCCGAGCAGCGGCTGGCGGTGGAAACCACTGAGGGCCCGGTTCTGGTGCTGGCCGGCGCCGGCACCGGCAAGACGCGTGTGCTCACCACCCGCATCGCTCACATCCTCGCCACCGGTAAGGCGTTCCCCTCGCAGATCCTCGCCGTCACCTTCACCAACAAGGCCGCGCGCGAGATGAAACAGCGCATCGGCATCCTGATCGGCGAAGGCAATGTCGAAGGCATGCCGTGGCTCGGCACCTTCCACTCGATCGGAGTTAAGCTGCTTCGCAGACACGCCGAGCTTGCCGGTTTGCGCTCCGACTTCACCATCCTCGACACCGACGATGTCGTGCGGCTGATCAAGCAGTTGATCCAGGCCGAGGGGCTGGACGACAAGCGCTGGCCGGCCAAGCAGTTCGCCCAGATGATCGACGGATGGAAGAACAAGGGACAAGGCCCGGGCGACATCGCCGAGGGCGACGCACGCGCGTTCGCCAACGGCAAGGGCCGCGAGCTCTACAAGGCCTATCAGGCGCGGCTGCAGACGCTGAACGCCTGCGACTTCGGCGACCTTTTGTGTCATCCGATCCGCATCTTCCGCGCCAATCCAGATGTGCTGAAGGAATATCACAAGCGCTTCAAATACATCCTCGTCGACGAATATCAGGACACCAACACCGCCCAGTACATGTGGCTGCGCCTGCTGGCGCAGCGGCCGCCACCGTCGCGCCAATCTTCGTCGACCGCCGGCCTGCAGTCGGCCGAAGGCCGCAAGGACGACCGTCCGTCCGAGCCGTTGCGAGGCCCCCGCGGAGGGCCCGCGCCGGCAGGCGCGGAACAGCCCGTGAGCGACAACAAAGTCAACATCTGCTGTGTCGGCGACGACGATCAATCCATCTATGGCTGGCGGGGCGCCGAGATCGACAACATCCTGCGCTTCGACAAGGATTTTCCCGGCGCCACCATCATCCGGCTGGAACGCAACTACCGCTCCACCGCGCATATCCTGGGGGCTGCCTCCCACCTGATCGCCCACAATGAGGGCCGCTTCGGCAAGACGCTGTTCACCGACCGCGACGAGCCAGAGGACGACAAGGTGCATGTCCACGCCGCCTGGGATTCCGAGGAGGAAGCCCGCGCGGTCGGCGAGACCATCGAGGCCTACCAGCGCCAGAAGCACAATCTCAACGACATGGCCATTCTGGTCCGCGCCTCGTTCCAGATGCGCGAGTTCGAGGACCGCTTCGTCACGCTCGGCCTCAACTACCGCGTCATCGGCGGTCCGCGCTTCTACGAGCGCATGGAGATACGCGATGCGCTGGCCTTCTTCCGCGTCGTCGCGCAAGGCGCCGACGACCTCGCCTTCGAGCGCATCGTCAACGTGCCGAAGCGCGGGCTGGGCGAAACCACCATCCGCCAGATACACGACACGGCGCGCGCGCTGCGCGTGCCGATGCTGGAAGCCGCCGCCAAGCTCGCCGAAAGCGACGAGTTGAAGCCGAAGCCGCGCGCCGCCTTGCGCGAGGTCGCGGCCAATTTCGAGCGCTGGCAGAAGGCGCTGGAGACCACGCCGCACACCGAACTCGCCGAGACCATTCTGGAAGAGAGCGGTTACACCGACATGTGGAAAAACGACCGCTCGGTCGAAGCGCCCGGCCGGTTGGAGAATTTGAAGGAGCTGATCCGCTCCATGGAGGAATACGAGTCGCTGCGCTCCTTCCTCGAGCATGTGGCGCTGGTCATGGACGCCGAGCAGAATGCCGAGCTCGACGCCGTCAATATCATGACGCTGCATTCGGCCAAGGGTCTCGAATTCGAGACCGTCTTCCTGCCCGGCTGGGAGGAAGGCCTGTTCCCGCACCAGCGCGCACTCGATGAAGGCGGCCGCTCCGGGCTGGAGGAAGAACGGCGTCTGGCCTATGTCGGCCTGACCCGCGCCAAGAAGAACCTGCATTTGTGGTTCGTCTCCAACCGTCGCATCCACGGCCTGTGGCAGTCGACCATCCCGTCGCGCTTTCTCGAAGAACTGCCGGAAGCCCATGTCGATGTCGCCGAAAGCGGCAACAGCTATGGCGGCTATGGCAATTCCTATGGCGGGGGCTCATTCGCCTCCGGTCGCGGTGGCCGGCAAAATCCCTATGGCGCCTCGCGCTTCGACAATGTCGGCGCCAACACCGAAAAATCCGGCGCCTTCTCCAACACCTATGCGACGCCGGGCTGGCAGCGCGCGCAACAAAACCGCACCGAAGCGACCGACCGCAACTGGGGCTCGCGCTCCGGCCATCAGGTCGAGCGCATCGGCTACGGCGAGACCGACTCCGGCTACGGCGCCGGCCGCACCAGTGTCAAAGGCCGCACCATCGACGGCGAGCTGGTCGCCAAATCCGTCTCGGATACGCCATCCGCCTTCAGCGTCGGAGATCGCGTCTTCCACCAGAAATTCGGCAACGGCAACATTTCCGCCATCGAAGGCAACAAGCTGACGATCGACTTCGACAAGGCCGGCCAGAAGCGCGTGCTGGACGGGTTCGTCGCGGCGGTGTGAACGGCCGCTTGCCCCGTTGTCCTACAAGCGACCGCCCCAGCCAGAAATCTCCACCCGTCACCGATACCGCGCCTGGTTCCATTTGTGGCCGAGCAGCGACAGGATGATGATCAGCCCGTTGAAGAACTGCACGTAGAAGCCGCTCAGGCCCGCCGCCACGACGCCGGTCTGGATGAACGACACGGTGACCGCACCGATGGCGCCACCGACGACGGTGCCGATGCCGCCCCAGGTCGGCGTACCGCCGACGAACACCGATGCCAGCACCGGCAAGAGATAGCCGTCGCCGGCGGTCGGCCACCAGGTGAAGTTGATCATCACCGAGAAGGTGCCGGCGATCGCCGCACCGATGCCGACGAAGACGAATACTTTCACCCGCACACGCTTGACGTCGATGCCCATCTGCTGGGCGCTGTCGGGATTGTCGCCGACCACCCTCACCTGCGCGCCGAAGCGGTGGCGGTTGTAGAGCATCGCCGACAATACGACGAAGGCGATGGCCCAGAATATCTGCACCGGGATGCCATAAACCTGGCTGGAGAAAATCTTATAGGCCCAGCTGTCGGCAAGGTTGGTCAGCGCCATCGACTTGCCTTCGTTGATGATCTGGATCAGGCCGCGCAGCAGGAAATTCATGCCGAGCGTGGCGATCAGCGACGACAGCCCGCCATAGACCACCAGGGAGCCCACCAGGAAGCCGAGCAGTATGCCGGTGACGAGCGCCGCCAAAATGCCGAGAAACGGATCGTAGCCGGCCTGCACGACCAGCGCGAAGACCCATGAGGCAAAACCCATCGTCGCCGGAAACGACAGGTCGATCTCGCCGCAGGTAACGACGAAGACCAGCGGCACCACCACGAACAGCGCGACCGGCAGCGTGGTCAGCACCGAACTGTAGAGATACCAGGTGGTGAACACGGTCGGGTTGGCGATCATGAACACCGCCATCATGACGATGAACACGCCGAGCGTGCCGAGCGAAGCACGGTTGTCGAGGATGAACCCGCGCAGCCATTGATCGGATGGGTGTCTCCACTCCTTCTGTGGGCTGGGAATGGCGGTGGACGGCTCGTGCAGATCGGGTTCCATGGTCTTGCTCATCGCACTGCCCTCTCGGCGTCGCCGGTGTCGTGCAACCCGGCCAGCCCGCCGGGATGTGCGACATCCTCCATGAAGTTGATGAGGTCCTCGGCCGACTTGACCTCGCTGCGGTCGGCGGTGAGCGCGACCTTGCCGCGATCGAGCACCACGAAGCGGTCGGCGATGTCGAAGACATGATGGATGTTGTGGCCGATGAACAGGATCGAGCGGCCGCTCGCCCGCACTTGGCGCACGAAATGGAAGACCTTGGCGGTTTCGGTCAGCGACAGCGCCGTCGTTGGCTCGTCGAGGATGATCAGTTCCGCCTGCTTGTAGATGGCGCGCGCGATCGCCACGCCCTGGCGCTCGCCGCCCGACAGTTGGCCGACGATCGACTGCGGCGTGAACACTTTCGAGGTGAAGCCGATCTCGCGCATCAGCCGGCTGGCTTCCTCGATCTCCTTGTTGACCTTCAGCCAGCCGAGGAAGCCGGTGAGTTCTCGGCCCATGAAGATGTTGCGCACGATCGTCTGCTGCACGGCCAGCGCCCGGTCCTGGAACACCGTCTCGATGCCCGCGTCGCGCGAACGCGCCGCGCTCCATCCCGTCACCGCCTTTCCGCGCACGAGAATCTCGCCGCTGGTCGGCCTGACCACGCCGGACAGGATCTTGATCAGCGTCGACTTACCGGCGCCATTGTCGCCGATCAGGCCGACCACTTCGCCCCGATCGACGCTGAGATTGACCCCGCCCAGTGCATAGACCTGGCCATAGGACTTGCTGATATCGCGCAGTTCGATGATGCGTTCGGCCATCGGATCCTCACCTCTGTTGTCGCTGCCAGCGTCTCTGCCGGCGGTCCTGCCGGCCGGGCTCAGCCCCGGCCGGCAGCTTGGGAGGTCAGCGCAGTGCCTGCTTGGCGAGTTCGGCGACGATCTCGTAATTTTCAACCGTGACGAAGCCGGCGCCGGTGTCGACATTCATCGGCGCCAGACCGAGCACCACCTGCTGGCAGAGGCTGAGGATCGGCAGATAGCCCTGCAGGAACGGTTGCTGGTCGGCCGTCAGCTGTACCCAGCCGCCCTTGAAGGCCTCGACGATCTGCGGGCTGGTGTCGAAGCCGAAGTTGAAGATGTCGCCGGCCTTCCTCCCTGCGGCCTGCATGTATGTCGGCACATTGCCGAGCATCTGCCCGCCGGGATAGCCGACCGCCTTGACGTCGGGATTGTTGAGCAACGCGGCGGTGATTAACGGGATCGCGAGATTCGGATCGGCTGCCCATTCGGTTTGAGAATTGATTTGAATGACATCGATGCCGGCCTCTTTCAGCGCGGCGACTGTCCCACGCTCGCGCGCGCCCCGACTCTCATTTTCGAACGGGCCGATCATGATCGCCTTGTCGCCGGCCTTGAGCTTGGCCAGCTTGAACGCCTCGGCGCCGAGCGCGCGGCCCTGCTGCTCCTGCTGGGCGCCGACATAGCCGCCGCCGAACGCCGCCGTCACCGTCGGCACCGGCACGTTCTGGTACATCATCTTGATGCCATCCTTATGCGCCTGTTCGGCCAGCGGCATGATCGCCGCGTCGCCGGGGTGGCCCATCATGGCGATGCCGCCTGGCTTGACCGCGACCGCCTCGCGCAATTGCTGCACCATCTTTTCGACGTCCCAGCCGGAGAAGATGTAATCGACCTTTGGTCCGAGATCGGCTGCCGCCTGCTTGGCGCCATTGTAGACGATGGTGCCGAAGGCGTCGCCCTCGGCGCCGCCGACGAAGAAACGGATGTGGACGTCCTTGCACCATTGGGCGTCGAGCGCCTGCGCCGGCAAGGTCGAGATCGCAGCGGCGAGCGTCGTGGCGGCGGCCACGATGGTCGAGCGCAGAAGTGTCCTTCTCATCGTCATGCTCATGCACTTATCCTCCCTTTTTTCCCTGGCTAGGCCGAGGGGTTTTCGACGATCGCTTCGGCAGTGCGCCGCAATCTTGGCCAGCCGGCACCTCCCGCCGGCTCGCTCTCACACCGGGTTAGGCAGGTAGCTGGCACCTCCCCGGCATTGCTTCAGATAGTCCAGGGCGCGTACCTGCCCGGTGATCTCCAACTCGTTGCGATAGACCGGATCGTGCCAGCCCTCGATGTCGATGGCGCCCTTGTAGCCGGCCAGCCGCAGTTCGCTGATCACCCGCGTCCAGTCGCTGTCGCCAAAGCCCGGCGTGCGCATCTGCACGAACGGCAGCCGGCCGAACACGCCGTGTTCGCGGATCACATCCCAGCGCACCGTCGCGTCCTTGCCGTGGACATGGAAGATGCGCGGCGCCCATTTGCGGATTTGTGGCAGGGGATCGATCAGGTAGACGAGTTGGTGGCAGGGCTCCCATTCGAGGCCGAGATTCTCGTCTGGCAATTCATTGAACATCAGCTCCCAGGCATCCGGATTGTGGGCGATGTTCCAGTCTCCGCCAGCCCAGTTGCCGTCCATGGCGCAATTCTCGAAAGCGATGCGCACGCCCTTGTCGGCGGCGCGCCTGGCCAGCGGACCCCAGACTTCCTTGAAGCGTGGCAGGCTGTCGGGCAACGGCTTGCCACGGAGGCGGCCGGTGAAGCCGCTGACGATCGAGGTGCCGAACAGATGCGCGTTGTCGATCACCGTTTCCCAGGCCTGGAGCACGCCGCGATCGACTTCGCCGCTCTCCAGCGGATTGCCGAACACGCCGATCGAGGAGACCGTGACGTCGGCATCGCCGATCGCCTCGCGGATCTGGCCGGCAAGCCGCGGCAGATCCTTGCCGCCCAGCGTCTGCCAGAAGAAGGGCTGGATGCACTCGAAACCGAGCGGCAGGATCGCCTTGATATAGGCGGCCGGGTCATCGAGATTGGCCCGCACCATGGTGCCGATCCTGATGTCGAGAAGCGGGTTTGGCATCACTGTCCTTCCTGCGAAGAGATCGTCACCCGGCGCCCGGTCTCGGCGCTCTCGATAGCGCCGAAGACCATGGCCAGGCTCTTGATGTTATCGGCGCCGCGCGTCTCCGGCTCGGTGCCGGTCTCGATCGCGCGTATGAAATCCTGGATGATGCCAAGATGTCCGCCGACGCGGTCGGCGGGATCGAGCGGCGGCACGGCGATCGGCTCGGTACGGTCGAACAGGCCTTCACGGGCTGGCAGGACGACCTCGGCCTTCAACTCGTCATTGCCGTCCCAGACCAGGCTGCCGCGCTCGGCGACGATGCGCCATGTGCTCTCCCAGCTGGTGCGAAAGCCGGCGGCGCACCAGGAGCCGGCATAGGTGAAGACCTTGCCACCGCCGAGATCGAAGACGGCGCTGGCCGATGATCCCTGCCGGTACCAGGAACTCGCCGGCTCCCATTCCTGGCAATAGACGCCGGCCGGCTCGCCATTCACCATGTAGCGGGCGGCGTCGAAGGTGTGGATCGCCATGTCGAGCAGCAGGACGTGGGCCATCTCCTCGCGAAAACCGCCGAAATGCGGCGCGACGAAGAAGTCGGCATGGATGCTGGTCGCGGCACCGATGGCGCCGAAAGAGAGAAAGCGCCGGATACGCCTGACATTGGCGACATAGCGGCGGTTCTGGACGACGGCATGGATACGCCCGGCCCGGCGCGCGGCCTCGACGATGGCGCGCGCATTCTCGGGGCTGTCGGCGAGCGGCTTTTCCGTCAGGAGATGGCAATGATGGGCAAAGGCCGAGAACGCGACCTCACGCCGGGCGGCGGGAACCACCACATCGAACACTGCGTCCGGCCTGGTCTGGTCGAGCACCGCGTCGAGGCTGGTGCCGGTGACGGCGCTGGTGAGGTCGTATTCGCGCGCCCTCGCCTTCGCCCTGTCGGCGTCGAGGTCGACAAGGCCGACAACGGAAAGCCCGTCGATCTGCCTCACGGCATCGAGCCACTGCTTGCTCATCGCTCCGCAGCCGGCCAGGACGACATTGATCATCCAGCACTCCTCCTCCGCTCGGTCCCTCCAGACCGATCGTCACGGCATTCACGGCATGGCCGTAAACGTTTTTCCGTAAACGTTTACGAGAACACACCCGAAGGTGTAGAATGTCAATTGGTCGCTCGCAAAAAGTTGTCTTGTCGCCTTGGCCTGAGCGCTTACCGGTGCTAGCCAAGCAAGGGGGAGAACAGTCACTTGGCGTCCAGCATTCATGACCTTGCCCGTCACCTGAACATTTCGATCGGCACCGTGTCGCGCGCCCTCAACGGCCGCGCCGACGTCAACGCCGACACGCGCCAGCGCGTGCTCGAGGCGGCCAGGACGCTGAACTATTCGCCGAACCAGTCCGGCCGCAGCCTTCGGCAGGGCGCCACCCATTCGATCGCCTTCATGCTGCAGCCGCATCCGGGTGACCAGCAATATGGCGAGCCGTTCTTCATTCCCTTCCTGATCGGGCTGCAGGCGAAACTCGCCGAGAGCGGCCTCGACCTGATCGTGGTCATGGGCGCGCCGGGCGACTACCAGCAGGAACGCCTGCGTCGTGTCGTCGAGACACGCCGCGCCGATGCCGTGGTTCTGGCCTGGACGCGGCGCGAGGACGAGCGCATCGACTATCTCACCCGGGTCGGCTTCCCGTTCGCCACGCTCGGTCGCAGCCGCTCCGGAGCCAAGTCATACCCTTCGCTCGATCTCGATTTCGAAAAGGCCGGTGCCGACGCGGTCGACCGCCTGGTGGCGCGCGGCCACCGCCGCATTGCCGCCATCCGCCCGTCGCTCGATCTCAATTTCGCCTATCTGTTCCTCGACGGGTATCGCAAGGCCTTGCGGCGGCACGACATCGAAGTGGACCCCGAACTGATCGCGTCCGGCTTCATCAACGAGGCCGGCGGCTACGAGGTGACGCCGCAGGTCATGCGCTCCAAGGACCCGCCGACCGCCATCATCTTCAACAATGACGCGATGGCGCTTGGCGGTTGCAAGGCGCTGGCCGAGATGGGGATCAGGCCGGGGCACGACATGGCGGTGACCGTCATCGTCGACACGCCGCTCTGCCGTTACTTCTCGCCGGCGCTGACCGCCTTCCGCCCTGCCCTGGAGCCGATGGGTCAGCGGCTCGCTGAAATGCTGCTGGCCTCGATCCCGGCCTTCGCCGGCCCGGAGGGTCCGCGGATCATGCGCGAGGTCTGGCCGCTAGAGCTTGTGGCGCGCGACAGCGATTGATCTGGCCGAAAGCAGAGTCAGATCGGTCGCTACCTATCAGGCCTCAATCCACCTTTTTCTCACCCCTCTCGCCGGCCTTGACGATGTCGCCCGTGGTGAACAGGATTTCCTTCAGTTCCGCCCGCCAATCCTTTTTCTGGCGCAGCAGGAATTCGAGATCCATGCCGAAATGCTTGAACTCCTCGCCTTGCGCGTTCTTCATGATGGCGCGGGCCTGCGGGTCCTTCTCCACCGAGATGCGCTGTTCGTACCAGCCTATCGCTTCCGCCTCCTCGATCAGCGAGGTGATCATGCGGGCAAAGGTCCGCACCTTCTGCGACAGTTCTTCAGGCGGTTCGTGATACTGGTCGAATCCCATGTCGTCCTCCGTGGAGCCATCTCACAGAATGCCCGGGATCGACGCCGGTTCCGTATCATCGCTGCAATTCCGCCAATGCCCTCTGCAGGGGCGCCGGCGAAATCTGGATCGGGCCGGAGAACGGTATGTCCATATCCAGGATGAGGTAGATCGCACCGGCGATCAGCACGGCCGAAACCACGAAGGTCGAAACCGTGATGGCGTTGCGTGGTGCCCTGAACCCGAAGCTGGCGAAGATCAGCACCAGCCACGCAACCAGCATGGCGATCAGCGGCGCAGGGATCGTGCCCTCCGACTGCTCGATCAGAATCCATCGCAACTCCACCACTTTCTGCAGACGCTGACCGGCATCCTGCAGAAGGGCGCTGTGCGCCGCGTCGGCCGGCTCCAGCGCCCTCAGCCGGGTGCCGATCTCCGTCAGCAGATGTTCGGACAGCCGGTTGGCGACGACCGGAGTTTCACCCGTCGGCGAAGCGTCGCCCGCCACCCTCTGCACATAGACGACCAGCAGCTGGCGCGCCTCGTCGGTCTCCGGGCCATACTCGCGCAAGGTCCTGTCGAGCAGGATCAGCTCCGTCGCATAGTCGTGCACGTTGTGATCGATCGATTCGAACGTGTTCTTGGCCGAGTTGATCATCAGGCCGAGCACCAGCGAGGTCATGACTCCAAACAGGTTGGCGGCGAGCCGAACCACATTGTTCGTATCTTCGTCGCGATGTCTGACCGGCAGCCTGGGCCAGATCGCCATGCTGGCCAGCGGCGCCGCTGTCAGGCACAGGAAGATCATCACTGCGATCAAAGCTTCGCGCATGCGCCCATTTCTGCACGGGATGCGCCGATTGCCAATGACCCCGGCACCGATCACGTCGCGAAAGCTGCGTAACGCGTCTTGCGCGACTGCGCCCGCCCTCAGGACACCGGTGCTGCGCCGCCCTCTTGCGTGCGCCGGGCGATGAACGCGTCGAGGACGCCGGCGGTCGCGATAGCCGATTCCGGCGGCACGAAATCGGCCAGCGCCCGTCTCCAGACACCGGTGGCGCGCTCGCTCGCCGTCTTCGACCCGCCTTGCGTCCAATTGCCGAAATTCGACCAGTCGGCGACCAGCGGTTCGTAGAACGCGGTGCGGTAGCGCGCCATGGTGTGGCCGGCCGAGAAGAAGTGACCGCCCGGCTGTACCTCGGCGATTGCCTCGAAGCCGATGGAATCGATGTCGCCGGGCGTCGGGGCGCAGAGTTCAGCCACGGTCTGCAGCGCCTCGATATCGGTGACCAGCTTCTCGAAGGAAACACTCAAGCCGCCTTCCAGCCAGCCGGCGGCATGGATGCACATCGTCGCCCCGGCCAGCACCGAGCCCCACAGCGCGAATTGCGTCTCGTGCGCCGCCTGCGCGTCCGAAATGTTGGCCGCACTGCCGCCGCCGGACCGCCATGGCAGCCCGGTGAAGCGCGCCAGTTGGCCGGCGCCCAGCGTCGCCTTGACATGCTCCGGCGTGCCGAAGGCCGGCGCCCCGGATTTCATGTCGACATTGGAGGAGAAGGAGCCATAGACGACCGGCGCGCCGGGCCGCACGATCTGCGCCAGCGTCAGTCCGGCCAGCGCTTCGGCATGCTGCAGCGTCAGCGCACCGGCGACCGTGATCGGCGCCATCGCGCCCGCCAGGCAGAAGGGCGTGATGACGGAGATCTGCCCGGCCATGGCGAAATCGATGATGCCTTGCGCCATCGGGATGTCGAGCTGGCGTGGCGAGTTGGTGTTGATGACGGTGTAGCAGTGCGCGCCGGCAAGGAATTCGTCCTCCGACAGGCCGCGCGCCAACCGCAGCATCTCGAAGCCGTCCTCGACCTGCGGCGTGCCGCGCGCGAAGACGAACGGAAGCTTGTCGGAGAGCGTCAGCTGGGCACGGTTGACCGCATAGTGGCGAAAGCGGTTGTCGACGTCCTGCGGCTCGATGCAGGGTCCCAGCATATGCAGCACATCGAAATGCTGCACCAGCCGTATCAGATCCTCGAAATCGGCCAGCGTCCCCGGCCTCCGGCCTCGCTCGAGATCGGTGACGTTCGGCGCCCCGCATCCGGCCAGGAAAGTCATCGAGCCGAGTTCGAGCGTCAGATCGCGAGTGTGAGCACCGCCATGAGCATGGATCGACTTCGGCGCCGAGGCCAGTGCCGCCGTCACCATATCGCGGCCGATGCGCACCATGTCGGTGTCCGGATCGACCAGGGCGCCGGCGTGGGCGAAATGTTCACGCGCCTGCGGCAACAGCACCTTGATACCGAGCTCTTCCAGCACGCGCAGCGCCGTGTCGTGGATGGCGGCAACCTGATCATCCGAAAAGATCGGCTGCGGCAGGAACGGGTTCCTCAGCGAACGGTAATTGGGGCGGCGGCTGGTTTCCGAGCCGGCTTCGCCCGTCCGTCCACGCCGGCGCTCGCGCCTGCTGTCACGTGCCGCGTCATCCATCAGAAATCCTCCTCATTGCCGCATCGCCTTGCCTTCGGGGTCGTAGGGCGAGGCCGCGATGACGCGCGCCGGCCTCTCCGTGCCGACGACATGCACCGAGAGCGCGGTGCCCTCGCCTGCGAAATCACGATCGACGAGCGCCAGCGCCAGGCTTTTGCCGACAGTATAGCCATAGCCGCCCGAAGTGACGAAGCCGACGCGCCGGCCTTGATGCCAGACCGGCTCGAAGCCGCTGGCGTCGGCGTCGATGGCATCGATCTCCAGCGTCACCAGGCATTGGCCGCTGCCGCCCTCCCGCTGTTTCAATGCCGCCTCGCGACCGGTGAAGTCACCCTTCCCAAACGCGATGAACCGGTCGAGACCGGCCTGATCGGGTGTGTAGCCCTGGGTGAATTCACGCGACCAGATGCCGAAACTCTTCTCCAGCCGCAGCGCATTCAGCGCGTAATAGCCGATCTCGGCAAGGCCGAGATCCTCGCCGGCGGCCAGCAGCGTTTCGCGCAAGCTGGCATGCATGGTGACCGGACAACTGATCTCGAAACCGAGCTCACCGGCGATCGAAAGGCGGGCAACCCGCGCGGGCACCATACCGATGTCGAATGCCCCGCAGGCCATGAACGGCAGTGCCGCGCCCGACACGTCCTGATGCGTCGTGCGCGCCAGGATTTTGCGTGCATTCGGCCCGGTCAGCAGGAAGCCGCTCATCGTGTCGGAAAGGTCTGTGACAGTGATCCCCTCCGCCGCATGGCTCTCGAACCAGCGCATGTGGAATTCCCTGAGATAGTACGAGCCCATCAGCCAATAGTCGCCGCCACCCCAGTTGATGACCGTGAGGTCGCCCTTCAGCCGCCCGTCATGGCCGAGCATCGGCGCCAGCCTCGCCTGTCCCGGCTTCGGCAGCCTGCAGGCAAGCAACTGGTCAAGCCATGCTTCGGCCCCTTGCCCCGAGACCGCATAACGCGCATAGGCCGAGATATCGACGAGACCGGCGGCACGCCGAACCTGCAGCGCCTCGTCGCCGACGATGTTGAAGGCGTTGGAACGCCGCAGCGTCGTGTTCTCGCGAAACCCCATCGGTGCGAAATAGGCCGGGATTTCCAGACCCCAGGACGCCGTCCATTCGCATCCCGCCGCCGTCATGCCGTCATAGGCGCCGGGGCGTTTCAGCGGCCGGCCGGCGGGTAGCCGCTCATTGGGAAAGGTCATGACGAAGCGGCGCGAATAGAACTGGCGCGTCGTCTGCCTGAGATATTCGCGGTTGGCCGCGAAGGCGCCATAGCGGGCGATATCCATGCCGAAGATGTCGGCCTGCGGCTCACCATAGATCATCCACTCGGCCAGCGACTTGCCGACGCCGCCACCCTGGCTGAAGCCGGCCATGACGCCACAGGCAAGCCAGTAATTCTTCAGCCCGCGCACCGGCCCGACGATCGGATTGCCGTCGGGGGTGAAAGTGAAGGCGCCGTTGACCCATTTGCGGATGCCGGCCGTCCTCAGGCACGGAAAGCGCTCATAGGCCTTGGACAGTTCCGGGCTGATGCGGTCGATGTCTTCCGGGATCAGCTCGATGCCGTAATCCCATGGCGCGCCATCCATGTTCCAGTGCTTCGGGTTCTGCTCGTAGACGCCGAGCAGCACGCCCTTGCGCTCTTGCCTGAGGTAGGAAAAGCCGTCGAGATCGACCGCAAGACCGAGTTCCTTGTCGAGAGCGGCAACCTCCGGAATGTCTTCGGTGATGAAATAGTGGTGCTCCATCGGCGTCACCGGCAAGTCGACGCCGGCCATGCGGCCGAGCTGCTTTGCCCATAGCCCGCCGGCGTTGACGACATGCTCGGCCACGATCGTGCCTTGCTCGGTGACGACATCCCAGTGCCCGTCGGCACGCGCCTTCAACGCGACCACGCGGTTGCGCAGGATCACGTCGGCACCACGCTTTTTCGCGGCGCCGGCATAGGCATGCGTCGCTCCGTAAGGGTCGAGATGGCCTTCGTTGGAATCATAGAGGCCGCCGAGCACGTCGCTGACATCGACGATCGGGCAGATCTCCTTGATCTCTTCCGGTGTCACCAGGCGAGCCGTTTCGATGCCGACCGACTGGAACACGGCCCAGGCCGATTTCAGCCACTCCCAGCGCTGGGGATCGCTGGCCATGTTGACGCCGCCCGTCATGTGCAGGCCCGCGTCCTGGCCGGATTCGGCCTCGATCTCGCGATAGAGCTTGATGGTGTAGTCCTGCAGCGCCGCGACGTTGGGATCGGCATTGAGCGCGTGGAACCCGGCCGCCGCGTGCCAGGTCGAACCGGCCGTCAGTTCGGCTCGCTCGATCAGCGCCACATCGCTCCAGCCGAACCGTGTCAGATGATAGAGCACCGAGGCTCCGACCACGCCACCCCCGATGACGACTGAGCGGTAGTGCGACTTCAAGGCTTCCCTCCCCGGTTAGTCCGAAGGCTGCACCATATACGCACTGGACATATGTGTCTAGTGCGATGCGCACACACCTCGTTTTGTCGACCTGAGCCTGAGGGAGTGATCAATTCTTTCGTGCGACCACACGTTTTTGTCGGCTTACAAAGAAGCTGACGGGGAGGCCTTGCGCGCTGTCACGCAAGCGTCATGTTCGGGCCGTAGACCGCTTTCGGGGAGGCGCGCGCGGCATCATCGATGCCGCACCTCTTTCAGCTTTTTCGCCATCGGCCGCTCCGGCACGCTTTGTTACAAAGAGGATCATCCATGAAACACCTGCACCGAACCGCGTCGCTCGGCGTCGCGCTGGCAATGTTCACCGCCTTGACGCCGGGGCTGGCCGACAGCACCGCGACCGTCGGCGGCATCAGCTTCGTCAACAAGGGACTGGTCGGCGTCGGCCGCATCCCGGCCAGCCAGAAGGACAAGTTCGGCGAAACGTTTGGCTCAGGTTCCGGCATGGCGATCGACACCGCCGGCTGGACGCATGGTGCCGACGGTTACAGGGGTTCGCTCTGGCTGCTGCCGGACCGCGGCTACAATGTCGTCGGCACCACCGACTACCGGCCGCGCCTTCAACACGATCGGCATCGAGTTCGCGCCGACCGCGCCTGGTGCGGCACCCGCTGCCGGCCAGGAGCAGTCCGGCGTCAAGGCGACACTCGCCGACACCATGCTCCTGACCGACGACAAGGGCGCTGATGCCACCGGCCTCGACCCGCTCAACGGCGTGCGCGCAGCAAGCGGCGACATGCCGATCCTGCCCGAGGCCAACGGCAAGCTGGCGCTCGACAACGAGGCGATCGTGCGGCTAGCCGACGGCTCGATGTTCATCTCCGACGAATACGGCCCGAACATCTATCGGTTTTCCGCCGAAGGCCGCCTGCTGTCGGCGACCCAGCCGCCGGCTGCCCTCGTGCCGATGCGCCATGGCGCGCCGAACTTCGCCTCGGACAATCCCGGCCCGGGTGCTGCCGAGCCCGATCCGAAGGATCCCGATACCGGCCGACAGAACAACCAGGGCCTCGAAGGCATGGCGATGACGCCGGACGGCAAGTTCCTGATCGCCGTGCTGCAGTCGGCGCCCCGGCAGGATGGCGGCGATTCCGGCGCGACGCGCCAGAACACGCGCGCGCTGGTCTATGACGCTTCCGACCTCGCCCATCTCAAGCTGGCGCACGAATATGTCGTGCCGCTGCCGGTGTTCAAGGATGCCAAGGGCAAGACCAAGGTGGCGGCGCAGAGCGAGATCGTCGCCCTGTCCGACCAGACCTTCCTGATGCTGACCCGCGACAGCGGCAGCGGCCAGGGGTTGAAGGGCGACACCTCGTTGCTTCGCCAGATCAACATCGTCGATCTCTCCGCCGCGACCGACATCGCCGGTGGCGCCTTCGACGCCGCCGACAAGCCGGTGGCGCCCAAGGGCGTGCTCGACCCATCGGTGACGCCGGCCAAGCTGACGCCATTCATCGACCTCAACGACAAGGGCGAACTTGGCCGCTTTGGCCTGCACAATGGCGCGCCGAACGACAAGAACAACCTCTCGGAAAAGTGGGAGGCGATGTCGGTGGTCAGCGTGCTCGATCCCAAGCTGCCGGACGACTATTTCCTGTTCGTGGCCAACGACAACGACTTCCTCACCCAGGACGGCTTCCAGGTCGGCGCACCCTACAAGGCCGAGGACGGCGCCGATGTCGACACCATGTTCACGGTCTATCAGGTCACGCTTCCCGGCCTCGCCAAGAAGTAACGCCACCACCCAGGCGGACGCGCCAAGCGCGTCCGCCTACGGATCGTGAAGGCAAACTTACTGTAACATCTCCGCGTCCTTCGGTACGCCCGCATCGATCGGCTCGGCAGTCCTGTTCGACACGGCGGTGATCTTCGCGGCGGCCGACAGGTTCGCGCGCACGAAGACCGGCGCGACGCCGTTGACGCGGCCGTAGAGGTCGATGATGTCCTGGTTCATGAAGCGCACACAGCCGGACGAAGCGTTCTTCCCGATCGAATCCCACTCCGGCGTGCCGTGCAGCCGGTACATCGTGTCCTTGCCGTCGCGGAAGAGATACAGCGCGCGGGCGCCAAGCGGGCTCTGCGGGCCGGGCGGCATGCCGTCCTTGTATTTCGCCAGTTCCGGCCGGCGCTGAATCATTTCCGGCGGCGGCGTCCAGACCGGCCATTTCTTCCTCGCCTGGACCACGGCGCTGCCGGTCCATCCGAAACCGGCCTTGCCCAGGCTAACGCCATAGCGGATAGCCTTGCCGCCATCGCGCACCAGATAGAGGAAGTGCTCGGAGACATCGACGACGATCGTGCCGGGTTTTTCCCCGGTCGGGTCGGACACGATCTGACGCACGAACTTCGGATCCATCTTGGCCACCGGGATCGCCGGCAGCTGATAGCCCTCGTCGACGCGCGCCGCATACATGCTAGCGACATCGCCGAAAGCCGGATCGCTTGGCGGTGCCGCCACCGGCGGCGTCACCACTTCCGTCGTGGTGCACGCCGAAAGAGCCACGGAGGCCGCGCCCAAAGCGGAGGCACCGAGAAACGCGCGCCTGTTCAGGCGCTCAAAAAACAGTGGAATATCGGACATGAACCCCCGGCTTACGAGTTTGATCTAGTAAGGAGCGCGCCCCACGCGCCCGGAACCAGTATCCGATTACGGAAGCTTTGAGAACATGATTAGATCAAGGCACGGACCGGACCCGACATAAGCCTTCGCCGAGTTGCCTGCCATGGACGACAAGATGCCTACGCGCCGGCGCACCGGCGACCTGACCAGTGGCCCGATCCCGCGCACGCTGCTGCTGTTCGCCTTGCCGGTGCTCGGCTCCAACGTGCTGCAGTCGCTCAACGGCTCGATCAACGCCGTCTGGGTTGGCCGTTTTCTCGGCGAATCGGCGCTGACTGCCACCTCCAACGCCAACCTCGTCCTGTTCCTCATCCTCGGCACGGTGTTCGGCGTCGGCATGGCCGCCACCATCCTGGTGGCACAGTCGGTCGGCGCCCGCGACCTGCCCGAGGCGCGCCGCATCGTCGGCACCAGCGCGACCTTCTTCTTCCTCGTCTCGGTCATCTTCGCGGTCTGCGGCTGGATATGGGTCGACGCCATCCTCAACACGCTCGGCACTCCGGCCGATGCCTTGCCGCTGGCGCGCTCCTATCTGCGTATCATCTTCGTCGCCGTGCCGATGACGAACCTTCTGTCCTTCGTCATGACCGTGCTGCGCGGCGCCGGCGATTCACGCACGCCCTTTTTGTTCATGGCGCTCGCCGTCGTCCTCGACATTGTGCTCAACCCGTTGCTCATCCGTGGCATCGGGCCATTCCCGGAACTCGGCATCGCCGGCTCCGCCACCGCGACGCTGATCGGCCAGACGGTCAGCGCAATCGCCATTCTGATCGTGCTCTATGTGCGCAAGCACCCGCTGCGGCTGGCCGGCGCCAACCTCGCTCTGCTGCGGCCCGACCCTACCTTGCTGCGCATCATCGTGTTCAAGGGAGTGCCGATGGGCCTGCAGATGATCGTCATCTCGGCGGCGGCGCTGACGGTGATGGGCATCGTCAACTCCTACGGTTCGCAGGTCGCCGCCGCCTACGGCATCGCCGCGCAGCTTTGGACCTACATCCAGATGCCGGCGCTCGCCATCGGTGCGGCGGTCTCCTCGATGGCGGCGCAGAATGTCGGCGCCGGCCGCTGGGACCGGATCGGCCGCATCGCCGCCTCCGGTGTCGGCTTCAACCTGGTGCTGACCGGCGCATTGGTTGCCGTGCTTTGGCTTTTCGACCGTTCGGTGCTGAGCCTGTTCCTGAGCAACGACAGCGCTGCGATCGACATCGCCGCCCACATCAACAATGTTGCGTCATGGTCATTCATCCTGTTCGGCATCACCATCGTGCTGTTCGCCACCGTGCGCGCCACCGGCGCTGTGATGCCGCCGCTCATCATCCTGGTGATTTCGGTGCTGGTTGTGCGCACCGGCTTCGCCTATTTCATGCGCGGCGTGATCGGCGAGGAAGCGCTGTGGTGGAGTTTCCCGGCCGGCTCGATCACCTCGCTGGTGCTGGCCGCGGCCTACTACCGCTTCGGCCGCTGGCGCACCATGCACATGATCGAGGACAGGCCGGCCGCCGGCGAGCCGCCGGATACCGGCCTTGGCGTGCCGCGCCAGCGCGCGAATATGGCGCCCGAGATGCCCAACGGCTGAAAGACAGGCAATGCCTCCGCACTTCGCCGGCAACGGCGGCGTATTGATCTTCTTCCACCCGAACCGCCCCGATCCGTTCCGTCCTCAGAGGTGGTCGCCCAGCCACATGGCGGGTAGCCGCCTGTCCCGCCATCGCGTAGATTTCGCTGACATTGGGGGAGGACTTATGGGCAAAGGCAGGGTCGAGGCATTCACCGATGGCGTCGTCGCGATCATCATCACCATCATGGTGCTCGAGCTGAAAGTGCCGCATGGCGAGGATGTTTCCGCCCTGTTGCCGTTGTGGCCGATCTTCTTCAGCTATGTGCTGTCCTTCATCAACGTGGGCATCTACTGGAACAATCTGCACAACATGTTCCACACCGTGCAGCGCGTCGACGGCCGCGTGCTGTGGGCGAACCTCAATCTTTTATTCTGGCTGTCGCTGATGCCGGTGACGACGGCCTTCATGGGCGAGAACCACTTCGCACCGGTGCCGGTCGCCGTCTATGGCATCGATCTCGTGCTATGCGCCGTCGCCTATACGATACTGGCCGCAGCACTGCATCGCCTGCATGGCAACGAGACCGCCTTTGCCAAGGCGCTGGGCAATGACCGCAAGGGCAAGATCTCGCTGAGCCTCTACATCGCAGGCGTCCTGCTGACCTTCGTCAGTCAGTGGATCGGCGTCGCGGTTTATGTGCTGGTTGCGATGATCTGGTTTGTGCCGGATAGGCGCTTCGCCCGGGTGATCGAAAAATAGCGCTTTTTGTCTGACGCGATTCCCAGGGAAAGCGCTACGCGCTTTTCCCGGGAAAACCGCTTCACACTTTTCCTGGAATTGCTCTGCTTATGTCTTACGCAATTCCGGACGGAAAACCGTCTCACACTTTTCCTGGAATTGCTTCACTTGCGCATCGCCTTCAGCTTTTCCGCCACCGAGGCGGCAAGGTCGGCATAGCGCTCCTCCAACCGTTCCGCCGCCTTGATGATCGAGAAATCATGGCCGAATTTCTCCAGTGCCATGCGCAGCTTCTCGACGAACTCGGCTTGTTTCTCCAGCGCGGAAAAGAGCGTTTTCACCTGCGCTTCGCTGATGTCGGGGTTGGCCAGCATCTGCGGCACCTCGCGGCTCATCTGATCGCCCGTGGCGGTCTGTTCCTTCAGAATTGCGACCCAGTCCGTCAATCAGGAAATCTCCATCTCTCACGGCAAAAGTCTCCTTTTGCCGAGGCAACATGCGCAGCCTCGGCCGGGCTGGTCAACCCGGGCCAATGCATGTCGCCCGAATGGGCGCAGTGGCTTTGGGACGACGACATGCATGAAAACAAGGCCCGAAGCGCGCCGCATAAATCCCTTCAAACCCAATGCGCTTTACGTGCGAGTGAGGCTTGCGCTGGCCCGTTCCAGCGCTAAGTTCTGCGCCATCGAAAGAAGGACCCCATAGCCCATGATCACCGACGCCGAAATCCAGACCGCCCTGCCCGCGCTTGGCCCGGGCAACACCGCCGTCATCACCGGCGCCGCCAGCGGTATTGGTCTTGCGGCCGCCAAGCGGCTTGCATTGATGGGCATGAAGATCGTGCTGGCAGACATCGGCAGCGCACGCCTTGACGACGCCTCCCGCGCCGTTTCCGCGATTGCGGGCGACGATGCTGTGCTTGCCGTTGCCGCCGACGTTTCGAACGCGGATGAAGTGGACCGTCTCGCCGAAAGAGCGTTCGGCGCCTTCGGCGACGTGTCGCTGCTGATGAACAATGCCGGCGTTGGCAACAACCCCGGAAAGCCCTGGGAAAACCGCGATGCCTGGAGGCGGCTTCTGGACATCAATTTCTGGGGCGTCGTGCATGGCGTCGAGGCCTTCGCGCCGCGCATGCTGGCCTCGGCCAAGCCCGGCCTGATCGTCAACACCGGCTCCAAGCAAGGCATCACCACGCCGCCCGGCAACCTCGCCTACAATGTCTCAAAGGCTGGCGTGAAGACCTACACGGAAGGCTTGGCGCACGCGCTGCGCAACGAACCCGGCGCCCATCTCGCCGCCCATCTGCTGATCCCCGGCTTCACCTTTACCGGCCTCACCGAGGGCGCGACGGAAAAACCGGCTGGCGCCTGGAGCGGCGAACAGGTCATTGATTTCATGCTGGAATCCCTGACCAGGGGCGATTTCTACATCCTGTGCCCGGACAATGAGGCGGCGCGGCCGCTGGATGAAAAGCGCATGGCCTGGGCGATCGGCGACATCATCGAGAACCGTCCGGCCCTGTCGCGCTGGCATCCGGACTACAAGGAGAATTTCGCGGCCTACATGAGGCAATGAGCGTTCTCAGAGACTGATCCTGAATTCCAGCCTTTCAAGCCGCGTGCTTCTTCGGCCCGCGCTTCTGCACCACGGCCTTCTTTGCCGCCATGGCGGCGATCTTCTCGTCATGCCGCCTGGCCGCACGCTCGCATTTGTCACGGATCTCCTCGACCTCCGACTCGGTCAGATGTTCGATGCCGATGAAGTTGTTGTGGCCCTCGCTGACGCGGATCAGCTCGTCGAGCTTGGCCTGGATCGCCGCGCCGTCGCGGTTCTGGGTGTTCTGGATGAGAAAGACCATCAGAAAGGTGATGATGGTCGTGCCGGTGTTGATGACGAGCTGCCAGGTGTCCGAAAAGCCGAAGAACGGCCCGGTCACCGCCCAGACGACGACGATCAGGCAGCAGGCGGCAAATGTCAGCGGCAGGCCGGTGACGTGGGCGACCCAGTTGGCGATCTTGGTGAAAAGCTTTTCCATGTGTCGAAATCCCTCAACGCAGCAGCGCGATGAGAAACAACCGGCGACCGCTTCAGGTTCCCGGCGCAAACAAATACGTCAGGCGCAATTGGCTACACGCATAAAGAGAACAAGGCGGAAAACACGCCTTATGGCTTCAATGCCACAATGGCGGCACAGGCAAGAGTGCCTGTTCCTTCCGCTACCCAGCGGGTTATCTCCAGCCCCTTCCGCCGCGCCACCCCCGCATGGCGGAAGGGGTTTCAGTCCGGTCAGATGGCGTCGTTTTCCCAGCGGTCGAGGAACGCCTCGATCGGCAATGCCTGCATGTCGGGAACCGCCCTGGCGAGCTTTTCGACCGGCCAGTCCCACCACGCGAGCGCTTCGATCCGAGCCGCGACAGTGGCCGGGAAGCGTGATCTGAGCGGTCTGGCCGGCACCCCTG
Source organism: Mesorhizobium sp. P2_C7 (assembly GCF_056404515.1). Lineage (NCBI taxonomy): Bacteria > Pseudomonadati > Pseudomonadota > Alphaproteobacteria > Hyphomicrobiales > Phyllobacteriaceae > Mesorhizobium > Mesorhizobium sp. P2_C7. Next base: position 381,554 of record NZ_JBFUDW010000003.1, on the reverse strand, counting down.
CGACGATGGCGTAGGACGGTACGTCATGCGTCACCACCGCATTGGCGCCGATGACGGCGCCATTGCCGATGGTGACCCCGGGCATGATCACCGCGCCATGGCCGATCCAGACATCATGGCCGATGGTCACTGCTTTCGCCTGCCGCCGCTCGCGGAATGCGGCGTCGACGCCCAGCCAGCGAAAATACTCGTTCGGCCGGTAACTGACCTTGTGCTGGGTCAGCCGCTCGATGGGGTGCTCCAGCGCGTTGATGCGGCTGTTTGAAGCGATCGAACAGAATTTGCCGATCGTCGTGTAGATCGCTTCGGCGTGGCGCTCGAAATAGGAGAAGTCGCCGACGCTCACCTCGCGCAGCACCACCCGCTCGCCGATCGAGGCATAGCGGCCGAGCTTGCAGGCCTTCAGTTCCGCGGTCGGATGGATGCGCGGCTCGGAATCCTTCGGGACGAGATTTTCGGAACGGTCCATGCGGGCGGCTTTACCCCTAGGCGGTTGGTCCCGCAAGCGGGACCAACCGTCCGTAAGCTCGGTTCCAGCCGACCCACCTATTTCGGCTTGCCGCTGGTCCACACCACGTTCTGGCCGTAGAGCGGCACGGTGGTGACCGACATCTTGGCCGAGCCGTTCTGCACCTGGCGTGAATGCGACAGGTAGATCAGCGTCTCGTTGGCCTTGTCGTAGATGCGGTTCACCACCTGCTTCTTCCAGATCAGGCTGATGCCTTGCTTGAACACTTCCTCGCCGCCTTCGCTCATATCGATGTCGCCGATGGTGATTGGGCCGGTCTGGCGGCAGGAGATCGATGAATCGGACGGATCCTCGAACCAGTTCCCCTTATGCAGGCGGTCGATGATGCCACGATCGAAATAAGCGACGTGACAGGTGACGCCCTCCACCTTCGGATCCTTGATCGCCTCGACGATGATGTCGTTGCCCAGCCAGTCGACACCGACCTTGCCGACTTCATCGGCCACCGCCGTGCCAGCGCCAAGGACAACGCACGCGGCCAACGCGCCGCCGATCAGTTTCCGCCCAATCAGTGCTTGCAAGGGAGCCTCCTGCTTCGAGTTGCCGGTCACAGGTGGGGCGACCAACCCCGCTTTGCAAGCATATACGTCAACACCACTGCGGTTGCGGCAACGCGGCACTTTGCCTGGACGGGGTCGAACCGTTAAGACTGTCATGCTGGCGCGGCCTTGGGCCGGCGCCCCGATGATTCTGTGGACGGACCTTACTGATGATGCGTTCTATTCTGGTCGGCATTCTCGTCCTGATGGCGGCCGGCATCGGCTGGCTGACCTTCGACTGGTACCGCGGCCACTATGGCGGCGAGCCCTTCGGCGCTGCCTTCACCCTGGTCGACCAGAAAGGCGCGCCGATCACCGAGGCCGCGTTCAGGGGCCAGCCCAGCGTCGTCTTCTTCGGCTTCACCCATTGCCCCGAAGTCTGCCCGACCACGCTGTTCGAACTGGCGGGCTGGCTGAAGACCCTCGGCAACGACGGCAAAAACCTGCATGCCTATTTCGTCTCGGTCGATCCGGAGCGCGACACGCCCGATGTGATGAACGCCTATGTCAGCAATTTCTCCGACCGCATCGTCGGCATCACCGGCGATCCGGACAAGGTCCATGCCATGGCCAAGTCGTTCGGCATCTACTGGAAGAAAGTCGACACCGGCGACGGCGACTACACGATGGACCATACCGCCTCGGTGCTGCTGCTCAACGCCAAGGGCGACTTTGCCGGCACCATCGCCTATGGCGAAAGCGCCGACACGGCCGTCGCCAAGTTGAAGCGACTGGCCGAGGGCGCATGATCCCGAACCGAAGGACCGCGTCAGCGAAAAGTGGAACCGGTTTTCGGACAAGATCATGCTCGAGCAAGACACTTAATCCATGACCCAGACGCGGCTTCATTTCATCACCGGAAAGCTCGAATCTGTCAGCATTTTCGCGGTGTTCGAGGCGGCCTTCGAGGATGAAGGCCTGCCGATCGCCGTGCTGGAGGTCGATGAAGATCGCGACATTTACGAAGTGTCGCTCTATGCCGATGGCGACGTCGATGCCGTCGAGGCGCGGGCCAAGGACATCCTTGCCGGCCTTTCCATCGCGAAGCCGATCGGCCGCGAGGCCCTGCCCGACATCGACTGGGTGGCACGCTCGCTGGAAGGCTTGAAGCCGGTGCGCGCCGGCCGTTTCTTCGTCCACGGCGCGCATGACCGCCGGAAGCGCCACAGCGGCGAACTCGCCATCGAGATCGAGGCGGGTCTTGCCTTCGGCACCGGCCACCACGGCACCACCGCCGGCTGCCTCGAAATGCTGGAAAAGGTCATGCGCCGCGAGCACCCGCGCAATGCGCTCGACCTCGGCACCGGCAGCGCGGTGTTGGCCATCGCCGTCGCCAAGCTGGCGCACATCCCGGTGCTGGCCACTGACATCGACCCGGTGGCGGTTAGGGTGGCTGCCGCCAATGCGCGGCTCAACCACGTCAAGGCGCTGGTGGAGACGGTGACCGCGCCCGGCTTTCACCACCCGATCTTTGGCAAGCGCGCGCCCTTCGATCTCATCGTCGCCAACATATTGGCGCGGCCGCTGATGCGGCTTGCACCGCAAATGGCCGATCACATCGCACTTGGTGGCTCGATCGTGCTGTCAGGCATCCTCGAGCGCCAGCGCGACGCCGTCGTCTCGGCCTATGTCGGCCAGAACTTCCGCCACGTGCGCACCTTGCACCGCGAGGGCTGGGTGACGATCCACCTCAAGCATTGAGGCCGACACGCCGGCAACGACCCAGCTTGGACCAAGCCCGGCCGGTTGTCAGTCAAGCGATGCTGTAGCAGGTTGCGCCAGCCGGAAATCGATTCCGATTTTCAAGCCCGTGCGCTACGGTCGCGCGCAATTCAGGGAGGCCACGATGTTCCAGACCTTCGATTCCGCGGGCGATCCGGCTGTCGGCAAGCCGCGCGTCGCGCTGCTGCGCCAGTGGCTGGCCGCCAACGGGCTGGACGGCTTCATCGTGCCGCGCGCCGACGAACATCAGGGCGAGTATGTCGCCGATCGCTCGGCGCGGCTGAAATGGCTGACCGGTTTCAGCGGCTCGGCCGGTGTCGCCATCGCGCTGCGCGACCGCGCCTTCGTCTTTGTCGACGGGCGCTACACGCTGCAGGTGCGCCACGAGGTCGATCTCGACATTTTTTCGATCGAAAGCCTGGTCGACAACCCGCCAGCCGCCTGGCTCAGGGACAATCTGGGCAAGGGCGCACGGCTCGGATTTGACCCGTGGCTGCACACCATCAGTGAGGTCAAGGCACTGCAGGCCTCGGCCGACAAGACCGGCGCTGTGCTGGTGCCGCTCGACAAGAACCCGATCGACATCATCTGGAAGGACCAGCCCGAGGCGCCGGTAGCGCCGGTCGAGCTCCACCCGATCGGCTTTGCCGGCGAACTCGCCAAGGACAAGCTGGCGCGGTTGGCAACGGCGATCGCCAAGGACGGCGCCACCCATGCGGTGCTGACCGACCCCTCTTCCATCGCCTGGGCCTTCAACATCCGTGGCGGTGACGTGCCGCATACACCGCTGGCGCTCGGCTTCGCCATCCTCGCAGCCGACGGATCGCATCAGCTGTTCATGGACGGGCGCAAATTCTCGCGCCAGGTCGAGGCCTATCTCACGCAGCTCGCCGAGCCACATGAGCCCGGCGAATTCGAGGCGGCGATCGAGGCCCTTGCCAAGGGTGGCGCGAAGATCGCGCTCGACCCGGTGCTGGCGGCCGACAGGCTGCGCATGCTGGTCGAGGACAATGGCGGCACCGTGGTTGCCGCAGCCGACCCTGCCCGCATTCCACGCGCCACCAAGAACCAGGCCGAGATAAACGGTTCCCGCGCCGCGCATCGGCGCGATGGCGCTGCAGTAGCGAAGCTTTTGTGCTGGCTGGAGCGCCAGAAACCCGGCTCGCTCGACGAGATCACCGTGGTGACCAGGCTGGAAGAGACGCGCCGGCAGACCGGCGAGGAAACCCAGATGCCGCTGCGCGACATCTCCTTCGACACCATTTCCGGTGCTGGGCCGAATGGTGCCATCATGCACTACCGCGTATCGCGTGCCACCAGCCGCAAACTGCAGGCCGGCGAATTGTTCCTGCTCGATTCCGGCGGCCAGTATCAGGATGGCACCACCGACATCACCCGCACGGTGCCGATCGGCCAGCCGACCGAGGAAATGCGCGAACGCTTCACGCTGGTGCTGAAAGGCATGATCGGTATTTCGACGCTGCGCTTCCCCGCCGGCACACGCGGCTCGGAGATCGACGCCGTCGCCCGCATGGCGCTGTGGAAGCACGGCTGCGACTTTGCCCACGGCACCGGCCATGGCGTCGGCTCCTATCTGGCCGTCCATGAAGGCCCGCAGCGCATTGCCCGCACCGGCACCGAAAAGCTGCTCGAAGGCATGATGCTGTCCAACGAGCCCGGCTACTACAAGGAAGGCTGCTACGGCATCCGCATCGAGAACCTGATCCTGGTGACGCCGGCGGAACAGGTCGAGGGCGGCGACATCGCCATGCACGGCTTCGAGACGCTGACGCTGGCGCCGATCGACATCCGCCTGGTGCGCACCGATCTGCTGACGCGCGACGAGCTGCACTGGCTCGACGCCTACCATGCCCGCGTGCTGGCTGAGATCGGACCGATGCTAGACGGCGAAACGCTGGCCTGGCTGGAAAAGGCCACCGCGCCGCTGCCGCACGATGCGAAGATTTAGGGGCTGGTCTTGGAAAGCTGGCGCTACCCCTCATCTGCCTGCCGGCATCTTCTTCCCGTATAGTGACGGGGAGAAGGGGCCGTTGCGACCTCGGCGCCCTTTTCTGCAACGCTGGCGATTGGCGAAACCCTCAATGACAGCGTCTTTCTCCCCGTCTCTATACGGGGAGAAATGCCGGGCAAGACAATGAGGGGCGGCGCCACGGTCGCACGGCAGAATTCCTACCCGACGAACTGCCGCGCCAGTATCAGCACCGCCGCGCCGGCGAGAAACATCGACATCAGCCCGCCGCGCAGCGAAACTACGGCGGTGACAACCAGTGCTGCCCATTCCGCCGGCCCGGCGTTCAACAGCTCCGGCGCGACCAGTGTCGTCAGGACCGCCGCCGGCACTGCATTGAGGCCGGCTTCGACGCGCGGATGGATGTTCTCGAAACGGGAGATGACCAGATGCCCGCCGATGCGCGTCAGATAGGTCGCGATCGCACCGGCGATGATGATCCAGAATGTCGTGGTCATGGCCGTGCCTTCACGCCGCTGTGGTGAGGTGGCAGGATGACGGCGAGCAGCACACCGGCAACCGCGCCGATCGAGACGTGCCAGGGCGAGCCGACGGTCTTGTAGGCAATGATCGAGGCGGCAGCGCTGGCAATGACCACCGGCAGCCACAGCGGCCGCTTGCGAAAGCCCAGGACGAGACCGAGAAAATAGATCGGCAGCAGGAAATCGATGCCCATCGCATGCGTGTCGGGGATCAGCTTGCCGAACACCGCGCCAAGCGCGCTTTCGATCACCCAGAACACATAGACCGGCAGGCCAAGTCCAAGATACCAGGCGAAGCCGACCGTCTGGCCGGATTGCGCCCTCGCCTCGGCCACGGCGAACTGCGGATCGGTGAGGATGAAATAGCCGAGCGCCTGCTCGATGATGGGCCAGTGCGCGATGCGCCGGCCGATGCCGGCGGAATAGAGCACATGGCGGAAGTTGACGGCAAAGATCGACAGCACGATCAGCCAAGGCGCGACATGCTGGCCGAACAGTTGGATACCGACCATCTGGCTGGCGCCGCCATAGACCAGCGCGCTCATCAGAAAGGCCTCGAGGACCGAGAAGCCATTGTCGACCGCAAGCGCCCCGAACAGCACCGCGAATGGCGCCGACGCCACCACGACAGGCATCGAGAGCCGTACGCCCTGCCAGAAATCGCTCCTTGCACCACTCTCGGAGATTGCGTCCGTCGCCATCAATCACTCCCTTGCGAAGGGCGGTATGTAGGTGGCGCAGCCCGGTCTGTCACACGAATTTGCTTGAGCCAAATGATCAGCGGAAATGATCGTCGTGATGCTTGTCGAAGGCTAGGCGGCGAGGGCTTTGCCCTCGATCGCCCTGCCCCAGTCGAGAAGCGGCCTGGCGCGCAAGGTGAAATCGACGAGTTCGCCGACCAGCTGCGCACCATGGATCCCCGCCGGGTCGATCACATGCTGGACGACAAAATGCCGGTTGCGGATGGCGTCAGTCAGATCGGGTTCGCTGATCTGCTCGAAGCCGCGTGGGGTACGCTTCATGCGGCCTTCCGTCTCAAGCTCAAGGCCGTTCTTCTTCAGCGCCTTTACCATGGCGCGGAACTTGTCAGGCTGCGTCGCGATGGCTTTGCGCATAGCCAGCAGCAGTGCCGGCTCCGGCTGCCACCAGGCAACGTCGGCAAAGCAACCCTCGAGCCCGACATGAACGTAGAACACGCCGTGCGCCATCTTGGTGCCGTCGGGCGACAGGATCGCCGACAGATGCCGGTTGTAAGGCCGCTTGTCCTTGGCGAAGCGCACGTCGCGGTTGATACGGAACAGCGACTTCTTGCGATCGCCGCGCAGGCCGAGCCCAGCTTGCGTGAAACGCTCCGTGAGCGTTTCGACCAGATCGCCGAAGGGATCGCGCAACTCCTTTTCGAACAGGTCGCGGTTTTCCAGGAACCACTCCCGGCTCTGATGGAAATCCAGCGCCTTCAGGAACGGAATGGCCTTCTGCCCGAAACCCTTGAATGCACCTTCCATCACGCCTTGCCGATCCGCACCAGCCAGGCGTCCTCGTCGATCACTTCGACGCCGAGCTCGCTGGCGAGCTTGAGCTTGGAGCCGGCGCCCGGCCCGGCGACCACCAGATCCGTCTTCGCCGAAACCGAGCCCGCGACCTTCGCGCCGAGGCGTTCGGCCATTGCCTTGGCTTCGGGGCGGGTCATCTTTTCCAGCGTGCCTGTGAACACAATCGTCTTGCCAGCCACCGCGCTGTCGGCCGAGATGGTCACGATATACGGCTTCGGCTTGACCTGTTTGAGCAGCGCGTCCAGCACGTCGTCGTTGCGTTCGTTGCCGAAGAAGTCGCGTAGCGCATCGATGACCGTGTCGCCGATGCCGTTGACCGATGGGAAAACGCTGTGCGGATCGTCGGCCGCCGCTGTCTCCTTGCCGACGCGGATCAGTTCCTCGATGGTCGAGAAGGTTTTGGCAAGCACTGCGGCCGTGGTTTCGCCGATATGGCGGATGCCGAGCGCGAAGATGAAGCGGTCCAGTTCCGGTTCGCGGCGCGAGTCGATGGCAGCAAACAGTTTGTCGAGGCCTTCGTAATTGCGATCCTCGACGCTGCGCACATTCTTGCGCGTCTTGCCCGATGCCGCCTCGCGCTGCCTGGCCTGCTCCTCGCGCCGCTCGGCCAACGCCTTGGTGACGGCCGGACGGCGATCCCTGAGCGTGAAGATATCGGCGGCTGTCTTGATCAATCCCGCATTGAAGAAAGTGTCTATGTTCTCGGCGCCCAGGCCTTCGATGTCCAGGGCACCGCGTGACACGAAGTGCCGCAATCCTTCCACGGCCTGCGCGGGGCAGATCAGTTCGCCGGTGCAACGGCGGCGGGAATCTTCCTTGCCTGTCTTCTCGTTGATTTCACGCGTCGCGGGCGAGCCGCAGATCGGACAGGTGTGCGGGAATTCGTATGGCACGGCGTCGGGCGGACGCTTGTCGATGACGACGCTGACGATCTGTGGAATGACATCCCCTGCCCGCTGGATCACCACCGTATCGCCGATGCGCACGTCGATGCCGTCCCTTATCGGCTGTCCCGTGCTGTCCAGGCCCTTGATGTAGTCCTCATTGTGCAGCGTGACGTTTTCGACCACGACGCCGCCGACCGTGACCGGCGCCAGCCGCGCAACCGGCGCCAGCGTGCCGGTGCGGCCGACCTGGATGTCGATCTTCTGCACGGTCGTCATCGCCTGTTCGGCGGGGAATTTATGCGCAACCGCCCAGCGCGGCTCGCCGGTGACGAAACCCCATCTGCGCTGCAGCTCCAGCTGGTCGACCTTGTAGACGACGCCATCAATGTCGTAGCCCAACGAGGAGCGCTGCTCCTCGATCCGATGATAATGCGCGATCAACTCCTCGGCCGACTTCGCCCGCACCATCAGCGGGCTGATCGCGAACCCCCAATCCTTGAACTTCTGCACGGCGCCGTACTGGGTCGGAGCGGGATCCTCAGACGTATAGCCCCAGGCATAGGCGAAGAATTTGAGGTTGCGGCTGGCGGTGACGGATGGATCCTTCTGGCGCAGGGAACCGGCCGCCGTGTTGCGCGGATTGACGTAGTCCTGGCCGCCAACCGCCGCCGAGCGTTGCTTCAGCGCCTCGAATTCCGCGTAGGTCATATAGACCTCGCCGCGTATCTCGATGATTTCTGGCCAGCCCGAGCCTTTCAGCTTCGCGGGGATGTCGGCGATCGTCCTGAGATTGGCGGTGATGTCCTCGCCGACGGCACCGTCGCCACGCGTTGCGCCCTGCACGAACACACCGCTTTCATAGCGCAGCGATGCCGACAAACCGTCGATCTTCGGCTCGGCCGTGAAGGCGATGTCGAGATCCTTGTCGCGATCGAAGAACCGCCGGCCGCGTTCGATGAAGTCGGCGACATCCTCGTCGGTATAGGCCTTGGCGAGGCTGAGCATGGGCACCGCATGGCGCACCTTGGCGAAGCCTTCCGCCGGCGCCGCACCGACCCTGCGCGACGGCGAATCCTCGCGCACCAGCGCCGGAAAGCGCTGCTCAATGGCAAGGTTGCGGCGCGTCAACGCATCATATTCCGCATCGGAGATTATCGGCGCATCCTCGGTATGGTAGCGCCGGTCATGCTCGGCGATCTCTTCCGCCAAGCGCTTCAGCTCGGCTTTGGCTTCGCTGTCTGTCAGGGCATCGACTGGTTTTTCGGACATGGTTTCAGACCCGGCTCATAGATGTATGCCGCCCAAAAGTGCGCAGCGGTTTTGGGACAACGACACGCATAGCAACAAAGACCCAGAGCGCGTCGCGCAAATCCGATTCGGCGCGACGCGCTTTGGTGGTCCGCGACCATAGATCAGCTTTCGGATCCAAGGGAGCAAAATTCTGATAAAACCGCGCCGAAACAGCGGGATGGCGCCACAAGCTGACTCTGTTGCGAAGCCGGGATTTTTGCCAGCCTGGCGAACCGTGCATCGTCAGGACGCGGCGGTGTTCTCGCGCAGCAGCCGCTCGGCGGCGGCGCGCGCCTCGTCGGTGATGGTGGCGCCGGCCAGCATGCGCGCGATCTCTTCCTGCCGCGCCGGCCGGTCCATCTCGGCAATGCCGGTCGCGACTCGGTCGGTGCTGCCCGACTTGGAGATCAGGAAATGCGTCGCCGCACGTGCCGCTACCTGCGGCGCATGCGTGACCGACAGCACCTGGACGCGTTTCGACAATCGCGCCAGCCGCTGGCCGATGGCGTCGGCGACAGCGCCGCCCACGCCGGTGTCGATTTCATCGAAAACCAGCGTCGGCGCCGAGCCACGGTCGGCCAGCGCCACCTTCAGCGCCAACAAGAAGCGAGAAAGCTCGCCGCCGGAAGCGACCTTCATCATCGGCCCAGGCCGTGTGCCTGGATTGGTGCGCACCCAAAATTCGATCTGGTCGATGCCTTCTTCCATGCGGCTCTCGGCCTCGCTCTTCATCTCGACGATGAAGGCGGCGCGTTCGAGCTTTAGAGCCGGCAACTCGGCCATGACCGCCTTGGTCAGGCCGACCGCCGCCGCATGGCGCAGCGAGGAGAGTTGTGCGGCTGCAATGTCATAGGTCTCGCGTGCCGCGGCAGCCTGCTTTTCGAGCCCATGCAAGCGTTCCTCGCCGGCATCGAGATCGGCGAGATCGGCCGACATCGTGTCGCGCAATTGCGCCAGGTCGTCGACGGCGACAGTGTGCTTGCGCGAAGCGGCGCGCAGCGAAAACAACCGCTCCTCCGCCTTCTCCAGCCGCTGTGGATCATATTCGGTGGCGCGCAGTGCGGCCTCGACGCCCGATTGCGCGGCATCTAGCGACAGCATTGCCTCGTCGAGCGACTTGACCACGTCGTCGAGCAGGCCCGGTGCTTCCGTCACCTTGCGCTGCAGCCGTCTGAGCAGGCTCGCCAGTTGCGGCAAGGGCGAGGACGGACCGGACAGCACATCTTGCGCGTCATGGATTTCGGAAGCGATCTTTTCCGCCCGCATCATCGATGCGCGCAGCTCGGCGAGATCGGTCTCCTCGCCCGGCTGCGGATCGAGCTTCGTCAGCTCCGCCACCGCCGCACGCAGATAGTCGGCCTCACGCGCGGCCGCCGCCACTTTGGCGCTGTGACGCGACAGCTCGTGCTCGCAGGCGCGCCAGTGCCGCCACGCCTCGCCGGTCGAGCGGACAGCGCCGAGATGGCCGCCGAAAGCGTCAAGCACATCGCGGTGTGCGCCGGGATCGACCAGAGCGCGTTCGTCGTGCTGGCCGTGGATCTCGACCAGCGCGCGGCCGACATCGCGCATCAGCGTGACGCTCGAAGGCTGATCGTTGACGAAGACGCGGGTGCGGCCATCCGCCGTCTGGAGGCGGCGCAGGATTATGTCGCCGTCATCGTCGATGGCGTTTTCGGCAAGCAGTGTGCGGGCTGGATGGTTGCGCGGGACGTCGAAGACGGCGATCACCTGGCCCTGCGCCGCGCCATGGCGCACCAGCGACGCGTCGCCACGCGCGCCGAGCGCCAGCGAGAGGGCATCGAGCAGGATGGATTTGCCGGCGCCGGTTTCGCCGGTCAGCACGGAAAGACCCGGCTGGAAGTCGATATCCAGCTTCTCGATCAGGACGATATCGCGGATCGACAGTCTGGAAAGCATCAGAACCCGGACCTATTGCATGTCGCCAAAAAGTGGACCCAGTTTTGGGATAACGACATGCACAAAAACAAAAGACTTAAAGCGCGATGCGCTTTAGAGCGGCACGCAACCATCTGGAGTCGCAGCGCCGCACTATCTTTTTGTTTGGGCACCGGATCAATCCGAAAAAGCGTTGCGTACGCTTCGGTCCAATGCTCTGGGGTCAGGCGCCGCCGGTGATCATCTTCCCGGCCTTGGATATCCACGAGCCGGCATTCTCGCGCGGCGCAAGCCCGTTGCTCTGCAGCAGCTTGTAGGAATCCTTGTACCACGAACTGTCGGGGTAGTTGGTGCCGAGCACCGCGGCGGCGGTCTGTGCCTCCGAGGTCAGGCCCATCGCGTAATAGCTTTCGGTCAGGCGGGCGAGCGCCTCCTCGACATGCCGTGTGTTGGAATAGTTCTCCACCACGGTGCGGAAGCGCTTGACGGCGGCGATGTATTCGCGGCGCTCGAGATAGTAGCGGCCGATCTGCATTTCCTTGCCGGCCAGCTGGTCGTTGGCGAAGCGCATTTTTTCCTTGGCGTCATCGACATATTCCGATGTCGGCCAACGCGTCACCAAGTCCTGCATCGTCTGAAGGGTCTGGCGCGCTTCCTTCTGGTCCTGCGTCACGTCCTTGATCTGGCGGTAGTAGCTCAAGCCGATGATGTACTGCGCGTAGGCGGCGTCATCAGTCGAAGGATAGAGCGTGAGGTAGCGTTTGGCCGAGCCGATCGCCTCGTCGTAGTTGCCCTGGCGATAGTCGGCGAAAGCGCCCATCACCATCGATTTGCGGGCGAATTCCGAATAAGGATGCTGGCGGTCGACGGCATCGAATTTGCGGCTCGCCTCTTGCAGGCGCCCGGCATTCAGATTGGCAAGACCTTGATTGTAGAGAACATCGGCCGGCTCGGTCTGGTCGACATAGGTCGACAGGTCGATATCTTTCTCCGACGACATGCAGGCCGACAGGAAGAGCGATGGAACAACCACCGAAAGCGCCAGGAAAACAGCCCGCTGCGGCGCTTTCGATTGACCAACTCGCTTGAAGAACATGATTGGATTCCGCCCTTTCGGCGTTATTTCAATGCGTGTTGCATGCCGTGGTCCCAAACTTGATCCCCACTTTTGAGCGACATGCCCTAATCGACGGCAGCAGCCATAAACCATAACCGCCTTGCCCGGCAACGCTATCGCCGGCCAATCGCACATTTTTGTGGCAGCCGGACGCTGCTTGAAAATCAGTGCAATTTCACCAACAGGTGTTGCATTCGTGCAACACCTCTATCTGCCAGGATCCGAAAAAAGTTAAGTAAATCAGATCATCCAAGGCGCGTAGAGCGGCGCATTGACGGCATTCATCTCGGCGCTGCGGCCGCGCTCGCGCCGTGTCGTCTCGACGATCTCGAATGCCGTGCGATCCGACAGCAGGCGGCGCAGCGCGGCGGCGTTCATCCTGTGGCCGCCGCGATAGGAGCGGAAGCAGCCGATGAAACGGGCGCCGGCCAGCGCCAGGTCGCCCATGGCGTCAAGCGTCTTGTGGCGGACGAATTCGTTGGGATAGCGCAGGCCGCCCATGTTGATGACGCGGTTGTCGTCACCGATCACCAGCGAATTCTCCAGCGAGGAGCCGAGCGCATAGCCGGCGGCCCACAGCCGCTCGACATCCTTCATGAAGCCGAAGGTGCGGGCGCGCGCGAGGTCGCGGCGGAAAATATCGGCGTTGAGGTCGGACGCGAACAACTGCCGGCCGATTGCCGGGCTTTCGAAGTCGATCTCGATCTCGAAACGGGTGCCGTCGTAAGGCTTGAACTCCGCCCACGAGGCGCCGTTCTCGATGCGAACCGGCTTGATGACCCTGATATAACGGCGCTTGACCGACAGCGTCTCGACGCCGGCCTGGTCGATGGCTTCGACGAACGCCATGGCGCTGCCGTCGAAGATGGGAACCTCGGACCCGTCGATCTCGATGGCGACATTGTCGATGCCGAGCCCGAACAGCGCCGCCATGATGTGCTCTACCGTGGCGATGTGCTCGCCAGCGGGATCACCAAGCATGGTGCACAGGTCTGTGGCGCCGACTTCGGAAACCAGGGCGCGAACCTCGCGGGCCTGCACTGCGCCGTTGAAAAGCTGGAACACGATGCCGGTATCGGCATCTGCCGGCACGAAGCTGATGGAAACTTCCTTGCCGCTGTGGACGCCGGTGCCGGTAAGCGACGCGCGCGTCTTCACTGTCGTCTGATAGTCGTGCAAGACAATCCCCACAAGCCCGTAATGCCTAAGGTCCGCTTCTCCAGCCCGAGGGCGCGGCTCTTGTTGAAATCGGCAGGCAGGGCGACTTCCCCCGAAATCCTGACAAACCGACTATGGTGGCCGGAAGATAATGTCGCGGGTGGGAGACTCCAAATCACGGTTTCTTACTCTTTGTAACCGCGAGTCGGATCCAGTTGAGCTTGATAAGCCATTGAAATCCCATGATTTTAAACGTTAACAGGCAAGCAATTTCTTGCTTGCCTGTTAACAATTCTTAAAGCCCGTTTACCGATCAGTTGGCCTGGCGGCGCAGGAACGCCGGAATCTCCAGCTGATCATCGTCCTGAGTCGCCCTCACCTGCGGCGTCAGGCGGCCCTGCTCGTCGAGCTGACCGCGGCGCGGTGCGTAGAGCTGCGCATCCTGGCTGGCAAGACGGCGCACCTCAGGCGCTGCCTGGCGCAGCTTGGGTTCGCGCGGCTGCGCCGGCTGCAGCCGTGCAGGCTCTTCCTCGCGACGGGTCAGGCCGTTCGTCAGGCGCTTCAGCAGGCCCATCGGTCCGCTGCTGTTCTCGTGGTCGGCCGGGCGGTTCTTGGCATCCACCTCGGCCTTGACGACCGGCGGAAAGTCCTCGACGCGCGGCATCCGCTGCGGCGCCATGGCAACCGGTTGCGGCGCTTCACGCAGCATTTCGCGTGGCTGCGGGGCCGGGTGTGCCACGGGCTGCGGCATCGGCTGTGCTGGCGGTGCCTGGAAGATCTTGCTCTGCGGGCGGAAATCCTCCGCATGGGCAACGGGAGCCGGACGAGCCTGCGCCATCGCCGCTGCATTTGCTTCCGCCAGCTGGATGGCTTCGGCGACCGGGTCGACGGCGCGCGGTTCGTAAGCTGCCTGCTGGACCGGCGCCGGTCGGCTTTCCACCGCGGCAACGGCCGGGCGGCTGACCGGCTTCTGCGGAGCGGTGCGGATCGAGATCGGCGCTGCGGCGATTTCCGCCGCCGACTTGTCGATACCCGTGGCAACCACCGAGACGCGGATGACCCCTTCGAGCTCTTCGTCGAAGGTGGCGCCTAGGATGATGTTGGCATCCTGGTCGACTTCCTCGCGGATGCGGGTCGCCGCTTCGTCAACCTCGAACAGGGTCAGGTCGCGGCCGCCGGTGATCGAGATCAGCAGGCCCTTGGCGCCCTTCATCGAGGTCTCGTCGAGCAGCGGGTTGGCAATGGCAGCCTCGGCTGCGGCCATCGCACGGCCCTCGCCCGAAGCCTCGCCGGTGCCCATCATAGCCTTGCCCATCTCGCGCATGACCGAACGCACGTCGGCGAAGTCGAGGTTGATCAGGCCTTCCTTGACCATCAGGTCGGTGATGCAGGCAACACCGGAATAGAGCACCTGGTCGGCCATGGCGAAGGCGTCGGCGAAGGTCGTCTTGTCATTGGCCAGCCGGAACAGGTTCTGGTTGGGGATGACGATCAGCGTATCGACGCATTTCTGCAGCTCTTCGATGCCAAAATCCGCGGTCTTCATGCGGCGCTGGCCTTCGAAATGGAACGGCTTGGTGACGACGCCGACGGTGAGGATGCCCTTTTCGCGTGCGGCACGCGCCACGACTGGAGCCGCACCCGTGCCGGTGCCGCCGCCCATGCCCGCGGTGACGAAGCACATATGGGTGTTGGACAGATGATCGATGATCTCGTCGATGCATTCCTCCGCCGCCGCGCGGCCGACTTCCGGCTGCGATCCGGCGCCAAGGCCTTCGGTGACATGCGCGCCGAGCTGGATCAGCCGATCGGCCTTCGACATGGTCAGCGCCTGAGCGTCGGTGTTGGCCACCACGAACTCGACACCGCGCAGACCGGCGGTGATCATGTTGTTGACGGCATTGCCGCCGCCGCCGCCGACACCGAACACGGTGATCCGCGGCTTAAGCTCGGTGATGTCCGGCTTCTGCAGATTGATCGTCATTGTCTCCGTCCTTTGCCTTTCACGCCGCTTCGCCGCCGCGGCCGCCTATGGGGCTGTCCCCGTCAATTAGAAACTGTCTCTCAACCACTGACTCATGCGATGCAGTTTTCCACCCGTTCCAGTCATTCTGAGACCGGAAATTCCTTTCGCCGGATGGCTCTCGAAGCTCGCCATCTGCGGATAGATCAGAAGCCCCACCGCAGCCGAGAAGGCCGGTCCCTTTGCCGCTTCCGGCAGGCCGGCCACGCCAAGCGGGCGACCGATGCGCACATTGCGTCCGAGGATCCGGCGCGCCGCCTCCGGCAGGCCGGCAAGCTGGCTGGCGCCGCCGGTCAAGACGACGCGCTTGCCCACCGCATTGCCGTAGCCGGACTTGTTCAGTCGGTCGCGCAGCAGTTCGAGCGTCTCGTCGATGCGGGCGCGCACGATGCGCGTCATCACCGAGCGCGGGATCTGCAGGGGCACGTCGCCGTCGTCGCCGATCGGTTGGATCGAGACCAGGTCCCGGTCGTCGGCGCTGCCCGGCAATGCCGAGCCATGCATCACCTTCAGCCGCTCGGCGGCGTCGAGTGAGGTCGACAGGCCCTTGGCCATGTCCAGCGTGACATGGTTGCCGCCGATTGCGATCGCGTCGCCATGGACGAACTTGCCGTCCGAAAACACCGAGATCGTCGTCGTGCCGCCGCCCATGTCGATGCAGGCGGCGCCCATTTCCAGCTCGTCGTCGACCAGGGCGGCCAGCCCGCTGGCATAGGGCGTCGCCACCATGCGTTCGACCGACAGGTGCGACCGGTTGATGGAAAGCTCCAGGTTGCGCATTGGCGCGGCGTCGCCGGTCAAGACATGCATGTCGACGCCAAGTGCGTCGCCGACCATGCCGCGCGGATCGCGCACGCCGCGCTCGGCATCGAGCGAAAAGCCGACGGGGAGCGAATGGATCACCTCGCGCTCGGCCTTCAGTGCTTGCTTGGCGCCCGCGCCGAGAACGCGCTTGATATCGGCCTCGTCGGCCTCGTGGCCGCCAAGGTTGATGGTGGCCGAGAAGGCTTCGCTCTTCAGCCGGCCGGCGGTCATGTTGACGATCAGCGAATCGACCGTCAGCCCAGCCATGCGCTCGGCCGCATCGACGGAAAGACGAATGGCATGCTCGGCGCGATCGAGGTCGACGACGACTCCCGACTTCACGCCCTGCGACTTCTGATGGCCGATGCCGATCACCTGGATCCGGTGCGAGCGGCCGCGCAACAGCTTGCCGTCTTCGCTCGGCTTCAGCTTTGCCACCATGCAGCAGACCTTGCTCGAACCGACATCCAGCACCGTCAGGGTGCCGGACCGGCGCGACGCGGCGTCGCCATGACCGCCAAGCCAGCTCATATTTTCGTCTCCGGCTTGCGCTTCAGGCTTTTGGGTTTTTCGTTGAGGGCGGCTTCGCGCTGCGTCGCCGCCTCGGGCGTCAACTGCACGACCAGCCTGTCCGTCAGGCGCATGTCGACGGCGGCGATATCGCGCGACAACAGCCCCTTGTCCTGGTCCATCTTGACGAGCTCGGCGATCGCCTGATCCTCGCCATCCTCGGGAAGCTTGACGGTGATGCCGTTGTCCAGCTTCAGGTCCCAGCGCCGCTCACCAACGCGGACATAGCCTTTGATCCGGCTCGCGAGTTCAGGATATTTTTCGACCTTGACCAGGAAGTCCGGCGCCTTGGCCGGCGCACCGAGACCGATCAGCAAAGGCAGACGCACCTGCTTGCCGCCGGAGAACGGCGCGATCACGGCGCCATTCTTCTCAATAACCGAGAGCTCATCGCCCTGCTGCCAGAGCGCGAAGGGCTCGCGCTCTTCGACGCGCACTTCCAGCGTGTGCGGATAGACCTTGCGCACCGCGGCGACCTCGATCCAGGGCAAGGTAGCAATGCGCTCCCGCGCGGCCTCGGCATCGAAACCGATCAGCGAGGTCCAGCCGTCGAGCTCGAGCCTGTCGAGAATGTCGATCTCGGAGGTCTGGCGATTGCCGACCACCCTGACCTGATCGACAGCAAAGCCGGTGCGGGCAGTGACGCTTTGGACGATGCCGTCGACATGGCCGCCGAGATAGGCGCCATAGGCACTGCTCGAGACAAGCAGCACGGCAGACATCATGGCCGCGGAGAAGCGCGGCGCCTGGAATTCACCCACGCCCAGGCGCGCAAGAACACGCACCGGGCGGCGAAGCACACGCGGCAGCACGAAATGGCCTGATGACAACGGCAAGCCGAACAGCGCCGGCCCGGCCGCGCCCTTCCCCTTGCCTTGTCCCCATTTCAACGCAGACACGAAGCGTCCTCCACCATCCAACTCAACAAATCGCCAAACGAGTGCCCGGCCTGGGCGGCGATTTCAGGCACCAAGGACGTCGGCGTCATACCCGGCTGGGTGTTGACCTCGAGCCAGACAACCTCGCCGTTTTCGGAATGCCGATCGTCATAACGGAAGTCCGATCGGGAAACGCCCCGACAGCCGATCGCTTGATGAGCCTTGAGCGCCAGTGTTTGTATTTTTTGGTAAATATTCGGTGAAACTTTTGCGGGGCATTCGTGCTTTGATCCCCCCGCGACATATTTTGAATCATAGTCGTAGAAGGAATGGCCGGTTGGGATGATCTCACAGACCCCAAGAGCGACATCGCCCATCACGGCGCAGGTCAGCTCGCGGCCATGGATGTAGCGTTCGACCATGACGGTATCGCCATATTTCCATTCGGACGAGCCGATGACCTGCGGCGGATGCGACTGCCCCTCATGCACGATGACGACGCCGAAGCTCGACCCCTCATTGACGGGTTTGACCACATAGGGCGGCTTCATCGGGTGTTTGTTCTGGATGGCGAAGCGGCTGGCGACCTTCGATTCGGCGACAGGGACACCAACCGATTTGGCAACCCGCTTGGCCTGCTCCTTGTTCATGGCCAGCGCCGACGCGAGCACGCCGGAATGCGTATAGGGGACACCGAGATATTCGAGGATACCTTGGATGGTACCATCCTCGCCAAACGGACCATGCAGCGCATTGAACGCGACATCCGGCCGGAGTTCGGCAAGCACCGAGCCGACATCGCGCCCGACATCGACGCGCGTGACCTGATAGCCTTCCTTCTCGAGCTCATCGGCACAAGCCTTTCCCGAGGACAGGGACACGGGCCGCTCGGACGAGAAACCTCCCAGCAGGACGGCCACATGCTTGCTTTTCATTCCCCCGTCATCCCCTCTCACCGCGGACCAAAAACCAAGATTTCCGCAACATTGAGTCCGAGTCTCCCGGCAGGTTGCCCCCCAGACGGAAAACGCTGAACGCGTCGAACGACTCAAATCAGGAAACGCTTTGGAGCAGAGAATCAGAGAGTTGATTCACTGGCAAGTACTTACGATTCCGAGAGATTCACTTTCTGAGAAAATGGATGCGAAAACCGCGCCGTTGAGTCTTTGCGGCAACGGTCGCGAGCCATTTTCGGCCCCATTGAAGTTCATGCATCACGTGAACTTCAACACCCACTATAGAAGTTGCCCGAGAAACTCCTGCACGGCATGCCCCGGCCGGAAATTGCCGATGCGCTTGATTTCCCATTGCAGCCGGATGCCCGAATTTTCCAGCACCCGCGTTCGCACCGTCTCGCCGAGATATTCGAGGTCGTAGCCGGTCGCGGTTCCCGTGTTGATCATGAAGTTGCAATGCAGCGGCGACATCTGCGCACCGCCGATCATCAGGCCGCGGCAGCCCGCCTTGTCGATCTCCTTCCAGGCTGACGTGCCTTCGGGATTCTTGAAGGTCGAACCGCCGGTCTTTTCGCGGATCGGCTGCACGGTCTCGCGATGGTTCTGCACCGCGTCCATCGCCGCCTTGATCGCTGCCTTGTCCTCGGCAAACCCCTTGAACAAAGCCGAGGTGAAGATCAGCCCGGAAGGTGCCGCCGAATGGCGGTAGGCGTAGCCCATGTCGGCATTGCTCAGCGTTTGCACATTGCCCTTGCGGTCGAGCGCACGCACCTCGACGACGCGTTCGCGCGTCTCGACGCCGTTGGCGCCGGCGTTCATCCGCAGCGCGCCGCCAATGGCGCCCGGAATGCCGTGATAGAAATGGAAACCGCCAATGCCGGCTTCCAGCGCCACGGCAGCAACGCGCTTGTCGGGCGTGGCCGCGCCCGCCTTGATCGTGGTCGGCGAAACAATTTCTGCCTCACCAAACCCTTTAGCCGAAAGCCGGATGACAAAACCCGGAATGCCGCCGTCACGAACCAGAAGGTTCGAGCCGACGCCGACGACGGTCAGCGGTATTTCCTCGGGAACGGCTTTGAGGAAGGCGGCCAGGTCCTCCTCGTCGGCCGGCTGGAACAGCACTTCGGCCAGCCCCCCGGCGCGGAACCAGGTGATCTTGTCCATCTCGGCATTCGGCGTGAGGCGGCCACGCAGGCCGGCAAGCCGGTCGCCAAGTCTGTCGATCAGGGCCTGGCCATACATCATGAGACCGTCCCGCCAAGCTCCTTGGGCAACGCATAAGCCCATTGGGTGATGTTTCCGGCGCCGAGGAAGACGACGAAGTCGCCGGGCTTGGCCAGATCGCGGATGATCGGCGCGATTGCTGCCGGACCTTCGATGTAGCGTGCGTCGCGATGGCCGCCGGCGCGGATGCGCGACACCAGCGCATCCGAGGTCACGCCTTCGATCGGTTCTTCACCGGCCGCGTAGACCGGCGCCACCATCACCGTGTCGGCGTCGTTGAAACAGGTGGAAAACTCGTTGAACAGGTCGTGCAGCCGGGTGAAGCGATGCGGCTGGGCAATGGCGATGACGCGGCCCTTAGTGGCGCTGCGCGCCGCCTTCAGCACAGCCGAGATCTCGACCGGATGATGGCCGTAATCGTCGAACACATCGACGCCGTTCCATGAACCGGTATGAGTGAAGCGGCGTTTGACGCCGGCGAAGGACGACAGGCCCTTCTTGATCGCCTCGGCGGACAGGCCAAGTTCATGCGCGACAGCGATCGCCGCCGTCGCGTTGGAGACGTTGTGGCGGCCGGGCATCGGCAAGCGCAGGCCGGCGATCGTCGTCTGGCCACCGCTCTTGCGGTTGCGGATCACCACGTCGAATTCCGAAATGGCACCCGCCATGCGGTGGTTGGTGAAGCGCACGTCGGCCTGCGCGTTCTCGCCATAGGTGATGATGCGGCGGTCCTCGATGCGGCCGACCAGGGCCTGCACTTCCGGGTGATCGGTGCACATCACGCCGAAGCCGTAGAACGGCACGTTCTCGACGAACTGGCGGAACGCCTCGCGCACCTTGTCGAAGCTGCCATAGTGGTCGAGATGCTCAGGATCGATGTTGGTGACGACAGCGATTTCGGCCGGCAGCTTGAGGAATGTGCCGTCGCTCTCGTCGGCCTCGACCACCATCCATTCGCCATCGCCCATACGCGCATTGGTGCCATAGGCGTTGATGATGCCGCCATTGATGACAGTCGGATCGAGCCCGCCGGCTTCGAGCAAGGTCGCCACCATCGAGGTCGTCGTCGTCTTGCCATGCGTGCCGCCAATCGCCACCGCCTGGCGAAAACGCATCAGCTCGGCCAGCATCTCGGCACGGCGCACGATCGGCAGCAGCTTCTCGCGCGCGGCCTTCAGTTCGGGGTTTGTTTTCTTGATCGCCGTCGAGACGACGACAACCTCGGCATCGCCGAGATTTTCGGCCTGGTGCCCGACGAAGCATTCGATGCCCTTGTCGCGCAGCCGCTGCACATTGGCGCTGTCGGCCTGGTCGGACCCCTGCACCTTGTAGCCGAGATTGTGCAGCACTTCGGCGATGCCGCTCATGCCGATGCCGCCAATACCGATGAAATGCACAAGGCCGATGGTCTGCGGCATCTTCATACGTGCGTCCCCTTCCTGAAGTCTGAAACGGTTTTTTGGGACGCAATAGCCTCTGTAAGATCGGCGAGCAACCGTGCCGCGTCGGGCCGGCCGGCCGATTTCGCTCCCGCCGCCATGGCCGCCAGCCGCTCGGGGCTGTCCATCAGCCCACCGATGAGGGCCGCGATGCGTTCGGGCGAAAGCGAGGATTGCGGGTGCACTTCGCCACCGCCAGCGGCGGCAAGGGCCGCCGCGTTCGCCGCCTGGTCGTGGTCGAGCGCATAGGGATATGGCACCAGCAGCGCCGGCCGGCCGATGACGGCGATCTCCGAAACGGTCGAGGCGCCGGAGCGCGACACCACCAGATGCGCCGCCGCTATGCGTTGCGCCATGTCGGTGAAGAAGGGCGAGACTTCGGCGGCGACGCCAAGTGCGGCATAGGCCGCCTTC
This sequence comes from Mesorhizobium sp. P2_C7, assembly GCF_056404515.1. Lineage (NCBI taxonomy): Bacteria > Pseudomonadati > Pseudomonadota > Alphaproteobacteria > Hyphomicrobiales > Phyllobacteriaceae > Mesorhizobium > Mesorhizobium sp. P2_C7. The sequence continues at coordinate 360,044 of NZ_JBFUDW010000003.1, read as the reverse complement.
ACCCGCGCCACGTCATCGGCGCGCGCCTGCTGCGTGATCAGCAACCGCTTGCGTTGCGTATCGGAAAGCAGCGCGACGGCCGCCGGCACCGCGTCCGAAAAGAACTGCGCACCCTGGCTCCCGCCGAACACCAACAGCCTGAACGGCTGCTCCCCGGTCGATGCCGCATAAGGCGTCTTGGCCGCTTCCAGCACGGGAGGCCGGACCGGATTGCCTGTCGTCACCGTCTTGGCGCCGGTGGCACTGGCGTCCTGTGGCAGGAAGCCGCCGGCGATGGCGTCGACACGCCCGGCCAGCGCCCGGTTGGCGCGTCCCATCACCGCGTTCTGCTCATGGATCAGCGTCGGCACCTTGCGCCGCGTCGCCGCATAGAGCGGCGGCAAGGTCGGGTAGCCGCCAAAGCCGACGACGGCATCCGGCTTGATCCTGGCGATGACGGCAGAGGCCTGGCGCACGCCGCGCCAGATTTTCCAGAAGGCACCAAGCAGGGCAATGGGATTTTTCGAGCCCATTGTCGCCGACTGGATCGGATGGATGGCGGCTGCCGGGAAATGGGCGGCGAACCGCTCGGCGCGGTCGTCGGTGGCCAGATGCACCGTCCAGCCGCGCTCGTTCAGCTCATGCGCCAGCGCCTCGGCCGGAAACAGATGCCCGCCGGTTCCACCTGCCGCGAGAAGGATGACGCCTCTCGCCATATCACTCCGCCGGCAAGGCGCGTTGCGGCAGGGCAAAGCCCATTTGCTTGCGCTTTTCGGGCCGCTTGCGCGTCAGCGCCAGCACCATGCCCATCGAGATGGCGATCGCGATCTGAGAGGAACCGCCATAGGAGATGAATGGCAGCGTCATGCCCTTGGCCGGCACCAGTTGCAGGTTGACGCACATGTTGATGACGGCCTGCAGGCCGAACACGGTGACGAGGCCGCCGACCGCATAGCGGGTGAAGTCGTCATGCTCCTTCAGCGCCGTGTTGAGGCCGCGCAGCACAATGAAGGCGAAGATCGACATGATGAAGAAGCACATGATCAATCCGAATTCCTCGCCGGCGACCGAAAAGACAAAGTCGGCATGGCTGTCCGGGATGACCCGCTTGACGGTGCCCTCGCCCGGCCCGACGCCGAACCAGCCGCCATTGATCAGCGCCTCGCGGCCCATGTCGACCTGGAACGTGTCGCCTTCGCCAGTGAGGAACTTGTCGATGCGCAAGGCGACGTGCGGAAACACCGAATAGGCGGCGAACACGCCGCCGACGCCCGCACCACCTAGCGCGATGATCCACAGCCATGGCAGCCCGGCCATGAAGAACATCACACCCCAGGTGCCGGTCACCAGCATCGTTTGGCCGAGATCCGGCTGCGCCACCAGCAGCGAGACGACCAGCGCCAGCAGCAGCATGGCAAACAGATTGCCCGGAATGTCGGGCTGGCGCTTGTGTTCGGCAAATAGCCAGGCGCACATGATGACGAAGGCGGGCTTGAGGAATTCCGACGGCTGGATCGACAGGCCGGCCAGCGACACCCAACGGCGCGCGCCCTTCACCTCGACGCCGATGTAGAGCACCGCCACCATCAGCACCAGCATCAGGCACAGCATGATCAGCGCCATGCGCCGGATCTGCCGGGATTCGAGGAAGGACACCGCCAGCATCACGCCAAGCGCCGGCACGGTGAAGATGATCTGCCTGGTGGCAAAATGGAAGCTGTCGAGGCCGATGCGTTCGGCCACCGCCGGGCTGGCGGCAAACGACAGCACGATGCCGAGCCCCATCAGCGACAGGAACGCCGCCAGGAACCAGCGATCGATCGTCCACCACCAGGTCGCAACCGGACTTTTATCGAGACGGCTCTGCATTATCGTGCCCCTCCGATGGGTTTCACACCCTCGATAGCATTCGCAGCTTGCCTGAAGGCTTCGCCGCGGACTTCGAAATTCTTGAACTGGTCGAAACTGGCGCAGGCCGGAGACAACAGCACCACCACTTCGCTCGCATCGTCTTGAGCCGCATCATGCGCGGCATGTTCGACCGCAGCGGCCAGCGTGCCCGATATTTCGTAGGGGACGGCCTCGCCGAGTGTCGCCGAAAAGGCGGGCGCCGCCTCGCCGATCAGATAGGCCTTGGCGATGCGCGGGAAGAAGCCGCGCAACGGCTCGATGCCGCCCTCCTTGGGCAGGCCGCCGGCGATCCAGTAGATGCGCGGAAAGCTCGACAAAGCCGGTGCCGCCGCGTCGGCATTGGTCGCCTTGGAATCGTTGACGAACAGCACATGATCCTTGCGGCCGACCTGCTCCATACGGTGCGCAAGGCCGGGAAAACTTTCCAGTCCGGATTGGATTTCGCCAAGGTCCAGCCCGACCTTGAGGCAAGCGGCGACCGCTGCCAACGCGTTTTGCGCATTGTGCTGGCCGCGCAGCGAGCCGATGCCTTCGAGGAAAGCGACGGGGCTGTAGCGGCCGTTCACCGCCTCCATCAGGTTGCCGCCGTCGGCGAAATAGCCGTCGGTCAGCGGCAGCCGCTTGGAAATACGGATGACATGCCGCCCTGCCCGCTCCAGCCGCTCGGCGATCTGAGCGCACCAGGAATCGTCGATGCCGATGATCGCAGTCTCGCTGCCGGCCACCAGCCGTTCCTTGATCGAGGCGTAGTGCTGCATGGTGCCGTGCCGATCGAGATGGTCCGGCGTCAAATTGAGCAGGATGCCGGCCGTCGGGTTGATCGAGGGCGCGAGATCGATCTGGTACGACGAGCATTCGACGACATAATGCCGATTGGGCTCGGGCGGATCGAGCGTCATCACCGCGCGGCCGATATTGCCGCCCATCTGGGTGTCGCGTCCCGCCGCTTTGAGGATATGCGCGGTCAATGCGGTCGTCGTCGACTTGCCGTTGGTGCCGGTGATGGCGATGAACGGCGCTGCCGGCGCGGCCAGCATCCGTTCGCGGCAGAAAAGCTCGATGTCGCCAATGATCTCGACGCCAGCACCACGCGCCAGTTCCACCGTCCAATGCGGCTTGGGATGCGTCAGCGGCACGCCCGGCGACAGCACGAAAGCCGAGAACTTTGCCCAGTCGGCGCCGCGCAAATCGCTGGTTGCGATGCCGTCCGCCGCCGCCTTGGCAACGCTTTCGGGGTTGTCGTCCCAGGCCAGCACGTCCGCCCCGCCGGCGATCAGCGCGCGCGCCGTCGCGATCCCCGAGCCACCGAGCCCGAAGAGCGAAACATGCTTGCCTGCGAAGGATGCGGCGGGGATCAAGCGGGCTCCTATCTCAGCTTCAGGGTGGACAGGCCGACCAGCGCCAGGATAACGGCGATGATCCAGAAGCGGATCACAACCTGGCTTTCGGTCCAGCCGAGCTTTTCGAAATGATGGTGGATCGGCGCCATCAGGAACACCCGCTTGCCGGTCATCTTGAAGTAGCCGACCTGGATGATGACCGACAGGATTTCGACGACGAACAACCCGCCGACGATAACCAGAACGATCTCGTGCTTGGTGGCGACGGCAACCGTGCCGATCAGGCCGCCCATGGCCAGCGAGCCGGTGTCGCCCATGAAGATCGCCGCCGGCGGCGCGTTGAACCAGAGGAAGCCGAGGCCGGCGCCGATGACCGCGCCGAGCACGACCGCCAGTTCGCCGGTGCCGGGCACGAAATGGATCTGCAGATATTCTGCGAATACGGCGTTGCCGGACAGATAGGCGATGACGCCGAAGGACGCCGCCGCGATCATGATGGGCACAATCGCCAGCCCGTCGAGGCCGTCGGTCAGGTTCACCGCATTACCGGCGCCGACGATGACGAAGCAGGAGAACGGGATGAAGAACCAGCCGAGATTGATGATGAATTCCTTGGCGAAGGGGAATGTCAGCGACGACGAGAACGGCGCCTGGCCGTTGTGCATGATCACCCAGGCGGCGATGCCGGCAATGACGAATTCAAGCGCCAGCCGTGCCTTGCCGGAAAAGCCGAGATGCGACTGTTTGGTCACCTTCAGATAGTCGTCATAGAAGCCGATCGAGCCGAAGCCCAGCGTCACCAGCAGCACCACCCAGACATAGATGCTCGACAGGTTCGCCCACAGCAGCGACGACCCGATGATGCCCGACAGGATCATCAGCCCGCCCATGGTCGGGGTACCGGCCTTCTTGAAATGCGTCTGGGGGCCGTCGGCGCGGATCGGCTGGCCCTTGCCTTGCCGCAACCGCAGCGAATTGATGATGGTCGGTCCGAAGATGAAGACGATGAGTGCCGACGTGATCAGCGCCCCGCCGGTGCGGAAGGTGATGTAGCGGAAGACATTGAAGACCGAGATCTTGTCCGCAAAATCGACGAGCAGTGTGAACATGCGCTTATCGTCCCCCGACCTAGGTCTGTTTGCTTGTCGTTTGAGCCGGGAACTTGCCCAGCAGCGCATCGACCAGTTTTGCAAAACCGATGCCCTTCGACGATTTGATCATCACCACGTCGCCCGGTTTCAGCGCGGCAAGCAGCACCGGCTTCAGTTCCTCGACGCCGGCGCGGTATTCCGTCTTGATTTCGCCTGGCAGCCTCTCGGCCAGCGCCCGCATTTCCGGCCCGCCGAGAAAGACTGTCTGCGTCCCGGTGCCGACGATGAGATCGGCAAGGGCGGCATGCAGCTTGGCCGAATGGTCGCCGAGTTCCAGCATGTCGCCGAGGACGGCGATGCGGCGCCCCTCGCCTGTCACCGGCGTCGCATTGAGCAGCGCCATGGCGGCGCCCATCGACGCCGGGTTGGCGTTGTAACTCTCGTCGATCAGCGTGATCGGCCCGCCGGGGTGGCGTAGCACATGGCGCTTGCCACGGCCGCGCTCGGCCGAAAGATCGGCCAGCGCCAGCGCCGCTCTGTCGAGATCGGCGCCGACCAGATGCGCCGCACCCAGCACCGCCAGCACGTTCTGCACCATGTGGCGGCCGGGCGCACCGACCCGGGCCGTCACCTCGTGGCCGCCGATCCTGGCGGTGATGTCGGAATGGTCGGCATAGAGCTCGCATTTGACCAGCCTGAAGGTCGAGCGCGCATTCTCGCCGAAGCCGTACACGTGCTCGACTCCGGCGGCATGCGCCATCTTGTCCAGAAGCTTCCAGCGCCCATCGTCGCGATTGAGGACGGCTGCGCCGTCAGGCTCCAGGCCTTCGAATATCTCGGCCTTGGCCCTGGCGATCTCATCGAGATTGCGGAAGAAGCCAAGATGCGCCGCCGCGATCATGGTGACGATGGCGACATGCGGCCTCACCATCTTGACCAGTGGCCGGATTTCGTCGGGATGGTTCATGCCGATTTCGAACACGGCATAGTCGCAATCGACCGGCATCCGCGCCAGCGTCAGCGGCACCCCCCAGTGATTGTTGAAGGACTGCGCCGAGGCATGCACCTTGCCGACCGCCGACAGGACGTGGCGCAGCGCTTCCTTTGTGGTGGTCTTGCCGGCCGAACCGGTCACCGCGATGATCTTGGCCTCCGAGCGGGCGCGCGCAGCGACACCAAGCTTCTCAAGTGCCGCCAGCACGTCTTCGACGACGATGATCGGTGCCGTCAGCCGACCGAGCGACGGCAGCTTGCCTTCCGCCACCACCAGCACGCCGGCGCCGGCCTTGATGGCGGCAGTGGCGAAGTCATGACCGTCCATCACCTCGCCCTTGATGGCGAAGAAGGCGTCGCCCGGTTGCAGGCTGCGGCTGTCGATCGAAATACCGGATATGCCTTCCGGCATCGGCCCGAGCGGCCGGCCGTCCATGCCGGCAACCAGCGCCTCGGAGGTCCACAGCAAGCTCATGCGGCACGCTCCCGCAGCGCCGCGCGGACTTCCTCATGATCTGAGAAATGCAGCGTTTCGGTGCCGATCGTCTGGCCTTCCTCGTGGCCCTTGCCGGCCACGATCAGCGTGTCGCCGGCATGCAGCATGGCGACCGCCTCGTGGATCGCCTGGCGCCGGTCACCGATTTCGATGGCGTCTGGCGCGGCGGCAAGAATAGCGGCGCGGATCGTTTCCGGCACTTCCGAGCGCGGATTGTCGTCGGTGACGATGACGACATCGGCGAGCCGCGTCGCGATCTCGCCCATGATCGGCCGCTTGCCGCGGTCGCGGTCGCCGCCGCAGCCAAACACCACGATGACGCGACCGGTGGTGAACGGGCGCACCGAGGCCAGCACGTTTTCCAGCGCATCGGGCTTGTGAGCGTAGTCGACATAGACCGGCGCGCCGTTGGTGGTGGTGCCGACAAGGTCGAGCCGGCCCGGCGCGCCCTTCAGTTTCTCCAATGCCAGCAAGGCTTTGGCGACAGGTGTTCCAGTGGAAATGGCAAGCCCCGCGGAAACCAGCGCGTTCGATATCTGGAAATCGCCGGCGAGCGGCAAGTCGACCTCGTAGAGCGCGCCGCCGGCCTCGACCTCGGCGCGCTGGCGATGGCGCTCGTGCTCGACCCGCTTCAGCTTGAGGAAATCGCCATGGCGGCCAACCGTCAGCACGTCCAGCCCGGCAGCCTGCGCCGCCTGGATCGTCGGCGCCGACCACGGATCGTCGGCGAAAATGACGGCCGGCGCGCCTTTCGGCAGCAACGTGTCGAACAGGCGCAATTTGGCGCGGTGGTAGTCCTCGACGGTCGGATGATAGTCCATATGGTCGCGGCCGAGATTGGTGAAGCCGCCTGCCGCCAGCTTGACGCCGTCGAGGCGGCGCTGGTCGAGCCCATGGCTGGAGGCTTCCATCGAGGCGTGGGTGACGCCGGCATCCGCCAATTCCTTGAGCAGCTGGTGCAAGGCGACCGGATCGGGTGTCGTCAACGAGCCATACTCGTTGCGACCCGGCGCCACCACGCCGGTGGTGCCGATCGAAGCGGCGGCATAGCCGGCCTGCTCCCAGATCTGCCTGGTGAAGGCGGCGACCGATGTCTTGCCGCTGGTGCCGGTCACCGCGACCATGGTCTCAGGCTGCTTGCCGAAATAGCGGGCCGCGCTCAGCGCCAGCGCCAGGCGCGGATCATCGACCGCCAGCACTGGAACCGGCAACCCGGCGATGGCGCTGCCTGCGACGATTGCGGCGGCGCCACGCCGGGCAGCGTCGGCGGCATAGGTGGCGCCATCCGCCTTGGTACCGGCGAGCGCGAAGAAGACGACCCCGGGCTTTACCTGGCGGGAATCCGACGAAATCCCGGTAACCTCCAGATCGGCGGAAGGTGTTCCTTCGACTGGCAGGATACCGGCTAGATCTCTGAGCTTCATCGAGTCCCGTTCACCACAACAAAATAGCGCGCAGTTGCCGGCGCGCCCCAAGAATCACTGATAGGAAACCAGCGTTGCACCATTTTCATGGCTGAAATCTGGCTTCACGCCAAGCATGGCCGCTGATCGCTTGATGATATTGCCGGCGATAACCCCTGCATTCGCGGCCGCGACGTCGGTCATGCCAGGCTTTTCCGGGTGCGGGGCGTCGGCGATCGTAAACACGAGGTATTGCGGATCGTCCATCGGGAAAGCGGCGACGAAGGTATTGAAGTTCAATTCCTTCGAGTAGCGGCCATTGATGACCTTCTCGGCTGTTCCGGTCTTGCCACCAACGCGGTAGCCGGGGACCCTGGCGTTTCTGGCCGAGCCCTTCTCGGCGTTGAGCGTATAGAGGTAGCGCATGCCATCGACCGTCTTTTCGCTGACCACCTTCTTGGCCACCGCCATCGCTTCTTCCTGAGTGCGGACCAGGAAGGTAGGATTCATCAGGAAGCCACCATTCATCAGCGCCGCGCAGCCGACAGCCGCTTGCAGCGGCGTCGTCGACACGCCATGGCCGAACGCGATGGTGAACGAATTGACCTGTTTCCAGACCTTCGGTTCAGTCGGACGGGCGACTTCCGGCAGTTCGGTCTGCATCTTGTCCAAGATTCCAAGGCGATGCAGGAATTCGCGGTGCCCCTCGATGCCGACCATCTCGGCCTCCCTGGCCGACCCGATGTTGGACGAATAGAGGAACACCTCCGGCAATGACAGCACACGGTTCTTGCCGTGGAAATCGTGAATGGCCTGATGGCCGACCCGGATCGGATGCGAAGCGTCGAAGCGGCTCGCCATCGTCGCCTTGCCGGAATCGAGCGCCATGGCCGAGGTGAAACTCTTGAAGGTCGAGCCCATCTCATAGAGCCCCGCCGACATCCGATTCAGCCGGTCCTTTTCCTGTGCATTGTAAGGATTGTTCGGATCGAAATCCGGCACCGAGGCCATCGCCACCACTTCGCCGGTCTTGACGTTGAGCACAACGGCGCCAGCGCCCATGGCGCGATAGCGCTCCAGGCCGGCGGCGATCTCGTCGCGCACCACATGCTGGACGCGCAGATCGATCGAAAGCCTCACCGGCTTCAGATCCTTGGCCACCGCCAGGCCCGATGCCTGCAAGTCGCTCAAGCCCTGCTCATCGACATATTTCTCCATGCCGGAGATGCCCTGGTTGTCGATGTTGGTGAGCCCGACAACGTAGGACGAGGTCTCGCCGCTCGGATAGAAGCGGCGCTTTTCGGTGCGGAAGCCGAAACCGGGAATGCCGAGCTGCATGATGTCGGACTGCTGCTTGGGCGTCAGCTGCCGCTGCAGCCAGACGAAGCCGGCGCCGCTTTTGAGCTTGTGGTAGGTCTGCTCGTAGTCGATCTCCGGCAGCACCGTCGACAGCTTCTCGATCGCCTCGTCGGCGTCGACGATGCGCCGCGGCTCGGCGAACAGCGAGGCCGTCTTGATGTCCGTCGCCAGCACTTCGCCGTTGCGATCGACAATGTCGGGCCGCGATGCCGTCACCCGGCTCTGCGGGCCGCCCGACATGTCGGGGGTCTGGAAGCCGAGATAGACCAGCCGCCCGGAAATGGTCGCGAAGATGCCGAAGAACACCGCCATCGTCATCACGATGCGCGTCCTGCCCTTGCCGCCGGTCGCCTTGCGGGCGCCCTCGACCACGATCGATCCGCCTTCACCGGCCTTGGTGCTGCGCTTCAGCAGTTTGCCGATCATTGGGCGATGCCTCCGGTCACAACGGGATCCTTGCCGTCCGGGGACGCCTTGTCGGAATTGTCGGCCATGCCGCCCTCGCGTCCTTTGAGGATGTCCTGAATGTCCAGGGCTTTGGCCGGCAGGTCGCCGATGCCGACGATCTGGCGGGCGCTGACCGGCTGGAGTTCGAGCTGCGACTTGTAGAGGTCGGCCAGCTTCTGCAGCCGCGACGGCTGGGTGAGCAGGCTCCAGTCGGCCTTGAGCAGGTCGATCGTGTCCTCCTCATAGCGGATCTGCTCATGGATCTTCTGCACCGCTGCCAATTGTTCCTCGGCTTCGCGCTTGGTCTTGTAGGTAAGGGCCGCCGCCGAAACCATGACGGCGATCAGGACGATGTCGCTGGTACGAAACACGTGCTTACCTCTCCCCCGGCCGGTCGATGCCGGGAAGTTTTGGAAGGCCGAAGATCGAAAAGTCGCTGTTGCGGGCCGGTGCCTCGGTGCGGATGGCCGCGCGCAGCCGGGCCGAACGGGCGCGCGGGTTGGCTGCGACCTCGGCATCGCCGGCAGTCACGCCGCCGCCCGCCTTGCGGAAGGTCGCGGTGCGCGCCTGCGCCTCTGGCATATGGCGCGAGCCGGTCACGGCGTCGGCGCGATCGGCGATGAAGCGCTTGACGATGCGGTCTTCCAGCGAATGGAACGTCACCACGGCGAGCCGCCCGCCCGGCTTCAGCGCGCGTTCGGCGGCCAACAAGGCCTTCGCCAGTTCGCCAAGCTCGTCATTGACGAAGATGCGCAACGCCTGGAAGACGCGCGTGGCCGGATGGATCTTGTCCTTTGGTGCGCGGCCGACATGTGTCTCGATGGCGTCGGCCAGTTCCAGCGTGCGCTCGAATGGCCGCTTTTCGCGGCGAGCCTCGATCATGCGGGCAATACGGCCGGCGTGACGCTCCTCGCCGAGGAAGCCGAAGATCCGGGCGAGATCGCCCGGTTTGAAGGAATTGACGACATCGGCGGCGCTAAGGCCCGCTTGCGCCATGCGCATGTCGAGCGGTCCGTCGGCGCGGAACGAGAACCCGCGTTCGGCCTGGTCGAGCTGCATCGACGACACGCCGATGTCGAGCACGACGCCGTCGGCGCTCTCGACATGCTCGTCCAGCGTCGAGAATGGCGCCTGCACCAACCTCAATCGGCCACCGGATTGCGCCTCGAGATCGCGCCCAGCGGCGATGGCATCCGGATCGCGGTCGATCGCCACGACGGAAGCGCCCGTCGCCAGAATTGCCTTGGTGTAGCCGCCGGCGCCGAACGTGCCGTCGACGATGATGTCGCCCTCCACCGGCGCCAGCGCTTCGAGCACTTCGCCAAGGAGGACCGGAATGTGGCGGGCCGATCCGCCAACGGCGTGAAGGTCATCGCCGTGGCCCACCATCATTCCGGTCGCTCCCCAGGCTTCGTCCCCTGCCGAAGCTGCAAAAGCCGGGCACGCGCCTGCGCCCCATAGGCAGCTAGCCGTCCCGGCTCCCAGATCTGAAAGAAATTGCCGCGCCCGACAAAGGCCACCTCCGCCGAAATGCCGGTATGCTCGCGAATGAAATCGCTCATCGTGATGCGGCCGTCCTGGTCGAGCTTCAGGAAGGCGCCATCGCCATGGCAGAAGAACGACATGTCGTCCGCCGTCTGCAGGAAGGGATCTTCGAGCGCGATGCGCTCCTCGTAGCGGTCGAGCAGGTCGAGCCCCCCGACATCCATCGCCGGCTGGTCGAGGCAGCGCAGCCCGTAGAGCTCCGAATAGCCGCGCTTCTGCACGACGGCACGGAAATGCGCCGGAACGGAAACTCGCCCCTTCGCATCGATCCTGCTCACCGTATTTGACAGAAACCGGTCCATTGAACGTCACAGCCGCTTGCGCCGCCGCACCCCTCTCCATCTTGTCGCACGCGCCGCCGCAACGCGCTCCCTGCCCCGTGTCAGCCTCGTCCATAAGGGCAAAAACCGGCAAACGCGCAGCCGCCGCGGCTGCCCGATTGGCGTACGCTTTACCCTGACGCGGAACGAAGGCTTGAGTATCGAAATGGGATATCATGGGGCACTATGGGCGTCAACGGGAATGGGTTCACAAACACGCGCGTCGCGACCAATGAAAGCAGCCTTGACGGCACGTCTCGTCTTTATGGTCCATTAAGCCTAACGAAGCGTTTAGACCCGCCTGGCCCAACCGGACGCGCCTTGCCGCAAGCCACCGCCCGGCATAGCGTCTCGCCGCATCTCGTCGGTCACCAAGAGGGTCTGAGAATCGATGTCTGAAACAGCGAACGCACGCGCTGCGGCACTTCCCCATCTGCGCGACAGGGGGTTCGCCAAGGGTGATCCGATCCCGCTGCCGCTGACCATGGCCGCGATCTATCACACCCCCGGCGACGCCAACGGTTTCGATGAGTATGGCCGCTTCAGCAACCCGACCTGGGATGCGGTCGAGCACATGCTGGCGCATCTGGAAGGTGCGCCCAGCGTCGCCTTTCCGTCCGGGATGGCTGCGATCTGTTCGGTGTTTTTCGGCCTGCTTAAAGCCGGCGACCGTATTCTGCTGCCTGCGGACGGCTACCACACGACAAGGGCCCTGGCCGACCGCTTCCTGAAGCCGTTTGGCGTCACCTACGATATGAGGCCGACATCGACCTTCCTCGACGGTGGCTTCGAAGGTTACCGCCTTGCCTTCGTCGAAACCCCAGCCAACCCGGGACTGGACATCTGCGATATCGCGGCCGTTGCAAAAGCCGCTCACGTGGCCGGTGCGCTCCTTGCCGTCGACAACACGACGATGACGCCCTTCGGACAGCGCCCGCTCGACCATGGCGCTGATATAGTCGTTGCCGCCGACACCAAGGCACCCAATGGCCATTCCGACGTTCTGTTCGGCCATGTCGCCAGCCGCAATGCCGATATCATCGCCGCCGTGACCGGCTGGCGAGAAATCTCCGGCAGCATTCCTGGACCGTTCGAGGCATGGCTGGTGCATCGCGGCCTCGAAACGCTGGATGTGCGCTTCGACCGCATGTGCTCTTCGGCGGAAGTGATCGCACGGCGGCTGAAGAGCCACCCGGCAATCAGCGGCCTGCGTTTTCCCGGACTGGAGAGCGACCCGTCGCACAACCTTGCCCGAGCCCAGATGGAGCGCTTCGGCTTTCTCATCTCGTTCGAGCTCGCCTCTGAAGACAAGGCCGAGGATTTCATCAACAACTGCGATCTGATGCAGGCCGCAACATCCTTTGGCGGCGTCCATAGCTCCGCCGAACGCCGATCTAAGAGAGGCGATGCGGTTGCCGCCGGTTTCGTTCGCCTCTCGGTCGGCTGTGAGCCGGTGGAAGAACTTTGGAAGGCGATCGAGGCGTCGCTGGACAAGATCAGCGGCTGACCGGGGCGTCGATCATGAACCGGGGTCGTCGGCTTCGATCTTGCGTTTGCCGTGCAGCACGCGGATGATTTCGATCGCGTCGTCACCGACCCGGTACAGAGTGAGGTAGTCGCCCACGACCAGATGACGGATGGCCGGGGCGATATCGTCGCGTGGCGCGCCTGAGAAGGGATGCAAAGTCAGCAAATCCCACCGTCTTTGCAACGCATCCACGAGGCGGACAGCTGCCGATGGATCGTGGCTGGCAATGTAGTCACCGATATTTTCGAGGTCGACCACTGCTTGGGGAAGCAAGCGGTATTTCACTCCTGAAAGCCCTTGGTCTCTGACAGTTTCAGATATTTGGCGCGCAATCGTTCCATGAGTAGCGGCCCATCCAATGCCGGCCCGCTGTCGATCCCCTCCTGCACCAGCTTGCGCAACTCCTCGACCGTGTAGCCATGCAGATCGCGCCGGTCCTTCCATTGCCTGAGCGCATCGCGGATCACCTCGCTCGCCGAAGCGTATTCGCCGGCTGCGACCACATCGTCCACCGCCTGCGCCAGTTCCGGCGAAAGCGTAATGCTGCGTTTATCGACCTGTCCCATGATAGGCTCCTGATGCCATTCTGGCCTGTGGTACGATTTAATCGCACCAACTTCAAGCAACTGGTAGGCTCCCGCTGCGACGGCAAGTAGCTGAATAGCTTGAATCGGCAGGCGCGCCCGAGGGCGCAACCTGCTGATCTCAAAGACTTCTTTTCGATGTCGTGGAGAGAATTGCCAGCTGGCCTGTAAGCCGGGTTCTGTATGGCCCTCGCCCCTTGCGAGGCGAGAACGTGGCGGCCATTCATCTTGGGCGCATGTTGCCATGCGCCTCACGCAACCTACCCGGACGGTGAGCCGGAAACAGCCCTCGAGGGTTTCCCCTCGCACCGCCCCTATTCGGTCTTGCTCCCGGTGGGGTTTACCGTGCCGCTCCTGTTGCCAGTCGCGCGGTGGGCTCTTACCCCACCCTTTCACCCTTGCCACGATTAGATCGTGGCGGTTTGCTTTCTGTGGCACTTTCCCTGGGGTCGCCCCCGCCGGCCATTAACCGGCACCGTGTCTCCATGGAGCCCGGACTTTCCTCACCCGCGGCCTTTCGGCTGTTGCGGGTGCGGCCGCCCGGCCAGCTGGCAAGGCGTATAAAGGGGTTCACGCTCGAAAACGCAAACGAAAAAGCCGGCCGCTCCGGCCGGCTCCACGCAACCAGTCGGCTAAAGCGCCGCCATCTGCACCTTGACCTTGCTGCAATAGGCGGCCGACACCGGGTTCATCCGCGTTGCGGCGTGGCCGGCGTTATATTTCAGGATCGTGCCGCAGGTGGTGCCGCCGCCGAGGTCCTGCGCCATGGCGAGGTACTTCATGCCGTATTTGATGTTGGTGTCGGGGTCGAAGAGGCCCTTTGCCGAACCGTTGTAGCCCATCATCCGCGCCGTCGCCGGCTTGATCTGCATCAGGCCGATCTCGCCGGCGCTGCCGACCATGTTCGGCCGGTAGTTGCTCTCGATGCTGATGACTGCATGAGCGAGCGATACCGGTACGCCGTAGCTCGCGGCATAGCGCGCGACGATCGCCGAATACTGACCGCCGCCGGCCACTGCTGCCGTCGACGCAGCCGCGTTCCTGAGGCCGATCGACGCCGTTGTCGCCATGTCCAAGGTCTTGCGGCCGCGCTTCGTCTGCCTCTTGGCGGATTTCTTCGGCTTGGCAAAACTTGCCTTTTCCATTTTCACGGGAGACCGCTTCGTGGCCTTGGCGTCTTGGCCTGCCTTGCTGGGTTTTGCGGATACCGTGACGAGCCCTTGATCAGCCCGAGGGCTGGCATTCGCGGCACCGAAGGCAAAAGTCATTACGCCGGCAGCAACAGCTGCCGTTAAAACGGTCAATTTCTGCATGTGATCCTGTTCTGTCTGAACCGCGTGAAGGTGTTCACGCAGCAACGCTTAATCAATATCGGAACATCCGGGGGGGGCTGGGGGTCCGACAACTTGCACGCCAGCCGTTTGAAGCTCGAATTGGTGCCAAACAAGGCCAGGCAAGTCACTTTGAGTGACAGCTTGTAACTTGAGGACTGGAATGAGTACCTTGGGAACAGCTTCCCCCGAGATCAAGACCTTACGGAAGCAAGTAGCCTTTCTAGCGTCCGCTGTGTCGAGCCATCGGCAACACCATCCACTTTGCGCGGCCGGAAATGTCGCTGAAACGCTTCGACGACAATCTCCGTCTGCCGGTCGAAAATGCCTGATATCTCGACGCCATAGCCATAGAGCGCCAGCATCGACTGCAACGCCTCGACATCGGCGCCGGTGTCTCCGGTCTTGAGCACGGCTCCTCGCCTGACGGGTGCGGCCGCCACGAGATGGCCGACGCCGGCCGCAAACAGCGTCCGCCATGGGAACTTCTCGCCCGGATCGATCTTGCGCCCCGGCGCCACGTCGGAATGGGCCAGCACTCGCTCGGCAGCAATCGAGTGCCGACCTGCAATCCCGGCGCACAGGCCGATCACCGCATCGATCTGTCGCCTGGGGAAACCGGGATAGCCCAGCGAATGTCCTGGATTGACGATCTCGATGCCTATCGAGCAGGAATTGATGTCGGCGCGTCCGAACCACGAGCTCTGGCCGGCGTGCCAGGCGCGATCGCTTTCCCTGACCATCTGCACGATGTCGCCATTCTCATGCACGAGATAGTGCGACGAGACCTCGCTGGCCGGATCGCACAGCCATGCTTCGGCGCCGGTGCCGGTCGCCATTCCAGTGTAATGCAGCACGATCATGTCGGGCCGGAGCGTGTCGCGCCGCGGACCGAAATTCGGCGATACCCTGACCTCGGCGCTAGGCTCGTCGGGCAGGAAGCCGCTCATGCGTGCCGCAGGCCCCGCTCGATCATCTCATAGGCGGCGTTGATCGCCGCCACCCGGGTCGTTGCGATCTTGATGAACTCCTGCGGCAGGCCGCGTGCGATCAGCCGGTCCGGATGATTGTCGGAGACCAGCTTGCGATAACGCTTCCTGACTTCTTCGAACGGCTTGCCGCGTTCGATGCCGAGCACGACATAGGGATCACCTGCTCCGAGATTGACGTGCCGCGCCATGATGCTCTCGTAATGGGCCTCGTCGATGCGGAAAATCTCGGCGATACGATGCAGGAAATGGCCTTCGCGCTCATGCACCAGCCCATCGGCCTTGGCGATGTGGAACAGACCGTCGAGTATATCTTCCAGCATCACGCAGTTGGAATGGCCCGACCCGCACAGTTGCGCCATCCGCTCAGCATAGGTTTCGAAACCGGCGACGTCGCGCTGGGCGAGATCGAACAGCCGCGCCACATTGCGCGTCTCCTTCGGCGGTACCTCGAATATTTCCTGGAACGCGCGCACCTCGTCCTGGGTCACGATACCATCGGCCTTGGCCATCTTGGCCGACAGCGCGATCATCGCCACCGAGAAAGCGACACGCCGGCGCAGGTCGGCGTCGCCGGAAAAAACCGTGCGCACTGCCTCCACGACGTCGGCGATGCCCGACGAGGTTGAGGATGAAACGCGCGTGATGAACTCGCCAAGGCGATCCCAAATCGACATGGCCTGCTTCTTAGGGCTACGGCCTCTTGCTATCAAGCCGGGACAGTGCCGCAGCCTTGGCGCAACAGGTCGGCCTGACGCGGCGGACAACATGTGAGGCAGACAATATGAGAAAGGCCAGCGCGCAGCCGGCCTTCCTCAATCATCACACGAGTACTGCTTTGCTGACTACTGCGCGGGCGCAGGAGCTGGTGTTGCCGGAGCCGGCTCGGCAGGCTTCTCGGGTGTGATGCTCTTGGTGGTCGAGTTATCGGTCGCCGGAGGCGTTGCGGCCGGCGGCGTGGCTTCCGGCGTCGCCGGCTTCATCGGCTGCTCGGCGGCTGGCGGATTGGTGCTCTGGGTGGTGGTGTTGTCCGTGCCGCTGTCGCTGCAGGCAGCAACGCCGAGCAACGCCAAAGCGGAAACGGACGCAAGAATGAGCTTTTTCATAACATCTCTCCTTCACTACACGTTCACGTTGCGGTGAACGGTCGAAGGGGAAATGCATCAGATGGCCATGAGTTTCGTAACGTTGCGTTTCCATATGTAACATCATCTGGCCCGTTTGCGATTGCCGGCCAGACAACGGCGAACTAACAGGATGTGTTGAGCAAATCGAACTGAAACTGCCGGGAGCTGCCATGACCGCGACGTGGGATTTCTGGATCGATCGCGGCGGTACCTTCACCGACGTCATCGGCCGCGACCCGCAAGGCGGGCTGCATCCGCGCAAGCTTCTCTCCGAAAATCCCGAAGCCTATGCCGATGCCGCTATCCAGGGCATTCGCGACCTTCTCGGCCTGTCCTCCGGCGGCGCAATCCCGCCGGGCCTGATCGGCGACATCAAGATGGGCACCACCGTCGCCACCAACGCCCTTCTGGAGCGCAAGGGCGACCGAGTTCTGCTGCTCATCACCAAGGGGTTTCGCGACGCGCTGAAGATCGCCTATCAGGCACGGCCGGACATCTTCGCCAAGGAGATCATCCTTCCAGAACAGCTCTATGAGCGCGTCATCGAGATCGACGAGCGCGTGCGCGCCGACGGCAGCATCGAACGGCTGCTCGACATCGCGGCTTGCCGGCCGGCGATCGAGCAGGCGAAAGCCGATGGCATCGACGCCGTCGCCATCGTCTTCATGCATGCCTGGAAATACCCCGACCACGAGAAGGCAGTGGCAAAAGTCTGCCGAAAACTGGGCTTCGGCCAGGTTTCCGTCAGCCATGAAGTGTCGCCGCTGATCAAGCTGGTCGGCCGCGGCGACACCGCCGTGGTCGACGCCTATCTGTCGCCGATCCTGTCGAGATATGTGCAGAAGGTGGCTGGGGAATTGGGCGCGGCGCCCGGCCAATCTCCCCACCTCATGTTCATGATGTCCTCTGGCGGCCTGACCGCCGCCGACATGTTCCAGGGCAAGGACGCGCTGCTATCCGGGCCAGCGGGCGGCGTTGTCGGCATGGTCGAGACGGCGAAGCTTGCCGGCTTCGGCAAGGTCATCGGTTTCGACATGGGCGGCACCTCCACTGATGTCGCCCACTATGACGGCGAGTATGAGCGTGCCTTCGACACCGAGGTCGCCGGCGTGCGGATCCGCGCGCCGATGATGCGCATCCACACCGTCGCCGCCGGCGGCGGCTCGGTCCTCCACTACGAGGCCGGCCGTTTCCGCGCCGGACCCGATTCCGCCGGCGCCAATCCCGGCCCGGCCGCCTATCGCCGCGGCGGGCCGCTGGCCGTCACCGATGCCAATGTCATGCTGGGAAAGCTGCAGCCCGATTTCTTTCCGAGGATCTTTGGTCCCGCCCAGGACCAGCCGCTCGACGTCGAGACGGTGCGCGAAAAATTCACCGCACTGGCCGCCGAAATCGGCGACGGCCGCACGCCCGAGGCTGTCGCCGAAGGGTTCGTCACCATCGCCGTGGAAAACATGGCCAATGCCATCAAGAAGATTTCCGTCCAGCGCGGCTACGACGTCACCGAATATCTGCTCAATTGCTTCGGTGGCGCCGGCGGCCAGCATGCTTGCCTGGTTGCCGACGCGCTCGGCATGGAAGCGGTGCTGATCCATCCCTTTTCCGGCCTGCTGTCGGCCTATGGCATTGGCCTGTCCTCGGTTTTTGCCTCGCGCCAGCAGGCGCTGCTGAAGCCGCTGGCGGAAGAGTCCAGAACCGAGATCGGCAACCTGATCGCCACCTTGAAAAAGGCCGTCATCGCCGAATTCGCAGTGCAAGGCATCGCCGAGGACATGGTTGCCGCGAAGCCGGTACTGCACATTCGATATGACGGCACCGACACGACACTGCCGGTGAATTTCGAGGAAGACTCGATTTTCAAGGCCAAGCGCGATTTCGAAATTGCCCACAAGGCGCAGTTCGGTTTCGTCTATGATAACAAGCCGATGATCGTCGAGACCGTCGGCGTCGAGGGGACCGATACCGGTGGCACGGGACGCGACGAAAGCGATTCCGCGCTCGAAGACATCGCCGCAAGTCCTTTGGAGGTTAGAAAAATCTTTTCCGACGGCATCTGGCGCGACGCCGGCATCATTCGCCGCGAAGGGCTCAAGCCCGGGCATAGAATTGCCGGCCCTGCGCTGATCATCGAGCCGAACCAGACCATCGTCGTCGAGCCGGGCTGGCAGGCCGAGATCACCGCCAAGAACCATGTGCTGTTGCGCCGCGTCGAGGAGAAGCAGCGGCAGGCAGCGCTCGGCACCGAGGCCGATCCGGTGATGCTGGAAGTCTTCAACAATCTGTTCATGTCGATCGCCGAGCAGATGGGCGTGACGCTGCAGAACACCGCCTATTCCGTCAACATCAAGGAGCGGCTGGATTTCTCCTGCGCCGTCTTCGACCACAACGGCGCGCTGGTCGCCAATGCGCCGCACATGCCGGTGCATCTTGGCTCCATGGATCGTTCGGTCGAAACCATCATCCGGCTGAATTCCGGCGACATCCACCCCGGCGACGTCTTTGCCCTCAACGCTCCCTACAATGGCGGCACCCATCTGCCCGATATCACCGTGGTGACGCCGGTTTTCGACGACGCTCGGCAGAAAATCCTGTTTTGGGCCGCCTCGCGTGGCCACCATGCCGATATCGGCGGCACGGCGCCCGGCTCGATGACGCCGCTCGCCACAACGGTCGACGAGGAAGGCGTGCTGTTCGACAATTTCCGCATTGTCGATCGCGGCCGCTTCCGCGAGAAGGAACTGGAAACGCTGCTCACCGACCACCGGTGGCCGGCCCGCAACCCGCATCAGAACATCGCCGACCTCAAGGCGCAGATCGCCGCCAACGAGAAAGGCGTCGCGGAACTGCGCAAGATGGTCGCGCATTTCGGCCTCGATGTCGTCGAAGCCTATATGGGCCATGTCCAGGACAACGCCGCCGAGAGCGTGCGCCGCGTGCTGGAGCGGCTGCCGGACGCTTCCGAATATGAATATCCGACCGATACCGGCCAGCTCATCAAGGTGAAGATCACGGTGGATCGGCAACGGCGCGAGGCGACTGTCGACTTCACCGGCACGTCGCCGGTCATGAAGAACAATTTCAATGCGCCCGAGCCGGTTGCCCGCGCGGCGGTCCTCTATGCCTTCCGCGTCATGGTCGAAGACATGATCCCGATGAATGCCGGCTGTTTGCGGCCAATCAACATCATCATTCCCGACGGCTGCATGCTCAAACCCGCCTACCCTGCCGCCGTCGTCGCCGGCAATGTCGAGACCTCGCAGCACGTCACCAATGCGCTGTTCGGCGCCATGGGCGCCATGGCCAATGCGCAAGGCACCATGAACAACCTGACCTTCGGCAACAAGCAGTACCAGTATTACGAGACGATCTGTTCCGGCTCACCCGCCGGCCAGATGAACTCCGGCCGCGGCTTTGCCGGCACTTCCGGCGTCCACACCCACATGACCAATTCGCGCCTCACCGACCCGGAAGTGCTGGAACTGCGCTTTCCCGTGCTGCTCGAGGATTTCCACATTCGGGAAGGTTCCGGCGGCAAGGGCAGATGGAGCGCCGGCGACGGCACCAAGCGCACCATCCGTTTCCTCGAGAAAATGGAATGCGCGATCCTGTCCTCGCATCGCAACCGCCCGCCGCAAGGCTTGGACGGTGGCGGCGACGGCGACGTCGGCTCGACCAAGGTCCGTCGCAAGGACGGCGCGATCGACCTGTTGAAAGCCTGCGACCAGACCGTGCTTCAGGCGGGCGACGCCGTCATCCTGACGACGCCGACACCGGGCGGGTTTGGCAAGGCGTGAACATACGTCAACAGGCTGTCACCGGCCTGTCATGACCCTGCGCTACCCGCTTGCGCCAAAGCAAATGGGGAATCACCTTGCCATGACGGACGTTTCCGCAGATCTGGTTTTTCGCCGCGGCAAGGAAGTTGGAAAAGCCGTCTACCAGAACCGACCGCTGTCGAAGGCCGGCATTTCGGAGCGGCTGTTCGCCTTCCTGTTTTCCGGCCTTGTCTACCCGCAGATCTGGGAGGACCCCGATGTCGACATGGAGGCGATGCAGCTTGGCCAGGGCCATCGCGTCGTCACCATCGCATCCGGCGGCTGCAACATCCTTGCCTACCTGACCCGTTCGCCGGCACAAATTGACGCCGTCGACCTCAACGCCGCGCATATCGCGTTGAACCGCATGAAGCTGGAGGCCGTGCGCCACCTGCCTTCGCAGGGCGACCTGTTTCGCTTCTTCGGCGCCGCCGACACCAGCCACAATTCGCAAGCCTACGACCGTTTCATCGCGCCGCATCTCGACCCGGTCAGCCGTCACTACTGGGAGCGCCGCAACTGGCGCGGCCGCCGGCGCATCGCCGTCTTCGATCGCAATTTCTACCAGACCGGCCTGCTCGGCCTGTTCATCGCCATGGGCCATCGCACGGCAAAGTTCTTCGGCGTCGATCCTGCCGGCATCATGCAGGCCCGTAACATCGGCGAGCAGCGCCGCTTCTTCAACGAGAAACTGGCGCCGGTCTTCGACAAGCCGCTGCTGAAATGGGCGACGTCGCGCAAAGCCTCGCTGTTCGGCCTCGGCATTCCGCCGGCGCAGTATGATTCGCTGATCACGTCGGGCGACGGCACCATGGCCAGCGTGCTCAAGGCCCGGCTGGAAAAGCTCGCTTGCGATTTTCCGCTGGAGAACAACTACTTCGCCTGGCAGGCCTTCGCCCGCCGCTATCCGAATCCCGGCGAGGCCGCCCTGCCCGCCTATCTCGAAAAGCAGAATTACGAAGCCATCCGCGGCAATGTCGACCGCGTCGCCATCCACCATGCCAATCTGATCGAGTTCCTTGCCGGCAAGGATGCAGGCGCGGTCGACCGCTTCATCCTGCTCGATGCGCAGGACTGGATGACCGACGACCAGCTCAATGCGCTATGGTCGGAAATCACCAGCACCGCGTCGGCCGGCGCCCGTGTCATTTTCCGCACCGCCGCCGAGCCCAGCCTGTTGCCCGGCCGGGTTTCCAGCTCGCTGCTCGACCAGTGGAATTATCAGGACGAGGCCTCCCGCGAATTCTCGGCCCGCGACCGTTCGGCCATCTATGGCGGCTTCCATCTCTATGTGAAGCGCGCGGCATGAGCACCACCGAGCTGCCGACCAGCCATGCCGAACTGATGGACGGCGTCTACCGCTGGCAGCGCCACATCTACGACCTGACCCGCAAATACTATTTGCTCGGCCGCGACCTGATGATCTCTGGGCTCGACGTACCGGCCGGCGGCACCGTGCTTGAACTCGGCTGCGGCACCGGCCGCAACATCATCCTGGCCGCCCTCCGCTATCCCGACGCCCGCTTCTTCGGCCTCGATATTTCGGCCGAGATGCTTGAGACGGCCGGCACTGCCATTGCCCGCGAAGGCCTGTCGGGCCGCGTCACGCTGGCGAGGGGCGACGCCACCGATTTCGACACAGACGCGCTTTACGGTGTCGAACGGTTCGACCGCATCTTCGTATCCTATTCGCTGTCGATGATCCCTGGCTGGGAAAAGACGGTGTCGGCGGCACTTGCTGCGCTGTCATCGAATGGTTCGCTGCACATCGTCGATTTCGGCCAGCAGGAAGGCCTGCCGGGTTGGTTCCGGGCATTGCTGCGCGGCTGGCTCAAGAAGTTCCATGTCGCGCCGCGCTCGACCCTGCGCGAGGTTCTGGAATCGGAATCTCGTCGAACCGGCGCAAGCTTCCGTTTCCGCACGCTTTATCGCGGCTATGCGTGGCTGGCCGTGATCGGGCCGCGTCCGTAGAAGCTAATGTAGCGCGGCCACCAGAGCCCCGACCATCGCCTGAGGGCGGTAGCCGAGCTTGGCCGGCGTCAGCCCGAGCCGCACCACCACCAGTTGCTCCGAGGGAATGATGGTCACCGTCTGCCCGTCATGGCCTTCCATCCAGTAGGTGTCCTTGGGCAGGCCCGCCGCCACGCCAGCGCCGGGCTTTTTCTCGTCGCCCGGTGCCTCGATCCACAACTGGCCCTTGCCGTAGACTTTCGAGGCCGGCGCCGGCTCCCGCATCCAGTCGACGAAGCCGGCCGGCAGCACCTGGTTGCCGTTCCACACGCCACGTTGCAGCAGGAACTGGCCGAAGCGAGCCCAGTCACGTGCCGTGGCATAGAGATAGGACGAGCCGACGAAGGTGCCCTGTTCATCGGTCTCGAGCACCGCGCTGTGCATGCCGAGCGGCTCGAACAGCGCCGTTCGTGGCCACGTCAGCGCCTTGCCCTTGTCGCCGATCGCGTCCTGCCAGAGGCGCGACAGCATCACCGCCGTGCCGCTCGAATAGGTAAACACTTTGCCGACCTCGGCCACCAGCGGCTTGGCTTCGGCGAAGCCTGCCATGTCGGGTTCGAGGTAGAGCATGCGCGTGACGTCGGCAACGTCGCCATAGTCCTCGTTGAACTCCAATCCGCTCGACATCGCCATCATGTCGGCAAGGCTGATCGCGGCGCGGCCGTCCGCCTTCCATGGCGCGAACAGGCCTTTGTTGTCGACCGCCATCTTGCCGTCCTTGACCAGCGTGCCGACGATCGCGGCGTTCACCGTCTTGGTCATCGACCAGCCGAGCATCGGCGTCTTTGCCGAGAATCCCGCGCCATAGCGCTCGGCGACGACGCGGCCATTCTTGACCACCACCACCGCACGCATGCCGGTGCCGGTCAGCGCCGCATCGTCGAGCAGCTTGGCAATCACCGGGTCCTGTGAAGGCTCGACCCGCTCGCCCTCCGGCCACAGCGCGTCCTGGCTGACCGCCGACGGTTCGGCATAGATCGCCGTCCGTCGCGCCTTGCCGACATCGCCATCGGGAACCGAGGCGCAGCCCAGCCCATCACGGGCGACAGCGAGGCTCTTGCCAAGGAAGCCGAGCAGGCCCGCCGAGACCGTTCCCCTGTTCTTGTCCACCGAGACCCGCATCAGCCGCAGCAGCGGGTGCCCAGGCGCCTGCACGTCGACCGCGAGCACCTCATTGGCGTCGCGACCGGCGATGAAGACGTTCGAGCAGACAATCTTGGCCGAATAGCCCGAACCGACACGGATCAATTCCGGCGGTGCGATGTAGAGCCAGGCGAAGAGCGCAGCGATCGCCAGCACGACCAGGCCAAGCAGCCATCTGACGATCTTGGCGACGGTCCGCATTTGTTTCCTCCAGGCCCCTGCCTGACGCTTATGTCATCGATTTGCCGCCATTGCTTCCGCAAATCGCAGTGCTTGTCGAGCGCCGTCAACCTGATATCAACCATGTTCGGCGATGACTGGATGCGTGTCGCCCAAAACTGCGCAGCGGTTTTGGGACAACGACATGCACGAAAGCGAAGATGCCGGGCGATGTTGTGGGGCGATCGCTCGTCGGGGGCCAGACCAAGCGCCGGCCATCAGTGCACAGACCCATCAGCGACCGGCTGAATCCGGCTCGGGAGTTGCGATGCGCCGTCTTGCGGGCCTCATCATGCTGACGCTGCTTAGCGCCTGCTCGACGGTGGACGATCTCTCGCCGCTGTCGCCGTCTGCGTCCAGCAGCCCGACGACGGTTGCCGTGCGCGCGCCGCGCTTCGCCGATTCCAAGCCGCATGAATGGGACAGCGGCGCGCCGTGGAACTATGCCGTCCACGGCACCGATGTGTCCAAATATCAGACGTCGGTCGACTGGCCGGCTGCCAAGGCCAGCGGCATCTCCTTCGCCTTCATCAAGGCGACCGAGGGCGGTGACCGCTTCGATGAATATTTCAACGAACACTGGGCCCGCACGAAAGCCGCCAGCGTTCCGCGCGCGGCTTACCACTTCTTCTACTTCTGCAGGCCCGCCGCCCAGCAGGCGCGCTGGTTCATCCAGAACGTCCCGGTCGATCGCTCGGCGATGCCGCCAGTCCTCGACATGGAGTGGAACCCGAAGTCGCCAACCTGCAGGTTGCGTCCCGATGCCGCCACGGTGCGCGCGGAGATGACCACCTTCCTCGAAATCGTCGAACGGCACTATGGCAAGAAGCCGATCATCTACACCTCGGTCGACTTCTTCGACGACAACCAGCTATCGACCTTCCGCGGCTATCCCTACTGGCTGCGATCCGTCGCCGGCCATCCGCGCGAAAAATACGGCAGTCACCCCTTCACCTTCTGGCAATACACCGGAACCGGCATCGTTCCGGGCATGACCGGCAAGTCCGACATCAACGTCTTCAACGGCAGCGAAGCTGCGTGGAACAAGTGGTTGCGGCAGAACACCCGTTGAGCCCGGTTCAACGGCAACAAAGTCGCCTGGAAAAAGGGGGCTGTGGCAGCACACCCGTTGACCTAGGTTTAACCGCAGCGAAGCAGAGCGGAATAAGGGGCTTCGGCAGAACACCGTTGACACCGGGCCTGCCGCTTGCTTTTCGACACAGCCGGCGGCAAAGAGTGCAACCGGCGGTAATCAAGGGCGTTGGGGCTTCCGAGGGGGCCACGACAAATGCCCTCATTCGTTCGAAAGGAAGCTGATGCGACTGCGTTCCCAAGCCCTCGCGGCGCTATTCTTGTGCGCCACGGCCTTGCCGGCGATGGCGCAGGAATGTGGCGGCGACTTCGAAGCCTGGAAGCAGGGCGTAGCGGCGGAAGCCAAGGCGGCTGGTGTCGGTGCATTGGGTCTGGACGCGCTGGAGGATGCCACCATCGACGACAAGGTCCTGGCGCGCGACCGCGCCCAGGGCGTCTTCACCCAGACCTTCACCGAATTTTCGAACCGCATGATCTCGGCCTACCGGCTGAAGCAGGGCGCGGCGAACATGAAGAAATACGCCGATGTCTTCGCCCGTGCCGACCAGCAATTCGGCGTCCAGGCACCGATCATCGCCGCCTTCTGGGCGCTGGAGACCGATTTCGGTGCCGTACAGGGCGATTTCCACACGCTGAGCGCCCTGGTGACGCTGTCCCATGATTGCCGTCGCCCGCAACTGTTCCGGCCTCAGCTCGTGCCACTTCTGGAATTGATCGATCGCGGCGTCGTGCCGGCCGATGTCAAGGGTGCCTGGGCCGGTGAGATCGGCCAGACCCAGATCCTGCCTTCCGACTATCTGGCGCGCGGCGTCGACGGCGACGGCGACGGCAAGGTCGACCTGCGCGGCAGCGTGCCGGATGTGATCATGACCACCGCCAACAAGGTGCTGTCGCGTGGCTGGAAACGCGACGAGCCGTGGATCCAGGAAGTCCGCGTGCCCGACGACATGCCGTGGGACCAGACCGGGCGCACCAACAAGCTGCCGCTGACGCAATGGGCACAATGGGGCGTCACCTACCCCAGCGGCGCACCGCTGGTCGATAACGGCCTGAAGGCGGGCCTCGCGCTGCCGATGGGCCGTAAGGGGCCAGCCTTCCTCACCTACGACAATTTCGACGTCTATCTCGAATGGAACCAGTCCTTCACCTACGCGCTGACCGCTGCCAACCTCGCCGCCAGGCTGGCGGGCGCGCCACAGTTCGATCCGCGCAATCCCGAGACCGGCCTCAACAATGAGCAACTGAAGGCGCTGCAGACCAGGCTGGAAGCCAGGGGCTACGATGTCGGCACGGTCGACGGCATCCTCGGCACCAACACCCGCGAAGCCATCCGCAAGGAGCAGATGCGCCTTGGCCTGCCTGTGGACGGTTGGCCGACGCCGGAGCTTTTGGCGAGACTGTAAATTGTCGGTATGATTTTTGAAGTTGGCGCCAAGTATTGTAGACGTCAAACATGAGCCTCTACGACCCAAAGAATAGCTACACGCCGAACCTTGTCTCATCGCGACCGTGGGACAACATCGAGGCGTTCTACATCTCGCTGACCAACGAAGCCTTCGACCAGCAGCCTGTGGTCGATCTCATTCGTCACATCCGGTCTGCTTATGCGGAGAATAGATTTTACGCATTCACCTCGATGCATACGCTGGTTATCAGCGTCAATAATCCCATCGAGTTCAATCGTGACAATCTGCGAATTGATTTTCATTTCCACGACGTGACTTGGGAATTCAATTATCTGTCGAACCCTTTCAAGCCAGCCGAATTCGTCAGGCGCTACCCGGCGGCGCTGGGGATCGAAAAATTCGACAGTTTCGTACAGATGATCGGCTGGTAGGGGCCACTACCCCGCCATCGTCTCCAAACTCGCAAACCCTTGCGGCGCATCGCCCTCGTCGAACGGCGTCGTCACCTCGACGAAGGTGTCGGGATAAAAGCCGTTGAAGCGGGTCCGGAGCGACAGTGAATAGGCGCCGATATGGCCGATCTCGATCCAGTCGCCGGTGTCGACCGTTTCCGGCAGCCAGAATGGCCGCGACAGGATGTCGACGGAATCGCAGGTCGCGCCGCAGACCTTGAACGGCACGATGTTCTTTTCCTCCCCATTGCGCGAGCGGATCGCCGGATCGGGGATGAAACGCGCCGGCAGCGTGATCTTGCCGGTCCAGGAGTCCGACAGCGACGCCCAGATGCCGTCATTGATGTAGAGCCGCTTGCCCTTGCGCAAGAGCACCCGCACGATCAGCGACAGGCAGCGCGCCACAATCACCCTGCCGGGCTCGGCCACCAGCGGTATCTGGTCGAATTGGTATTCCTTGAGGTCGCCGGAAAGCCGCGACATGATCTGGCCGAGCGACGGCATCTCGATGTGCTTTCGGTTCGGGTCGTGGCCGTATTCGGCCGGAAAGCCGCCGCCGACATCGAGCCCGGCAATGTCGAAGGTCAGGCGGTTGCGCACCCAGTCGGCCGAGGCCAGCGCCCGCTCATAGGTATCGGGATCCTCGATCTGGCTGCCGACATGGAAACACAGGCCGACCTTGTAGCCAGTGCGGTTCAGCCGCTCCGCCAGCTCGACCGCATAGGCCGGCCCGGCGCCGAACTTCTTCGACAGTTCGTAGGCGGCAAGCCCCTTGGTCTGCACCCGCACGAACACGGCTATCGCGCCCGGATCGATGTCGAGCGCCCGCACCACCCGTGTCAGCTTGGTGATCTCGTCCTCATGGTCGAGCGAAATGACACGGATGGCGTACTTCTCCAGTGCCAGCTTGATGTCCGACTGCGCCTTGACCGGGTGCATGTAGAGCATCTCGGCATCGGGTGAGACCGCGCGCACGGCGGCGAACTCGCCTGGCGAGGCAACGTCGAAAGCAGTGACGCCGGCCTCGACCAGCGCCTTGAGTACGATCGGCTCGCCATTGGTCTTGACCGCATAGGCGGTCTTGCCGGGGAACATGCCCATGAACTGCCTGGCATCCGCCATCAGCACCTGCGGGCGGAAGCAATAGACCGGATCGTCCGGGCGAAGCGCCAGTGCCGCCTCGCGGGCATTCTCGAATCGCTGCATGGACGAATCCTCATGTCGGCTGCGCACAATTAATCCAAGCTAGCGGCTAATGAAAACAATTCTGTGTCTCGTGGCACTGACGCAGCTGCGCTAGCTCCAAGTGGCAGTGTTTGCCATCAGTCAGGTTTCGGGTGGCCCTTGTCGCCAGACGCGATATGCGTTCTGGCTGACCGGCTGGCATTCAGGCCGTCTGGGGAGGACGATTGACATGGCAATGGCCGCGACATCAGCGCCACGCGGGCCGATGGTGCTCAAGGACTGGGGACAACTCCTGCTGCTCGGTGCGATATGGGGTGGCTCGTTCTTCTTTGCCCGCATCGCGGTGGCGGAACTTCATCCGCTGGTGCTGGTGCTGTTTCGCGTCGCCATCGCGGCGATCGCGCTGCAGCTCTATCTCGCCATTCGCGGACCGTCTTTCCGCCTCGCGCTTCCCCATGCCGGCCTGTTCTTCCTGCTGGCATTGACCAACAATGTCGTCCCTTTCTCGCTGATCTTCGCCGGCCAGACCCAGCTTGGCGCCGGCGTCGCCTCGGTGCTCAACGCAACGACGCCGTTCTGGACTTTGATCCTCGCCAACGCGCTGACATCAGACGAAAAGCTCTCCTGGAACAAGCTGGCCGGCATTGCGCTCGGCGTCGCCGGCACGGCGGTGATGATTGGCCCCGGCCTGCTTGCCGGGCTCGGCGGCCCGGTCTGGGCCAAGTTCGCGCTGATCGGCGCTTCGCTGTCCTATGGCGTGGCGCTGATGGTCGCCCGCCGCTTCAAGGGCGTCCCCTCGCCGGTCATCGCCACCGGACAATTGACCGCCTCGACCATCATCATGATCCCGATCGTGCTCTTCACTTATGGCCCTGCCGGTGTGTTCTCCGCCTCGCCTCCGGTCTGGGCGGCGGTGCTGGCGCTGGCGCTTTTGTCCACCGCCTTCGCCTACATCCTCTATTTCAACCTCGTCGCCTCGGCCGGCGCCACCAATGCCTCGCTGGTCACGCTCATCGTGCCGGCCAGCGCCATGCTGCTCGGCTTCCTGTTCCTCGGCGAACGGCTCGAACTGTTCGAAATCGGCGGCGTGGTGCTGATCGCACTTGGCCTCGTCACCATCGACGGGCGGCTGTTCGGAAGGCGTTAGAGCGCCGCGGTAGCGCTGCCATGACACGATAGTGACACATCGCCGCCACATTTTGTTCACAGGTCTGAAGCGGGTTTTTGCCGAAGAGTTTCAATGCCTAACGGCAAAAGGCGGGTCGCAAATCTGGCAATCACGTCGCAATGCAGCACATTTTTCGCTTGCCTGTGGCACAAATGAACCTAGACTCTCGGACATAGCTCTTTAAGAGGAGGCTATGTCATGGGACTTACGAGGCCTATCAACGCATTGATGATCTGTGCTGCGTTCGCCTTCATCGGAGCCCTCATTATGGGCTTTCTTCCCTGACCCGCCAAGACGGGGAAGACCAGCGCCACATAGTCAAAACCATCGAAAAAGGCCGGGTTTTTACCCGGCCTTTTTGCATTTCGGAAGCTCGGAACAGGAAACGCTCTAAGCCGCAGCCGAACCCGTTGCCTCGGCTTCGTGTGAGCGGATGCCGATCATGTGGCAGATGGCAAATACCAGATCGGCTCGGTTCATCGTGTAGAAATGGAAATCCCCGACCCCGCGCTCGACCAGGTCCATGACCTGTTCGGCCGCCACCGCCGACGCCACCAGCGCGTGCGTCTGCGGGTCCCTGTCAAGGCCCTCGAACCGCTCCGCCAGCCAGCCGGGCACATGCGCGCCCGCCCTCGCGGAAAAGTTTGCGACCTGTTTGAAACTGTGAACCGGCTGGATGCCCGGCACGATGGGGATGTAGATGCCGGCGCGGCGGACGCGCTCGACATAGCGCTCGTAGAGATCATTGTCGAAGAAGAACTGGGTGATGGCGCGCGTCGCACCATTGTCGACCTTGCGTTTCAGCATCTCGATGTCGGTGGCGAAATCGGGGCTCTGCGGGTGCTTTTCCGGATAAGCCGCGACGGAGATGTCGAAATCCGCGATCTTCTTGAGTCCGGCGACCAGTTCCGCACCATTCTCGTAGCCACCGGGATGCGGGCGATACGGTTCGCCGACACCCGAGGCCGGATCGCCGCGCAGCGCCACGAACCGGTTGATGCCGATCGACTTATAGTCCTGGATGACCGCGTCGACCTCGTCGCGCGTTGCACCGACGCAGGTCAGATGCGCCGCGGCCGGAATACCGGTTTCCGTCAGGATGCGCTTTACCGTGCGGGCTGTACGCTCACGCGTCGAGCCACCGGCGCCATAGGTCACCGAGACGAATTTCGGCTTCAGCGGCTCCAGCCGGGTGACCGTGTCCCACAGCCTCGCCTCCATCTCGTCGGTCTTGGGCGGGAAGAACTCGAAGGAAACCCTGACCTTGTCGCCAATGTCGGGACGGCGGGAAAAGCGGAACTGGTTCATCAGGCAATTTCCCTTATCTGCCTTGTGTCATTGGAAGGATCGGCTATCAGCAGGCGCCGGTCGCGCCCAAGCCAGAGTTTGACGGTGAGTCTGGCTTCGTTGCCGCCGCGTGGCTCGAACTCCTGGCTGTCTTCGAGATCGAGGCCGGCTTCCGCAAACCAGTCGGCGATCTGCCGGTCGGAAAAGCCGAGCCGCATATGCGCGTGTTCGTCGCGCAGGAATTCCAGCGTGTGCGGCGCGAAGTCGACGATGACCAGCCGCCCGGCCGGCCGCAAAAGCCGCGCCGCCTCGTGGATGGCGCGCGCGGGATCGTCGAGATAGTGCAGCACCTGGTGGATGGTGACGAGATCGAAGGCGTCGCGCTCGACCGGCGGCGCGAAGATATCGCCCTGCCGCACCTGAGCATTCGAAACGCCTGCCTTGTCGAGATTGGCACGCGCCACGGTCAGCATCTCGCGCGACATGTCGATGCCGACGCCGCGCCGGTAGAGCGGCGAAAAGATTTCGAGCAGGCGCCCGGTGCCGGTGCCGAGGTCCAGCATGGACTGGAACGGCCGCTTGCCGACCAGCTTCAGCATCGCGGCTTCGACGGCGCGGTCCGGCACATGTAGCGAGCGGATATGGTCCCAGCTTGCCGCATTCACCGAAAAATACTCGGCTGCCCGGTCCTGCCGCTTGCGTTTGACCGAGCCCAGCCGCTCGAGATCGCGCTCGACCTGCGGGTCGGCGCCGCGAATGCTGGAAACCAGCCCCATGACGAAGCCGCGCGCGGAATCCGCATCAGACAGGCGAAAGAAGGCCCACGACCCTTCCTGGTAGCGGCCGATTAGCCCGGCCTCCAGCAGCAGCTTGAGGTGCCGCGAAACGCGCGGCTGCGATTGACCGAGAATTTCGGTAAGATCGGAAACGGTGAGGTCGCCGCGCGACAACAGTGCCAATATGCGCAGGCGGCTGGATTCGGCCGCCGCCTTCAATGTGTCCACCATGGTGTCGAGCGAGACATGCATCAGAGTATTCTCTTTGAAAAAGATATAAACATATGTTTATGTCGATTTTCGCATCCTTGCAAGCGCTATGTCGCTTCCGGACAAGAAAATGCCGCTTGCGTGATCCCTTGGTGCATGTCGCCCAAAAGTGTGTAGCGGTTTTGGGGCAACGACATGCACGTCCAAAGATGCGAGGGCGCAATGACCGGACCACGTGAGATGTTCGAGGCGCGCGACGGCGAGCAGAAGCTGGAAAACGATCCGGCACTGATGCCGGCCGACGGCGGCATCGTCTTCATCGGCCGCATCACCTCGCCATGGACGACACGGGAGACCTGCCCTAAGAACATGCGCGCCGCGCGCGAGACCGGGCAGCCGGCCGTGGTGACCATCGACGCGCCCTATCGCAGCGGCCTGCAGGGGCTGGAGCGCGCCAGCCACATCATCATCCTGTCCTGGATGCATCATGCGCCGCGGACTCTGATTGTGCAGAAACCTCGCCATGCGGCTGAAGCAAAAGGCGTATTCGGCCTGCGCTCCCCTGCCCGACCGAACCCGGTCGGCCTGCATGTGGCAAAACTCGTCGGGCTCGACATCGGCACCGGCCGCCTCGATCTCGACGCCATCGACGTGCTCGATGGCACGCCGGTCATCGACATAAAACCCTACTTCGCCTCGACCGATGCCTTCGCCGAGGCGACCATTGAAGGGCGCGACGAGCCCAATCGGATTCGGCGATGAGAGCAGCGCCGACCGGCCGCCGCCGCGCCATCGCCAAGGCGCTGACAGCACTGCTGCCGCTGGCGCCCTATGCCGACATGGAGAAGATCCGCGCGGATGCCGGCTCGGTTCACATGAAGACGTTGCCACCGACCATCGCCGTGTGGTTGGCGACCATTGCCCACATCCGCCACATGCACACCGATTATGAAAAACTGCTGGGCGAAGGCTATGACCGCGACTCGGCGCGTTTCTTCGTCATCGAACAGACCAACATCATGCTCACCCGCTGGCGAGCCACGCGACTGCTCGATGCCGACGACGAGGAGGAATGAGGCAGAGCCTGTTATTGCCGCGTCAGCACGGCGACCGCATTGTAGGGCTGGCCGTCCGCCTGGCCGGTCCATGTCCAGGACAGATTTCCCTTGAAAAACCTGACGGTGACGTTGCCGCCGTCGATGCACTTGTCCTGACCGTAAGTGATGCTCTCATGGTATTCCGCTGATGTCTCGTCGCTGGACGTCTGGGACAGGGATCCGCCGCAGCCAAGTGACGGATAGTCGATCGATGCGCCGCTATCATTGATCGTCATAGCGATCGACCAGTCGGCACCGGTGGCCCCGGCCGGGCTCTGGTGGCCGCTGCCGACCCAGCTGCCGCTCAGCGTCGGCGCATTCACCGCGCAAGGCACGTTCTGGAAGATCGGCGTCAATTCGCTGCCGGTTTTCTCGCAGCGATAGATCTGACCGCTCTGGCACAGTTCCTCGCCTTCGCGTGCGCATTGGGCGCTGGCTTGGCCCGTGGCGGCGAAAAACATCATGGCTGCGATGACGGTCCCGAACCTGCCCATGTCCCCTCCCGGTCAGAGCCCGCAACATAGGGCAATTCCAGTCCAATGTATCGGCCGGATAGCCATCGAGGACGAACGGCGCCTGTCGGCTGGCTCTATGCCTTCCGCGTGGCGCCGATAGCCTGCTGATCCCGCCTTGCGCGAGAGGACGCCAGATGAGCCAGACGATGGCAAGACAGGATGCAAAGCCACTGCCAACGGTCAGTGATCGCCACGTAGACCCGCATTCCTATCCCGACGGCATCGCCTTCCTCGACGGCCAGTACCTGCCGATGTCGCAAGCCAAGGTCTCGGTGCTGGACTGGGGTTTTCTGCATTCCGACGCTACCTACGACACCGTGCATGTCTGGAA
This sequence comes from Mesorhizobium sp. P2_C7, assembly GCF_056404515.1. Taxonomy (NCBI): domain Bacteria; kingdom Pseudomonadati; phylum Pseudomonadota; class Alphaproteobacteria; order Hyphomicrobiales; family Phyllobacteriaceae; genus Mesorhizobium; species Mesorhizobium sp. P2_C7. The sequence goes on along the minus strand of NZ_JBFUDW010000003.1, from coordinate 326,895 downwards.
CGGCCGCTTCTTCCGCCTCGACCTGCATCTCGACCGTTTCTTCAGCGGGCTGGAAAAGCTGCGCATGACGATCCCCTTCGACCGTGAAGGCGTGACCGAGATCCTGCACAATTGCGTGGCGTTGTCGGGACATCGCAGCGCCTATGTCGAAATGCTGTGCACGCGCGGCGCCTCGCCGACCTTCAGCCGCGACCCACGGCAGGCGGTCAACCGCTTCATGGCGTTCGCGGTGCCGTTCGGCTCGGTCGCCAATGCCGAGCAGTTGCAGCGCGGCCTGCGTCTCGCCATTAGCGACAAGGTGCGTATCCCGCCGGCCTCGATCGATCCGGCGATCAAGAACTACCACTGGCTCGATCTGGTGCGCGGCCTCTATGACGCCTATGACCGCGGCGCCGAGACCGCGCTGATTCTCGATTTTAACGGCAATGTCGCCGAGGGCCCAGGCTTCAACGTCTTCTGCGTCAAGAACGGCAAACTGTCGACGCCGGCCATTGGCGTGCTGCCCGGCATCACCCGGCGCACCGTCTTCGATCTCTGCTCCGAACAAGGTCTCGCCGCCGTTGCCACCGATGTCAGTGTCGCCGCTTTGCGCGAAGCTGACGAGGTCTTCATCACCTCGACCGCCGGCGGCATCATGCCGGTGACGGAGATCGACGGCGACCGGATCGCGAACGGCAACGTCGGCCCGATCACCAACCGCCTGATGACGCTCTATTGGCAAAAGCACGACGACCCGGCATGCTCGAGCCCGGTGCAATACCCCTGATCAACAAGGCGGTTTGTTCAAAAAGATATCCTTCGCCTCTGGAAAAACGCCGGATCGTCCGTATATGGCCCAAAGCGGAGAAGCCTCCGCTTTCACCCGAAATTACGCCGCAGGGGCAAGGACTCCACATCATGACAAACAAGGTTTGGTTCATCACCGGATCGTCGAAGGGCTTTGGCCGCGTCTGGGCCGAGGCCGCACTCGCCCGTGGCGATCGCGTCGCGGCGACCGCCCGCGATGCCGGCACGCTCGCCGATCTCGTCGAGAAGTACGGCGACAATATCGCCGCGATAAAGCTTGACGTCACCGACAAGAAGGCCGTCGACGCCGCGATCGCCGAGGCGCACAAGCGCTTTGGCCGGCTCGATATCGTCATCAACAATGCCGGCTATGGCCATTTCGGCGCCATCGAGGAAGTCAGCGAACAGGAAGCCCGCGACCAGATCGAAACCAATGTCTTCGGCGCCCTGTGGGTCACCCAGGCCGCGCTGCCGATCATGCGGGCGCAGCGCTCCGGCCACATCATCCAGATCTCGTCGATCGGCGGCGTCAATGCCTTTGCCTCTCTTGGCCTCTACCACGCCTCGAAATGGGCGCTGGAGGCCTTCAGCCAGTCGCTCGGCATCGAGGTCGCGGAGTTCGGCATCCATGTGACGCTGGTCGAACCGGGCGGTTTCTCCACCGACTGGGCCGGGCCGTCGGCCAAGGTCTCCAAGCCGATCGAGGCCTATGCGCCCGCCCGCGCCAAGATGGCCGAACGCCGCGCCAATTCGGTCGCCGGCGATCCCGAGGCCACCGGACCGGCCATACTGGCCATCGTCGATGCCGCCGAGCCGCCGCTGCGCGTGTTCTTCGGCGACGGCGGCCTGCCGATGATCAAGCAGGAATACGCCAACCGCATCGCCACCTGGGAAAAGTGGGACGACGTTTCCACCATGGCGCAGGGCGCGAAGAAGAACCGCAAAGTCTGAGGCCAGTTCGGAGATATCGCTACGCCGCCTCGGCGGCGTAGCCCCTACCCAATGCTGCATTCCAATGCGGGCGAGAGTCTAGCTCGGATAGATCCACTGCTCGGGCACCCGCACCGATATCTCTTCGCCGGCCTTGATCGTTCCCGGCTTCTCGACCCAGGCGACGAGGCCGCGCAGCCGCTTCGCCGATTTCGGGAACAGCAGCGCGCCGGCCTCGATGTCGGCCATCCCGGCATGTTCGGCGATCGATCGGCCGGCGATGCGGCAAGGTCCGTTCTGCGCGTCGACCTTGATGGTCACGCCGTCCTTGAAGAACAGCAGCGTGCCGGCCGGCAGCATCGACAGATGCGGCACACCTTCGATCAAAAGATTGGCGCCGATCCATTCCGGCTTGATCTCGGCCAGGCCCATCCGGTCGGCAACGATGGCCAGCTCGTCCGCCGCCACGACGGACAATTGCCGCTCGTTGCGCATTTCGGTGCCGCGCGGATACCAGGGCTCGCGCCCGCCGGAGCGCCGCGTCGCGCCGGCGTGGAAATCACCTGATATGCCATCGAAGCTCAGCCGCAACGCGTCGACCGGGCGCGTCTCGAAATGATCCGATGGCGCCATGTAAAGCGCTGCCACCTTGGCGACCAGCTTACGCGCCGGGACAATTTCGACCGGCCTTTCAGCCTCGGGGAAGAGATCCAGCATCGGCTTCATTCCTTGGATGATGCGCCTGTTTTTGCCCTTCGATTGCGAACGCCGCAAGAGCGGTTTGGGCCAAAGTGCGCAACTCTTCGACCGAAGCGCCGTCGCGCGCCTGGATCGACATGCCGTTCATGACGCCGGTCAAGTATTTGGCGAAGCCCTCGACGGCGAGCCCTTCCGGTAGGTCACCGATTGCCCGGCCCTCGGCCAGCCGCTCGCCGATCGCCGCTTCACTTGCCTTGCGATAGGCCTTGAGTTCATCCGCAATGGCTTGCGCCTGCGGCGAGGCGGCGAGCGCACCGGTGACGAACAGACAGCCACCCGGCTTGTCGGGCCTGGAATAAGCCTCCGCCGCGCCGAGCAACAACCGCCGGATCGCCTCCCCCGTCGGCACCGGCGCGCTCAGCGCCTCCAGCGCAAAGCCGACCTCTGTCTGGTGGTAGCGCGTCAGCGCCTTGCGGAACAAACTCTCCTTGTCGGTGAAGGCGTTGTAGATCTGCGGCGGCGTCAGCCCCATCGCCTCGCGCAGCATGGCCAGCGACGTCGCCTCATAGCCATGCTCCCAAAACAGATGCATCGCCGCATCCAGCGCCCGATCGAGGTCGAACGCGCGTGGCCGGCCACCCCGAGGCTTTTCCAAATTATCCATAGTGATCGATACGAAACCTATTGACTCGCCTTCTCCGCATAACGTAACAATTGATACGAAACATGGCAAGCCGGAAGACATGTCTGCCGTCTTGCCATGGAAACCAGCGAAAAAGGAGAGCCAAATGCCAATCACCGTGACCGCGCCCGAAGGCGTACTGACACCGGCGGGAGAGCGCGAGATCCTGCCGCGTCTGAGTGCCGCCCTCATCGAAGCCTCCGGCGCCACAGGCAATGCGTTCTTCACAGCGATCGTCGGCGGCACGGTCCACGTCCTGCCGCTGCATCGCATCTATGCCGGAGGTGCCAACCGGCCGGTGGTCATGGTCGAACTGAAGCTGCCGAACATCGGCCTTGGTTCGATCGAAGCCCGAAATGCGTTCATCAATGCGGCCGCCGGGATTGTCGCCGCGCTCTGCGTGCCCGGCCACCGGCCTGAAAACACCTGGATCAACATCGTCAATGCGCCCGACGGCGGCTGGGGTATCGGCAGTCGGCAATATTCAGGCGAAGCACTTGTCGCTGCCGCGACCGCCGCCGCGCAGTGATCTGGCGGCCGCGATGAACAGTAGCGAACCGATGCGGCTCTCACCTTCGCTGTTCTTCACCACCAATTGCGAGCCGGCACTGGCCTTCTACGAACAGTGCGGTCTTGGCCGGGCGACTATCCTGCTGCGCTGGGGCGACAACACCATGCCGGTGCGGACCGAAGCCATGCGCGGAAAGGTGTTGCATGCGCGATTCGAAGGTCCGGGCGTTCTGTTTCATGCCTCGGACAATGACGATGCCGAGCCGATGAAAGGCTTCGCCCTTTGCCTGGAATTCGACAGCCTGTCGGCGATGCGGCAGCTTTTCGCCCGCATGGCCGCGGGCGGCCGGATCACCGTCCCTATGGCGCGGCAATATTGGGGAACCAGCTTCGGCATGCTGGTCGACGCCTTTGGCGTGCAATGGATGTTCAGCTGTCCCAATGAATGAGGTCCGGCGCGGATCACGATCTTCTTACCTGAAAGTGGAACCAGTCCACGCAACGCCGCATTGCTGCCGCGCCGCGCCGGCTTCATGGTGACGCCAGACCAAGTCTGCGGAGGTTCTTATGCGTCCCGGGACAGCAATCGCGCTGCTTTGGCTGATCTGGGTGGTGACCTGGGCCGCCGCCGCGCTCTGGGCCGACCCTGCCCAGAAACGCGCCGGGTTCAGGGTGGAGGTTCGCTATCGGATTCTCTGGCTGGTCGGCGCGGCGTTGCTGTTCATTCCAGCGCACGGCTATGAAGGCCGCCTCAGGTTGTGGATGCCGACCATCGCCGAGGCATGGATCTGCGTCGTCCTGATCGCCATCGGCATCGCCTTTGCCTGGTGGGCGCGCCTGCATCTCGGCAGGCTATGGTCAGGCACCATTACCGCCAAGGCCGGGCACCACGTCGTCGACACCGGCCCCTATAGGCTGGTCAGGCATCCGATATACACCGGACTGCTGGTGGCGATCCTGGCCACCATGGCGGCAAAAGGTACGGTTTGGGGCATTGTCGGAACCGCTTTGCTCATCATCGGCATCGTGACGAAGGCAAAACTCGAGGAACACTTCATGCGCGGCGAACTGGGCAGCGCCTATGACAACTATGCCAGGCAGGTGCCGATGCTGGTGCCGTTCGCGCCAGCCCGATACGGCAGGTGAGCGCCGTCTCAGCCTGATTGTCTTGCCGCACTGCTTTGCTGGAAGTGTTCGACAGCGCCATCGATATTAACCCAATCATGTTTCGACTGCTCAAAAACCGACCTGACGGGGGGCGGGTAGTTCGGGTCTGCCAGCGCGCCGACCGCAACGCCGATGAAAGACGGCAGCTTGTCGGCCTTCCAATAGATCGTCGATCCGCAATCTGGACAGAAGTAGGTGTGGACTTTGCCGCCGCTTGCTGCGTCGCGAGTGAACTCTTTCGCGGTTCCGGAGATGGCAACGGCGTCGACCGGATAAAAGGCGCCGACGCCAAATGGCGCGCCAGTCCTGCGTTGGCAGTCAAGACAATGACAGGCGACGACCAGTTTTGATGGCCCTGGAAGCGTGAGCGTCAGAGCACCGCAACTGCATCGGGCATCACTCATTGCAAAACCTCCTTTTTCAGAAGCGTTGATCTCAAACCGAGACACTCCCGAACGTGGGGAGCTGTTGAGATCGAGGTCAGGCTGAGGGGAATAGAAGATCGGCGCGAAGCGACAGGAATGGTGGATTCCGGGAACCGCAACGGGGCGCGCTTCGGTGTGCGGGAGCACCGAATGCGCAGGCCAGCTGTATCGAATGCCCGAGTCTAGAGCATTCTGAGAAGCGCACCACCTATTGAATATCCTGCGCCAAACGCGCAGATCAGGCCGAAATCGCCGGGCTTCATATCGGCATGGTTCTCCGACAGCGCCACGATGGCGCCGGCGCCCGCCGTGTTGCCCAGCCGCTCGAGCACCATGGGCGCGCGATCGTGGTCGACCTCGTGGCCGAATGACAGTTTAAGGATCATGGCGTTCATGCGCGCATTGGCCTGATGCAGCCAGAAGCGCCGGACCGCCTGCGGCGTCAGCCCATGCTCGGCGAGGAATTCCACGATGAACTTGTGCCCGGCGACGGTGACTTCCTTGAACACCTTGTTGCCGACCTGCTTGATCAGGTTTCCCTCCAGATTGATCATGTAGGGGTCATCCTGAGCGGTGCGGGTGTGATAGCCCAGATTGGTGCGGATATTGTTCGACATCTGCGTCCAGGTACGCGTTTCCAGCACCTCGAAGCGGCCCGGCCGCTTTTCGCCCTGCGCCAGCCCTTCGACCACCATCGACACCGAGGCGTCACCGAAGATGAAATGCGTCTGCCGGTCGCGAAAATTGAGATGGCCGGTGATGATCTCGGGCGTCGTCACCAGAATGCGCTTGTGCGCTCCAGACCGCACCAGGTTGACGGCGATGTGCAAAGCGGCTGCGGCTGAAGAGCAGCCGAGCCCCATGTCGAATCCGGCGCCCTTGGTGCCAAGCGCCGCCTGCATTTCGATGGCGATCGCCGGATAGGGCCGCTGGTGATGCGAGGCCGAGCAGATCACCAGGTCGATATCGGACGGCTTCAGCCCGGCATGGTCGAGAGCCTTTCGCGCCGAGGCAATGCCGAACTCGGCCTGAAGCGACAGCGCGTCATCGGCCCGTGCCGGAATGCGCGGCGCCATGCGGGTCGGGTCGAGAATGCCTTCGCGCTCGATCACGTGGCGTGTGCGTACGCCCGAGGCGTGGACGATGAAGTCGCTGTCCGATTTCGCCAGCGGCGCCTCGTCGGTGCCCTGGCGGCGCGCGTTCTCCATGTCGACCCAGGCATTGAAGCTGGCGACCAGTTCTTCATTGGTGATCTTGGGTTCGGGGATTTCAACGCCAATGCCGCTGATGATGACGCGATGCATGTGTCCAGTCCGTCCCATCCGCAGGCGTTGCGGGCTTCATGTGGGCGCCGAAACGCTCGGGCGCAACACTTTTCTCACCGAGGCGGTTTACGCCGGCTTAAATCTACTTCACCAGGCGCACAGCTTGGTGTTGGTCTGCGGGTTGTTCCAGCAGGCGCCGTCGTCGCGACTGCGCACGAACTGTCCCGGCACCGGCACATTGCGGCGGCCGAGATTGACATAGCCATAGGCAAAGCCCGGCCCGTAGATCTCCAGGACATAGGTCGGGTAGCCCGGCGCCGAGATGCGGAAGCTGCCCGCGTCGTCGATCGCCCTGTAGCTGCATGAGAAATAGCCGTCATCGCTGGTATAGCAACGCGCCCGCTTAGCGTCCGCCGAGATCGAGAACGCCAGAAGCACTGCCGCGCACACGCCGCCGCCGAAAAGCATCTTTTTCAGTGTCATCACCCACCCCTGCCACGGGCCATCGTGACCCCAACGCGATGAAATGCGCACGGCGGCGAAACCGGGTCAAGCGGCCGCAACTGGCGCGACAATCAGGCCCGCTTGGCGACGATGAAGATGCGCGGAAAGCGCAAAAGCACCTTGCCGTTCGCCGTCTGCGGATAGGCCTTGGCGATCTTCGCCGTGTAGCTGTCGAGGAACATTTTGCGCTCGTCCGCCTCGAGCGGATCGAGGAACGGTTTCAACCCGGTCGATTTCACCCATTCGACGATCGCCTCAGCGTCGGCAAGCGGGTGGTTGTAGATGGTGTGCCAGATATCCAGCCGGGCGGACAATGGCGAGAGCAAGTCATAATAGAACGACACTGGTGGCAACGGACCGCGGGCCGCGTCTTTCATCTTCGCGGCAAAAGGCATTTCGGCCGCGGTTTCCCGCATCACCTGATGCGACGGCTCAAGAAGATTGTCGGGCATCTGAATGGCCAGCGCGCCGCCGGGGGCCAAAAAACCCATCAGCCGCTGGAAGACCGCCGGATGCTCGGGCAGCCACTGGAACACCGCGTTGGCGAAGATCACATCGACCGGCACCCCCGGCTGCCATTTGGAGGCATCTGCCAGATCAAAGGTGACGTCAGGCAGGCGCGCCCTCGCCTTCTCGATCATGTCAGGCGACGTGTCGAAGCCGCTCATCTGCGCATCCGGCCAGCGCTCGACAAGCAGCTCGGTCGAGTTGCCCGGACCGCAGCCGATGTCGACGACCCGGCGCGGGAAATCCACCGGTACCTGCGCCGCGAGATCACGCGCGGGTCGCGTGCGCTCGTCCTCGAATTTCAGATACTGGGCGGCGGACCAATCAGCCATGTGAACTCCTCATGTCGCTTGAGAATTCGCCGCCCAAAAAACCTTATCGCGTCAGCCTCTTGTAGGTCATGCGGTGCGGGTTGACGGCATCCGGGCCGAGGCGGCGGATCTTGTCTTGCTCGTAATCCTCGAAATTGCCCTCGAACCATTCGACATGGCTGTCACCCTCGAAGGCGAGGATGTGCGTCGCCAGGCGGTCGAGGAACATACGATCGTGCGAGATGATGACCGCGCAGCCACCAAAATTTTCCAGCGCGTCTTCGAGTGCCGCCAGCGTTTCCGTATCGAGGTCGTTGGTCGGTTCGTCGAGCAGCAGCACGTTGCCGCCGGTCTTCAGCATCTTTGCCAGGTGCACGCGGTTGCGCTGGCCGCCGGAGAGGTTGCCGACCTTCTGCTGCTGGTCGCCGCCACGGAAGTTGAACGACGCGCAATAGGCGCGCGTGTTGGCTTCGAACTTGCCGAGCTTGACCACTTCGGCGCCGCCGGAAATCTCTTCCCAAACCGTCTTTGACGGATCGAGTGCATCGCGGCTTTGGTCGACATAGCCGAGCTTGACCGTCTCGCCGACGCGGACGGTGCCGGCATCCGGCTTTTCCTGGCCGGTGATCATGCGGAACAGCGTCGTCTTGCCGGCGCCGTTCGGACCGATGACGCCGACGATGCCGCCGGGCGGCAGCTTGAATTCCAGGCCGTCGATCAGCAGCGTGTCGCCAAAGCCCTTCGACAGGCTGTCGACCTCGATCACCACATTGCCGAGCCGCTCGCCATGCGGGATGACGATCTGCGTGTCCGTCGGCCGCCGCTTGTCGGCTGCATCCAGGAGATCCTGGAAGGCCTGGATACGCGCCTTGGATTTGGTCTGGCGGGCCTTGGGGCTCGACTGAATCCACTCGCGCTCGCGGCCGATGGCGCGCTGGCGGGCATCGTCTTCGCGGCCTTCCTGCTTGAGCCGCTTGGCCTTGGCTTCGAGATACTTGGTGTAGTTGCCCTCATAGGGAATGCCGCGGCCACGGTCGAGTTCCAGGATCCAGCCGGTGACATTGTCGAGGAAGTAGCGATCGTGGGTGATGATCATCACCGCGCCCGGATAGGCGCGCAGATGCTTTTCCAGCCACGCCGTGGTCTCGGCGTCGAGATGGTTGGTCGGTTCGTCGAGCAGCAGCAGGTCGGGCTGGCGCAGCAAGAGCTGGCAGAGCGCGACGCGGCGGCGCTCGCCGCCCGACAGCTTGGTGACGTCGGCGTCCTTGGGCGGGCAGCCCAGCGCTTCCATCGCCATCTCGACCTGCTGTTCGAGGTCCCACAGGTTCAGCCGGTCCATCTCGTCCTGGAGCTTGGCCGACTCATCGGCCGTCTCGTCGGAATAGTTCATCATCAGTTCATTGTAGCGTTCGATGATGGCGGTCTTGGCCGCGACGCCTTCCATGATGTTCTCGAACACGGTCTTCTTCGCATCGAGCGCCGGCTCCTGCGCCAAATAGCCGACGGTGGCGCCTTCGGCGAGCCACGCCTCGCCGTTCCACTCCTTGTCGAGCCCGGCCATGATCTTGAGGATCGTCGACTTGCCGGCGCCGTTGGGGCCGAGAATGCCGATCTTGGCATCTGGATAGAAGGACAGATGGATGTTCTCGAGCACCTTCTTGGTGCCATAGGCCTTGTTGAGGCCGGCCATGTGATAGATGAACTGGCGTGCCACGCGCGCTTTCCCTGAAAAACTGACTGGCCCAGAGAAACTGACTGGATTTGTCAAATTGAATGGAGGTTGGCCGCTATGTAGGCGATGCGGCGGCGAACGGCAATCGCTTTTGCCGCTTCTGGCCGGTCACACGCGGAAGTGTCCGCCAGGCCTGAAGTTTTCCGCCGGCCGCCGGGCGCGATGAAAGCTCCGGTTAACCCTTCGGCGTCAAAACAGGATCGAGTGGAATCGCCGGCTTGTCGCGATTCAGGAGAAAGATCGGATCGACGGCATTGCTGAACAGTTTCCTGCTCCTTGCCGAAGCGGTCGTCTACTTCAGCGTCATGGTGACGCTTTTCCACTTCAGGAAGCGCATCGGCCTCGGCGTCTTCGTCTGCGCGCTTGGCGTCATGCACTTCCTCGAGACCTACCTCGCCAGCGTCTTTTACGTTGCCTTGCCGTTCGGCATGGTCTCGCCGGGCTCGGCGGTGCTGTTTTCCGGCAAGCTGGTCATGCTTTTGCTGCTCTACATGAAGGAGGACGCCGCCACCGTCCGTCAGCCGATCTATGGTCTGCTGCTTGGCAATGCGCTGATGATCGGGCTGGTGCTGCTGTTGCGCCTGCACGCCATCGCCCCGCTGTCCGATGGCAGGCTCCCTGACATCGGTTTCATCGATGAGATGGGCTGGCTGATGGTGTGGGGCACGACGCTGCTGTTCGTCGACGCCATCCTGATCATCCTGCTTTATGAAAAGCTCGGGCGATACCTGCGCAAGGCACAGTTCGCGCGCATCCTGATTTCGGTCGCCTGCGTGCTCACCTTCGACCAGGCGGGGTTCTTCACGGCGCTGCATTTCGTCGCCGGCGCGCCGATCGCGGTGTTTTTCGGCGGTTGGTTTGCCAAGATGGTCGCCGCGCTGACCTACAGCACCATGCTTGTGGCCTACCTCAGATGGTTCGAAGAACGCCAGATCGCGCTGCCGCGCGGACTGACCGACATCTTCGACACGCTGACTTATCGCGAGCGCTACGAAGCGCTGGTCGAACACGTCGGCCGTGACGGCCTGACCGGCCTGCTGCACAGGGGGCGCTTCGACAGCGATGGTGAAGCCGCCGTCCAGGTCAGCCTGCGAACGGCGAAGCCGCTCAGCCTGCTGATCATCGATGTCGACCATTTCAAGTCGATCAATGACCGTTTCGGCCATGCCGAAGGTGACAAGGTGCTGAAAGCCGTTGCGACCCTGCTTGGCGAGGCGGCAAGCGCGGAAGACCAGGTGTTCCGGATCGGCGGCGAGGAATTCGCCATCCTCAGTTCGCGTCCGCACTCGGTCGCCAGGCTGTTCGGCGAGAGCATCCGCTATGCGGTCAAGGCCTCCGCCAACACCAGCCGCTTCGACCTGACCGTCAGCGCCGGCGTCTCCAGCGTCAGCGAAACGACGCGCTGCCTTGCCGATCTGTTCGCGCTTGCCGACCAGCGTCTCTACAAGGCCAAGTCGACCGGACGCGATCGCGTCGTTGGCGAGCCGGACAGCTACGAGGCCGATGCCGCCGTTGCATGGACCAAATCCGCTCAGATCTAGAGCACGGTCCCGTGAAGCTTACGACGACTTTTTCTGCCGCCGAACGCCGGCCAAAGTGGAGACCGCCATCAGGGCGATCGCCAGCCATTTCAGTGCGGTGATGACCGGTCCGGCTTCGATGTCATAGGCTATGAACAGCAGGATGCCTGGCACCAGCAGGCCGCACATGATCAGCATGATGCGGTTGATCTGCCAGGACACTCTTGAGGCTAGCGCCTCGTCGCCGGGCGCAGCGACAAGCGCCGCACGCACCGCCCTGCTGGCCGCCAGCACTGCCGAGAGGCGCATAGAGATCGGCAGGCCAAGACCGATGATGAGGAAGGCGCAGGCCGCCAGCAGCAGCGAAAACTTCAGCGCGCTGGTCTCGGCCGGTACGGGAAACAGCACTGTCGCCAGCGGCAGGAAGACGCCGAAAATGCCGAGCGCAGCAATGGTGATGAAGATCACCGCGTTGACGATCGTGAACAGCTGGTAGCTGCCGGCGGTGATCGGTTCGGAGAGCGTCTGCATGCGCGCCCATTCGGCATCGGTATAGGAAAAACCAGGCCATTCCATGCGGGCATCGTTTATCGCGACCATGCCCTTGGCCCAGAAGGCCAGCCGCGCCAGCGCGCTGCTCGTAATGCCATCCATTGAGACCCCCGCCCGAATGATGCTCGGCGCAGCATAGCACCACGACGAGGCAAGGCGACAGTCCGGCGTCGGCGTTCAGCCAGTGCTTACTGGAACCCGATCGCGTCCACGGTGCCGGTCGGGCACCCGGCCTTGTTGGTCGGCACCGAAGCTAGCAGCAGATCCTTTAGCGAGCTGTCTGGGCCGATCGGGCCGGCAAGGCCGAGCGTCAGTTCGCCGATCAGCCGCCTGCCGCTGGACGGATCGATGACGCAGGAGACGCGCACCCGGTCCCCTGCCCCAGCGCCAAAGGCGCTGTCGAAGGCGCCGCGGATCTGGTCCGCCGTCAGCTTGCCGCCGATGTTCTTGGCAAAGAGATCGCGCACCGGCGAGCTGTTCACCGCGCGCATCAAATTGAGCGCGTCGGAGAAATAGTCCTGCTGGCTCTTGCCGTAGCAGGTGCCGTGCTTGATCCATTCATGCCGCTCGAGATGGGAAGCGGTACCCGGCATCACCTGGTCGAGTTCCGTGCGGGTGCTGGCATCCAGATTGACCGGTGGCAGGTCCTTCCAGTGGGCCGGATTGTCATTGGCCTTGTCGCTCGCTGTCGCCTGGCAATAGAAATTGCCGTTCGGCTGCGGCCACAGCCCGTGCAAGGTGAAATGCGTGGCGTCGAAATCGCCTGCGCTTTGCGCCTTGCATTCGGTCTTGCTCGACTTGGTCTCGCAAAAAGCCGGCTGCCAGCTCAGCGCGAAGACATATTCAGGCTTTCCCGACGCCGCCGGCTTGCCTTGCCCGCCAGGTGCTGCCGGCACCGTCGCGGCGCTGCTGCCGGACACGTGGCCGCAGCTGACCTTCACCCAGCGGCGCTCCGGATCGGCCCCCGGCACCAGGATGAGATAATGCGTAGGCGCATCCTTGTTCCCGGCAAGCAGCTGGTAGCTCTGTCCAGCATCGGTCGAGACGTTGCCCGGATTCTTGCTATTCTTGATGGCTTGCGTTGCCGGACAGGCCGCATCGGCGACGAAGGTGCCCCTCATCTTGACGTCGGCACGCGCCGCACCGGCCAGCGAGGCCGCTAGCATGGCCAATCCGAAAACAACACCAATGCGCATAGGAATCCCCGGCTGAAGAAGTGGGCGACAGACTGAAGCTGTCTCCATGTCAGAATTGCGATATTTTGCTGGCCAAAGGCAAGAAACATCGTCGCGGAAAGTCAGGCACAGCGGATTGACGCAAAACTGGTGCCGGCGCAAACAAAGCCGGCGCCACGATGGCGGTCAGAACCAGGAGACCGAGCGGCATGTCATTCAGCCAGCAGCGCGTGGTTCGCTCGCCGACGGGTGCCGGCCTCAATCTCTTCGTCAGGCAGGCCGATGGCAGGCCGCGTGCCGTCGTGCAGATCAATCACGGGCTGGCAGAGCACGCCGCGCGCTATGCCCGCTTCGCCGATTTTCTTGGCCCGCGCGGATACCACGTCTATGTCCACGACCATCGCGGCCATGGCGCGACCAAGGCGCTCGATGCGCCACTCGGCAAATTCGCCGACCAGGATGGCCCCGCCAAGGTGATCGCCGATGTCGGCGCCGTCCATGATCTCATCGCCCGCGAACAGCCGAACCTGCCGGTCATCCTCTTTGGCCATTCGATGGGTGCGTCCGTGGCGCTGAACTTCCTGTTGCACCACTCGCCACGCGTTCATGCGGCCGCGATCTGGAACGGCAACTTCTCGCAACGCCTGCTCGGCCAGCTGGCCTTGGGTATTCTTGGCTGGGAACGCATGCGGCTGGGCTCAGATGTCCCATCGCGCCTGCTGCCGAAACTCACCTTTCGGGCCTGGGGCAAGGCCGTGCCCAATCACCGCACGCTGTTCGACTGGCTGTCGCGCGACGAGGCTGAGGTGGCGAATTACATCGCCGATCCGCTCTGCGGTTGGGACGCGTCGGTGTCGATGTGGCGCGACGTCGTCGGCATGGCGCTGAATGGTGGCAGGGACGCCTGCTTTGCCGGCATCAGGCGCGATCTCCCAGTCAGCGTCGTCGGTGGCGAGAAGGATCCCGCCTCGGACTACGGCAAAGGGATCACCCATCTTGCCAATCGCATGCGCATGATGGGGTTTTCGAATCTAGTTTCAAAGGTTTACGCCGACACCCGCCACGAAAGCCTGAACGAGGTCAACCGCGACATCATCATGGACGATTTCGCGACCTGGGCCAACGGCTTGCTAGAACAATAACGCGGCCAAAGCGGTGCGAATCCGCGTCGAACTGGCACCTTGGCCCATTGCAAGGGCCGTGACAGCCACCGCCGGGCTTGATAGAGGCTCTGCTTTCGCAGCAATCAAAGTGATTGCAGCAACCACGGTGATTTATGGCCGAACCCCCACTGAAAGGCGTCCGCGTCGTCGAACTCGCCCGCATCCTTGCCGGGCCCTGGGCCGGGCAATTACTGGCCGATCTCGGCGCCGATGTCATCAAGGTCGAGAGCCCCGATGGCGGCGACGACACCCGCAAATGGGGCCCGCCCTTCGTCATGGGCAAGGACGGCGAGAACCTGTCGGCCGCATATTACCATTCCTGCAATCGCGGCAAGCGCTCCATTGCCATCGACTTCTCGACGCCCGAGGGTGCCGAGACGGTGCGCCGGCTGGTTGCGACGTCGGATGTGCTGATCGAGAACTTCAAGCTCGGCGGCCTCAAGAAATACGGCCTCGATTACGACAGCCTGAAGACGATCAACCCTCGCCTCGTCTACTGCTCGATCACCGGCTTCGGCCAGGATGGTCCCTACGCGCCGCGCGCCGGCTATGATTTCATCATCCAGGCAATGGCCGGCATGATGTCGATCACCGGCGAGGTCGGCCGCGAGCCGCAAAAGGCCGGCGTCGCCATCTCCGATATCTTCACCGGCCTTTATTCGGTCATCGCCATCCAGGCGGCATTGCGCCATGCCGAACAGACCGGTGACGGCCAGCATATCGACATGGCGCTTTTCGACACCCAGATCTCGGCGCTCGGCAACCAGAACCTCAACTATCTCGTTTCCGGCAAGTCGCCGGTGCAGATGGGCAATGCGCATATGAACATCGCGCCTTACGAGGTGGTCCCGGTCAGGGATGGTCACATCATCCTGGCGGTCGGCAATGACGGCCAGTTCGTTAAATTCTGTGCCGCCGTCGGGCTCGACGATTTGCCCGCAAATCCCGACTTCGCCACCAACCCTGCCCGCGTCACCAACCGGGTCAAGCTGCGCGAGCACATGATCGAGGCGCTGAAGATCTTTGATCGCGACCCGCTGCTGGCAAAGCTGGAGGCGGCCAGCGTGCCGGCGAGCCCGATCAACACGATCAGCCAGATGTTTGCCGACCCGCAGACGATCGCGCGCGGCATGCGGCTCGACCTTGACGACGGCCATGGCAATCTTCTGCCATCGGTGCGCGCACCGATGGTGATGTCCGGCACGCCGCTCGTCTATGAGCGTCCCTCGCCGCGCCTCGGCGAGCACACGCAAGAAATCCTTGCCGAACTGGAGAAGTCTGGACAATGAAGACTGGCGGACAACTGATCGTCGACGCACTCGAAGCCAACGGCACCGACCGCATCTATTGCGTGCCTGGCGAATCGTACCTGGCGGTGCTCGACGCGCTGCACGATTCGGCGATCCGCACCATCGTCTGCCGCCAGGAAGGCGGCGCCGCCATGATGGCCGATTGCCATGGCCGCCTGACCGGCAAGCCCGGCATCTGCTTCGTCACCCGCGGGCCCGGCGCTACCAATGCGTCCGCCGGCATCCACATCGCCATGCAGGACTCGGTTCCCGTCATCCTGTTCATCGGCCAGGTCGCCAGCCATGCCAAGGAGCGCGAGGCCTTCCAGGAAGTCGACTACAAGCGTTTCTTCGGCGACATCGCCAAATGGGTGGTCGAGATCGACGATGCCTCGCGCATCCCGGAATTCGTCACCCGCGCCTTCGCGGTGGCGACATCGGGCCGCCCCGGCCCGGTAGTCATCTCACTTCCCGAAGACATGCTGACCAGTGTCGTCGAAGCGCCCATCGCCTTGCCGCACACATCGGTCGAAACCCAGCCTGGCGAAGCCGAACTCGACGCGCTGGAGGCATTGCTGGCCAAGGCCAAGCGGCCATTCGTCATCCTCGGAGGCACCCGCTGGGATGCCGAGGCCGTGGCGCAGATGCGCACGATCGCCGAAGCGTGGTCGCTGCCGGTCGGCTGTTCCTTCCGCCGCCAGATGCTGTTCGACCATCTGCATCCGAACTATGCCGGCGATGTCGGCATCGGCATCAATCCGAAGCTGGCCACCGCGATCAAGCAGGCCGATCTCGTGCTGCTGATCGGCGGCCGCATGGGCGAAATGCCGTCGTCCGACTACACGCTGCTGAAAAGCCCCTACCCCGACCAGACGCTGGTCCATGTCCATGCCGATGCCGGCGAACTCGGCCGCGTCTACCGGCCGACACTGGCAATCAACGCCTCGCCTTCGGCCTTCGTTCAAGCCTTCGCCAAGCGCAGGCCGGCCGCCGCGCCCGTCTGGGCAGCCGAGACGCCAAAGCTGCATGCGGCCTATCTCGACTGGTCGACGCCGCCGGAGAGCGGTCCCGGCCCGGTCCAGATGGGGCCGATCATGAACTACCTCGAAAAGGTGTTGCCCGACGACGCCATCCTCACCAACGGTGCCGGCAACTACGCCACCTGGGTGCATCGCTTCCACCGCTCGCGCCGCTTCGCCACGCAGGCAGCCCCGACGTCAGGCTCGATGGGCTATGGCACCCCTGCCGCGGTCGCCGCCAAAGGGCTGTTCCCGGATCGCATGGTGGTTGCCTTTGCCGGCGACGGCTGCTTCCTGATGAACGGGCAGGAGTTCGCCACCGCCGTCCAGTATGACCTGCCGATCATCGTCGTCGTCGTCAACAATGGCATCTACGGCACCATCCGCATGCATCAGGAGCGCGAATATCCCGGCCGCGTCGTTGCCACGGATCTCAAGAACCCCGACTTTGCGGCCTTGGCCCGCGCCTATGGCGGCCATGGCGAGACTGTCGAGAAGACCGCGGATTTCGCTTCCGCCTTCGAGCGTGCCCGCGCCAGCGGTAAACCGGCGATCGTCGAGATCAGGCTCGACCCCGAGGCGATCACGCCGACCCGGACGATGACCCAGATCCGCGACAAGGCCTGAGCACCAACGGCATGGGTCGAACAGCGTCGCGTCCCCTCCATCCTACCGGACGGAGGGGACGCTGTTCCTTAACTTCGAGGTAATTCAGTCCCCCAGTCCCCCGGGGCGACGTTATCCTACTTCGCCTTTTCGATCTGGCCGCGGATCTCGCCGTCCTTGTTGGCGGCGGTGTGGACGTTGACGTAGTATTTGCCGGCCTCGAGGTCAGCGGCCTGCGCATCGGTCAACGTCTCCGATCCCTTGATCGGGCTCTTGAGCTTTTTGAACGGGATGACGGGTCCGGCGTTTTCACCCATCGCCGCCGGGCCGTGAATGTGCGCGGCCGTCGCCGGCCCGCTGAGACCGGAATATTTGACGTTCCAGCTGAGCTTCTTCTTGGCCGTGTCGAACGTGAGAGTGGCCGTGCCTTTGCCCTTCGTGGTGACGGGCGGGCTCTGCTGGCCGCCATCGAGCGTCGCAGTGAACTTTTCCGTGTCGGCCAAGGCCGGCGAGACAAGGAAGATAGAAACAGTGACGGCAAGTGCCGAAACGATCGGCGAAATGGACTGCATGCGCATTTTAGAAACCTCCGTTGGATGAAACACCCTGCGGCCCCCCAGCGCATGGATACATCACCACAACGATCTACCGGCCAAAAGTATCCTCGGCGCACGCATATGTGATGACGACCGATAAAGAGAGAGGCGGTTGCCCGCCCCTCCTGGGATTATCCAACTCAAAGCCGCGACGGCGCCTCCGCCTCGCTGCCGAGGCGCGCCTCGGAGACGGTCAGACCGCTGCCAGCGCCTGCGTCAGGTCGGCGATCAAATCGTCCGGATGCTCTACACCGATCGACAGCCTGACCGTGGTCTCCAGCACGCCGATACGTTGGCGCACGTCGAAGGGTATCCCCGAATGGGTCATGGCCGCTGGGTGGCTGGCCAGCGATTCCGTTCCGCCGAGGCTTACAGCCAGCTTGAATATCTGCAGGCCGTTGAGAAAGGCGAAAGCCGCCTTCTGTCCGCCGCGTATGTCGAAGGAGAAGGTCGAGCCGGCGCCGCTGCACTGTGCCTTATAGGCGCGGCCGGCCGGCGTATCCTCGCCCAGGAAAGGCAGGTAATGCACCTTCTCGACCTTGGCATGATCGCGCAGGAATTCAGCGACCATGCGCGCATTGTCGTTCGCCCGCTCCATGCGGATCGACAGCGTCTCCAGCGAACGGCCAAGCATCCAGCAGGAATGCGGGTCGAGCTGCGTGCCGATCGCGCCGCGCAGCGCCTTGATCGGTTTGGTGACGGCCTTGCTGCCCATGGCGGCGCCCGCGATCAGGTCGGAATGGCCGCCGACATATTTGGTCAGCGAATAGACGGACACATCGGCGCCGTGTTCGATGGGCCTCTGGAACACCGGACCAAGCAGCGTGTTGTCGCAGACGATGATCGGCGCCGACCCTTGGCGCGCGCCGATTTCGTCGGCGATCTTGCGCATCAGCGCGATGTCGACCAGGCTGTTGGTGGGATTTGACGGCGTCTCGATCAGGATGACCGAGACACGGCCCTTCGCGACTGCAGCGTCGGCTGCCGCGCGCACCGCCGTCTCGTCGACGCCGTCCGCGAAGCCGACAGCACCGATACCGAAGCCGGAAAGCGTGCGCGTCAAGAGCGTCTCGGTGCCGCCATAAAGCGGTTGCGAATGCAGGATGACGTCGCCCGGACGAGCATAGGCGAGAAGTGTCGTCGCGATCGCCGACATGCCTGACGAAAACAGGATGCAGGCATCCGTCCCCTCATAGATCGCCAGCCGGTCCTCGACGATCTCACTGTTGGGATGGTTGAAGCGCGAATAGACCAGACCGGACGCCGTGCCGCTCGGCGGCTCCTTGCGGCCGGACGTGTAGTCGAAGAAGTCGCGTCCCTCTTCCGCCGACTTGAACACGAATGTCGAGGTCAGGAACACCGGTGGCTTGACCGCGCCCTCCGAAAGCTGCGGATCGAAGCCATAGCTCAGCATCAGCGTCTCCGGATGGAGCTTGTGGTTGCCGATATGGGTTTTCGACGGGCGTGGCGCGGGCATGGCTTTTTCCTGCTTTCTCGAGGAGTGTCGCTCGGCAATTTATGCGATCCCTATCGCGCAGTCCTTGCTATTTTTGGGCGTGCATGGCTGCATCCTCGCAACAAATTGCCGGGAGAGGCCGAAAGTGCAACAAAAGATAGCCGATGATTTCGACCGCAGGATTCTCCAGGAACTGCAGGCCGACGCCCGCATCACCAACAACGAGCTTGCCGAACGGATAGGCCTGTCGCCGTCGCCCTGTCTGAGGCGGGTGCGGCGGCTGGAGGAGACCGGCGTCATCAGAGGCTACACCACGCTGGTCGATCCGGCCGCCTTCGGCTGGAGCATGGTCGCCATCGCCACCGTCCGGCTCAGCCGTCAGAACGAGGACGAGATCGTCATGTTCGAGGACGCGATCCGCGGCTGGGAAGAGGTGCTGGAATGCCACCTCGTCACTGGCTCGCGCGACTATGTGCTGAAGGTGGTGACGGGCAGCCTCGAACAGTACGAGCGCTTCATCAAGGAAAAGATCGCGCGGCTGAAATGCGTAGCCTCGATCGAGACCAGCTTCGTCATGAACACCATAAAGGAACGGCGCCTCTGACAGAGGCGCCGTTCGTCAATATCAAGATATTGCCGGCTGGGCTTACTTGACCGCCTTGTCGGTGATGGCGGTGGTGTAGGCGCCTTTCGGCTCCTTGGTGATGATCTTCTGGTCGAGCAGCGCCTTGGCGGTGCGCTCGTAGGTCGCCGGATCGAGCTTGCCGTCGGCATTGTCGATCAGCTTGGCGATTTCGCTCATCATCCGCTTCTGGTGGTTCTCGTCCTGGCCGCCACCGTCCATGACGATGCCTGCCGCCTCGTCATTGTTGTCGACGGCGTATTTCCAGCCCTTCATCGAGGCGCGCACGAAACGCACCATCTTGTCCTCGAACGCCGGATCCTTGAGCTTGTCTTCCGATGCATAGAGCCCGTCCTCGAGCAGGTCGTTGCCCATCGCCGAATAGTTGAACACGGTCAGCTGTTCCGGCTTGTAGCCGGCGTCGATCAACTGCCAGTACTCGTTGTAGGTCATGACCGAGATGCAGTCGGCCTGCTTCTGGATCAGCGGCTGCACGTCAAAGCTCTGCTTCAGTACGGTGACGCCATCCGGGCCGCCTTCGGTCTTCAGGCCGAGCTTGTTCATCCAGGCGTAGAACGGATACTCATTGCCGAAGAACCAGACGCCGAGCGTGTGGCCCTTGAAGTCGGCTTCGGTCTTGATCGGGCCGTCCTTCGGGCAGACCAGCTCCATGCCGGCCTTCTTGAACGGCTGGGCGATGTTGACCAGCGGCACGCCCTTTTCGCGAGCGGCCAGCGCACCGCCCATCCAGTCGACGATGACGTCGGCGCCACCGCCGGCGATCACCTGCTCGGGCGCAATGTCGGGACCGCCCGGCTTGATATCGACGTCGAGACCTTCGGCCTCGTAGAAACCCTTGGCCTTGGCAACATAGTAGCCGGCAAACTGGGCCTGCGTGACCCATTTCAGCTGCAACGTCACCTTGTCGGCGGCCATTGCCTGGAACGCGGCTAGCGACATAGCGCCGGCCAGAACAGGAATAATCAGTCTTTTCATCTTTTTACCCTCTGAAGTTAGTACCCTTAAACCCACCGCCCTATCCACCACGGACAGAGGGATGCCAAAACGTGACGGCTCTTTCGACAAGAGCGACCACGCCATAAAAGACCGAACCCGCAAGTGCTGCAACTGCGATTTCGGCCCAGACCATGTCGATGTTCATCCGCCCGACCTCGGTCGAGATGCGGAAGCCCATGCCGACGACAGGCGTGCCGAAGAACTCGGCGACGATGGCGCCGATCAGCGCCAGCGTCGAGTTGATCTTCAGCGCATTGAAGATGAAGGGCGCTGCTGCCGGCAGCCGGAGTTTCAGCAGCGTCTGCCAGTAGCCCGACGCGTAGGTGCGCATCAGGTCGCGTTCCATATGGCCGGACGCGGCGAGCCCGGCGACCGTGTTCACCAGCATCGGGAAGAAGGTCATGATGATGACGACCGCCGCCTTGGACTGCCAGTCGAAGCCGAACCACATGACCATGATCGGGGCGACGCCGATGATCGGCAGCGCCGAGACCATGTTGCCGATCGGCAAGAGCCCGCGGCGCAGGAACGGTACGCGATCGGCGAGGATCGCGGTGATGAAGCCGGCGCCGCTGCCCACGACATACCCGAAGATCACCGCCTTGAAGATCGTCTGCCGGACATCGGCGCCGAGCACCGGCAGCGAGTTGGCGATGCGCGCGCCGATGGCGCTTGGCGGCGGCAAAAGGATGAAGGGAATGCCGGCGCCCCGCGTCACGGCTTCCCAGATGATCAGGATCCAGGCGCCGAAAATGGCGGGGATGATCAGGCGCAGCGCGCTCCGGGCCCAGTTCGCCATCGGGCGAAGCTCCGACAGGACGGCGACGCAGCGCCAGCCGAGCAGCCAGGCAGCAGTGAGCAGCAAAAAGTACGGCGCCAGTGCCGTGCCTTCAAAACCGGCTATGCCCGATATCAGCAACCATGCGACGAGGTGGGCGCCGACAAACAGCACCACCGCCTCTGCAAGGGGCGGAATCCTGGTCATCGAGATCAGCGCCGCCAGCACGGCCAGGCCGAAGATCAAGCCCTTCGTTGTGAGGTAGGGGTAGTTGAAGCTGACTGCCGGGTCTGCAAGCGCTGCCGCTTCCGGCTTCGACATCGCGCCGAGCGCCACGGCGATCAGGCACAACGCGATGGCGAGCACCGCTTGCCACGAGGGTTTCAGCCAATTCATGCCGGCCTCCCGCCCATGGCGCGGTCGACGATGCGCCCGGCAATGCCGACCACCATGACCAGAAGTGCGGCCACCACCGAACCGGCGACCAGCGCCGACCAGATGTCGATGGACTGGCTGTAATAGGCGCCGGCCAGAAGTTTGGCGCCGATCCCCGCGACGGCACCTGTCGGCAGTTCGCCTACGATGGCACCGACCAGGCTCGCCGCCACGGCCACCTTCATCGATGTGAACAGGAACGGCACCGAGGCCGGCACGCGCAACTTCCAGAAGGTCTGCGACGCGCTGGCATTGTAGGTGTGCATCAGGTCTAGATGCATGATCTCCGGCGAGCGCAGGCCCTTCACCATGCCCACGGTTACCGGGAAGAACGACAGATAGGTCGAGATCATCGCCTTCGGGATGAGCCCGGTGATGCCGACCGCCGCCAGCACGACGATGATCATCGGCGCCACCGCCAGGATGGGAATGGTCTGCGAGGCGATGATCCACGGCATCAGGCTGCGGTCTAGCGTCGCCACATGCACGATGCCGACGGCGATGATAATGCCGAGCCCCGTGCCGAAAGCAAAGCCAAGCAGCGTCGACGACAGTGTCACCCAGGCATTGTAGACGAGGCTGCGGCTCGACGTGACGGGGCGCAGAAAGGTGTTCTCGAAGAAATTGACCGCCACCTGATGTGGCGCCGGCAGCGTCGGCTTCGGCTGCGACAGCGTTTTGCCGATGAATTCGCTCAAGGCAGGGGTTTCACCGGCGCGCCGGTCGAGATCGCGCTGGAACGGCGTGTTGAGGATAACGGCGAAAACGTACCAGAGCACGACCACGCCAGCGAGGATCGAGGTCACCGGAACGAGCTTGTCGCGGAAGCTGTCCATCTAGCGCACCGCCTCAATCTTCATAGCTGTGCCCTGCCCGCAGACCATCCCGGACGCGGGCTGCGATCGCCAGGAATTCCGGCGTCTCGCGGATGTGGAGCGGCCGCTCCTTCGGCAGCGTCGATTCGATGACATCAGTAACGCGGCCCGGGCGTGGCGACATGACGACGATGCGTGTCGACAGATACACGGCTTCGGGAATGGAGTGGGTCACGAAGCAGATGGTCTTGTTGGTGCGTCCCCACAGTTCCAGCAATTGCTTGTTGAGGTGGTCGCGCACGATCTCGTCCAGCGCGCCGAATGGCTCGTCCATCAACAGAAGGTCGGCGTCGAAGGCCAGGGCCCGGGCAATTGACGCGCGCTGCTGCATGCCGCCAGAAAGCTGCCAGGGATATTTCTTCTCGAAACCCGAGAGGTTGACGAGGTCGAGCGTGCGATTGATGCGCTCCGCCTGCTCTGCCTTGGACAGGCCCATGATCTCCAGCGGCAGCCCGACATTGCGCTCGATGGTGCGCCACGGAAACAGCGCCGCGGCCTGGAAGACATAGCCATAGGCGCGTTTCTCACGCGCCTGTTCGGGCGTCATGCCGTTGACCGAAATCGTCCCCGAGGTTGGCTTCTCCAGATCGGCGATGACGCGCAGCAAGGTGGTCTTGCCGCAGCCCGACGGCCCGATGAAGGAGACGAACTCACCCTTGCCGATGGTCAGGTCGACATTGGACAGCGCCTGCACCGGCCCGTCATTGGTCTGGAAGGTCAGTCCGAGTTGGCTTGCCGCGACGACGGCTGGCGAAATCCCCGTCATCGCTTGCTGCCTGCCTGTTCCGGCCACTGCGGCGCCGACCGGAATCCGATTGCTTTTATCGCGATGTTGTTTTCCACTCGCCCCTGTCCCATTGGCCCCAGTCCCACTAATTTTGTCCCGCTCAATCGACGCCCGGAGTTTCCCCGATGTCGCCCACTTGTCATCTTATCCGCCCTGAAACCACTTATGAAGGCAAGCAGGGATTGACCTATTTTGCCGGCATCGCCACTGAAACCGTCGGTTCCTCCGGCATCTGCATGCACATACTGACGATGCCGCCCGGCGCCCGCGCCAAGGCGCACATGCACGAGAACCATGAAACGGCGATCTACGTGCTCTCCGGCGAAGTCCATACCTGGTATGGCGACCGGCTGGAGCACCATATCGTCGTCAAGGCCGGCGACCTCTTCTACATTCCGGCCGGCGTGCCGCATCTGCCGGCCAATCTCAGCGGCGCCCCGTCTTCTGCCGTCATTGCCCGCACCGATCCCAACGAACAGGAAAGCGTCGTCCTGCTGCCGGAACTGGATGCGCTGGTCGCTTGAAGCCGATGGGAACTTGATTGTCATCGGCACCGGGAGACTTCCCCCATGACATTACCGTCCGCATCGGTGATCTCCAGCTTCTTGGCGCTCTTGGGGCTTTGCTTGACGGTGAACTCTGCCGGCGACTGCCCATCCTCGCCTTCGGCCTCGCATTGCGCCTTGATGACCAGAGAACCGTCCGATTTCGCCTGCTTGTCGGTAAAGGTGCAGGCGCTTGCCACGGTGACCAGATCCGTGTCCGTCAGCAGCAGCATGTCCTCGGCATAGACTTCCTGGCCGTTCTTGTTGATGCAGCCGGACTTGTTGCCACAGGGCTCGGACAGATCAATCCCCTTTGCCGAAGCCTGACCGGCAGCCAGCACGAGCGCCATTGCAACAGACAGACCAAAACCGCGCATGCCAACGCCCCAAGTCACGAACATGATTGCAGCGGCCCCATTTCTTCAAGGCCCGGAATGGAGACGAAGAAACCATCCTCCCCCTTGTTGGTGACCACGATTGTTTCTAGCGTCGTCCCCGCCTCGCCCTCGGCGGAACAGGTCGAAGTCAGCGATTGGGCGCCCAGCACCGACGTCAATTGCTGCGCGAACCGGCAGCCGCTGCCATAGGTCTCGATGCCCTCGGCGGTCAGCACGATATAGGCATCGCTGTCCTGATAGCCGGCCTTGACGCCGGCGCAGCCGACATCATTGCCCCAGGAGCCGGCCAGCACGCCGCTCGCTGATGCCGGACCAGCGACAACTGCCGCCAGGACCAACGAAATGAGCGCGGCCGAGCGCGCCAAGCTCAAACCCCGGTCGCCGGGATGCCGGTGCGTTCGACCTTGCGCGGCGCGGAAATTTCCTTCCACGTCGACAGCGCCCGGTTGACCGCCGCGTTCGGCTCGCGGGCCACGAACTCGCCGTGCCCCGGCTTGGCCTTGACCTCGGCCTCCTGGATCGACAATTCGCCGCGCGAGAACACGAAGCGCGGCAGGCCGGTCACCTCGAACCCTTCGAAGACATTGTAGTCGATGACAGATTGCTGCTTCTTCGACGAGATCTTCTTCTTGCGTTTCGGATCCCAGACGACGATGTCGGCGTCAGCGCCTTCGACGATGGCGCCTTTCTTCGGGTACATATTGAGGATCTTGGCGATGTTGGTCGAGGTCACGGCGACGAACTCGTTCATCGTCAGCCGGCCGGTGTTGACGCCGGTGGTCCACAGCACCGGCATGCGGTCTTCCAGCCCGCCGGTGCCGTTCGGGATTTTGGTGAAATCGCCGACGCCGTTGCGTTTCTGCTTTGTTGTGAAGGCGCAATGGTCGGTCGCCACCACCTGCAACGAACCCGCCTGCAGGCCGGCCCACAGCGAATCCTGGTGCAATTTGTTGCGGAAGGGCGGGCTCATGACGCGGCGCGCCGCATGGTCCCAGTCCTTGTTGAAATACTCGCTCTCGTCGAGCGTCAGGTGCTGGATCAGCGGCTCGCCGAACACTCGCATGCCCTTCTGCCGGGCCCGGCGGATCGCCTCGTGGCTCTGCTCACAGGAGACATGCACGACGTAGAGCGGCACGCCTGCCATGTCGGCGATCATGATGGCGCGGTTGGTCGCCTCGCCTTCCACTTCCGGAGGCCGCGAATAGGCGTGACCCTCGGGGCCATTGTTGCCGGCCGCCAAAAGCTTCTGCGACAGGGCGGCAACGACGTCGCCATTCTCGGCATGCACCAGCGGCAGCGCGCCAAGGTCGGCGCAACGCTGGAACGACGCATACATCTCGTCGTCGTCGACCATCAGCGCGCCCTTGTAGGCCATGAAATGCTTGAACGAGGTGATGCCCTTGTCGACGACGGTGGCCATCTCGTCGAACACCTGCTTGCCCCACCAGGTGATCGCCATGTGGAAGGAATAGTCGCAGGATGCTTTCGAGGTTTTGTTGTCCCACATCTGCAAGGCTTCCAGCAGCGACTGCTGCGGCGCCGGCAGGCAGAAATCGACCACCATTGTGGTGCCGCCGGCAAGCGCCGCGCGTGTGCCGGATTCGAAATCATCGGCCGAATAGGTGCCCATGAACGGCATTTCGAGATGGGTATGCGGATCGATGCCGCCCGGCATGACATAGCAGCCGGTGGCATCGAATTCGTGGTCGCCATGCAGGTCCGAACCGATGGCGACGATCTTGCCGTGCTTGACCAGCACATCGGCCTTCCACGTGCGGTCGGCAGTGACGATGGTGCCGTTCTTGATGACTTTGGTCATTTTCTTGTTCCCTTGTTCTCTTCGCGCTTCTTTGCGAGCGGCGTTTGGAATGCGGATTTGAGGCTCACTCCACGATGACAGCCGTCTCCACCACGGCATGGAACAGCACGTCGGCACCAGCCGACGCCCATTCCTTGGAGATGTCCTCGGCCTCGTTGTGGCTGAGCCCGTCGACGCAAGGGCACATCACCATCGCGGTCGGCGCAACGCGATTGATCCAGCAGGCATCGTGGCCGGCGCCGGAGACGATGTTGCGGTGCGTATAGCCGAGGCGTTCGGCGGCATCGCGGATCGCCTTGACGCAGCCGGCGTCGAAGGTGACCGGGTCGAAAGCGCCGACCTGCTCGATCTTGTACTGGATGTCGAGCGCCTCGCAGATCGTGTCGATGCCTTCGCGGATGCGGCCGTCCATCGCATCCAGCACTTCCTTTTCGGGCGAGCGGATGTCAATGGTGAAGACGGTGCGGCCGGCGATGATGTTGCGCGAGTTGGGAAACACCTCCATATGGCCGACCGCGCCGACGGCGTCGGGCTGGTAGTCCATGGCGATCTCGTGCACCAGTTCGATCACTCGCGCCATGCCGAGCCCGGCATTGCGGCGCTTCGGCATTGGCGTCGAGCCGGTATGCGCCTCCTTGCCGGTCAGCGTCACCTGCAGCCACTTCAGCCCTTGCCCGTGGGTGACGACACCGATGTCGATGCCCTCGTCCTCGAGGATCGGTCCCTGCTCGATATGGAGTTCGAAGAAGGCATGGATCTTGCGGTCGCCGACCTTCTCGGCACCCTTCCAGCCGATGCGTTCAAGCTCCTCGCCGAATTTCTTGCCTTGCTTGTCTGTATGCTCATAGACATCGGCCTGGTCGAGCACACCGGCAAACACGCCGGATGCCATCATTGCCGGGGCAAAGCGCGCGCCTTCCTCATTCGTCCAGTTGGTGACGACGATCGGATGTTTGGTCTTGATGCCGAGATCGTTGAGCGACCGCACCACTTCAAGCCCGCCCAGCACGCCGAGCACGCCGTCATACTTGCCGCCGGTCGGCTGCGTATCGAGATGGCTGCCGACATAGACCGGCGGCAGGCTGGGATCGGCGCCTTCGCGGCGGGCAAACATCGTGCCCATCTCGTCGACGCCCATTTCGAGCCCGGCCGCATCGCACCAGCGCTTGAACAGATGCCGGCCCTCGCCGTCCTCGTCGGTCACGGTCTGGCGATTGTTGCCGCCGGCAATGCCGGGGCCGATCTTCGCCATCTCCATTATCGAATCCCACAAGCGGTCTGAATTGATTCGCAGATTCTCGCCGGGTGCGGCCATGCCAAGTCCTCTCATTTCATGTCCTGGGCGGGCGGCGGTTCCCGTCGCCACCCGTCCAGGTATAGGCAGATTAGTCTATCGAGCGCAGGACATCCCGCACATGGTCGATCAATTCGTTGATCTGGCCCTTGGTGATGATCAGCGGCGGCGACAGCGCGATGATGTCGCCGGTGGTGCGGATCAGCGCGCCGCGCTCGAACGCCTTGACGAAGGCCGAGAAGGCCCGTTTGGTCGGCTGGCCAGCGATCGGCGCCAGCTCGATCGCGCCGATCAGGCCGATGTTTCTGATATCGATGACGTTCGGCTCGCCCTTCAGCGAGTGCAGTGCGTCTTCCCAATAGGGAGCCAGTTCCTCGCCACGGGTCAGCAGGCCCTCTTCCTTGTAGGTATCGAGCGTGCCCAGGGCCGCCGCGCAGGCGATCGGATTGCCCGAATAGGTGTAGCCGTGGAAGAACTCGATCATGTGCTCGGGGCCGGTCATGAAGGCGTCGTGGATTTCCTTCTTCACGAACACCGCGCCCATCGGGATGACGCCGTTGGAGACGCCCTTGGCGGTGGTCATGATGTCGGGCGTGACGCCGAAATAGTCGGCGGCGAACGGTGTGCCGAGACGGCCGAAGCCGGTGATGACCTCGTCGAAGATTAAGAGGATGCCGTGTTTGGTGCAGATTTCGCGCAGCTTCTGCAGATAGCCCTTGGGCGGCAGGATCACACCGGTGGAACCGGCGACCGGCTCGACAATGACGGCGGCGATGGTCGAGGCGTCATGCAGGGCGACGATACGCTCAAGCTCGTTGGCCAGTTCCGCGCCATGCTCCGGCACGCCTTTGGTGAAGGCGTTCTTCTCGGGCAGATGCGTGTGCGCCATGTGGTCGACGCCGCCGAGCAACGTGCCGAACATCTTGCGATTGGAGACGATGCCGCCGACCGAAATGCCGCCGAAATTGACGCCGTGATAGCCGCGCTCGCGGCCGATCAGACGCGTGCGCGAGCCCTCGCCCTTGGCGCGGTGATAGGCGATCGCCATCTTGAGCGCCGTTTCGACCGATTCCGAGCCGGAATTGGTGAAGAAGACATGGTCCATGCCCTTCGGCGCGAGGTCGACCAGGCGATTCGCCAGTTCGAAGACGATCGGATGGCCCATCTGGAAGGCCGGCGCGTAGTCGAGCTCTGCGGCCTGATGCTGGATGGCCTCGGTGATCTTCGGCCGGCAGTGGCCGGCGTTGACGCACCACAGGCCCGCGGTGCCGTCCAGCACCTTGCGGCCATCGCTGGTCGTGTAATGCATGTCCTTGGCGGACACCATCATGCGCGGCGCCTGCTTGAACTGCCGGTTTGCCGTGAACGGCATCCAGAATGCACTGAGATCGTTCGGCGTGACTTTCAGCCGGTTGGACATGACCAAGACTTCCCCTTGTAACTTGTTTCGGTGCGCCCAACGCTTGGTCTTCGTTGCGATTTCGTGCTACGCAAATTTTTGACCGATTGGACAAACGTTAGCACCGCCCTGTCGGCGGTCAAGGGATTACTAGCGGAAATGCGGCACCTGAAGTGCGTTCCACAGGCCAAGGAAAAACTGGTCCAGAGAATTGGTCCAGATGACCTTGAACGCGAGGTTTGGCAAAGCGAGGGCTGGCAACGGTGACCACCAGCACGGACGCCCCTCGCCGCACCCGTATCCAGCAGGAAAAGCGCGAACTCATCCTGGAGGCGGCGCTCGAGGTTTTCTCCACCAACGGCTTTCGCGGCTCGACCATCGACCAGATAGCCGAAGCCGCCGGCATGTCGAAGCCGAACCTGCTTTATTATTTCCGCCGCAAGGAGGACATCCACGAGACGCTGATGCAGCGCCTGCTCGATACCTGGCTGGCACCGCTGCGCGAGCTGGACGACATCGGCGATCCCATGACCGAATTGCGTAACTACATCAGGCGCAAGCTCGAAATGGCGCGCGATTTTCCGCGCGAGAGCCGGCTGTTCGCCAATGAGATACTGCAAGGGGCGCCGCGCATCATGCCGCTGCTGGCGGGTGAACTGAAAACGCTGGTCGATGAAAAGGCCGCCGTCATCAAGAGCTGGATGCGCGCCGGCAAGATCGCCAGGACCGACCCCTGGCATCTGATCTTCTCGATCTGGGCAACAACGCAGCACTATGCCGATTTCGACGTCCAGGTCCGAGCCGTGCTCGGCCCCGACCGCGGCGGCGATGGCCGTTTCGAGGATGCCGCCCGTTTTCTGGAGCAATTGTTCCTCGACGGGCTGAAGCCGAAAAACTAACTTTCGGCGGCTATCAGGCGCTGCGCCGTTCGGCCGGCAGCGCATCCAGCAATGTCCGCAGCTTTGCGATCGAGTTCTGCTCGGCAAGCGGCGTGTAGACGATCAGCTTCATGTCGGAGCCGTCGCCCACCGACAAGCTCATATGCTCGAACGTCATGCCGCCAGCACTCGGATGCCTGACATGCTTCACCCCCGACAGTCGGTGCGCCACGTCGCGCTGCGGCCACCAGGCGCGAAACTCCGGGCTCGAGCGCGTCATCAACTCGATCAGCCGCTCGAAATCCGGATCGCCTACATATCTGGCGCTTGCGGCCCGGAACGAGGCCAGCACGATGCGCGCCAGTTGCTCCCAGTCGACCAGCAGCCGCCGGTGGTGCGGATTGGTGAAGACCATGTGGACGATGTTGCGGGCATCACCCTCCAGCAGACCATAGTCGCCGAACACCGCGACCGCCGCCGGGTTCCAGGCCAGCACGTCCCAGCGCCGGCCGACGACATAGGCCGGCTGCAGCACCAGGCTCTGCAGCATGTGCAGCAAGGGGCCGTCGACCTTTTCCGGCGCCACGGCGCGACGCTCCGGCTGCTGGCGGCCGGCTAGGATGAACAGATGCTGCTTTTCGGCGGCGTCGAGGCGCAGCGCCTCGGCAAGCGCCGTCAGCACCTCGACCGAGGGCCTGACGTCCCGCCCCTGCTCCAGCCATGTGTACCAGGTGGTGCCGACGCCGGCGATCATCGCCACCTCCTCGCGCCGCAGCCCGGGCGTGCGCCGCCTGAGGCCGGTGGCAATGCCTGTGGCCGATGGCGTCAGCCTTTCGCGGCGCGAGCGCAGGAAAGCGCCCAGCTCGCGCCTGCGGCTGTCTTCGGCGGAGTGCGTGGGAGCAGGGTGAGGTTGGGATTCCATGAATCTAATATAGCAGTATTGATACCAGGATAAAGTTTGAACTGTTTGACGCGCGCCCGCTGTCCCATCTTCCGTTCAGAGCAACAGAACGGAGGCTCCGAACATGAAACTCAAAGACAAGACAATCCTCGTCACCGGATCGACCGACGGCGTCGGCCGCGTCGTCGCGCAAAGGCTCGGAGCTGATGGCGCCAGCGTGCTGGTGCATGGCCGCGATGCGACGCGCGGTAAGGCGACCGTCGCCGACATCGAAGCCGCCGGCGGCAAGGCCGAGCTGCTGGTCGCCGACCTCTCCTCGCTGGCCGAGGTGCGCCGTCTCGCCGAAGCCGTGCGCGCCAGGACGGACCGGCTCGACATCCTCATCAACAATGCCGGCATCGGCACCGCAGGCCAAGGTGCCAAAAGGCAGGTCAGCGCCGACGGCTACGAACTGCGCTTTGCCGTCAACTATCTCGCCGGTTTCCTGCTGACATCGGAACTTCTGTCATTGCTGAAGGCAAGCGCGCCGGCGCGCATCGTCAATGTTGCCTCGGCCGGGCAGCAGGCGATCGACTTCGGCGATGTCATGCTGACCCGCAGCTACGACGGCGTGCGCGCCTATTGCCAGAGCAAGCTGGCGCAGATCCTGTTCACCGTCGACCTTGCGCAGGAATTGAAAGCGACAGGCGTTACCGTCAACGCGCTGCATCCGGCCAGCTACATGAACACCACCATGGTCCGCCAGGCAGGCGTCACGCCATGGAGTTCGGTCGAAACCGGCGCCGACGCCATCCTCAACCTCGCGACTTCATCGGCGCTGGACGGACGCGGCGGCCTGTATTTCGACGGCCTGCGGGAATCCCGCGCCGACGCCCAGGCCTACGACGCCAAGGCAAGACAACAGTTGCGAGCTTTGAGCCTCGACCTCGTCGACCTCGCCTCCCCAACATCGAAGGAACAGCATTCATGACCACCACAATCCAGCACACCGTCATCATCGGCGGTTCGTCCGGCATCGGCCTGGCGACGGCGCGCAAGCTGATTGGCCCCGGCATGAAGGTGACCATCACTGGGCGCAACCAGGATAGGCTTAGCGGCGCGTGGAAGAGCCTCGGCGGGGCCGTCGAGAAGGCTGCGTTCGATGCCTCGAAGCCGGACGAAGTCAGCCAGTTCTTCGAACGCCTCGGCTCCTTCGACCACCTGGTCCTGGCGGCCAGCGGCGGCAAGGGCCTTGGCCCCTTCCAGACGCTAGACCTGACCGATATCGGCAGCGGCGTCGACGAGAAAGTCCGCCCACAACTGTCATGCCTGCAAGCCGCCTTGCCGACGCTGAACAAGAGCGGATCGGCCACCTTCATCTCGGCAGTATCGGCTCAGCTCGCGACGCCGGGCGTCGCCGGCATCGCCGCCATCAACGGCATGCTGTTGACGGTGGTGCCGATTCTGGCCGTGGAGCTGAAGCCGCTACGCGTCAATGTTGTGGCGCCTGGCGTCATCGATACGCCCTGGTGGGATTTTCTCGCCGAGGAGCAGCGGCAAGCGCTGTTTGCCGACTATGCCTGCAAGACCCCGGTCGGCCGCATCGGCCGCGCCGAGGACGTCGCCGAGGCAATCGCCTTTCTCGTCTCCAACGGCTTCATGACCGGTCAGGTGCTGACCTGCGACGGCGGCCTGCGATTTGCGGCTTGATCATATCGCCCCAAGCCCCGGTTATGCCCCTCGGCTGGATCTAAAGTTGACCCCTCAGCCAGGCGAGCGTTTCGGCAACGCCGTCAAGGCCGTACCGTGCGGCGGTATACGCGGGTGGTTTGACCCGTATCGATATGCCGCCGGCATCGTTGACGGCTTCGAAGCCGTTTTCGTCTGGCGTGTCGTCGCCCAGGAAGACCGGGCGGCGGCCTGTGAAGGGCGCTATGCCCATGAAGCGCCGGATCGCGGCACCCTTGGCTGCCTCGAGCGGCAACAGTTCCACGCCGGCATTGCCGGCAACCACCCGGTAGCCCTCGGGCAGGCTGGCCAGCGCCTGCTCGACAAGCTGCGTCGCGCGCGGAAGCAAATGCGGGGCAGCGCGCGTGTGGATGGCCAGCACCCGGCCCTTGCGTTCGACATAGGCTTGCCCACGACCGAGCTCGGACTCAATCTCGTCGGCAAGGGCCGCGATATCCGCCGGCTCTCCAGCGACTTCGACTTGGTCATCCGGCAGGAGCCTGTGTTCCAGGCCATAAAGCCCGGCCGCGCGCAGCTTCAAAGGCTGAAAAAGCTCATCCACTGCCGCAACCGAGCGGCCCGTGATAACAGCCAATGCCCCGTTCAACTTGTGATCCAGGCCTTGCAGCAAAGAGCGAAGCTCGGCGCTGACCGAGACGGCGTCCGGGTGTTCGGCATGTTCCAGCAGGGTGCCGTCAATGTCGAGGAACAGCGCCCATTCGCCGGCCAGCACAGTCTGTGGCTTTCGCAGAGTCTCGCTCATGACATTGCCAGCCGTTTGCGCTCGAACATAGAAACGACATTGTCGGCGCTTGGAGGCTGTCGGTCGCCAGTGCCGGTTGCCCGATCGACGTCACCGCGCTTGCGCAAGCGTGCCGCATCCAGAAGCATGCTGCCGGCCCAGCGATAGACGTTGTTGTCGCGGACCATCTGCCGCATCGGCCGCATGCGCTCGCGCTGCTCATCCGGCGTCATCGTCAGCGCCTGCAGCAGCGCCTCGCTCATCATGGCGGCATCGTAGGGGTTGACGATCAGCGCCTCCAGCAATTCGCGCGAGGCACCGGCGAATGTGCTGAGCATCAAGACGCCCTGTTCGTCGTTGCGCGCTGCAACGAATTCCTTTGCGACCAGGTTCATGCCGTCATGCAGGCT
This sequence comes from Mesorhizobium sp. P2_C7, assembly GCF_056404515.1. NCBI lineage: Bacteria > Pseudomonadati > Pseudomonadota > Alphaproteobacteria > Hyphomicrobiales > Phyllobacteriaceae > Mesorhizobium > Mesorhizobium sp. P2_C7. The sequence goes on along the minus strand of NZ_JBFUDW010000003.1, from coordinate 293,394 downwards.
GGTGACCATGCAGATGTCGGCGGCACGATAGATCTCATAGACCTGTGCCTGCGTGTGATGTTCGGCCACCATGATCACCGGCCTGTAGCCGTCGCTGCCATAGCGCTCGTTGAGCTCTTCGGCATAACGGTGGCATTCGTCGTAGAGCTGCCTGTAGGCCGGGAGCGTGCCGCGGCTCGGTGCCGCGATCTGCAGGATGACCACCTTTCCGATCCATTCCGGGTATCGCTTGAACAATTCGTCCAGCGCTTGGAGGCGATCCAGAATACCCTTGGTGTAGTCGAGACGTTCGACGCCGACGCCCAGCTTCACATCCGCTTTCAATCCGAACCTGGCGCGCAGGCGGGCGCGGCAGTCATCGACATCAGGCAATCTTGCCAGAAGGTCCTCCGGCCACTCTATCGAGATGGGATAGGCATGCACCAGCGTCGTCTGCCCGCCATAGGAGATGGCCGCATCCGCCCGCTCGATGCGGCTTTCCAGGAAGCGATCGACACTCTCGGTGAAATTGTTGGCATGGAACTGGGTGTGGAAACCGATGATCGAGCTGCCGAGCAGCCCTTCGAGGATGCGCTCGCGCCATGGACAGATGCTGTACACTTCCGAGTTCGGCCACGGGATGTGCCAGAAGGTTATGATGATTGCCTCTGGCAGGCGCTCGCGGATCATCCGCGGCAGCAGTGCGAAGTGATAGTCCTGGACCAGCACGATCGGCCGCTCGTTGCGTGCTTCGGCCACCACCGTGTCGGCGAACTTCCGGTTGACGGCTTCATAGGCCTCCCAGTCCGAAGCGCGAAAGATCGGCCGGGTGAAGGCGATATGGCAAAGCGGCCACAGACCCTCATTGGCAAAGCCGAGATAGTAGCCCTGATGCTCTTCCTCCGTCAGCCAGACCCGGCGCAGCGTGTAGGACGGATTGCCGGGTGGCACCTGGACCCGGTCGTCCTCGTCGACCATGAGACGGTCCGCGGTGCCGCCGCCATAGGCAATCCATGTCCCGGCGCAGGCGCGGGTGATCGGCTCCAGCGCCGAAACCAGCCCGCTGGCCGGCACGAGCAGTTCCACGCCATTGCCTCTGACGTTGTGGATGTATGGTTCGCGGTTGGACACCACGATGACCTGCGCATCGGGCAGATCGTCAGCCAGGATCTTGCGCAATGTCTCGGGCGACCACGTCACCAGGGCGGCATCGGCTGATTGGCCGTTCTTTTCGAACTCCCGTATCACCTTGCGCGCCGCTTCCGCGGCCACGTCCTCGCCGGCTGGATGTGCAACCGTTGGAGGGTGGCTGCGGCGTTGCCGCGATATGGAGAAGAAAACGGCAAGAGCGGAAAGACAAAGGCTCGCGAGGATCAGAACCCAGAGCAGGTCCGCACCATAATCTGTCATTGGAATGCCAACTCACCTCAGGCCGTTCGGCGGCCTTTTTGTTCGTGTTTCCGACTAGAAACTGTCCGCCGGCAACCTGGTCGGCGCCCGGACCTGTATTGTGCAACGCACAAGGCAGCGATCAGTTCCAGCCAATCTGGATCGGATCATGTTCTGACGATGAGTGGTACAAGGCCTTCATGCCGGTCGGCGAGGAAGGCGACGACCCGGTCGCCGACACGCTGGAACGTGAGATCGACCACCCTTTCGCCGACGCCCAGATGTCGCAGCGTGAGTGTGTCGATGCCGATCGGCAGCCTCGGACGGGTGACGCGGATTTCGCCATCCCAGCCATCGATTTCCAGGCCGAGGCAGGCCTGCATCAGCATGAAGGCGGATCCCGCCGACCACGCTTGCGGCAGGCAAGCGACGGGATAGGCGATCGGTGCTTCGCCCGGCGCGCGGGTAAAGCCGCAGAACAGTTCCGGCAACCGCATGTTGAAATGGACGGCGGATTCGAACGTACCGCTCATCAGGCGCACCACGCTGTCGCGCTCGCCATAGCGCGCCAGCCCGGCGCCGCACATGGCGGTGTCATGCGGCCAGATCGAGCCATTGTGGTACGACATCGGGTTGAAGAACACGGCATCGTCGGCAAGCGTCCTCAGCCCCCAGCCGGAATGGAAGGAGGCGGAAAGCAGCTGATCGGCGACCATCTGCGCCCGCGCCGGTTCGGGAAGCCCGACAAGGAGGAGATGGCCCGCATTCGAGGTCCGCACCTTGCAGGGCTCGCCGGCACCGTCGATCGCAAGGGCATAGAAGCCGAGGTCGTCGAGCCAGAAATCGCGTTCCACCGCGGCTCGCATGGCCTCGGCGAGACTGTCCCAGTGGTCGGCTCTCTCGTCCTCGCCACGGCGACGGGCAAGCGCCGCCAGCCCCCGAAAGGCGGCAAAGACATAGCCTTGCACCTCGACCAGCGCGATCGGACCCTTGGGGATGCGGCCATCGGCATGAAAGACGGAATCGAAGCTGTCCTTCCAGCCCTGGTTGGCGAGGCCGGACTCGGCAGCCCGCTGGTAGGTCACGAATCCGGTCTCGCGGCCCGCCTCCTCCGTCCATTCGGCCGCCGCGCACAGCGACGGCCAGAGGCTGTCGATGAACGCCATGTCGCCGGTACGATCTGCATAGGCACAGGCGAGATGGATGTAGAGCGGCGTCGTATCGACGCCGCCATAGTAGCGGCCGAATGGAAGCTCCCGCAGCGCCGCCATCTCGCCCTTGCGGGTCTCGTGCATGATCTTGCCCGGCTGCGAATCGCTGAACGGCGACGTCTCCGTCGCCTGATGCTGGGCCAGGAAGGCCAGCACGCCACGCGCCAGGCCGGGATTGAGCCACAGCATCTGCAGCGCCGAGATGACGCCGTCACGGCCGAACGCCGTCGAGAACCAGGGGATACCTGCATAGGGATAGGGTCCGGTCGCAAGCTCGGTGGTCAACAGCGCGACATCGGCGCGGGCGCGCTCGACCCAGTCGTTGAAGACGCGACCGGAACTGTGCACCGTCGCGCCATGGCGGCGCTTGGCACGCATGCCAAAGCGGGCCCGGGCGGCTGCGGCGCGGAAACGGTCACGATCGGGCGCATCCGCCACCTCGGAACCGACCTCGACATAGAGCACACTGCTGCTGCGCTTGGTCACCGCAAGCAAGAAATCGGCGCGGTCGGCTGTCAGTTGATCCGGTGCCTGCGAGAACGAAATCGCCGATGCGCGCGCCAGTCCGTCCAAGCCGTCGTAGCGCAGCAGGACGGACGTCGCATCCATCTCGGCCACATGCGTCATGCCGCGCCGCAGCCGTGTCGAGCCGCGCACTTCGAACATGTCACGGAAATCAGCAGCAAAGTGCAGGGAAACGCCGATCGTCGAGGTTTCCCGGCTGTAATTGGAAAGGGTGATGCGTTCGAACAGCCTGTCTTGCCAGAGCAGCCTGACGCGTTCGACATGAATGGCGCCCTGCGGAATGTCGCGACCGCTGGCGCTGAGCATCGGCAGATTGGTCAGGTTGGTGGTGAACAAGACATTGTCCTGGCTGAGCGAGGCGCCAAGCAGCGATGTCTGCCTGCCGCCGACGGTCAGCCGGAACTCGGACAGCACCCGTGTGTCGTCGCGGAAAAAACCGTCGCCGGCGCCGCGTATATCGCCATAGGCATCGGCAACCGCAAAGCAGTCGCCCTGTTTGAGCGCAAACAGCCGGTGCGGCTCACGAGGCGCTGTCGCGTCGAGCGAGGCAAGCGCGACGGCGGGATCGAGCTGGCGCTCATCGAGTTGGGCCATTCGTCACAAATCCCTGTCGTTTCATTCCCATAGATCGAGCGCGTCGCTGCTCACGACGCCTTCGCCTCGCTCGGGACACCGAGCAGGCGCGCATAGGCGGCCAGGTAGTCGCCGGCCATTCTTCTGGCGGAAAACCGCTTTTCGAAGACGCCCCTCACCTTTCGCCTGTCGAGCTGCAGCAAGTCCGGCACCGCGGCGACCGCGCCATCCAACGAATCCGCGATAAAGCCGGTGACGCCTTGATCGATGATCTCGGGCAGCGCGCCGCAATTCCAGGCTATCACCGGCGTGCCGCAGGCCATTGCCTCGATGGCGGCAAGGCCGAACGGCTCCGGCCAGTCGATCGGGAACAGCAGGCCGGCCGCGTTGCCGAGAAATTCCGCCTTCTGGTCCTCCTCGATCTCGCCGACATAGTCGATGCGATCGCCGTCGATCAAAGGCTCGACCACTTCGTGGAAATAGGCTCGGTCGTCGTCGCCGATCTTTGCCGCAAGCTTCAGCTTGAGCCCGGAGCGCAAGGCGATCTCGATGGCGCGATCCGGGCGCTTGTCGCGTGAAAACCGACCGAGGAAGGCAAGATAGGGTTCTTGCGCCTTCGTCTCGAACGTCGGTTCGTAAGCACCGGCCGGCAGTCCGTGGTGGATGGTTGCCAGCCAGTTGGCCCTGGCAAGGCCCGTCTTCTGGCTGCGCGAAATGGAAATCATCGGGAAGCGCGGGAACCGCTCATAGGCCGGCGCCAGGTCGACATAGTCCAGCCTGCCATGCGGCGTCGTCACTGTCCGCTCCGCCATGTCCTCGAAGAAGGAGAAGTGCAGGAAGTGGCTGAGGTGGAAGTGGATGACGTCAAACTCTCGCGCTCGTTTCCGCACTTCGGCAAGCATCGAAAGATGCGCCGCAATCTCGGATTTGAGCGGGCGCGGATCGAGGCGAAGCGCGCATTCCCTGCCGGCGACCAGCTTCGCGGAGGTCTGGCTGTCGCCACTGGCAAACAGGGTCACCTCATGGCCAAGGTCAACCAGCGCTTCGGTCAGGTACGAGACGATGCGTTCGGTGCCACCATAACGTCTGGGCGGCACCGATTCAAAAAGCGGCGCGACATGGGCAATTTTCATATTTCGTCCCGGGATGCTCGGCATACAGGTGCGAAATGCATCAACGGCTCGATTGGTTCCGATTTAACATCGATGCCGTCGGAGGCGACGAGCGGCTGCGGGTCGAATGCCATGCCACGCAGGCAGTGGCTGCGATCACATGAAACCAGGATTGCGGGGCAGATACTGAGACCAATCGCCAAGATCCCGCGTCGACATCAGAACCATGGGAAGCGTGATGCGCATTCCATGCTCGACGGCGGTGCTCAGAGCTGTTTGCGTCGTGCCAGGCAGAAACGCCGACACCTGCGAAGAGCCAATCTCCGCGGCGAGATTCAGTGCGGTTCTGAAGGCAGCGTCGAGCTGATCCGGCCGCACGACCGCAAGTGGCCCGATGTGGCCGTTGGTGCCTATATAGACGTAGCCTACGCAGTCGTCCCCGGCATAGAGAACGACACCCCTCGTCGCATCGTCGTTGATCAAATACCGATGGTGCTTTTCGCGTGATACGCCCAGGGCCCGATCGTCAATATTGGCAAGGCTATGCAGGTGCGAAGCTGTTTCCCTCAGAGGCACACTGCGGAGCTGCCCGGCCTTCAATCGACCTTTCAGGACATCCTGCGCGACGCTGAGATTGTAGATCGGGAATCGCGGGAACATTCCGTGCCTGATGTAGAGACCTTGCGATACGGTGTTGAAGCTGAAGGTGATCAAAGCCTTGTTGGTCGCTCCCGATTGCCGCGCATGCTCCAGCGTTCGTTTCAACAGTTCGTTGCCGATCCCGCTGCCCTGATGGCTGGAAGAAACGAACAGCTGCGCGAGAAACCACAAATCCCCGCAGACCCAACTCCAGGCGAAGCCGAGGATTTCACCGGCGTCTTCCGCCACCCACAAGCCAGCGGCGTCGTCGTTCAAGGAAAACAATTGAAAATTGGTCGGGCGCGGCACGGCCATAGGGCCAAAGCCATGGCGCTCGGTCAAATCGTTGATGCTGGCAACGACAAGCTCGTCAGCTCGTTTCAGATCTTGCGCGCCGGCAGGTCGATACACGACTGACACGGGGCCACTCCTTGACAAGAAGCCGCCGGCGCACGTTAGAGCGTCCGGTGCCGAAGTCAAACAGCACCGCCGTTACCTGCAATCCCCGTGGTCTGTCGATCTCCTGCGGGAAAACCCGATCGCTTGTTCTTTGCCTAGACAGACTGTGCGATCAGCGTCAGAAAACCACCGCTCAGTGCGACATTGCCGACGAAGCCGTTGATGCGCGACGCCCGGTCTGGGCCCTTATGATCCCAGAAATTGTGGAACATCGGCGTTGCAACAATGAGGAACACGACCAGCACCGCACAGGCAATTGCGATCCAGAAGCCCGCCATTACCAACACGCCGGCAATGATCTGCAGGACAACGCCGGCCCATAGCGCCAACCGCGCATGCGGCACGCCGCGCGCGGCCATCAGATGGGTCAGGAAGGCCGCGTTCTGGATGTTTCGCAGGCCGGCGAAGACGAAGGCGCCGCCGAGCAACAAGCGGCCGAGAAACAACAAGGTCGAAGGCAAATCGATCGGCATCAAACTCTCCCTTTCAAAACAGTTGGAGCGCCGCCTCCTCGACGGCGCTCCAAGACAAACCTGTCAATCAGGCAGCTTTGGCCGCCGCAACTGGATGAAGGGCGTGGAACGGGATGCAGAGCCGGTTCCAGGTGTTGATCATGCCGAGCGCGACGGACAGCTTGACCAGTTCCTCTTCCGAGAAATGCTCGAGCGTCTTTGCATAGAGTTCGTCCGAGACGCCATTGTCAGCGATTAGGGTAACGGCCTCGGTCCAGGCGAAGGCGGCACGCTCACGCTCGGAAAACAGCGGCGATTCCTTCCAGGCCGAAACCAGATAAAGCCGTTGCTCGGTCTCGCCGTCGCGCCTGGCCTCGCGGCTGTGCATCTCGACGCAGAACGAGCAGCCATTGATCTGCGATGCCCGCAATTTGATCAGGTGCAGCAGTGTCACCTCGAGCCCGCATTCGTCGACTGCCTTGTTGAGCGCCGACACCGCCTTCATGATCTCCGGCGCCTTGGCGAAAAATTGCAGCCTCTGTTTCATCTTGATGTCCTTTACGCTTGCTTGGTTGAACTGGATTTCTGCGGCCGCTGATGGCGCGCCACGAAGGCGCAGCCGGCAGCGACCGAACGCGGATCTGCATCTGTCACGTATTCCGCCACGATGTCGGACAGCTTTGCCTCGGAGAGTGCGGCGCGGTAGGCCTTCTCGGCCTTCAGCATCGCGATATTGATGCCGCAGGGTTTGACATAAGCCGAGGGGTCTAGCCTGGTCGGACCGTTGCGGCGGATCTCGCCGCAACGGAAGGCCGGTTCGCGCCCTTCGACGGCCAGCACGATATCGAGCAGCGTTATGCGCTCGGCCGGCCGCGCCAGCCGGTAGCCGCCGGCCGGTCCCGGCACCGATTCCAGGATGCGCGCAGCGCTCAACATGTTGAGATGCTTCAGGAGGTAGCTCGGCGACAGGCCAAAGGCCTCCGCCAGCGCGGCGCCCGGCATGGTCGCCTCGCCCTCGATGCCGGCCAGCATGGCGGCGCAGTGGATGGCTGCTTCAACGCCTTCTCCCAGCTTCATTGTGTCGATCTCCAATTCATGGACAAGTCTTATCGTGGATAACTTCTATCTGCAATAGAAGAAATAAAAAACGGCGCCCGAAGGCGCCGCTTTTTTCGACGAATGGCTGCCGCCCCTACTCCGCCGCCACCTTGGCCATCGGGTTGTTCGGGTGCGTCGTCCAGTTGGCATAGATCGGCGACACCGGCTTGCCGGTGCGCTGATCCATTGCGCCTGCCGCGAGCGGCTCCATGGTGATGCAGTTCTCGACCGGGCAGACATTGACGCACAGATTGCAGCCGACGCATTCGGCCTCGATCACCTCGAAATGCCGCTTGCCGTCGACCATGCTGGTGATCGCCTGATGCGAAGTGTCCTCGCAGGCGATGTGGCAGCGGCCGCATTGGATGCAGGCGTCCTGGTCGATACGGGCCTTGGCGACATAATTGAGGTTGAGGTACTGCCAGTCGGTGACGTTGGGCGTGGCGCGGCCGACAATGTCATCGAGCGAGGCATGCCCCTTCTCGTCCATCCAGTTTTCGAGACCGGCGATCATCTCCTGCACGATCTTGAAGCCATAGGTCATCGCGGCCGTGCAGACCTGCACATTGCCGGCGCCGAGCGCCATGAATTCGGCCGCGTCGCGCCAGGTGGTGATGCCGCCGATGCCGGAGATTGGCAAGCCGTGGGTTTCGGGATCGCGCGCGATCTCGGCCACCATGTTCATGGCGATGGGCTTCACCGCCGGCCCGCAATAGCCGCCATGCGAACCCTTGCCGTCGATGGTCGGCTGCGGCGCGAAACTGTCAAGGTCGACGCCGGTGATCGAATTGATGGTGTTGATCAGCGACACCGCGTCGGTGCCGCCGGCAAGCGCGGCGCGCGCGGGCTTGCGCACATCGGTGATGTTGGGCGTCAGCTTGGTGATGACCGGCATGCGGGTGTTGGCCTTGCACCAGCGCACCACCATTTCGATGTATTCCGGCACCTGGCCGACGGCGGCACCCATGCCGCGTTCCGACATGCCGTGCGGACAGCCGAAATTGAGCTCGATGCCATCAGCTTCCGTCTCCTCGACCACCGGCAGGATCGCCTTCCAACTCTCCTCGACGCAAGGCACCATCAGCGAGACGACGATGGCACGGTCGGGCCAGTCCTTCTTGACCTGCTTGATCTCGCGCAGATTGACCTGCAGGTCGCGGTCGGTGATCAGCTCGATGTTGTTGAGGCCGAGCAGTCGCCGGTCGGCGCCCCAGATCGCGCCGTAACGCGGGCCGTTGACGTTGACCACCGGCGGGCCTTCCTCGCCAAGCGTCTTCCAGACAACGCCGCCCCAGCCGGCCTTGAAGGCACGGATGACGTTGTAGGCTTTGTCGGTCGGCGGCGCCGAGGCCAGCCAGAACGGATTGGGCGATTTGATGCCGACGAAATTATTGCGGATGTCTGCCATGACAGGTCCCTTTCAACCGAGACGAAGGAGCAGTTCGACGGGTGCAAGAATGCCGCCTTCAAGTGCGGCGGTGATATTGGCGATCTTGGTGCGGGCGTCGTCGCCCATGACGAGGCCAACGCCGGGCGGCGGCTTGCTGCCTTTCGCTTGCGCGGCTGCCAGGCGCGCACGCATCGTGGCAAAGAACTCGATGGCAAAGGCGCCGCGCGGCCGCTCGGCGATCACGGAGAACCCGGCGGCGACGGCCGCTGAGCGATAGTCGTCCGGGGTGGCAACGAAGGACATGGTTTCATCAGACGCCCATGGCAGCGGATAGGTCAGCGCGCCGTCCTTCAGCCGCATCACATCGTAGACGGCGAAAACGCCGCCCGGCCGTAGCACGCGGGCAGCTTCGCTCATCAGTCCCGGCTTGTCGGGCAGGTTCATGCCGACATGCAGGAGGACCGCCGCATCGAAGCTGGCATCCGCGAATGGCATGTCCAGCGCACTGCCTTGCACGAACCGCGTCTTGCCCGCCAAACCGGTTCGCTCGGACAGGCTGGCCGCGATATCGACATAGCTTTGCGTGAGGTCGATGCCGGTAACATCGGCGCCAACATTGTTGGCGACAAAGCGGGCCGGCCCGCCGACGCCAGACCCGATGTCGAGAAGCATTGTCCCCGGCTTCAGCCCCATCTGCCCGACGAGTGCCATGGTCGCGGCCACTCCGCCAATGTGAAATTCGTCGACCGCTTCAAGATCGCTTGCACGCAGATTGGCAACGTCCACGCCGCTATCGGCGAGCGCGGCAATGATCCGCTCCTCCAGGCCCGATATGTCATAGTGACGGGCGATGCCCGGTTCCACCGTGGCCATGATCCTATCCCTGAGCGAGGCTCCTGTGGATGCTCTCCGCCGCGTCGCGGCCTTGCGCCACGGCCGAAACGGTGAGGTCGTCGCCGCCGAAGATGCAGTCGCCGCCGGCCCAGACCTTCGCGAGCGAGGTGCGGCCTTCCGCATCGACCTTGATGCGTCCGGCTTCGAGCTCGATCTCGGCACCGCTGCCGTTAAGCGCGGTCGGCACGAAACTCTGGCCGATCGCCTTGAACACCTGGTCGGCGACCAGTGTCAGCCTCTCGCCGGTGCCGGCAAGCCTGTCGCCGTCCATGGCGGTGTATTCGAGTTCGATGGCCGACACCTTGCCGCCTTCGGCAATTACCCGCTTCGGCTGCAGCCAGTGGCGGATGGTGACGCCGTTGGCGGCGGCAAGATCCTGTTCGAACCCGGAAGCGTTCATCTGCTCGTGGCCGCGCCGGTAGCAGATCGTCACTTCCTCGGCGCCAAGCAGCTTCGACTGCACCGCCGCGTCGATCGCCGTCATGCCGCCGCCGATGACGACGACACGCCGGCCAACCGGCAGGCTGGCGAGATCACTGGCCTGGCGCAGCTCGGCAATGAACTCGACCGCGTTGGTTACGCCGTCGGCATCCTCGCCATCGGCGCGCAGCGCATTGACGCCGCCAAGGCCCATGCCGAGGAACACGGCATCGTAATTGCGCATCAGGTCGGACAGCTGGTAGTCGCGACCAAGTGCCTTGCCGTTCTGGATGTCGATGCCGCCGATGGCGGTGACGTAGTCGACCTCGGCCTGGGCGAAATTGTCGACGCTCTTGTAGGCGGCGATGCCGTATTCGTTGAGCCCGCCGGCCTTCGGCCGCGCTTCCAGGATGGTCACGTCATGGCCGTGGCGGGCGAGCCGATGTGCGGCGGCGAGGCCGGCCGGCCCTGCCCCGACCACGGCGACCGTCTTGCCGGTGGCAGTGGCGCGTTGGTAAAACTGCTTGTTCTCGCTCATCGCGACATCGGTGGCATAGCGCTGCAGGCGGCCGATCTGGACCGGCTTGCCTTCCGCCACCTCGCGCACGCAAACCTCTTCGCACAGCGTCTCGGTCGGGCAGACGCGGGCGCACATGCCGCCCAGAATGTTCTGGTCGAAGATCGTCTTGGCCGAACCGATCGGATTGCCGGTCGATATCTGGCGGATGAACAGCGGAATGTCGATCGAGGTCGGGCATGCATTCATGCACGGCGCGTCGTAGCAGAAATAGCAGCGGTCGGATTCGACCAGCGCCTCGTGGTGATCGAGCGGCGGGTGCAGGTCGGAAAAATTGTCCGCATACTGGTCGGCTTGGAGCCGGCCGCCGGCAATGCCTTCCTTGAACTGGCCTTCTGGCATCGTCAGTTCCCCATGTTTTATTTTGGCGAAGGCTAGCACGTTTTATTTTTTTATCAATTGGTCAATTTTCGGCGCAGGGCCCTGAAAAGGCTAGATAAAACATGATATTTTTACTCATGTTATGGCGTTTGCAGTGCGAGCGAATGGCTGGGCGCGACAGCATGGCCATGGATAGCCCGGACCTCGTCCGCGACCAGTTCCTGCAACCGCCACAGATTGCGGTCGTGGATGCCGAACGCTTCGAGATGACTGACCGTGTTGTAGAGATATTCGGCGCCGGATCCGATGTGCCCGCAGGCTCTGGCCAGCACGCTCGCCACCTTGTCCAGCGGCTGCTTCAGCGACGTTCCCCTGCCCTTCGCCCCGACCCAGAAGCCAAGCGCGCGCAGCGATCCTTGTGCCGTATGCACCGGCAGCCACCTGACCGTGTCGATACTTTCGTGGTCGCTGATCTCGCGCCGCAGCAGCCTTTCGATCTGGGCCGGTTTTTCGCCTTCCGGCAAGCGATAGATGACGCCGTTGCACCGTCCACCCCGCTCGAGCGCCATCATCAGCCCCGGCTGCTCGGCGCTGCCGCGCCAACGCACCATGTCAAGGCAGAAGGAGCGGTGCCAGCCAAAGGCCGTGGCGAGTTGCTGCTCGACCGACTCGAACTCCGGCTTCCAAATCAGCGATCCATAGGCGAACACCCAAAGCGGCCCCTCGTCGGCTTCACCGGACAGCCGCAAGGCAAGGGGCCGGAAATCCTCGTCTTTCAATTCCGTCCAGCTCGGGTCAGGGCCAGGATCAGCCTCCTCCCGATGGCACAGTGCGACAAGCTCAGGCGTGAGCGACATCCGGCGCATGAAACGACATCCCCTCTCTACCGCAGAGAAATCGAAAACCGGTGGGCGCGCAACCCGGGAACGCTTGTCATAGACCGACATTCTTGTTTGCGCGATTGTCGGATTTCTGTCGTGAAGATCGTCCTAGGATGGATCGACCGACGATCGATGCATAACCGGTGAGGAGACCGACCATGCCAAAAACCCCGATGCCCTTTTTCTGGTACGAATTGTTGACCACAGATCTCGACGCCGCCGAGGCGTTCTATACCAAGGTGGTCGGCTGGACTGCGCAGCCTTTCGACAAGGCCCCCGGCATGCCGCGCTACATCGTCATGAATGTCGGCGAGCGTGGCGTCGGCGGGCTGATGACGATGCCCGAGGACGCCGCCAAGATGGGCATGCCGCCGGCTTGGCTCGGCTACATCCATACAAAAGACGTCGATGCCGCAACGGCATCGCTGGAGAAAGCCGGCGGTGCGGTTCACCGCAAGCCCGACGACATTCCGGGCGTCGGCCGCTTTGCCGTCGTCGCCGACCGGCAAGGCGCGACCTTCATGTTTCTGCAGCCGAACGGCCCGGACCAGCCCATCGTGCCAGCCAACACCCCAGGCCATATCGGCTGGCACGAGCTTTACACATCGGACTGGAAGGCCGCGTTCGATTTCTATTCCGACCAGTTCGGCTGGGCCAATGCCGGCGATTTCGACATGGGCCCGATGGGCACCTACCAGACCTTCACAGCCGGCCCCGAATCCGGTGGCGGCATCATGAACAAGCCGCAGCAGATCCCGGTGCCGGTCTGGCAGTTCTACTTCAATGTTGCGGCCATAGATGCGGCCGCCAAGCGGGTCACCGACAATGGTGGCAAGATCCTGATGGGCCCGATGGAGGTCCCCGGCGGCAGCTGGATCGTGCAATGCCAGGACCCGCAAGGCGCCCATTTCGCATTGATGGCGCCGGTGCGGTAAGAGGCCAGGCCCGGTTTCTCCGCCCCTCTGTCCATCTGGACAGAGGGGCGCTGTCTCGCTGACTCTGGCGCTCTTTGAGAATTACTCGGGCGTCAGCACCGCGACCTTCAGGTCTGCCTTTTTCGCGCCGCTGAACTGGACGGTGGCCGGGCCGGCCGCAAGCTTGAAACGCACGCTCTTGCGGATGCCGGGGCAGGTTTTCACACCGCTATAGCCCACTGACTTCATGGCGTGGCCGTCCTGAATGACATCGATCCAGGCCTCGCCTGACAGACTTATCTGAATGGCGCCCTCGGCCGGCACCTCGACGCTGGCGACGGCACCGAACGTGCCTGATGCGGGGGCATGTTCGGGCGGCAGCGCAAAACCGGCTTTCTCCGCCGGCACCAGTGCCAGATCCGCAGCAGCACCCACCACCAGCGTCGCTCCAGACGGCGTTGCAGGCGCTGCGGCAAACAACGCCTGTTCCCGCGTCACCGGCCATTTGAAGGCCTCGCAGCCGGCATCCTCGGCCATGGCGAAGCTGGTCCCTGCAAGGATTGCGAATAGACTGATGGCGACTTTTTTCATAACCAAGGGAACCCACCTGTTCGGAATGTCCATATTATGGGTACAACCATAGCGATACAAATGCAACCCCTACGAGAACAATATGAAAGGTCAAACCGAGGAACATTTCCAATCACCGATTGTTGATGGCATGCCATGGGAAGTGAATGGTCCGTTACCCAGCGACAATCTATGGCCGGTCGGGAAGCGACAAATGGAGCCATTTATGAAGCTTTTCGAAAGCCTCGCAAAGTATCAGCCGCAGGCCTTGGGGGTGCTGCGTATCATGACGGCGCTGCAGTTCGTTGAGCACGGCAGCCAGAAATTGTTCAATTTTCCCATAAGCGACCAACCCCATACCCTTACCGGGCTGACACTCGCCGCTGGAATTCTCGAATTCGCCGGCGGCATCCTGCTGGCGCTGGGGCTGTTCACCCGCCCGGTCGCGTTCCTGCTGGCCGGCGAAATGGCGATCGCCTATTTCACGGCGCACATGCCGCGCGACTTTTTCCCCGTCAACAACGGCGGAGATTTGGCGATCTCGTTCTGCTTCATCTTCCTCTATCTGGTGTTTGCCGGCGCCGGGGCCTTCGCACTGGACAACCGCCGGAGCGCCTGACCACTTGGGAGGGATGCGTGCTCAAGCGCGCATCCTCTCGAAATTGGCGTCGAACAGCGGCGCCGCCTGCATGCGCGCGACATGCCGCTTGCCCAAGAGCTCGATCTCGAAGCCTTCGCTCTCGTCGGCGATCTCCTTCGGCACATAGCCGACGGCAACGGACTGTTTCGAGTGATGCGCGTAGCCACCCGAAGTCACCCAGCCACGCACCACGCCATCGAACCAGATCGGCTCGTCGCCGATGACATCAGCATCGTCGGCATCGACGATGAAGGCGCGCAGGCGCAGCTTGCCGCCCTGCTTGCGCTCGGCGAGCGCCGCGGCCTTGCCGATGAAGTCCGCATCCTTGCTGTAGGCAACGAAGCGGTCGAGACCGGCTTCCAGCGGCCCATAGATCGGCCGGTACTCGCGCGCCCATGAGCCGTAGTTCTTCTCCAGCCGCAGCGCGTTCAGCGCCCGCGAGCCGAACAGGCCGATGCCGAATTCCTCGCCGGCTGCCATCAGGGCCTGGAATACGGCGCGCTGATACTCCGGCGCCACCCACATCTCGTAGCCGAGATCGCCGGTGTAGCTGACGCGGCCGACCAGGCACGGCGCCATGCCGATGTCCATTCTTGCAACCGCCATAAAGGGAAACGCGGCGTTGGAGGCATCCGCGCGGCTGACCTTGGCCAGCACTTCCCGCGCTCTCGGCCCGGCGATCGCCAGGCCGTTGAGTTTCGGTCCCAGCGCCTCGATGCGGACTGAACCATCAGCAGGCAGATGCCGTTCGAACCAGCGCATATGGTATTGCTCGGCGATGCCTGAGCCGGCGAGGAACCAGCCTTCGCTATCCAGATTGGCCAGCGTAAAGTCGCCGATCAGCTTGCCGTCTTCCTTCAGCATCGGCGCCAGCGTCATGCGGCCGGGCCTGGGCAGCTTGCAGGCGAGCATCCGGTCGAGCCAGGCGGCCGCCCCCTCACCCGTCACCTTGTATTTGGCGAAGCTCGAAATCTCTGACAGGCCGACACCGTCGCGAACGGTCGCGACCTCCCTGGCGACCTGGGTGAAATCGCTCGAGCGGCGCCACGAGAACTCGTCCTTGACGCCCTCCGGCGCATACCACAGCGGCACCTCCAGCCCATAGGCGACGCCCCATTGCGCGCCCTTGGCCGACAGCAGGTCATAGACCGGTGTCGTCTTCAGCGGCCGCCCGGCGGGCAGTTCCTCATTGGGGAAGCGGATCGAAAAGCGCCTGGAATAGTTCTCGCGCACCTTGGCGTTGGTGTAGGCCATCGTTGCCCAGTCGCCGTAGCGCGCGACGTCCATCGCCCAGATATCCGCGCCGGGATCGCCCTCGATCATCCAGTTGGACAGCGCCAGGCCGACGCCGCCGCCTTGGCTGAAGCCGGCCATGACTCCACAGGCAACCCAGAAACCCGGCAGGCCGCGCACCGGCCCGACCAGCGGGTTGCCGTCCGGCGCGAAGGTGAAGGGGCCGTTGATGATCTGCTTGATGCCAGTGTTCTGGAACGCCGGGAAATGCCGGAAGCCGACCTCGAGCGACGGCGCGATGCGGTCGATGTCCGGCGCCAGCAATTCATGGCCGAAATTCCACGGCGTCTGGAACTCGGACCACGGCTTGTTGGCCTTCTCATAGGTACCCATCAGCATGCCGCCGCGTTCCTGGCGCAGATAGAGCTCGCCATCGAAATCGACCGCGTGGATGATCTCCGTGCCGGTCTTGGCGTTCCAGGCGGCGACCTCCGGCATGTCCTCGGTGATCAGGTACATGTGCTCCATCGCCAGCACCGGCAGTTCGAGCCCGACCATGCGGCCGACCTCGCGCGCCCACAGGCCGCCGGCATTGACGACATGCTCGGCCACCACCTCGCCCTTGTTGGTGATGACGCGCCACATCCCATCGGCGCGCCGCACGATGTCCTCGACCTTGGTGAAGCGCTCGACCTCGGCGCCGAGTTTGCGCGCCGCCTTGGCATAGGCGTGCGTCACCCCCGACGGATCGAGATGGCCGTCCTCCTTGTTTCTGACAGCGCCGACGAACTGCTTGGGATCGAGCAGCGGCATCAGTTCGGCCGCCTCGCTGGGCGAGATCTCCTCAAGCTCGATGCCGAGATAGCGCCCCTTGGCGACGACGCCGCGCAGCCAGTCCAGCCGCGCCTCGGTCGCCGCCAGAAGCACACCGCCGGTCAGGTGCACGCCGGTCGCCTGGCCGGAAAGCTCCTCGATCTCCTTGTAGAGGTTGATCGTGTATTTCTGCAGCTTGGCGACGTTGGGATCGCCATTGATCGTGTGCATGCCGCCGGCCGCGTGCCAGGTCGAGCCCGAGGTCAGCTCGTCACGCTCCAGAAGCACGACGTCGGTCCAGCCATGGCGGGCCAGATGGAACAGTACGGAGCACCCGACGACGCCGCCGCCAATGACCACGACCTTTGCATGCGATTTCATGGATTTTTCTCTGATATCAGTGTGTTGAATGGGTGAGATGAATCAAAACGCGAGGCATCACGGCTCGCCCTGCCCGATCGCTTCGCGCCGCTTGGCCATGTAGGCCTCAAGCGCCTCGCGCACGGCGATATCCATCACCGGCTCGACATAGTCCTCGAGCGCCTTCTTCCACAGCCGCGTCGCCCGCGCCGTGGCGTCGAGGCCACCGGCTTCCTGCCAGGCTTCGTAATTCTGCCAATTGGACAGCATCGGCTGGTAGAAGGCGGTGGCGTAACGCTCGAGCGTATGCGGCTCGCCGAAGAAATGGCCGCCGGTCGGCACCGCGCCCAAGGCTTCGACGGCAAGCTCCGCCTCGTTGACCTCGATCGGGCGCAGGAACTCCATCATGTGCTGGATCATCTCGACATCGATGATGAGCTTCTCGAACGACGCTGTCAGTCCGCCCTCCTGCCAGCCGGCAGCGTGGTAGACGAGATTGCCGTGGCCGAGCACCGCGCCCCACAGCGCCATCAGCGTCTCATACGCGCCCTGCGCATCGGCGGCGTTGGAGGCGGAACCCGGGGTGGTGCGGTAGGGCAGATTGTAGCGTCGCGCCAACTGCCCCGACGCGATGTTGGCCTTGGTATTCTCCGGCGTGCCGAAGGCCGGCGCGCCCGACTTCATGTCGACATTGGAAGTGAAGGCGCCATACATGACCGGCGCACCGGGGCGCACCAACTGCGTCAGCACCACGCCGAACAGCGCTTCGGCATTCTGTTGCGCCAGCGCGCCGGCCAGCGTCACCGGGCTCATCGCCCCCATCAGCGTGAACGGCGTCACCGCCACCGACTGGCCGAACTCGGCCATGGTCATCAGCCCCTCTGCCATCATCTCGTCAAAGCGGCGCGGCGAGTTGACCGAGATGATGGTGGTGATCCCGGGATCGTCGCGCATCTGGTCCAGCGTCAGCCCGCGCGCAATCGCCATCATCTCGATGCCGTCCAGCGCCCTACCCCTGCCGATCGCCGAGACATGGAAACTCTTGTCGGTCAGCGTCAAATTGGTGAAATAGGTGTCGAGATGACGGGAATTCGCCGGCAGTTCCACCGGCGCGCAGACCTGGTTGCCGAGCATGTGGATGCAGTTGAAGTGCTGCGCCAGCCGGGTGAGGTCGGAATAGTCGCGCAGATTGCCGGCGCGGCGGCCGCGTTCCATGTCATGCACATTGGGCGGCCCGGCGACGAGCGTGAAATTGATGGTGTTGCCGCCGAGATGAATTGCGTTGGCCGGATTGCGCGGCGTCAGCACATAGCTGGACTGCGTGGTCTTCAGCGCCTCGGCGACGAGGCCGCGATCGATGCGGACATTCGCCGAGGCATGATCGACGCTGGCGCCGGCCTTCTCGAACAGCGATAGCGCACGCGGGCTCATCACCTCGATGCCGAAATTCTCCAATATGTGCATCGACGCCTGATGGATCTGCTCGATCTGGTCGGCCGAGAGCATTGCCATTGGCGGATAGGGATTGGTCACGCGCCGGAGCGGCAATTGCGGGATGGCCGATGGCCCCCTGTTGCTGGTGCGCTCGGCGCCGCGCTTGCGTCTTGGTTCGTTCATGCATGACATCAAAGCCCCGGCAAACCGGGGAAGCTGTCAGAAATGCGCCGCCTACGGGCGTGATTTTAGCCACGGCGGCATTTCTGCAGTATCAGTTTAGGAAAAGCGACAAAATGCGTCGTGTTATTGGTACTGGATTTTGTCGAGCGGCTACGCCGGTGAGGCATTAACGAACGTCGCAAGATTCCTTTTATGTTTTCGCCCTATTGCTCCTCCAATGCGTAGTTCGAGTTTTAGTAAAATTGGTGCGGTTTGCGTGCTGCTGGCGCTTTCGGCCTGCGCCACGGCGCCCAGTCATATCAACAATGTTTGCGCCGTCTTCGACCAGAACGATGGCTGGTTCGACAACTGGCAGTCGGCCGCCGAGCGCACGCAGCAGAAATACGGCGTGCCGGTCCCCGTGTTGATGGCGACGGTGCGCAAGGAATCCGGCTTCAAGAGCAACGCTCGGCCGCCGCGCACCAAGCTGCTCGGCTTCATTCCATGGAAACACGTCTCGTCGGCCACCGGCTTCTCGCAGGCACTGGACGGCACCTGGTCGCAATATCAGAGAGAGACGGGCAACTGGGCAGCGCGGCGGACCAAATTTGCCGACGCCGTCGATTTCGTCGGCTGGTATCACTCTAAGACCGCAGACAGCTATGGTGTCGCCCGCAACGACACCTACAATCTCTATCTCGCCTACTATCTCGGCTGGACCGCCTATGGCCGCGGCAACCGCGGCGATGCCGGCGTCCAGGGCTATGCGAGGGCCACCGAAAAGATGGCGCGGGACTATGCGCAGCAGCTGGGCCAGTGCGGCAACTGAACGCGCCGCTGCGCTAACTCCGACTGCCCCCGTCAGTTCGGCTTTTTGCCGCGTGGAGCCTTAGGCGCGGGCGTCTCCGAAACATGAGGCGCGTCTTCCGGCACGCCCTCATGCGCGGCGTGTTCCTTATCGAACTTGATCACCGGCTCCATCTTGGCCAGCACGTCGTCCGCCAGCCAGCACAGGCTCATATGGCCGTCGCCCAGGTTCTTGACCGGCGGCACCTTGGTCTCGCACAGATTGTCCGGCACAAGTTTCTTGTAGCCGCAGCGTGTCTGGAACGGACAGCCCGACGGCGGGTTCATCGCCGAAGGAATGTCGCCCTCCAGCACGATGTGCCGCTTCACCACGCTGGTGTCAGCGATCGGGATCGCCGACAGCAGCGCCTCTGTATAGGGGTGATAGGGCGGCGCGAAGATCTGGTCGGTCGTGCCCTGCTCGACGATGTAGCCGAGATACATCACGACGACACGGTCGGCGATGTAGCGCACGACAGACAGATCGTGGCTGATGAACAGCATCGTCGTCTTGTTCTTGCGCTGGATGTCCATCAAGAGTTCGGTCACCGCCGCCTGCACGGACACATCGAGCGCCGATACCGGCTCGTCGGCCACCACCACCTTGGCGTCGCCGGCAAAGGCGCGCGCCACGCCGATGCGCTGCTTCTGGCCGCCGGACAGCTGGCGCGGCTTGCGGGTCTCGAATGCCCGCGGCAGCTTCACTAGGTCGAGCAGTTCCAGCATGCGCTTGCGGCGGTCGGCAACCGTC
Source organism: Mesorhizobium sp. P2_C7 (assembly GCF_056404515.1). Classification (NCBI taxonomy): domain Bacteria; kingdom Pseudomonadati; phylum Pseudomonadota; class Alphaproteobacteria; order Hyphomicrobiales; family Phyllobacteriaceae; genus Mesorhizobium; species Mesorhizobium sp. P2_C7. The sequence continues at coordinate 273,751 of NZ_JBFUDW010000003.1, read as the reverse complement.
TTGCCGACGTTGAATTTCTCCAGCGTGCGGATGATCTGCGAACCGACCGAGTGGCTGGGATTGAGCGTATCGAACGGGTTCTGGAACACCATCTGGATCGACGACACGGTGTCGACGCTGCGCTTCTCGATGCCGGTCGACTGGATTTCCGTGTTGCCCAGCGTCACACTGCCGGAGCTTGCCGTCTCCAGCCCGAGCAGCACCTTGGCCAATGTCGACTTTCCACAGCCGGATTCACCGACGATGGCGACCGTCTCGGATTCGCGCGCCATGAACGAGATCGTCTCGTTGGCCTTGACGACGCGGCCTTCGCTCGAGCCGAACACCTCGCTGCCGCCAACCTTGTAGTATTTTCTCAAATCCTCGATCTTGAGCACCGGCGCGCCGGGCACGACGCGCTCATTGACCTTCTTGGCGCCGGGCGGCAGTGCCTCCCAGTCGATCTCGTTGAAACGCACGCAGCGCGAGAAATGGCCTTCGTGGCCCGCGACCTCGATCATCGGGATTTCGGCGGCATTGCAGACGCCCTCGACGAAATGGTGGCAGCGCGGGCCGAAATTGCAGCCTTTGGGCCGCTCATGCGGCAGCGGCAATTGCCCTGGGATGGAGATCAGCGGCCGTGAATTCTTGTCGGCGCCCGGCAGCGGGATCGAGCGGAACAGCCCTTGCGTGTAGGGATGGCGCATGCGGTCGAACACGTCTTTGATCTTGCCGGTCTCTACTGCTTCGCCCGAATACATCACCGTGATGCGGTCGCAGGTCTCCAGGATCAGGCCAAGATTGTGCGACACGAAGATCATCGAGGTGCCGAACTTCTCGCCCAGCCCCTTGACCAGATCGACGATCCCCGCCTCCACCGTCACGTCGAGCGCCGTCGTCGGCTCGTCGAGCAGAAGCAGTGCCGGCTTCGAAAGCAGCGCCATGGCGATGACGATGCGCTGCTGCTGGCCGCCCGAGAGCTGGTGCGGATAGGAGCGCATCATGCGCTCGGGGTCGGGAAGCTTGACCGAACGCACCATTTCGAGCGCCCGTTTGTAAGCCTCTTCCTTCGACACCTTGTCGTGGATCAGCGGCACTTCCATCAATTGCTGGCCGACCTTCATCGCCGGATTGAGGCTCGCCATCGGTTCCTGGTAGATCATGGCGATCTTGTTCCCGCGGATGGCGCGCAGCTCCTCGTCGGAGAGCTCGCCCATGTCCTTGCCCTGGAACTTGATCTTGCCGCCGACGATCTTTCCGATGTTGGAGAGGTCGCGCATGATGCCGAGCGACACGGTCGACTTGCCGCAGCCGGATTCGCCGACGATGCCCATCGCCTCGCCCGGCATGACCGTGCAGGAAAAATCCATGACGGCCGGGATCTCGCCCTTGCGGGTGAAGAAGGAGATCGACAGGTTCTCGATCTCGATGATCGGCCCATTGGTCGGCTTGGCGGGATTTCGAACTGCCTCATTCATGGGTCGCTCCAATCCTTGTTTCAGGCCGGCTCTTCGTTCTTGGGGTTGAAGATCCGTCCATCAGTCTTTCATCGATTGTTCGCGCAGCGAGTCGGCCAACAGGTTCAAGCCCAGCACGAACGACATCAGTGCGATCGTCGGCGGCAGCGCCGGGTGGATGAAGGAGCGCAGCAGCCGGCTGGCGTCCTTGATCGCGGTGCCCCAGTCCGGGCTTTCCGGCGCCAGGCCAAGGCCGAAATAGCCGAGCGTGCCTAGCAGGATCGTGGTGTAGCCGATGCGCAGGCAGGCGTCGACGATCAGCGGCCCGCGTGCATTGGGCAGGATCTCCCACAGCATGATGTACCAGGGCGATTCACCGCGCGTCTGCGCCGCCGCTACGTAGTCGCGCGTCTTGATGTCCATCACCAGGCCGCGCACGATACGAAACACGCCGGGGCTGGAGGCGAACACCACCGCCACGAAGATGTTGAGCTGGTTGGGGTCGATGTGCACGATCTTCAGCGGATCGGCGTCGAACACCAGGCCGGCATAGATCCAGCCACCGACGATCAGGGTGATGCCGAGCAGGATGTAGAGCCGATCGGGCCGGTTCTTGTAGCGCGTCCAGAACAGCACGCTGAAGAAGATGATCGGAAACAGGAAGAACACGCCGGCCATCGCATAGGGGATCGGCGTGTCCATGATGCCCGGCGTCACGAGCAGGTAGAACAGCAGGATCACCGGGAAGGCCAGCACCAGATTGGCCAGGAACGACAGCACTGTGTCGATCTTGCCGCCGTAGTAGCCGGCCGGCAAGCCGAGCGTGATGCCGACCATCAGCGCGAAGCCCGTCGCGGCAGGCGCTATGATCAGCACGATCTGGCTGCCATAGACCATGCGCGAAAACACGTCGCGTGCCAGCTTGTCACCGCCGAATAGATAGGTCAGCCCCGATTGCGGTTCGATGGCGCCCGGCAGCACGTCCTTCATGATCGGGACCTGGGCCAGCGGATCGAAGGGCGAGATGGTCGCGGCGAAGATCGCCGTGAACAGCCAGAACAGGCAGATGCCGACCCCGACTATGCCGACGCCGCTGTCGAACAGCTGGCCGTAGAGCGCCAGCTTCTTCTTGTAGGCGAAGCTCGCTCCCATGACGATGAGGAGCGCGATCCAGACCGGCCAGAAGCGCGACAGCACTTCGAGAACGACGGTGAAGGCACTGATGTATTGGATCGGCATCCGCTTCGCCCCCTACTGAACTCTGATACGCGGATTGAGAAACGCGTAGCCGACATCGGAAATCAGCTGCGTGATCAAGACGATGAACACCGAAACCAGCGAGCAGCCGAGCAGCAGGTCGATGTCGTTGTTGCCGGCAGCCTCGACCAGCGTGTAGCCGAAGCCCTGGTAGCGGAACATCACCTCGACGATGACGACGCCAGTGAGCAGCCAGGGAAACTGCAGCATGATGACGGTGAATGGCGCGATCAGCGCATTGCGCAGCGCGTGCTTCACCACCACGCTGCCGAAGGAGAGACCCTTCAATCGGGCGGTCCGGATATATTGCTGCGTCATCACCTCGACCATCGAAGCGCGCGTCATGCGGGCGATGTAGCCGATGCCGTAGATCGCCAGCGTCATGACCGGCAAAGTGAAATTGTAGAAGGTGATGCCCTGGCTGGCCGATGCCGCCGAGCCGTTCAACCAGCCAAGCCATGAGGCGAAGATGACGGTGAAGATGACGCCCGACACATATTCGGGTGTCGCGGTCGAGGCGATCGAGGCCACCGACAGCACGCGGTCGGTTCGCGACCCTTCGCGCATGCCGGCCAGAATGCCGATCAGCAGCGAGATCGGCACCATTACCGCCAGCACGCAGAGCATCAGGGTGCCGGTCGCGCCAAGGGCGGGAAACAGTTTCGAGGCGACGCTAGCCTTGAATTTGGTAGAGCAGCCGAAATCGCCCTCGAGAACGCCAGCGAAGGTCGGCACGACCGGATCGTTGCAGAAGGAGAAACGCTGCGCCGGCTTGCCGGTCGCCGGGTCGGTCACCGGCTGCTTGGGCACGACGCCCAGCCACTGCCCATAGCGGACGAAGAAGTTCTGCCGGTAGCCATGGTTGACCAGCCAGCTTTCGAGCTGCTCGGCCGAGGTATGCATTTCGGTCTGGCTGATCGCCAGCTTCTTCAGATTGGGTTCAAGGTTGATCAGGAAGAAGACGATCATGGTCAGGCACAGCATCGTCAATGCCATGGTGCCAAGGCGCCTGATAACGAAAGAAAGCATGGCGGTCCCCTGCCGATGGGTTGGGGTTTGAGCCGGCTATGAAAGCCAACCCTGCCGTGAGCGGCGGGGCTGGCTGTCAAACAGGCCTTCGGATGCGATCAACCCTGTTTTTGTTGCATGACCTTGCCCGGGAGTCCGCAACTTTTTTGAGAAGCGGACCTACAGGGACGGATGATGCCAACAGCGAGGGAAGGGGCTGATGCCCCTTCCCCTTGTCCGTGCGATCAAGCCTGGTCGAGCCAGACCTTGCCGTAGTCGCGCTCGAAGGTCGGATGCATCTTGTAGTTCTGCACCGCCTTGACAGAGTGGCTGTAGAGCTTGCGCCAGTACGGCTGGATCAAGATGCCGGAATCCTGCAGGATCTGCTCGATGTCCTTCATCATTTCCTTGCGCTTGGCGGCGTCGGCAACGGCGAGCGCTGCATTGAGCTTGGCGTCCCAGTCGGGGTTCGACCAGGCCGTCTCGTTCCAGGCCTCGCCTGTGCGATAGCCGATCGCAAGCACCTGGACGCCAAGCGGCCGCATGTTCCAGTTGGTCATCGACAGCGGATACTTGGTCCAATCGTTCCAGAACGTCGAGCCAGGCAGCACGGTGCGCTTCACCTTGAGGCCGGCGTCGCGCATCTGGGCGGCGATCGCATCGCCGGTGTTCTTGTGCCAGTCCTCGTCGACGGTGATCAGATCGTGCTCGAAGTCGGCCTGGCCTGCCTCCGCCATCAACGCCTTTGCCTTGGCCGGATCGCGGGCGACCTTCGCAAGCTCGAAATATTCCGGGTGAATCTGGCAGACATGGTGGTTTTCGGCAACGGTGCCGGCATTGCCGTAGCCGAGCTGAAGAACGACATTGTTGTCGACCGCAAGCTGCAACGCGTTGCGCACCTTCTGATCGCCATAGGGCTTGTTGTTGACGTTGGTGCGGCAAACGATGGTCGACGCCGTGACGATTTCCGACTTGACGAGGTCCATGCCGTCGAGGATCGACACATAGTCGGCCGAGGTCTCGAAGTTGGTGTGGACTTCGCCGGCTTCGAAAGCGCTGACCATGGCTGCCGGATCGGTGCCGTAGTCGATGAATTCCAGGCCATCGAGGAACACTTCGCCGTCCCACCACTTGTCGTCGGCACGGCGCTTGTAGACCACCTTCTGGCCGACATCGTAGGAGACGAGTTCGAACGGGCCGGTGCCGATCGGGCAGGATTTGAAATCGCCGCCCTTCTCATCGAAGCTCTTGTGAACGATCAGGCCGGGATAGTCGCACATGTTGGGGATGAGTGCGATATCGGGCTTGGAGAGCTTCAGCACGACCGTGTGGTCGTCAGGCTTAGTGACGGCGCTTTCGTCGAGCTTGTCGTCCTTGACCAGCGAGCCGAGACGGCCGGGCATGGAATTGCCTTCGGCTTTCTTGTCGGCCCAGCGCTTGAGGTTGAAGATGACGTCATCGGCGGTGAAGGGGTCGCCATTCGACCAGGTGACGCCCTTGCGCACATGCAGCGTGTACTGCGTGGCGTCGTCGTTCACGTCCCAGCTTTCCAGCAGATAGGGGCGGAACGTGTATTCGGATGTGTACTTGACCAGCGGCTCGAGCGCCTGGCGCTCGGCATTGGCGATTTCCGACCAGTCGGCTTTGCGCGGGTCCTTCGGATCCTTGATCCACTGGGCGATCTTCAGCGTGCCGCCCTTCTTGCCTTTTACCTCTTCGGCCTTCGCCGGCGTCGGGTCGGCGAGGCCGAGCAAGCCGTAAGCCATTGCCGTCGACGCGCCGAACACGCTGGCCATGGCCAGGAATTCGCGACGATCCACCGTGCCTGCCTTGGCGTCTTCGGCCATGGCCAGGATGTGATCGGGAACGCGATCGCCGTTACTCTTATAAATTGTCATGACTTAACTCCCATTGTTGGCTTTCCGCCTTTTAACATTCCGCATCCAGGCCATGATGTCAAAGCCGGTATGGATTGGAACATGTTAGCGAATGTGCAACTTTGGAAAGCGGGCGGTTCGCGTGATAACGACAGTCTTGGCGCAAAATTGCTACTGCCCGACGGATTCCTCTGGAATCTCGATAGTCGAATAAACTGAGACATTTACTGAAGGCCGAACAGCACCAGCCTTGGGCCACGATGGGGCCAAAAGCCCCTCGAATATCAATACTCTTTCTCGTAGAAGATGCCGCCCTTGGCCTCGCCGGCATCATTGGCCTCGCCGCGCAGTTTGACGCCGCGCCCAACATTGAGGTCGATGGTTGCCTTGCCGGAACCCGGCTTGTCGCCTTTCTGGATCGTCACGTAAGTGCGGTCGTTCAGATACTTGCCCGCCGAAACCGCTGTGCCTCCCCGGTCGTCGGTGGTGACATCGAGATCGTCGACGCCGATTGCGCTGCGCAGGTTTTCAAGCAGCGACGTCGAGCCGCCGACGCCGGCCAGTTGCCCGGCCGCTTCGGCGAGTTGGGCGATCTGCAGCGGCGACAGGTTCGACATCGAGCGTCCGAAGATCAGCTGCGCCAGCACCTCGTCCTCGGGCAGCACCGGCACCGAGGAGAAGGTGAATTTCGGATTGGTCGCCTCGCCCGACACCACGATGGTGACGGTGGTGGAGGTCGTCGTCGTTGTCGCCGTCAAATTAAGGTAAGGCACCAGCGAGCCGGAGAAGCCGACCGTGCCTTCGGTGAAGGTCAGCCGCTTGCCGAGAATCGACAGCCGCCCGCGCTGCAGGGTGAAGGTGCCGACCGCTTGCGGCGACGAAGCCGGGCCGGTCAGTCGGAGCGAGCCGCCGAGTTCGGCATCGACGCCCCTGCCCTGGATGAAGATCTGGTTCGGCGCGTTGACCGTGACATCAAGGACGAGGCCGCTGCCGCCGCCACCGCCACTGGTCGTCGGCGGGCGCAGCGCCTTGTCCTGCGCCCGTACGGCGCTCGGCGCATTCTTGTGCTTGACGTCGAGTGCCGACAGCGAAGCTGGCAGCCTGTCTGGAACCGTGATCACCGTCTTGGCGAGATTGATGGTGCCGGCAATCACCGGTGCGGAGGTCAGCGGCCCCTTGATCGTCAGGTCGCCGCCGAGATTGGCGGTTACCACACGACCGTCGGTATAACGGCCGTCGACAAGCTTGATCGACAGATCGGCCGGAAACCCTTGCGCCGGGTTGATGCCGACCGTGCCACTGGCCGACAGGCTGCCGCGCGTCGACAGCGTGCCGGTCAGCCGGTTGATCCTTGCGACGCCGCCGGCGATCGATACGTCGGCGGCGATATCGTTGACCGCGAGGCCCGAGCGCGCGTCGACCAGCCGCGCGCCGGAGGTGCTGACCGAGCCGCCGATGACAGGCGATGTCGCTGGACCGCGAACCTGCACATTGACATTTGCCGTTCCAGACAGGGACAGCCCCTGCGCGGCAAGCTTCTGGCTGAGCAGGCCGAACGGCACGGCGCCATTGAAATCGAGCACCAGCGCCGGCGTGCCTGCCGTCGTCACGGTGCCGCCGCCCTTGAGGCCAAGGCCGGCTCCATCACTGACATTGGCGTTGAAGGTCAGCTTGTTGGCGGCGAAGGTGCCGGACGAAGAAACACTCACCGCACCGACACCCGCACCCCGGGTCTGCGACGTCTGCACGCCGGTCGCATCGATGTTGAAGGCAACAGCGGGGCTCGCCGGCGCACCCGTCACCTTGGCTGTGCCCGAGATCGAACCGGCGGCATCGAGGCCCGGCGAGAAACTGTTGGCAAGTGACATCGGCACTCGCGCCAGCGTCGCGTTGATGTCGAGCGCCGTGCCGACCTTGCCGGTCACCGTCGCCGTGCCGCCGCCCAGGTTGAACACCAGCCGGTCCAGCGTCGTCGTGCCATTGGCAATGCTGACGGTTGAGGCCTGGGCTATGGCCGCCTTGATGCCCTTGACCGTGGCCTGGCCGGAAGCAAGCTCGATGGTGGTCGTGCCGTTGGCCACTTTCACCCGGCCAGCGGCCTGCGCCGGGATGCCTTTTACGGTGGCGCCACCGGAAAAGCCGGTCCAGTCGCCATCGCGCTTCAAATCCACATTTATGCCGCTGATCACGGTGCCGCCTGATGTGACGGTGTCGGCGCGGATCTTTCCGGAAATCACCGGAGCCGCGAGATAGTTGGCGATGAGCGCATCGACGGAAACGGCCTTTGCCTGCAAATCGCCGCGCGAGATCGACGCCGTCGCCGCCTTGATCGCGACCTGCGGGGCGGTGCCGTTCTTGGAAAAGGCGATGGTGCCGCGCACGTCGCCTTCCGCCTTTTCCAGCGCAAGTGCCGCCAGTGGGCCAATATCAGGCAGGTCGAGCGCGATGGTGCCGACCGGCACGAACTTCTCGTCCAGCGCCAGATCGCCGGAGATCCTGTTCTTGCCGAGCGACAGCAGCAGGCCGTTGATGGCGCTTTTGCCATCCGCCGTCGCCAGCACCGCACTGCCTTGCAGTGGCTGGCCGGCGACATTGCCGGTGAGTTGCACATTCGCCGCCGGGTTGGCGGCATCGGCCTTGCCTGTGGCGGTAAGCTTCAGCCCGGTGATCTCGCGCGCGGCCACCAAAAGCCGGTCGCTGTCGACCGTTAGCGACAGATCGGGCGCGGTCGCGGGGCCCTGTGCGTTCAAGGCGAAGCCGATGGCGCCCTTGGCGTCTTTCGAAAGCAGCGAGATGTCGCTTAGCGCGCCCTTGATGTCGGCGGCGACCTTGTTGTCGGCAAGGCTTGCCTGCCCCTCGGCAGTCAGTGCACCGGAGGCCAGCTTCAATCCGTCGACATTGACATTGCCCGACGCATCGCGCTTCAGCGCCGCACTCAGTTCCGCGCGTTCGGCAAGCACGCCGCGCACCGCCGCTGGCAGCGCCGCGGAGGCGGCGTCGGCTTTCAAATTGAGCTCGATGGCGCCGTCGGTCATCGATACCCGGCCGCTAAAGCCGCTGTTCAGCGCATCGCTCGTCACCGAGCCGCTGTCGATAGTGATGGCATCCTTGGCGAGGCTGCCGGCAACCTTGGCCGTAACCTTGCCGGCGATCAGTGGCGCGATGGTTGGGTTGTCGAGGCCAATCTGGTCGGCCGACACTGTACCGGAGATCTGTCCCGTCCGGGCCTTCAGATCGAAAGCATCGGAATGCAGGGCGACAGCGACGCCCTCGACCTTGGTCAGCTTGGTGGCGACCGACGGCAGCGCCGCCGAAATATCGAGCCGCGGCTGCGTGCCCTGCCCCGCTGCCCTTACCGACAGCGCCTGCAGTTCAAGCTTGATAGGGCTTTCCGCGCTGCCCAGCGTCAGCGGCAAGCTGGTTCCGGCCGAGGCGAGATCGAGGGCAAAATCGCTGGCGCCGTTCGGGTTGAGGGTGCCCGCCGCCTTGCCGGAAATCTTGTCGCCTGTGAGCGTCGCATGATCGAGCACGACGCCGCCGGCCATGGTGTAGCTGCCGGCTGCATCGACGGCGAGCGGACCGAGCTTCGCCTGGCGGGTCTGGCTGGTTTCGACGCCGGCCAGTTGTGCGTCGAACCGAACCTCGGGCGCAGATGGCGACCCGGTCACTTCAGCGGTTCCGCCGAGCTTGCCCACGGCATCGAGACCGGGCGAAAAATCATTGGCGAGTGCTGCCGGCAGTGCCGAAAATTGTGCCGCCAGATCGAGCGCCTGGCCGGCGGTGCCGGACAGCGTCACCGAACCGCCGCCGACATCGAGCGCGAGTTTTTCGATGCTGGTCGTGCCGTTGGCAATGCTCAACGTCGATGGCTGCGCGATCGCGGCCTTGATGCCGCGAACCGTGGCTTCACCCGAAGCGATCTCGATGCTGGTCGTCCCGTCCGCTATCTTGACCCGGCCGGCAGCGGTCGCCGGAATGCCCGATATGGTGGCGCCACCGGTAAAATTGGTCCAGTCGCCATCGCGCTTCAGGTCGACGCCAATGCCGCCGATTTCCGTGGTTCCGGAGGTGACGCTGTCGGCCTTGATCGAACCGGCGATCGCCGGCGCCTTGAGATAATTGGCAATCAGCGCATTGACGGTGATGGCCCTGGCCGTCACCTCGCCGCGCGCGATCGACGTGCTCTTGGCGTCGATGGCGACCGAGGGTGCGTCGCCGTCTCTGGCGAAGCGGATGGTGCCGTCGATGTCGCCCGTCACCGCCTGGCCGGCGAGCGCGGCCAATTGGTCGATAGCAGGCGCGGCGAGCGTCAGCGTGCCCAAGGGCATGAATTTGTCATCCAGCGCGAGGTCGCCCGAGACCTTGTTGTCGCCAAGCGAAACCAGGAACCCATTGATCGAACGCTTGCCTTCGCTGGTCACCAGCGCCGCCTTGATGTCGAGCGGCTGGTCGTTGACGGAACCGGTCAGCGAGACATTGGCGGAGGGGCTGGCAATGTCGGCCTTGCCGCTTGCCGTCAGCTTTATGCTCTTCACCGTGCGGCCCGAGGCCGTCAGGCTGTCGCTGCCGGCGGAGACCGTGAAATCCGGCGCCGTCCTGGCGCCGCTTGCCGACAGTGCAAAATCGACGCCACCGGCCACCGGCACGCCAACCATCGGCGACAGCACCGAAACGTCGCCCAGCTTGCCCTTGATATCGGCCTGGATGTCGGTGCCTTGCGCGCTGGCGGTGCCGCTGGCGCTGAGTGTGCCGGAGGTGAGTGAGATCGAGTTGGCGGCAAAGGATCCCTGCGGATCGCGCGTCGCCGCGGCCGAGAATTTCACCCGGGCGCCGAGCACTGAGGCGATCTGCGGCGGCAAGGCCGTCGCCACGGCATCGGCATTCATCTTGAGCTGCATCGACAGGTCGGCAAGTGCAACCGTGGCGGTCAGCGAGGCATTGACCGCGTCGGAGCGCAACGTGCCCTCGTCGATGGCAATGGCATCCTTGCTGACCGATCCGGACAGATCGACATTGACCTTGCCGGCGACCAGCGGCGCCAGTGTCGCTACGTCGGTTTTCAGGCCGCCCGCCGCTAGCTTGACGGTGACGGGCCCGGCGCGGTTCTGGATATCGAAGCCGTCCGAATGGATCTGCGCAGCTAGGTCGTCCAGCCGCGTGCCGCCGGCGACGATCGAAACGAAGGAGGCGCCGATGTCGATGATCGGCGTCTTGCCGTCGCCGAACGCGCGCGCGGTGGCGTTGTTGATCGCCAGCCTGATTGGCTGCGCTTTGCTGCCGACGCTGATCACCACAGGCGGGCCCTTGGCGGCGAGTTCGACCGCGAGATCGCTGGCACCGGCAGGATCGACGATGCCGGATGCGGTGCCGTGCACCGCATCGCTGTCGATGCTGGCGCGGTCGACACTGAGACCGCCGGTCGATGTGGCGGTGCCGGCGACATCGAAGCTGGTCTTGCCGGCAAACAGCGGCTTCAAATTCTCCGGCAGGAAGCGCGCGAAATCACCGTCGCCCTTGGCCTCGATGTGATTGCCCTTGTCGGTCAGTTGATGGCGCCCGGTGAGCTGGGTGACGATCTGGCCGTCGACAACGAAGGTCCCGATGCCGCTCCAGTTGGCCAGCGGGCCCGTCCCCGAGACAATGATGTCGACCGGCGGCGTTTCAGGCAGATTGAGCAGGTTGGCGATGATGCCGCCCGCCGGTTCCGATGCCTTCAGATCGAGGTCGAGCTTGTTGTCGGCTGGCGCGAAATGGACTTTGGCGTCGACATTGCCTTGCTTGCCGTCATGGCGGGTGACGTTGAGCGTCGTCTCGACCGCCAGCGGCGCGGCGTCGACCTTGAGCATGCCCTTGGCGGCAAGTTCGGCGATGCCGCTGCCGGCCAGATCCTGGCCGAGCGCGATTTCGGGAAGGTCGATCTGCTTGATGTCAAGCGAGACCGGCAGCGTCGTCGTGCCGCCACTCTGCGCCGGCTGCGTGCTGGCCACAGGCAATCGGGCCAGTTCGATGCGCCCGGCGGCGATGCGGTCGGCACTGAAGCTTTTCGACAGCAGCGCCAGCGGCGACCAGTCGACGGCGACCTTGCGCGCCACCAGCCAGGCGCCCTCACGGTCTTCCAGCACGACATGGTCGACGCTGAGCGCGCCCGACCAGATGCCGTCGATACCGCTGACGGTGATCTTGCGGTTATCGCTCGACGCCAGCCGCGAAATGATGCCGGCAAGATTGTCGCGTCCACGCTCGGTCTTGGTCAGCACCACCAGCGCGCCGATCGCCCCGGCGACAGCGATGAGCAGCGTGTAGAGGACAATGCGAAGGATGCGCCTGAATATCTTCATCGCTCAGAACGCCTGTCCGATGCCGGCATAGATGCCGAAATGCGGATCGTCTGGATCACGATTGAGCGGCACGGCCGCGTCGATGCGCAGCGGCCCAAATGGGGTGACATAGCGCAAGCCGACACCGGCGCCGACTTTGACATCGGAGAAATTGGGCACCGATTTGGTCGACACCGTGCCGACATCGACGAACGGCACGATGCCGATCGTGTCGGTGATGGCGATGCGCATCTCGACCGAGGTCTCGAAGAAGGACAGACCACCGATCGGCTGGCCGGTGAAATCCTTGGGGCCGATGCCTTGATAGGCATAGCCGCGCACCGAACCACCGCCGCCGGAATAGAAGCGTCGGTCGGCCGGTACATTTTCGAGGCTGGTGCCGACTATCGAGCCGACGGCCACACGCTCGGCCAGCACGAACTTCGAAGCCGAATCCAGCGACTGATAGGCTGAACCCTCGCCCTTGAGCTTGAGGAAGGCCGCACCGTTCAGAATGTCATAGCTCGGCTCGGCATAGGCCAGCACCCGGAAGCCGCCGGTCGGGTTCAGCCGGTTGTCACGGTTATCGTAGACATACTGCAGCGGAATGCTGGCGATCAGATATTTGTGCTTGCCGAAAGCATCGTGGATTCGCGAATAGTCGAGCGACACTTCCGCCGAAACCGTCTGCTTCTTGGTGAGTTCGTAGGACAGGCCGGTGCTGCCTTTCACCGAGAAATGGTCATAGGCGTCCGGATGCTCGAGCACGGTCTTGAACCTGGCGAAGAACTTCGAGGCGGGCCCGATTACGCCCGGTTTTTCGAACATGATGCCAGCATTATAGTTGAGCTCGCTGAGGTCGTTGCTGCCGATACCGCTGATGGCCCCTTCGATGCGCAGCTTTTCGGCCCTGCCAAACAGGTTGCGGTGGCCCCAATAGCCCTCCAGGCCGAGGCCATCGGTGTTGGAGAAGGTGCCGCCGACACCGAAATAGCGTGGCTTGCGCTCGCTGACCTGGACGCCGATCGGAATGTTGCCGTCGGCATCGAGCTTGTCGGCTTCCCTGAACGTCACGCTGTTGAACACCTCAAGCGCCAGCAACCGGTCGCGCGCATCGCTGATCTCGTCGGGCGAGTATTGCCGGCCGCGCTTGAGGCCGGTCATGTATTCGGTGAAGTCGCGATCGACCTTCTCGGTGCCTTCCACCGTGGTGTCGCCATAGCCGGCGACCGGCCCGGCGGCGACCGTCAGCGTCACGTCGAGCGTCGAGGTGGCATGGTCGGCGACGATCTGCCGGTCGGTCACCTTGGCCAGCGGTCTGCCCTCCTGCTTCAGCGCCCGCACGATCAGCGCCTCGGCCTTGAGCACGGCGCCGGATCCGGCGTCGCCGCCGGCGATCAGGCCATAATCGGCGCTCATCAGCCCCGCCGCGTCACCCTCCAACCGGACATTGCCGAGAGTGAATTTCGGCCCGCTGGCGACATCGATGACCACCGGTACCGGTTGCGGGCCCTTGAATTCAGCATCTGGCGGCAAATCGTCGAGCGGCTTGCCGTCGATGGTGATGGTGACGACGCCTTCATAGCGGGCATCGGCATAGAGCGCCGCGACCAGCTGTTCACGGTCGCTACGCGCCTTGGCCATCAGCCCGAGCGAGCCGGAAACCGGGTGTTCCTCGTCACTTTTCAGGGCCGAGGCATTTTCGAGCTTCTTGACGAGATCCTTGTCGGCATCTGGCGCGGAAATGGTGACGGCATAGCGCAGGGGGTCGACGATGTCGGCGTCCTCGTCTTTCGACGATCCCCACAGCTTGATGCCGAAAAGCTCGAAAGCAGCAGCATTTCCGGCCTCGGCGACAAGCGCGGTTGAGCAGATCATGACCAAAAGCAGGGCGCGCGAAAGCACACGCCCTGGCGCGGTACCTCCTGACATCTGCTCTTCATGCGCCGGCATTAAGACAACCTAGAATGAAAACCTAAAATTGGAATGAAGTTCTGAAGCGCTCGTAAAGGGGCCACAATCCAATTGTCTGAAATAGGACGGGCTTGGAATTCACACCTTTTGCGTCGCCGCAAGAAAGCGTGATCCCCTGTCCTATGGAGCTACTACCGGCGATCGGCCGGAAAGGAAACCGTTGGCAGGCGGAACCCTGCCGCGTCCTTGTGTTGACAAGCATGACTGATGCTTGATCATGCCTGGACGTCAGCAGTGTCTGGGAGGGTGTAATGGCAATGCGCGCGGCTCGTGGTCTGTCGATCCTGATTCTTCTCTTTTTTGCCTGGAATGGTGTCGCGCAGGCGGCTGAAGCCCGGCGAATCGCGACAACGGACAATTCCGATTATTTCGGCTTTGATCTCAGGTCCGACCAGAATGTCACGCTCGACCAGTGCAAGACGACATGTCTGGGTGATCCGGCCTGCCGCGCCTTCACTTACAACACCAAGGCCAAATGGTGTTTCCTCAAATCCGACTACAATCAACTGAAGCCGTTCAACGGTGCGGTCGCCGGCAAGGTCGTCAACATCGATGGCGACCCCGACATCGGCGCGCCGCCGGAACTTGCCTTCTTCCCCAACTGGATGGCCGATCAGGCCCAGCAATACCGCAACAAGCTGTTGGGTCCGGCCTATGTCAAGCCGACGGAAGGGCTGACGGCGCTGACGAATGCCGCCGAACAGTCCGAGCTTACCGGCGATCACCGCTCCGCCATGCTGAGATATGAAGGCGCCGTGTCCGTCATGCCCGATGATGGCCAGCTCTGGCTCGCCCTGGCGCGCGAAACGCTGGCCGTGCAGCCTGCCGCCAACACGTCCGAGGCTTCCACTTTGCCGGCAAACGGCACCTCGGCCGCCTTCAACGCCTACAAGCTCTCGCGCACCACCAAGACGCGCGCCGAAGTGCTGGCGCTGCTCGGCAACGGCCTCGACAAGCGCGATCTCTACCGGCCAGCCCTGCAGGCCTATGAGGCCAGCCTTGCGCTGGTCCCCTCGCCGGCGGTCCAGGCCGACTATGCCGATCTGAAGGCCCGCAAGGGTTTCCGCGTCATCGACCACACGGTCGATGCCGACACCAGCGCGCCGCGCATCTGCGCGCAATTCTCGGAGGACCTGGTCAAGACCGGCGTCGACTACGCACAGTTCGTCACCGTCGACAACGCGCCGCCCAAGGGCGTCGAGGCCAAGGACAAGCAGATCTGCGTCGAAGGTCTGGAGCACGGCCAGCATTACGAGGTCACCTTCCGCGCCGGCCTGCCGGCCGCCATCGGCGAGGTGACCGCCGCCCCCGTGGTGCTGTCGATCTATGTGCAGGATCGGGCACCCTCGGCCCGCTTCACCGGCGACAGCTTCGTGCTGCCGGCCGGCGCGCGCCGCGGCATTCCGGTCGTCACCGTCAACATGAACGCGGCCGAGATGAAGCTCTACCGTATCGGCGACCGTTCGCTGGCGCAGCTTCTTTCGGGCTATCAGTTCCTCCACCAGCTCGACAGCTACGATATCTCCAACATTTCCGAGCAGATGGGCGAGCCGGTCTGGCACGGCCAGCTCGACATCGCCAATGATCTGAACAAGGAGGTCACCACCTCCTTCCCGGTCGACGAAGCGCTGCCGCAACGCAAGCCAGGCGTCTATGTGCTGACCGCCCAGGCCGTCAACGACAAGAGCGACGACTACAATTCGATGGCCACGCAATGGTTCGTCGTCTCCGACATCGGCCTGTCGACCTATACCGGCCAGGACGGGCTCAATGTCTTTGCCCGTTCGCTGGGCAGCGCCAAGCCGATCTCGGGCGCCGAACTGACGCTGGTTGCCCGCAACAACGAGATTCTTGGCACCGCGACCACGGATGCCGACGGCCACGCCGTCTTCAACCCGGGCCTGACGCGTGGCGACGGCGGCATGGTGCCGGCCGTGCTGATGGGCAAGCAGGGCGACAATGATTTCGTCTTCCTCGACATGGGCCGGGCAGGCTTCGACCTGTCCGACCGCGGCGTCACCGGACGCGCGGCGCCCGGCGCGCTCGATGTCTATGCCTGGACCGAGCGCGGCATCTACCGCGCCGGCGAGGATGTTCATGTCGCGGCCCTTGCCCGCGACGGCGCCGCCAAGGCGGTCGAGAACCTGCCGCTGACCTTCATCTTCTCGCGCCCCGACGGCGTCGAGGACCGCCGCATCGTCAGTGACGGCGCATCGGCCGGCGGCCACGCCGTCGACCTGCCGCTCGAGCCCAACGCCATGCGCGGCACCTGGTCGGTGTCGATCTACACCGATCCCAAGCAACCGGCGGTCGCCAGCCAGATGTTCCTGGTCGAGGATTTCGTACCGGATCGCATCGAATTCGACATGAAGGCCGACAAGCAGGAGATCGCACAGGGCGAAACCGCCAACATCAACATTGACGGCCGCTTCCTCTACGGTGCGCCGGCAGCAGGCCTGGCGCTGGAAGGCGAGTTGACGCTGTCGACGTCCCGCGATTGGGACCGTTTCCAGGGCTTCTCCTTCGGCCTCGCCGATGAGCAGTCGGCCGAACCCACGGTCACCCCTCTCACTGATCTGCCGGTGGTTGGCGATGACGGCAAGGCGACCTTCCCGGTCTCCGTCGAGCGACTGCCCTCGACCACCAAGCTGGTCGACGCTAAGGTGACGGTTCGGATGCGCGAAACCGGTGGCCGCGCCATCGAGCGTTCGCTCAACATCGGCATCCGCCCGCAAGGCCATATGATCGGCATTCGTCCGGATTTCGCCGACAATGAAGTGCCGCAGGGCGGCACAGCGAAGTTCAGCCTGATCGCTGTCGATCCCGACGGCAAGCGTGAGGCGCTGAAAGGCGCCCAATGGACGCTGGTCAAGGTCGAACGCAATTACCAGTGGTACCGCTCCAACAACTCCTGGAACTACGAGCCGGTCACCTTCACCAAGTCGATCGCCAACGGCCAGGTCGACCTCAGCGCCGACGGCGACGCTACGGTCTCCGTGCCGGTCGACTGGGGCCAGTACCGCCTCGAGGTCGAGACATCGGATCCCGAGGGACCGGCGACCAGCTACGAGTTCGACGCCGGCTGGTACGTCTCCTCGACCACCACCGAAACGCCTGACGGCCTGGAGATCGCCCTCGACAAGGACACCTATGCCGCTGGCGAAGTGGCCAAGCTCAAGGTCTCGCCGCATTTTGCCGGCGAACTCCTGATCAACATCGGCTCGGACAAGCTGTTGAAGACCGTCACGGCAACCGTGCCGGCCGGCGGCAGCACCGTCGACATCCCGGTCGGTGACGACTGGGGCGCCGGCGCCTATGTCACGGCAACCCTGTTCCGGCCTGGCGAGGCGCAGGAATCGCGCATGCCGGCCCGCGCCATCGGCGTGAAATGGCTGAAGGTCGATCCGGGCTCGAAGAAGCTCGCCGTCACCCTCACGCCGCCCGACAAGACCATGCCTCGCCAGCAGCTGTCGATCCCGGTCGCGGTGGCCGGCGTGCAGCCGGGCAGCAACGCCTATGTCATGGTCGCCGCCGTCGATGTCGGCATCCTCAACCTGACCAACTACAAAGCGCCGGATCCGGAAAACTGGTTCTTTGGCCAGCGTATGCTGGGCATGGAAATCCGCGACCTCTACGGCCGCCTGATCGACGGCTCGCTGGGCAACACCGGCAAGCTCAGGACCGGCGGCGACGGCGCCAACATGCAGACGCAAGGCAGTCCGCCGACCGAAAAGCTGGTCGCCTTCTTCTCTGGTCCGGTTCAGCTCGACGCCGACGGCAAGGCGCGGATCGACTTCGACATTCCGCAGTTCAACGGCACCGTGCGCGTCATGGCTGTCGCCTGGACCAAGGAAGCGGTCGGCCATGCCCAGTCCGACGTCATCGTGCGTGATCCGGTGGTCATCACCGCCGGCCTGCCGCGCTTCCTGGCGCCTGGCGACGCCGCCGTCATGCGCCTCGATGTCGCCGACACCGATGGCCCGGCCGGTGACTATGCGCTGTCGATAAACACGACCGGCGACCTTTCGACCGGCGACAAGCCTCTGCCTGAGAAGCTGACGCTGGCCAAGGGCAAGCGGCAGACACTGACCGTGCCGCTGATCGCACAGACGGCGGGCAATGCCTCGATCACCATCAAGCTTGCCCATGCCGACGGCACCGCTGTCGAACAGACGCTGTACGTGCCGGTGCGTCCGGCGCAATTGCCGGTCACCACCCGCCTGGTCGTCGACCTCAAGGGCAATGGCGGCGCTTTGCGCGTCGACAAGGAGCTCCTGGCGGCAAGCCTGCTCGACGGCGCTTCCGTCAGTGTTGGCGTTTCGCAGGCCGCAGCCTTCGACGTGCCGTCGCTTTTGATGACGCTCGACCGCTACCCCTATGGTTGCGCCGAGCAGACCACCAGCCGCGCCATGCCGCTTCTCTACGTCAATGAATTGGCGTCCGGCATCGGCATGGCCAGTGACCCCGACCTGCACGGCCGCATCCAGGATGCCATCTACAAGGTTCTGAGCTACCAGGCCTCTGCCGGCAGCTTCGGCCTGTGGGGTCCGGGCTCCGGCGACCTCTGGCTCGACGCCTATGTCACCGACTTCCTGACCAGGGCGCGCGAGCAGAAATACGACGTGCCGAGCCTGGCGATGAACCAGGCGCTGAGCAACTTGCAGAACTCGCTCGGGTACGACCAGAGCGTACAGGACCGTGGCAGCGAGATCGCCTACGCCCTCTACGTCCTGGCCCGCAACAAGAAGGCCTCGATCGGCGACCTGCGCTACTATGCCGACACCCAGCTCGAGGCTTTCTCGAGCCCGATGGCGGTTGCCCAGCTGGCGGCGAGCCTGGCGCTCTACGGCGACACGCCGCGCGCTGAAGCGACGTTCAAGACTGCGCTCCAGCTCGCCAAGGCGACAACCGACTATGACTACTACCGCTCCGACTATGGCTCGCCGCTGCGTGACGGCGCGGCGATGCTGGCGCTGGCGGCGGAATCGAAGCCGGTGCCGACGATCGTACCGGAGCTTATCAAGCTGGTGACGAAAGAACGCGCCGAAGCCGATTGGACCACCACCCAGGACGAATCCTGGATGCTGCTGGCGGCCCGCGCATTGAAGGAAGGCAATGATTCGATCACGCTGACCGTCAATGGCGCGCCGCATTCAGGCGGTTATTCCAACCAGTTTAACGGCAGCGACCTGGTCGACAGCCCGCTCGCCATCGCCAACACCGGCAAGACCCCGCTGCAGGCCGTCGTCACCACCGTGGCGTCGCCGATCCAGCCGCTGCCGGCCAGCGGCGACGGCTTCACCATCGGCCGAACCTACTACAAGCTCGATGGCACCGAAGCCAACGTCACCGAGGCGACGCAGAACGAACGCTATGTCGTTGTGCTCAAGATCTACGAGCAGAACCGCTGGCCTTCGCGCCTCCTGATCACCGACTTGTTGCCGGCAGGCTTCGAGATCGACAATCCGGGCCTGGTCTCCAGTGCGCAATTGTCGAATTTCTCCTGGCTCGCCCAGACCGACGCGGCCCATCTCGAATTCCGCGACGACCGTTTCGTCGCGGCGTTCAACCCCAATGACGGCGATGGCGACCGCAACATCACGCTTGCCTATGTCGTTCGCGCGGTGACGCCGGGCACCTACGCCCATCCGGCGGCGACGGTGGAGGATATGTACCGGCCGCAGTATTCGGCCCGCACCGCCACCGGCATGATGGAGGTCAAGGCGCCGTAAGGTGCCGATGGTGGCGATCATGAACAGAACGATGGCGCTCGCGACAGCCCCCTTCTCCCCGTCACCAGACGGGGAGAAGGTGCCGGCAAGCGGATGAGGGGCAGCGCCATGCTCTCAAAAAAGATCCTGCGCCGCGCAGCCATTACCGCAGCTTCCTGCGCCGGCATCCTTGCCCTTTCCGTCGCCTCCCTCTGGGAACTCGACCGCGCCTTTCCCCCGCCGCTCCCGGCCGAGCTCACGGTCTCAACGGAAGTCCAGGACCGCGACGGCCAGCTGTTGCGCGCCTTCGCCACGCCGGACGGTTATTGGCGGCTCGAAACCAGGCTCGACCAGGTCGACAAGCAGTTCGTCGACATGCTGGTCACCTATGAGGACAAGCGCTTCTGGGACCATGAGGGCGTCGACGTGCTTGCGTTGGCGCGCGCCGCCGGCCAGTTCGCCACCAGCGGCCATATCGTCTCCGGCGGCTCGACCCTGTCGATGCAGCTCGCCCGGCTGATCGAGCCGCGCGAAAGCCGCAGCCTCGGCTCCAAGATCAAGCAGATGCTGCGTGCCATCCAGATCGAGCGGCGGCTGTCCAAGCGCGAGATCCTCGAACGCTACCTGACGCTGGCGCCATATGGCGGCAATCTGGAAGGCGTGCGCGCCGCCTCGCTGGCCTATTTCGGCAAGGAGCCGAAGCGGCTCACGGTTTCGGAAGCCGCCCTGCTCGTAGCCTTGCCGCAGCTGCCGGAAAAGCGCCGGCCCGACCGCAACCTGCAGATCGCCCACGCCGCGCGCGACCGGGTGCTGACCCGCATGGTCTCCTCCGGCCTGCTCGGCGAGCGCGAGGCCGCGCGCGCGGCCCTCGACGATGTGTCGGGCCTGCGCCGCACCTTGCCGGCGTTCGCCGCGCACGCCGCCTATGCGATGCTGCCCAAGGCCGTGCCCGGCCAACCCGTGCAGCTGACGATCCGCAAGAGCGTCCAGGAGGGGCTGGAGCAGGTCGCCAGGGACGCCGCCACCAAGCTAGGGCCTCGCCTCTCCGTTGCCATGGTGCTGGCCGACGCCCGCACCGGCGACATTCTCGGCGAGGTCGGCTCGGCCAATTTCTTCGATGCCAGCCGCTCCGGCTGGATCGACATGACCAAGATCGTCCGCTCGCCCGGCTCGACGCTGAAGCCTTTTATCTATGGACTTGCCTTTGAGCAGGGCCTGGTGGCGCAGGAAACGCTGATCGACGACAGCCCGGTCGATTTCTCCGGCTACCGGCCGAAGAATTTCGACATGGGCTACCAGGGCGACGTCAGCATCCGCCAGGCGCTGCAGCTGTCGCTCAACGTGCCGGCGATCCGCGTGCTGGACGCAGTCGGACCAACGCGGCTGATGGCGCGCTTTCGCCAGGCTGGCGTCAGCCCCACGCTGCCGGTCAACGAGGCACCGGGCCTGGCCATCGGCCTCGGCGGCGTCGGTGTGTCGCTGCGCGATCTCGTCCAGCTCTACACAGGCCTCGCCAATGGCGGCAAGACACACACGCTGCATGACGGCACCGAGCCGGCCAATGCTGAGCGCACCACCGCCACCATCCTCGACGGTCAGGCCAACTGGCAGATCATCGACATCCTGTCGGGCGTCAAGCCGCCCGAGGGCGCCTTGCAGCGCGGCATCGCCTACAAGACCGGCACCTCTTATGGCTACCGCGACGCGTGGTCGGTCGGCTTCGACGGCCGCTACGTGCTGGGCGTCTGGGTCGGCCGCCCCGACGCCGGCGCGGTTCCCGGCCTCTCCGGCTACGTCTCGGCCGCCCCCATCCTGTTCGAGGGCTTTGTCCGTTCGGGTCTGGTCACCGTGCCATTGCCGGGCAAGCCGCCCGGCGTCTTCAGCCCCAAACGCGAGGACCTGCCTATGACGCTCGCCCGCTTTGGCACCGGTTCGGACGGCCTGGTGCAGGCAACGCCGACCGAACCCGCGCCGACTATCATCTTTCCGCCGGACGGTGCTCGCGTCGACCTCGGCACCAACTCAGCCGATGCCTCGCCGCTGGTGCTGAAGCTTCAGGGCGGCCGCGCACCGTTCCGCTGGCTGGCCAACGGCAAGCCACTCACCGGCATCGACCGCCGCCGAACCGCAACCTGGCAGCCGGATGGCGCCGGCTACTCGACGCTGACCGTGATCGATGCCGCTGGACGCGCAGCAAGCGTGAAAGTGTTCGTCGAGTGAAAGCGTTCCTTGAATAGAATGCGCCAGGCGATTCAGTGCATTGGCTTTTGCGCGCTGACGGTGGCGGCTTTCACTCTGCCGACACATGCCGACACCCTGCCCGCCGGCTTTGTCCGCCTCACCGCCATCGACCCTTCGATCCGCCAGGACATCCGTTACGCCGGATCGGGCAATTTCCTGCGCCGCAAGGTGAACGGCTATGAAGCGCCGGCCTGCATCCTCACCGAGCAGGCGGCCAAGGCGCTTTCGGACGTCCAGAAGGCGATTGCCGCCAATGGCCTCACGCTGGTCGTGTTCGATTGCTACCGCCCTGCCCGTGCCGTCACCGACATGGGGCAATGGTCGCGAGAGGGCGGGCCGCCCGATCCGCAATGGTATCCGCGGGTCAAGCGCGGCGACCTCATCGCCAAGGGCTATGTCGGTGAACTGTCCAGCCATTCCCGCGGCTCGACGGTCGATGTCGCCATCGCGCGAGCCGACAGCAGATCCGCCTCGAAACCGGCCTGCGGTGCTGTCGAAGCCGACACGCTCGATTTCGGCACCGGCTTCGACTGCTTTGACCCGACAAGCGAGACCGCCCACCGCGGGCTCGCCGGCGAAGCCGCGGTAAACCGCAAGATGCTTCTCGATGCCATGCGCACCGGCGGCTTCAAGAACTATGCCCGCGAGTGGTGGCATTTCACGCTGGCAAATGAACCGTTCGCCAAGCAGCGATTCGACTTTCCCGTCACCGCCAGGTGAGACAGCCACCAAACCGGTGGAACTGCTGTTCAGCGAACTGATACTTCAACAAGTTGTTGTATAAATACAACTTAAATTGCCCGTCACCAGTGTTTGCCCTGAAATCGCGCAGACTCGAATTGCAATTCCCTTCCGCAAGGATACGCATGGCCGCTGGAGGGCTTCCAATGGGTTTTACGTCGGGTTTTGACGTCGTGTTCGTGCGCGACGTCGTTCAACTATGTCCAAAGCGTCGCCGCTCGCTGCTTTTGGGCACGGCGCTCGGCTCGACGCTGGTAGCGCTCTGCGCCTCCCCGTCATTCGCGGCAAACTGCACGCAGCCGGCCTCGCCCTCGCCGATCACGGTCAACGGTGCTGCAACGCCGATCTCGTGCACCAACACCGTCGCACGCACGGCAACCGTGGCTGGCGACAACGCCATCGGCATTGTGACCACCGGCAATGGCAACACCGTCGACATCACCAACAGCGGGTCGCTGACCACGACTTCGACTTCACTCATTCCGGGGCCGACTTTCTCGCAGTCTACCGGCGCGCGCGGCATCTATGCCGGCACCAACGGCATTGGCGCTGACATCACCATCAACAACACTGGTACAATCAACTCGTACAGCGACGGCATCAAAGCGACCGACGCCGCCACGAGCGGCACCGTTTTCAGCAGCGACACCCACATCACCATCACCAATTCAGGCAACCTGACCGCAGGCCCCAACGCCGAGGGCATCTATGCCAATGCCGGCTACGGGTCCAACAACGTCGTGACCATCAACAACAGTGGCGTCATCCAGACCGGCGCCAGTGCCTCCCAGAGCGGCACATCGTCCGGCATACTCGCCACCGTCGACGGCGACAACAGCCAGATCAACATCGCCAACAGTGGCGCCATCAGCACGATCGGCGACACCGCTTCGGGTATCTCGGCGATCACCAACTACTACAATGGCGACAATGGCAGCATCGTCATCGGCAACAAGGCTGCCATCACCACGACGGGCGCCGGCGCCGATGGCATCCTCGCCAAGGCCGGCAATCCGGACCATGGCGGCACGGTCAAAATCACCAACGCCGCCACCGTCAGTGCCGGCAATATCGGCATCGCCAGCTTCACCTATGGCGCAGGCGGCAACATCACCATCGACAACAAGGGCAATATCACGTCCGGCACAGGCGGCGCCAATGCCTCCGACGGCATTATGGCCGTCGCCTACGGCAGTGACGCGACCATCACCATCACCAATGGTGGTGCCATCGACACGACCGCCGGCGGTCACCGGTCTGTCGGCATCGAGGCGACGGCAGGCTACTACGACTACAGCAACGCGCACATTTCAGTGACCAACACAGCCAGCATCACCACTGGCGCCTATTCCGAAGGCATCCTCGCCCGCTCCTATGGCACCGGCGCCACGGTCACCATCGACAACAGCGGCGCCATCAACGCCGGCTCGCTCGGTATCGTCGCCAACGTCTACGGCGACAGCAGCCAGATCAGCGTCACCAACAGCGGGGCGATCACAACCACGGATCCGAACGCGAATGGCATTACGGCGGTCGCCATTTCCTATGGCAGCAGCGGCGACAGCATTGTCATCGACAACAAGGCCGGCGGCACCATCGACACCAGCACCGGTACGTTCGGCATCTTCGCGCTGGCTGGGAGCAACGGCAATACCGACCCCGACAATGGCGGCACCATCACTATTACCAATGCCGCCACGATAAGTTCCGGCCACACCGGCATCGCCGCCATCACCTATGGCAATGGCGGCGACATAACGGTTTCAAACTCGGCCGCGATCACAGCCGGAAAACTGGGCGACAACGGTTCCTACGGCATCCTGGCTGTTGCCATTGGCAGCGACATAGCCATCGATATCACCAACAGCGGCGCCATCGACACGACCGCCGGCGGTCCTAACGCGACGGGCATCCAGGCCTCGGGCACCTATTCCTCGGCCAGCAACGTGCACATTTCGGTCACCAACAGCGCCAGCATCACCACGGCCGCCAATTCCGAAGGCATATTCGCCCAGGCCTACGGCGACGGCGGCATGGTTACCGTCGACAACAGCGGCGCCATCAAGACCGGCGACAGCACCTCGACGAACGGTCGTTCGTCCGGCATCGCCGCCAATGTCAATGGCGACAACAGCCAGATCAGCGTCACCAACAGTGGCGCGATCACAACCATCGGCGTCGGTGCGAACGGCATCACCGCGATCGCCAACCTCTATGGCACCTGCAGCTGCCAGGGCCCCCTTTTCCCGGCCACCAGCAACGGCAGCATCGTCATCAGCAACAAGGCTGGCGGCACGATAACCACGACAGGAAGCTATGCGTCGGGCATCTTTGCACAGGCCGGCAACAAGGATCCGTCCGACCCGGGCAATTCCAATCCCGACGATGGCGGCACGATCAACATTACCAATGCCGCCGTGATCAAATCGGGGGGCAAGGGTATCGCCGCCGGCACTTACGGAGCCGGAGGCACCATCAGCGTCACCAACAGCGGCGACATCGCCTCGACGGCCGGCGAAGGCCTCTATGCCAAGTCCATTGGCGACAACAGCAGCATTGCCGTCGCCAATACGGCACCCGTCGATGCCAAGGGCGGCGTTGCCGGGCTGGCTGCCTACACGAGCGGCGCCGGCAGCAACATCGTCATCGGCAACAGCGGAAACAATGCGGAACTGTTCAGCAGCGTGGGCTTCGGCGCAATCGCTGGCGCGACCGGTACATCGAGCACGATCCTCGTCACCAACGATGGCAAGATCAGCGGCGAGCTTGGCGGCCTGCAGGTCAATTCGACCGGCGGCTCCACGGTCACCATCGGCACGTCGGGCTTTGTCGGCGCCAACAACAACCTGGCCATCAAGTCGACCGCCGGAACAACCAGGATCGACGATGCCGGCGTGATTGCCGGCCGGGTCGAATTGAGCGACGCCGGAAATGTCATGAACGTCAATGATACCGGCGTCTTCAGGGCATTCACCGACAGCAAATTCGGCGCCGGCAGCGATACGCTCAACAATGGCGGCACCCTCTACGCATCGGGCAGCTTCTTTGGCTCGTCACCGAGCACCGTCAGCTTCATCGGCCTCGATAGCTTCGTCAACGGCAGCCTGGGCTCCGGAGCCGGCCTGACGACGATGATCGATGGCGTGGCCGGCGACAAGCTGATCACCAGCGGCAACTTCACCGGCCAGGGCAATTCGAAGCTCGGCGTCGACGCCAACTTTACCACCGGCGTCGCCGACACTCTGACAATCGGCGGCAATTCGTCCGGTCATACCGATTTGGTCGTGAATGTCGTCGGCGCCGGCGCGCCGGCGGTCTTCATCCCCGTAGTCACGGTGACCGGAACAACCGCCGACAGCGATTTCGATCTGGCTGGTCCCGTCAATGCCGGCTTCTTCACCTACGGCCTGTTCCTGCAGGGCAACACACACGGCCTGCGTTCCATCGGGCTTGACAATGCCGGTTTCGAACTGCCTGCCGGCGTGACCGGGGCACAGGATGTGTGGCTGGATACGACCGGCTTCTGGCAGGACCGCATGGCGGATCTGCGCACGCAGGAAAGTGGCGTCCACAATGCGGATATGCCGGAGGAAAAACTCGCCGCGCGCATGGGCGGCCTCTGGGCGCGGGCGTCCGGCGATTGGTCAAATCGCGACAGCAGCGTCAGCTTCACCGATCCGGTCTCGCTGCAGGCCGAGACCCTCAACCTCGATCGCAAGCAGCGCACCAGCGCCTTCCTCGGCGGCATCGACATGGGGCTCGAAGGTGTCGCCGGCGGCGATATACTGTTCGGCGTCATGGGCGGCTACGTCACCTCCAAGCTCGACTTCAAGGCGACGGACGACAGCTGGGACTACAAGGGCGGCACGGTCGGCGCCTATGCTACCTACCTGAATGGCGGCTTCTACCTCGACGGCCTCGTCAAGGCCGATTTCCTCGATGTCGACATCAACGACGTCGGCGGCAAGGCGAGTACCAACGCCACCAATATCGGCGCGCGCCTCGACGCCGGCTACCGCGTCGCCATGGGCTGGGGCTTCATCGAGCCGCAAGCCAGCCTGGAATGGGTCCGCACCAATATGGACTCGGTATCGCTGTTTGGCGGCGACATCGACTTCCAGAACGGCAGCAGCGGCCGCGCCAGGATCGGCGTACGCATCGGCACCGATATGCAGATGAACGGCACAACCGTTAGTCCGGACCTGACGCTGAGTGTCTGGAACCATTTCGGCGACAGCAACGCCGTCGACATCAACTTCCTCGGCAGCGCCTTCTCGGCCACCGACAGCGCCGGCAACGGCACGTTCGGCGAGGTCGGCGTCGGCGTCAACGTGGCCAGCGCCAGCAACTGGTCCGGCGTGGTCCGCGGCAGCGTCCGCTTCGGCAACAATTACAGCGCCGGCTCCATTGGCGCGGCACTCCGTTACGGGTGGTAGTCCAGCGGATTGCATCTGAACTTCTTGCGCCGGCCCTCGCGGCCGGCGTAGTCATGACCAGGTCCACCCATGGAGCAAGCGTGAGCACATCCAAGGCCACTGACGAGGCCCCGGCGAAACCGCCCGAAGCCGCGTCTCCCAGCGCGGCCGAACAGCAGACCAACATCTCGCTGTCGCGCGGCTTCATCAACTGGATGGAGACGGCGCAGTGCTCGCTGGCCTTCACCTCCTACCAGACCGGGCAATTGTTCCTGGTCGGCCTTACCGGCGACAGGAAGGCCTCGATCCACCAGACCAGTTTCGTCAGGGCCATGGGCGTGACCGTTGCCGGGCAGCGCATTATCCTTGCCTCCGACACGGCGGTGTGGCGGCTGGAAAACATCCTCGGACCCGACCAGGTCGCCAACGCCATTTACGACCGCATGTATATGCCGCGCGCCGCTTCTTACACAGGCGACCTCGACATCCATGAACTGGCCGTGCGCGAAGACGGGCAGATCGTGTTCATCAACACCAAGTTCTCTTGCCTGGCGACGCTGAGCCCGACGCATTCCTTCCGGCCGTTGTGGAAGCCCTCCTTCATCAGCAAGCTGGTGCCTGAGGACCGCTGTCATCTTAATGGTCTCGCCATGCAGAACGGGCGCGCCCGCTATGTCAGCGCGATCAGCCGGTCGGACTCCGTCGGCGGCTGGCGCGACCGCCGCTGGGAAGGCGGCATGATCATCGACATCACCGAGGACAAAGTGGTGGTCGACGATCTGTCGATGCCGCATTCACCGCGCGTCCATGACGGTGCACTGTGGGTGTTGGATTCCGGCCGCGGCTTTCTGGTCCGCATCGATCCCGGAACCGGACAGCGGCAGAACATAGCCTTTTGCCCCGGCTTCCTGCGCGGCCTGAGCTTTCATGGCCGCTTTGCCATCGTCACCACCTCGCTGCCGCGCGATGGTCTGTTCAAGGACCTGCCGCTGCAGGACAATCTGCAGACGCGCGACGCCGAGCCGCGCTGCGCGCTCTACATCATCGACCTGCATACCGGCGGCATAGCCGAGTGGATCGAGTTGAAGGGACACATCACCGAGTTGTTCGACGTCGCCGTCATTGCGGGCTGCCGCTGCCCTTCGTCCGTGCCGCTCAACAGCCCGAACATGGCTTCGCTGATCACCATCGACAGCGAAGGCTGAGCGAATCGGGCCCGCGTGCTAAGTCCTTGTCCCGGCCTGTCCAAAGCCTAGATCAAATGTCAGGCAGGCTCGGAATCCGCTCAGCGCAGCCATGAGGAAGAAATTTCTCCGCAGACCGAAATATCGTCGAACATTTTCTTCAGGAGGGCAAAAAAGGCAACATTGAATGCATCTAATTTCTATCAATTCGGTAGATTTGGCGCCGGTTCAACGGAGGCAGAAATGACCAAACCTCATTTCAGGAAACTGCTCGGCGCACTGGTCGCCACATCTGTCCAGTTCGGCACGCTCGGTTTCGCGTTTGCCGACACCACCATCCTCAACGTGTCCTACGATCCGACGCGCGAGCTCTACAGGGCCTATGACGAAGCCTTCGCGGCGCATTGGAAGGCCGAGACCGGCGAGACGGTCACCATCCAGCAATCGCATGGCGGATCGGGTGCCCAGGCCCGCGCCGTGATCGACGGCCTCGACGCCGATGTGGTGACGCTGGCGCTCGAAGGCGACATCAACGCCATCGTCTCCAAGTCGAAGAAGATCAATCCCGACTGGCGCACCAAATTCGAAAACAATTCGGCGCCTTACACCTCGACCATCATCTTCCTTGTCCGCAAGGGAAATCCCAAGGGCATCCATGACTGGAACGACCTGATCAAGGACGGCACCCAGGTGATCACGCCCAATCCCAAGACCTCCGGCGGCGCGCGCTGGAACTATCTCGCCGCCTGGGCCTACGCCAACGCCAATGATGGTGGCGACGAGGCCAAGACCAAGGAATTCGTCGGCAAGCTCTACGCCAATGCCCCGGTGCTCGACACCGGCGCCCGTGGCTCGACCGTGACCTTCGCTCAAAAGGGCATCGGCGATGTGCTGATTGGCTGGGAAAACGATGCCTATCTGGCGCTCGATGAATTCGGCGCCGACAATTTCGACATCGTCTATCCCCCGACTTCGATCCTGGCCGAGCCGCCGGTGGCAGTGGTCGACGCCAATGTCGACGCCAAGGGCACGCGCAAGGTCGCCGAAGCCTATCTGGGCTGGCTCTATTCCAAGGAAGGCCAGACAATCATCGCCAAGAACCACTATCGTCCGGCCAAGCCTGACCTTGTGGCTCCAGCAGATCTTCCCAAGACACCCGACATCAAGCTGATCTCCATCGACGATCCGCTTTTTGGCGGCTGGAAGAAAGCACAGCCTTATCATTTCGGCGACGGTGGTATATTCGACCAGATCTACAAGCCGGCCCAGTGAGCTAGATCTAGATCAGGACGATATGACCATAGCACCCGCGCAGGCGGGGTGGCGGTTCAGACAGCCGAGTGTCATTCCGGGTTTCGGATTGACGCTCGGCTTCTCGCTTGCCTACCTCACCCTCATCATCCTCATCCCGCTGTCCGGGCTGCTCTGGCGCTCGGCCGCCCTTGGCTGGCCTGAATTCTGGGCCATCGCCACCGATCGCCGCACCATCAAGGCGCTGGAAATCAGCTTCGGCACCGCCTTCATCGCGGCTGCCGTCAACGTCGTCTTCGGCACGCTGGTCGCCTGGGTGCTGGTGCGCTACCGCTTTCCCGGCCGCCGCATCGTCGATGCCATGGTCGACCTGCCCTTCGCGCTGCCGACGGCGGTGGCCGGCATCGCGCTGACCACGCTCTACGCGCCGAACGGCTGGATCGGCAAATTGCTGATGCCGCTCGGCATCAAGGTTGCCTATACGCCACTCGGCATCGTCATCGCGCTGGTCTTCATCGGCCTGCCCTTCGTCGTGCGCACCGTGCAGCCGATCATGGAGGAGATCGACAAGGAGGTTGAGGAAGCCGCTGCCACGCTTGGCGCCAGCCGCTTCCAGATCATCACACGCATCCTGTTTCCCGGGCTGGCGCCGGCCATTGTCACCGGCTTTTCGCTGGCCTTCGCCCGCGGCGTCGGTGAATACGGCTCGGTCATCTTCATCGCCGGCAACCTGCCTTACAAATCCGAGATCGCGCCACTGCTGATCGTCATCCGGCTGGAGGAATACAATTATCCGGCGGCGACCGCGATCGCGGCGATCATGCTCGCTCTGTCGTTCGTCATGCTGCTGGTTGTCAATCTCGCGCAGACATGGAGCCGCAAGCGCTATGGCTGATCCCGAGATCAAATCCTACGAGCCGCATCACGAGAGCCAGTCGGCGGCCGTCACGGAAAGCCGCCCGGCGCGCGTGACGCTGATGACCGTTGCCTTCACCTTCCTCGGCATCTTCCTGCTGCTGCCGCTGATCATCGTCTTCAACGAGGCACTGGCGAAAGGCGTCGGCGCCTATACGCAATCGCTGAGCGATCCTGACGCGCGCTCGGCGATCCGGCTGACGCTGCTTGTCGCAGCGATCTCGGTGCCGCTCAACATCGTCTTCGGCATCTCCGCCGCCTGGGCGATCGCCAAGTTCGAGTTCAAGGGCAAGGCCTTCCTGACCACGCTGATCGACCTGCCCTTCTCGGTCTCGCCGGTCATATCGGGTCTGGTCTATGTGCTTCTGTTCGGCGCCCAGGGGCTGCTCGGCGGCTGGCTGAAGGCGCATGGCATCGTCATCCTGTTTGCGGTGCCAGGCATCGTGCTGGCCACCGTCTTCGTCACCTTTCCCTTCGTCGCCCGCGAACTGATCCCGCTGATGCAGGAACAGGGCAATGGCGACGAGGAGGCAGCCCTGTCGCTCGGCGCCAATGGCTGGCAGACCTTCTGGTACGTGACCTTACCCAACGTCAAATGGGGGCTGCTCTATGGCGTGCTTCTGTGCAATGCACGTGCCATGGGCGAGTTCGGCGCGGTGTCGGTGGTGTCGGGCCACATACGCGGCCTGACGAACACCATGCCGCTGCATGTCGAAATCCTCTATAACGAGTACAACGCCGTCGGCGCCTTTGCCGTCGCTTCATTGCTTGCGGGCCTGGCGCTCGTCACGCTGGTCTTGAAAACACTTCTCGAGATGCGCTACGGCGCCGAGATCGCCGCGACGCGCGGACACTGATAGAGGGGTTTGCATGGAAGTTCGCGTTGCCAACGTGCGCAAGGAGTTTGACCGGTTTCCGGCGCTTCACGACGTGTCGCTCGACATCAAGTCGGGCGAGCTGATCGCGCTTCTGGGGCCGTCCGGTTCCGGCAAGACGACGCTGCTCAGGCTGATTGCCGGGCTGGAGCGGCCGACGCGAGGAAAAATCTTCTTCGGCGACGAGGACGCTTCGCAGAGGTCGATCCAGGAGCGCAATGTCGGCTTCGTCTTCCAGCATTATGCGCTATTCCGGCACATGACGGTGGCCGACAACATCGGCTTCGGCCTCAAGGTCCGACACGGGCCGTCGCGACCGCCGGCGCAGGAGATCCGCCGCCGCGCTTCCGAACTGCTCGACCTCGTCCAGCTTTCAGGGCTGGAAAAACGTTATCCGGCTCAGCTCTCCGGCGGCCAGCGCCAGCGCGTGGCGCTGGCGCGCGCCATGGCGATCGAACCCAAGGTGCTGCTGCTCGACGAGCCGTTCGGCGCGCTCGACGCACAGGTGCGCCGGGAATTGCGCCGCTGGCTGCGCGAAATCCATGACGCCACCGGCCACACCACCGTCTTTGTCACCCATGACCAGGAAGAGGCGCTGGAGCTTGCCGACCGCGTCGTGGTGATGAGCCAGGGCCGCATCGAGCAGGTTGGCACCGCCGACGACATCTACGACACGCCGAACTCACCCTTCGTCTATGGCTTTATCGGTGAATCAAGCTCGCTTCCCGTCAAGGTCGAGAATGGCGAGATCTGGCTTGCCGACCGCCCGATTGGACTTACCGCGCCACACGAGCCCTCGGGCGATGCGACGCTGTTCTTCCGCCCGCACGATGTCGAGCTGCTCGACGGCTGCAGCGGCTGCATCGCCGGCACGGTCGCGGCCAGTCGCCGCGTCGCCGGCACGCGGCGAGTGGAACTCGAGATCGGCGGCGAGCGCCAGCGGGTCGAAATCGAACTGCCGGTCGATCACCCCGCGGCGCAGAAAAGTCGGGTGGCCTTCCGCCCCGGTCGCTGGAAGCTCTTCCCGACCGCTTGATCCAATCCGCCTGCCCATCGTCCGGGAAGGATTGTGCGCGCACGCAGCGTCGTTGTGCCGGCTGGGGCATCGAAAATATCCATGCCAGAAAAGAGATCCTAACAGCCGGCCGTTTTGGCGATATCTTTTCTAGTGGCTAGGGCACGGGCCGCTGCGCGTGCCTCGTCGCGTACCCTGCGCCACGGCTATGGTTCGACCATAAACACATTGCATCGGAGCCCGTTTTCATGAAGCGATTTTTCCTTGGCGTCGCCGCCGTCGCCGGCCTGTTCCTCGCATCCTCACAAGCCTGGTCGGCCGACAAACTGCTCAACGCATCCTATGATGTCGGCCGCGAACTGTTCGTCCAGGTCAACAAGGCCTTCATCGCAGGGCATCCAGGCGTCACCGTCGACCAATCGCATGCCGGCACCTCGGCGCAGGCGCGCGCCATCGCCGAAGGGCTCGGCGCCGATGTCGTCACCTTCAACCAGGTCACCGACATCGATTTCCTGGTCAAGAAGGGCCTCGTTTCGGCCGACTGGCAGAAGGATTTTCCCGACAACGCCTCGCCCTTCTATTCGCTGCCGTCCTTCCTCGTGCGCGCCGGCAACCCCAAGCACATCAAGGACTGGAACGATCTCGTGCGCGACGACGTCCAGGTGATCTTCCCCAACCCGAAAACCTCGGGCAATGCGCGCTACACCTATCTGGCGGCCACCGCCTACGCCAAGGAAGCCTTCAAGGGCGACGACGCCAAGGTGAAGGAATTCATCACCAAGCTGTTCAACAACGTGCCGATCTTCGACACAGGCGGCCGCGCTGCGACCACCACCTTCGTGCAGCGCGAGATCGGCGACGTGCTGATCACCTTCGAGTCCGAGACACGCGGCATCCGCAAGGAATATGGCGACGACAAGTTCGAGCAGGTCACGCCCTCGGTTAGCCTGCTGGCCGAATTCCCGGTGGCGATCGTCGACAAGGTGGCCGACGAACATGGCACCCGCGATCTGGCCAAGACCTATCTCGACTTCCTTTACACGCCGGAAGGCCAGGACATCCTCGCGCAGAACGGCAATCGGGTCCGCGACGCGGCCGTCGCCGCCAAATACAAGGCCGACTTCCCCGATGTCCGCCTGCTGACGGTGGACGACGTCTTCGGCGGCTGGGACAAGGTGCAGAAGGAGCATTTCGCCGCCGGCGGCCTGCTCGACCAGACCTACGGCAGCCGCTGACGGGGCAGCATCCGAGGTGAACGCGAAAGCCGGCGCTGTGCCGGCTTTTTTCGTTTCGTGCGCCGGCAATCCGGTATTCAGCGGACCAAAGCATGATCCCGAACAGCGGAATCCGGTTTTCGCCAGAATCATGTTCGAGCCGAGAAGCAGAGTTCCATCCCGATTCTATCTGGTGGAACATGCTCTATCGGCTTCATCATGCAAAACGTTACAAAGAATCAACGCGTTTGTGCCTAACGTGCCATCTAGCGGCTTGTTTTCGCGAAACGTCATCGCGCGGCGAAAACGTCATTATTTGCACACAAACAGTCGCCAGATGCGGGTGGTTGGGGCTTCAATGGGTTGATCTGGGCATGCTGACTAAAAAAGGCAAATACGGCCTCAAGGCCCTTGTGCATCTGTCCGGCCTGCCGGCTGGCCAACTGGCCTTTGTCAACGACATCGCCGTCGCCAACAACATCCCGAAGAAGTTCCTCGATGCCATCCTGGGCGAGTTGCGCAACGCCGGCTTCGTCCAGAGCCGCAAGGGCAAGGAAGGCGGCTATCGCCTTGCCCGGCCGGCCTCCGAAATCAAGATCGGCCATGTCGTGCGCGTGCTTGACGGACCGCTGGCGCCAATCCCCTGTGCCAGCCGCACGCAATATCAGCGCTGCGAGGACTGCGACGAGGCGACGTGCCAGGTCCGGCACATGATGTTGGAAGTACGCCAGGCGATTGCCGAAGTGCTTGACAATCGCAGCCTCGCCGCCATGCGCGACGCCGACAATGATGATTTTCCGGTCGAACTGACGTCGCAGATTTAGCGCATCTGACGAACCGCGGCAGCGACAAGTTCGCCGACCGGGCGCATCGCGTCGAGCGTCAATGCCCGCTCATCCGCAGCCGGTGGCTCGAGGATGGCGAACTGGCTGTCGACCAGGCTTGCCGGCATGAAATGACCCTTGCGGCCGGCGACGCGTCGCCTCGCCGTGGCAGCGTCGATCTCCAGGTAGAGGAAGACGATCTCCGGGCAGAAGCCGCTCAGCCGCTCGCGATAGCTGCGCTTCAACGCCGAGCAGGCGGCAACCACGCCTTCGCCCTGCCCTACCGACGCCACGATGCGCTCGCCGATCGCGTCGAGCCAGCCTTCACGGAGTTGATCGGTGAGCGGCTCGCCGCTTGCCATGCGCGCGACGTTTTCGGGCGGATGCAACCTGTCGCCCTCGATGAAGATGGCGCCCAGCACGGCGGCCAGCGCGGTACCGACGGCCGACTTGCCGCAGCCGGCGACACCCATCACCACAATGGCCGGCACCGAACCGGGAGCGCCCGTTGGCGCCTGTGCCGCCTTTTCGTCCACTGTCAGCGGCTTGCCGGCGCGCGGCCGTAGAGCAACAGCATGGCAACGATGACGATGCCATAGATGATCTGCCGCCCCGCCTCCGGCATCTGCATGACGGACAGGATGGATTGCAGCAGCGTGATCAGGATGACGCCGGCGACGGTGCCGAGATAGGAACCGCGCCCGCCCAGGATCGAGGTACCGCCAAGCACCACTGCCGCGATTGACGGCAACAGGTAGGCGTCGCCCATCGATTGCGCCGCCTTGGAAGCATAGCCGGCCAGAAGCACGCCGCCGAAGGCCGAAAGCCCGCCGGAGACGGCGAAGGCGATCATCACCACGCGTCGCGTGTCGATACCCGAAAGATAGGCGGCGCGCTCGCGGTTGCCGATGCCGTAGACGGCGCGGCCGAAGCTGGTGCGGGTCAGTACGAACACCATCGCCGCGCCGATCAGCGCCCAGATGATGACCGCGTTGGGCACGCCCGGAATGGCAAAACCAGTCGCCAGGTAGCGCATCGCGCCAGTCGCCGAATCCTGTGGCGAGAAACCGCCGGTGTAGACCACCATCAGCCCCTGCGCGACGGCGTTGGTGGCCAGCGTGATGATCATCGAGGGGATGCGCAGATAGGCGACGCCGATGCCGTTGACAACGCCGATCAGCATGCCGCAGACGATGCCGAACGGAATGGCCAGCGCCACGCCGACGGGACCATAGGCGGCCGCCGCGCTGGCCATCATGGCGCCCATTGCGACCGACCACGGCACCGACAGGTCGATCTGGCCAAGCAGGATGACCAGCATCATGCCGGTGGCGATGACGCCGAGGAATGACGCCACCTTGAGCTGCTGCAGAAGGTATTCAGGTGACAGGAAGCTTCTGGAATAGAGGCTGCCGAGGAATAGCAGCAGCACGATGCAGGCAAAGGCCGTCAGCACCGCCGGATCGGCGCGCCGGATGAATCTGGGCATGCGGCCGGCAATGCCGCCAAGCGTCGTTTCGCTCACAGGAACCACTCCAGCCGGTTGCGGACCCGAAACAGGGCGAAGGCGCCGAGGCTGACCGCGATCAGCAGGATAACCCCCTGGAACAGCGGTTGCCAGAGCGGATCGAAATCGAAGACGAAGAGCAGGTCACCGATGGTGCGGAACGCCAGCGCGCCGAAGATCGCGCCGATGGCGCTGCCCTTGCCGCCGAACAGCGAGACACCACCGAGCACGACGGCGGCGATCGAGAACAGCGTATAGGCGTTGCCGCTGGCATAGGCTGCCTCGCCGGTATAGGTGAAGAAGGTCAGGAACAACCCGCCGACCGCGGCAAGCAGCCCGGCCAGTGCGTAGGCGGCGAATTTGCCACGGCGGATCGGCACGCCGGACATGTAGGCCGCCGTTTCCGACGAGCCGGCTGCGTAAGCCGCACGACCGAGCACCGAGCGGCTGAACGGCACCCAGACAATGAGGACCACGGCCAGCAGCACGACCAAGCTTGCCGGCACCACGCCAAACAGTCGTCCGGTCAAAGCGTCGGCGAGGTCCTCGTTGACCGAGCCGCCGGGAAAAGGTCGCAGCAGCAGGGCAATGCCGAAGTAGACGGCGCCGGTAGCGATGGTGGCGACAATCGGCTGCAGCCGCCCATAAATGACAATGGCGCCGTTGATCGCCCCGCACAGCAGCCCAGTGCCGAGCACCGCGAGGACGCCGAAGGCGGTTTCGATGCCAGTACCGATGACCAGCCAGGACGCCAGGCAATTGGTCAGGGTGAAGATCATGCCGACGGACAGGTCGATGCCGGCGGTGATCACCACCAGCGTCTGCGCCATGGCGACGAAGGCAAGCAACACGCCCTTGTTCGCTGCCGTCTGCACGACATTGGGGGTGAAGCCCGCCGGATGGTTCGAGGTGTAGATGACGAACATGACGATGAAGATGCCGAGCGCCAGCAGCGTTCCACGCTGCTCGGCCAGCCAGTAGCGCCAATCCTTCACGCGCTTGCTCCCAGGCTCACGGGGCTCTCCTCGCCATGGATGTTGAGAGCGCTGGCGATCAGCGCCCGCTCGGTGATCTCGGCGCCAACCAACTCGCGCTTGACCGCCCCGTCATAGAGCACCAGCACACGGTCGCAGCAGCCGATCAGCTCGTCATAGTCGGTCGAATAGAACAGGATCGCAGCACCGGCATCGGCGAGCTTGCGCATCAGTTGATAGAGCTCCTGCTTGGTGCCGACGTCGATGCCGCGCGTCGGATCGTTGAGCAGGATGATGCGTGGCTGGCGCATCAGCCATTTGGCGATGACCACCTTCTGCTGGTTGCCGCCCGACAGCGCGCCGACCGGAATGTCGAGCCCCGCGGTCTTGATCGCCAGCAGGCCGACCATGTCGTCGATCAGCCGCTGCTCGGTGGCACGGTCGATGATGCCGACTTTGGACAGCCGGTCGAGCGCAGCGAAGGACAGGTTCTCGCGCACCGTCATCGGCAGCATTAGGCCTTCGGTCTTGCGGTCTTCGGGAATGAGCGCCATGCCGATACCGTCTTCACGTGCGGCGGCGGGGCTGGCGATGGCAACGGGCTTGCCGTCGATGAGGATCTGGCCCGACAGGCCGCGCAACACCCCGAAGAAGGCAAGCAGCAATTCGCGTTGGCCCTGACCGTCGAGACCGCCAAGACCGACGACCTCACCTGCCCCAACGGTCAGCGAGACATTGTCCAACCGGTCGGTCCATGAAAGCTTGCGTGCCTCCAACACCGGAACGGCGGCAGCCGAAGCGCGTGGCGGCTTCGGCGGAAAGATGTGGCTGTATTCTCGCCCGATCATCAGTTCGACGACTTCATTGTCGCTCTTTGTGCCCGCCGCGTAACTGGCGACATTGCGACCGTTGCGAAACACCGTGCATTGGTCGGCCAGTTCGGCGATCTCATTCATGCGGTGCGAGATATAGAGCAGCGCCAGCCCTTCCGAGCGCAGTCGCTTCAGCACGCCGAAAATCTTGGCGACATCCGTCGCGGTCAGCGCCGAGGTCGCCTCGTCGAGGATCAGGATGCGCGGCTTGCGTGCCAGCGCCTTGGCGATCTCGACCATCTGGCGGCGCGATAGCGGCAGGTCCTTGACCAGCGCCAGCGGGTGGATGTCTGCGGCGCCCGCGCGCGCCAACGCTTCTTCCGCAATCCGGCGTTGTGCCTTGCGGTCGATCATTCCGAACCGCGTCGGCGGGTCTGAGATAACAATGTTGTCGGCAACGCTGAGTTCGGGAACCAGCGACAGTTCCTGGAAGATGCAGACGATGCCGGCCTGGTTGGCGGCAGCCGGCGAAGCGAACGTCACCTCGCGGCCATCTAGCGTCATGCGCCCTTCGTCGGGCGCAACGACACCGGCCATCACCTTGATCAGCGTCGATTTGCCGGCACCGTTTTCGCCGAGGATGCCGTGAATGCTGCCGGATGAGACCGAAAGCTCGGCCTTTTCCAGCGCCCGCACACCACCATAGCGCTTGGATATGCCTTCCATCCGGAAGAGCGGAATCGCACCGTCCATCGGGCCTCCCGAGGCTCTTTGACGACTAGGGATATCGAGTGGTCGGCGCCGCGGAATATCCCGCGGCGCCTGGGTGCAGCTACTGGTCGGCCTTGGTCTGGCCCATGATTTCCTGCGCGGTGAAATTGATACCGCAGGTCGGGAAGGAATTGCCGACGAAGAAATTGTCGGACTGATCAGGGAAGAAATCCTGACCTGCCTTGAAGTTCGGATCCTCGACGATCGCAAGCGGCAGCTTGACCGACTGCGGGACGACATTGCCTTCAAGGGCTGCGATCGCCGTCTTGATGGCAACCGCCACCTGGGCGGGGCCGGTACCGGCTGACGAGCATTTCAATCCGTCCGCCGCATGGGCCGCGCAGAATTTGCGGAAGCCGTTCTCTGTCTCGCCTCCGAACGGCACGAACGGATGCTTGGCGTCGATCATCGCCTGCACGATGCCGGTGTCGCCACCCTGGCCGGTGATGCCGACGAACGGACCATTGGTGGCGATCGCGTCAGCCGTGACTTTCTGCGCTGTCGGATCGTCCCACTTGCCGGCGACTTCGGTGACGTCCCATTTCTTGCCCGAAGCGTCGAGAACCTCATGGATGCCATTGTGGCGATCGGTGTCGACCGACGTGCCGGCAACGCCGCGGACTTCAAGAATCTTGCCGCCTTCGGGTATATGGCCGGTCAGCCATTTGCCCCAAAGTTCGCCAAGGCCCTTCTGATCGACATTGACGTTGATTGCATCCTTGGTATCGAGAATGTTGTCGAAGGCGACCAGCACGACGCCGGCTTCCTTGGCGCGCTTGATGACCGGCGCGAACGCGGTCGGGTTCTGCGCGTTGACAACAATGGCGTCATAGCCGGAATCGATGAAGTTGTTGATTGCCGAAATCTGCGCCGGCACGTCCTCGCCGGTCGACACCACCTTGAATTCCTTCAGCTTGGCGGCGACGTCCTTCTGCGCTGCGTAAGCCTTGGCGGTCTGGATCATCTGGATGCGCCAGGTGTTGGCGATATAGCCATTGGCGAGCGCAATCCGGTATGGGCCATCTTTTTTGGGAAACTTGAAGAACTGCGTATCTGCGGCCCAGGGCGCGAAGCAATCCGGTTCGGCGGCTGGTCCCTTCACGACTTCGGGACCGGCGGCCATTGCGGCCGAGTTGAGCATGACAAATGCAGTGGCGGCAACGATGCCACCCACGAGTGACTTGATCATCGATATTCCTCCCAGTTGCAGTTTTGATTGTTTTGGCTGCCATGCACTTCACGCGTCCGGCTAGGCACCTCCTGCCTTGCCTGTCGCACTTTCTTAAGTCGCCAATGTCGACCCGGCTCCCTCCCTTGCCACCTCTAAATGGGAAATAAAAACTATCATATTATACATAATAAACAAGCATCAGCTGTCGCTTATATATAATAAACAGGCCTTGGCTTTTGCCGTAAGTTTCCACTCTAGGCAATTGGTAGCGCTACCATGACGTTGTGTAAACCGGCATTCACACAGTCGCTTCTGTGTGTTTCAACGGGCGGTGCTCTCGCGGCGTTTGAGTTCGAAGCGGAGATCGACGATCCGTTGTTCCGGCCTGTTGCCGGCGATCGTCGCCAGCGCCATGGCGACCGCACGTCGGCCGATCTCATAGCGGTGGGTGCGGATGCTGGTGATCGAAGGAAACGCCACCTGCATCATGTCGAGATCGTTGAAGCCGACGATGCCTATCGTCTTCGGCACTGCGATCGAGGCGCGATGGCACTCGAACAACACGCCGAGCGCGATGTCGTCATTGTTGCAGAACACACCGTCGAGCGTCGGTACCTTGGCCAGCGCGTCGCGGAGCATTTCGCGCCCGAGCGGCACGCTCGACAGCACCGGCGTGGTGGTGACGAGGCGTGGGTCGAACAGCCCGGCGACCTCCATCGCCGCGCGATAGCCGGCGAGGCGCCGCTGCGAGCGCGGGTCCATGCGCGCGCCGATGAAGCCGATGCGGCGGTAGCCTGTCTCGATCAGATGCTCGGTCGCCGTCCTGCCGCCGTCGAAATGCGAGAAGCCGACCATCATGTCGACAGGATCAGGCCCGGTTTCCATGACCTGCACCACCGGGCAGCCGGCGCTCTCCAGCAGTTTTCGCGAGGTCGGTGTCTGGTCGATGCCGGCGACGATCAGCGCTGCCGGCCGCTGCGAACCGAAGACCTGCAGCAGCCGCTCTTCTTCGAGGCCGGAATAATGGGTGTTGCCAAGCTGGATGCGGAACGGGCTGGCCGACAGGCTGTCATAGATGCCGCGCACCACCTCGGCAAAGACGTTGTTGGTGAGCGACGGCACCAGCACGCCGAACACCTCGGCGCGCGCCGAAGCCAGTGCCCGCGCATTCGGGTCCGGCACATAACCAAGTTCGTCGACTGCGGCCTGGATCTGGCGGCGCAATTCCTCCGAGACGCGCCCCGGCTCGCGCAGAGCGCGCGACACGGTGATGGCGCCGACACCGGCCTTGCGCGCGACATCGGCAATGGTCGGGCGGCCGCCGCCCCGGCGCGAGCGCGGCTTGATCAAGGACCCGCTCCCTCGGAAGAGCACCCACCAAAGCGCGGGGATACGATCGTCCTTGCTGTCGTCATGTCACCCGGCATGCCTTGCCATACCCACTCGTGCTCTGGCGTCGCGCAGCCTTTCGCCCTTGTCAAGCAACGCGAAGTAGCTCAGCCCTTTCAAGCCATCGCCACGGCACGTTGCCTTGCCTTCCAAAACAACAGACCGATCGCCAGTATGTTCAGCAGATTCCAGGCGATACCGTTGAGGAATGCCGCGGCGTAGGAGCCGGTCAGATCGTAGATCCAACCCGACATCCAGCCACCGATCGCCATGCCGAAGATCGTCGCCATCATGACGATGCCGATACGCTGGCCGGCCTCTTTGGCCGGCATGTATTCGCGCACGATGATCGCGTAGCAGGGCACGATGCCGCCTTGCGACAGGCCGAACACCAGCGATACGACGTAAAGCGAGGCAAGTCCGTCGAAGGGAATGTAGAACAGCAGTGATAGGCATTGCAGCACCGAACCGATGAGCAGCGTCTTCACGCCACCGATGCGGTCGGCGAGAAAACCGGAGGCCAGCCGGCTGGCGACGCCCGCCGCCATCATGATCGACAGCATGTCGGCGCCGTGCGCCATGCCATAGCCGAGATCCATGCAATAGGCGACGATATGCACCTGCGGCATCGACATCGCCACGCAGCAGCCGAGGCCGGCGACGACCAGCAGCACCTGCAAGGCCGCTGGCGACAGCGAGATCGGCTGCACCGGCCTGCTTCCCGGCGAACCAGTTGTGGCAGTCTCCGGAGCACCACGCCGCAACAACAGCACCAGCGGCACCATGGTCACCAGGCAGAAGACGCCGATCGCGGCATAGGTGAAGCGCCAGCCTTCAGCCTTCATCAGCGTCGGCATGATGGTTGGCCAGATCGCTCCGGCAAGGTAGTTGCCGGCGGCAGCCGCGGTTACCGCGACACCGCGCCGGCGGTTGAACCAATGCGAGATATCGGCGATCAGCGGCCCGAAGATCACCGACGTGCCGACACCGATCAATAGCCCTTGAGCAAGGGTGAATTGCAGGATGGAGGTCGACAGCGCCGCGAGCAGAAGGCCGGCGGCGAGCGCAATCGAGGAGAGCAGCGCGGGGATCCAGTAGCCCATGCGGTCGATGGCGCGGCCGACCAGCACGTTGCCGGCGGCGAAACCGACCATGGTCGCGGTGTAAGGCATGGATGCCGCAGCGCGATCAACGCCGAACTCGGCCTGTACCGCGGGCAGCACGACGACGACAGCCCACATGCCGACGCCGCCGATCGTCGCCAGCAGCATCGAAATCGCGAGCCGGATCCAGGCATAGCTGCTGTCGATACCGGGGCTCGGCCGGCTCAAGTCGGATCGGGTCAAGGCGTTTCCTGTCGGCGGTCTCGAAAATCGGCTGCCGTTTGCGCCACTATCGGCACATTCGCAACGCGCAGCAGCGCCACGGCGGGCAAATCCGTCGCACCAGACCCCACGCGAATGCGGAACCGATGCCAAGGTGTGGAGTTTCCTGGCAAGCCACCCTGCAAAGGAGTCCTGCCATGACCGCGAAGAAGAAATGGTCGGCCGAGGTGACGGAGCGACGCGATGGATCTCGAGGACCACGTCTTCGAATCCAACGACGCCAGGAAGATCGCCGCCTCTCTCAAGCGATCCGCCGAACACAGCCTCCGGCGCAAGGCCGAGCCGTTCCAGTCCGCCATGTCGATGCTGAACTTCTGCATCAACCGCGCCGGCAAGAATCTGCCCGCTTCGCGCAGACAAGTGCTTGAGGACGCCAAGGACGAGCTTCGCGCCGCCTTCGGGCGGGAGAAAGAGGATTAGCCGCGACCCATTAGGCGCCTAGCGCGAACGGATGACGCCGTCAGTGTTGGCCAACAACTTGCGCACCGCGTTGCGCGCCGCATCCGGCCGCTGCAGGCGGATGTTCTTCTCGATCGCCTCGTGCAGCTTCTGTGCGTGCTGCAAATCATCCAGCTCCCGCGTCGTATAGGCGAACAGGTGGTCGAACGCGGACTCGATGAGCACGCCGAGCGGCACCAAAAGGTCGTTGCCGGATGCCCGCAGGATCGCCAGGTGGAAACGCGTGTCGGCACGCGTGCGCTCCTGCAGGCTCGTCGCCTCGCCCATCTCGCGGCAAGCCTGGCTGATCTCGGCCATCTGCTCGTCGGTCCGCCGCATGGCGGCAAAGGCGGTCGCTTCCGGCTCGATGATGTGGCGGAACTCCTGCACGGTCTTCAGGAACACCTCGCGATCCGGGGACGTCGCGTACCAGGCAAGCACGTCCCGATCGAGCAGATTCCAGCGTTCCTTCGGCTCGACCCAGCTGCCGATCTTGGGGCGCGACGCCAACAGGCTCTTGGCCATCAGCATCTTGATCGCTTCGCGCACC
This sequence comes from Mesorhizobium sp. P2_C7, assembly GCF_056404515.1. Classification (NCBI taxonomy): domain Bacteria; kingdom Pseudomonadati; phylum Pseudomonadota; class Alphaproteobacteria; order Hyphomicrobiales; family Phyllobacteriaceae; genus Mesorhizobium; species Mesorhizobium sp. P2_C7. The sequence continues at coordinate 230,499 of NZ_JBFUDW010000003.1, read as the reverse complement.
GCCGAGCGGCTGACGCTGAAGGTCTCCGACCATTTCGCTTCATTGGGCAGGATGGTGCCGGGCGGGTAGTCGCCGCGCACGATCCTGAGGCCAATCTCGCTGGCCAGCGAAGCATGGACGCTCGAGCCGGGGATACGCGCCGCGTCTGGTCGGCGAACGCCCGCCGGGCGCTCGCCGGAGGCCGCTTTCGCTGGCGATTTTTCCTTGTTCGGCTTCGCGTCCCGCATAGGCTCCAGAAAGGCCGGATTGCAGGGGCTGTCAAGCACGGCAAGCGGCTCAAGCGGCAAAGCCGGCCGCTGTGCACAGATCTGCCCGATTGCTCCGACGGATCAGGCCTACTTGACGTATTTGCGCCAGCTGTGCTCCGGGCGGAAGCCGAGAATATCCCGCGCCTTGCGGTTCGACAGCAGCGTCTCGTATTCGCCGAGTTCGGCCTTGACCGGTACGCTGGGATAGAACCGCTTCAAGAGTTCCGCGGTCGGCAGGTCGGATGAGGTATCGTCATTGGCGGCATTGAACACCTGATAGCCGAGCCCATCCTTCTCGATGGCACGCAGCGTGATCTGGCCAAGGTCGCGCGCGTCGACATAGCTCCAGGCGATGCGCTTGCGAAACCCCGGCTCAGCGAACCATTTCGGAAACAGCGAATATTCATGTGGCTCGATGACGTTGCCTATGCGCAGCGCATAGATATCGATGCCGCTGCGCAGCGCAAAGGCGCGCGCCGTCTTCTCGTTGACGACCTTGGACAGCGCGTAGCTGTCCATCGGATCGACATCATAATCCTCGTCGAGCGGGAAATACTGGGGATCACGGGGCTCGTTGGCGAACACCAGCCCATAGGTGGTTTCGCTTGAGGCAATCACTACCTTGCGGATGCCGAGCTTCACCGCCGCCTCGATGACATTGTAGGTGCCGAGCGCATTGATGCGGAACACCTCGTTGTCGGTGGTGATCATGATGCGCGGGATGGCGGCGAAATGCACCACCGCATCGACTGGCTGGGAGCGCAGCGACGGGTCGAATTCGTGCAATCCCATATAACTCGACAGCGCGTTGAACACCTGTCCGCTGTCGGTGATGTCGGTGATCAGCGTGCGCACCTTGGGATTGTCGAGCGGCTTGGTGTCGATGTTGAGCACCTGGCAGCCCTGCTCCACCAGATACTGCACGACATGGCGTCCGGCCTTGCCGCTGCCGCCGGTGAACATGATCCGCTTCGTCATTTTGCTCTCCACATCCGCTGGGATTTATGTGTATTGTCAGACAAAATCGCAATCCGCAACCACCCTCGCCTGCAAAACGGCAGCGCTGATCATCAATCATTGCAACAGGACTTGAAGACATGAACACGACTGCCGCGCGCGAAAAGATCGGCTTCATTGGCCTTGGCCTGATGGGGCACGGGATCGCCAAGAACATCGTCGACAAGGGCTACAGCCTGACCTTTCTCGGCCGCAAGAACCGCAAGCCGGCGGAGGACCTGCTTGGCCGCGGTGCGGCGGAAGTATCGACCTCGCGCGATGTCGGGGCGGCATCGGACATCGTCTTCATCTGCGTCACCGGATCGCGCGAAGTCGAGGCTATCATTCGCGGCCCCGGCGGCCTCAAGGAGGGCTTGAAAAAGGGCGCGGTCGTCGTCGACTGCTCGACCTCCGATCCGGTCTCGACCATTGCACTGGCGGCTGAACTCAAGGCTCTCGGCATCGACTATGTCGATGCGCCGCTGAGCCGCACGCCGAAGGAGGCCTGGGAAGGCACGCTCGACGCCATGGTCGGCGCGCCGGACGCCGTCTTCGCCCGGGTGAAGCCGGTGCTCGAAACCTGGGCCGGCCGGATCGTCCATATCGGCGACACCGGCGACGGCCACCGCATGAAGCTGCTCAACAACTTCATCTCACTCGGCTATGCCGCGATCTATTCGGAGGCGCTGGCGCTGGCGCAGAAAGTCGGCATCTCGCCGCCGCGCTTCGACAGCGTCATCCGCAACGGCCGCATGGATTGCGGCTTCTACCAGACCTTCATGCGCTGGACGCTGGAGGGCGACCGCGACGCCCACAAATTCTCCATCGCCAACGCCTTCAAGGACCTGACCTATCTGGAATCGATGGCCGGAGCGGCCGGCATCGCCAACCCGCTCGGCAACGCCACCAAGAACTCTTTCGCCGGCGCCTTCGCCACCGGCCCCGCCGAGCAATTCGTGCCGATGCTGGCAACCCATATCGGCAAGGTCAACGGCGTCGACCTGATGCCGACCAAGGATGACAAGAAACAGACGATTTGAGGTGAGAAGCGGTCCGCCCAACCGACGAAAAGCCAATTGCTTGGCTTTTCGAGTTTCGAACGGTGAAGGCCGGGTCCGCTTCCGGGCGGAAAAAAGGGCCAGTGGACATTTTAAAGGGAAAGCCCGAAGGGCCGGCTGTCACTGCCGCACTACCATCGCCTTGACCGTCCGATCCCTTCATCGGTGTTCTCAAGCAGTTTGTGGACGGCGTTGCGCGCGGCTGTCGGACGCCGCAGCCGGATGTTCTTCTCGATCGCCTCATGCAGCTTCTGCGCCTGCCGCTGATCACCGACCCTCTGCGTCGTGAAGTCGAAGAGATGGTCGAGTGCCGATTCGATCAGCACGCCGAGCGGAACCAGCAGATCGTTGCCGGAGGCGCGCAGGATGGCGAGATGAAAGCGCGTGTCGGCGCGGATACGCTCCTGCAGGCTCAAGGCATCGCCCATCTCGCGGCAGGCCTGGCTGATCTCGGCCATCTGCTCGTCGCTGCGCCGCATGGCGGCAAAGGCCGACGCTTCCGGCTCGATGATATGGCGAAACTCCTGCACGGTGCGCAGGAATGCCTCGCGATCGGGAGCTGTCGCGTACCAGGCCAGCACGTCGCGGTCGAGCAGGTTCCAGCGCTCTTTCGGCTCGACCCAGCTGCCGATCTTGGGGCGCGAGGCCAGAAGGCTCTTGGCCATCAGCATCTTGATCGCTTCGCGAACCGCCGAACGGCTAACGTCGAAGATTTCGGCCCATTTGGCCTCGTTGGGCAGGATGGTGCCGGGCAGATAATCGCCGCGCACGATCCTGAGACCAATCTCGCTGGCCAGCGAGACATGAACGCTCGCTCCCGAAAAGTGTGCAGCGCCAGCCCTGCGCATGACAACCGGACGGAGGCTGTCTTGTGCCTTGGCCCGGTCGGTTCGCTTCTTTGACTTCTTGTCCGGCATCCACGTTCCAATGCGTCGGCCGTCTGTCGTCCGGACTGGTCCGAACCCGCACGGCACGCCGATCTCGTTGCCGAAAAATCCAGACCATGGACGCAGCAAAGCCGGAGCCTGCCGCCCCAACCGCAGTGTCCCGTTCAGGAATCGACGGGGGGCGCCCGTTGCCGAGCGCCCCAAATCGAGAACCTACTTCTGGATGCAGGTGTCGACCGTGTCCTTGGTGCATTCGTCGAGACCGGTAAACACCGGATCGGCGACGGTCTTGCCTTCGATCAGGTCGATCATCACCGAGGGCGCCTTGTAGCCCATTTCGAACGGCCGCTGGCCGACCAGCGCGGTGACCAGGCCGTCACGAGCAATCGCCACCTCGTCGCCAATCGTGTCGGCTGCGCCGATGACGAAGTCGTTGCTGGCGATGCGGTCCTTGAGCGGCCCGAACAGATCGCGATAGGGCTGCGGCGCACCGAACAGCGGCCAGCCGCCCATGATGCCGAACGCGTCGAGCTTGGGGTTGGCGGCGAGGATATCGGTCATCGCCTGAACGCCCTTGGCGCCATCGTCATTGGTGAATACCGGGCAGCCGGCGACTTCGGTCCAGCCACCTTCGCCGGCGAGCGCCGCGAGGCCTTCCTTGCCCGACAGTGCGTCACGCATGCCTTGCGCACGACGCAAGATGTTGTCGGCCGCAGGATTGCCCTCGATGGTGCAGATCGTGCCGCCATTCGGCTTGCCCTTCTTGATGTACTCGCCGATCTTCTTGCCCATCAAATAGTTGTCGGTGCCGAGATAGGTCTTGCGCAGCGCCGCATCTTCCTTGCTGAGGTCGGCGTCGACCGTCATGATCGGGATCGTCGGATTGGCGGTCTTGATCGTCTGCGCGATCAGCGGCGCGTTGGACGGCGAAATCGCCATCGCCACGGTGTCGGCCTTGCTCAGCATGTCCTGGACGATCTGCGCCTCGCCGGCCTCGTCCGAGGTCGAAGCAGGGCCGGTGTAGAAGCATTCATATTCCGAGCTGGCGTTTTCCTTGTTCCATTTCTCGCAACCCTGGTGGATGGCTTCGAAGAACGGATTGTCGAGACCTTTCACGACAATGACGAGCTGTTTCTTGGCCAAAGCCGGTCCGGCGCCAAGCGCCATCATGGCGGCGGCGGCAAGCAAAAGTGATTTCCTCATATCAGTCCTCCCTTGAAACAGACGGACACGGCGTGCCCGCCACACAGATCGACCGGACGCGTGATGACCGAGGTTCGTTTCGCGAGCTCTCGTGTCGCCAAGACAGATCGATAAGTATTTCCAGATGCGGCCTTGGACCGGCTCAACACACGGGGTGCAGCCGGAACCTCGACCGATAAACCTCCACCGATTCCACCCGGCGAACCGCAGGCAGGGACCGGCATAATCTCCTCCGACGCTTAGCTAATATCGGCTCGCCGCCAACGTCAATGCTATTTGTCCTACAAAACGGATTTTTAGAATAATCCAACCTTAATTCGTCCGACAATTGATTGACGCGCGCCGGCTTTTGCGTAAAAGAACGCTAACGCTGTTTCCGGGAGGAGCTGGGAAGAGCGAGGCCAAAGCAGCGCCGGCATTGACGCCGGGAACAGCAGCAGGTCGCAAAGCACGGGGAGGCAAGAAGGCTGGTGGCGGTTCTCGAACTCACCAACATATCGAAGCATTTCGGCGCCATCCAGGCGGTCAACGACGTGTCTTTGTCGATCGAGCCCGGCCAGGTGGTCGGCCTGATGGGCGACAATGGCGCCGGCAAGTCGACGCTGGTCAAGATGATCGCTGGCAATTTCCGCCCGAGCCACGGCACCATGCAAATGGACGGCAAGGATTTGATCTTGCACAAGCCGGTCGAAGCCCGCCAGCACGGCATTGAGATCGTCCACCAGGACCTGGCGCTCTGCAACAATCTGACGGCAGCGGCGAATGTCTATCTCGGCCGTGAATTGCGCCGCGGCGTCGGCCCCTTCCGCATCCTCGACTACGCTTCTATGTACAAGCGCGCCGGCCAGATCTTCGCGGAGCTCAAGTCCGAGACCCGCCCGCGCGACCTCGTCAAGCAGATGTCGGGTGGCCAGCGCCAGGCGGTGGCAATCGCCCGCACCATGCTGTCGCAAGCCAAGATCGTGCTGATGGACGAGCCAACGGCGGCGATCTCGGTGCGGCAGGTCGCCGAGGTGCTCAACCTGATCCGCCATTTGCGCGACCAGGGCATCGCCGTCGTGCTGATCAGCCACCGCATGCCCGACGTTTTCACCGTCGCCGACCGCGTCATCGTCATGCGGCGTGGCCGCAAGGTCGCCGACAAGACGATCGCGTCCAGCTCGCCCGAGGAAGTCACTGGGCTGATCACTGGTGCTATCGAACAGGTTTGATTTCAGCGCGTTTCACCGACAGATAAAGGTCGATAATGGCAGTCACCCTTGACCAGACGATCGCACAGAAACAGCACACCTTGCTGTCGAAGCTGTTTGCCAGCCAGACCTTCTGGGTGGTGATCGCGGTCATCCTCGCCTGCCTGTTCCTGTCGTTTGCCACCGACGCCTTCGCCACGCAGAAGAACCTCTACAACATCACCCGCAACATCACCTTCGTCGCCATCATCGCGCTCGGCATGACCTTCGTCATCATCACCGGCGGCATCGACCTCTCGGTCGGTTCGGTGCTGTGCCTGTCGTCGATGGTGCTGGCCGTCACCATGCATGCCGGCTACTCGATCGAGATCGGCATCCTGGCCTCTATCTCCACCGCGCTTGCCATCGGCGCCTTCAACGGCATTCTGATCGCCTATCTCGGCTTCCCGCCGTTCGTGGTGACGCTCGGCATGTTGTCGATCGCCCGCAGCCTGGCCATGGTCGCCTCCAACAACACCGTCGTTTTCCAGTTCGGACCGGACCACAACAAGCTGCTGGCGCTGGGCGGCGGCGCCTGGGTGTTCGGCATCGCCAATCCAGTGCTTTACATGATCCTTCTGGCGCTGATCACCGGCTTCATCCTGCGCTGGACCAAGTTCGGCCGGCACATCTTCGCCATCGGCGGCAATGAGCATGCTGCGACGCTGACCGGCGTTCCGGTGCGCCAGATCAAGGTCGCCGTCTACATGATTTCTGCGCTGTCGGCTGGCATTGCCGGTATCATCCAGACTGGATGGCTGGGCGCCGTCACCACCAATCTCGGCACTGGCATGGAGCTTCAGGTCATCGCCGCCACCGTCATCGGCGGCGCCAACCTTGCCGGCGGCGTTGGTACCGCCTTCGGGGCCATCGTCGGCGCGGCGCTCATCGAGGTGATCCGCAACAGTCTCGGCCTGCTCGGCATCAATGCGTTCTGGCAAGGCGTGTTCATCGGCGGCGCCATCCTGCTGGCGGTTCTTTTCGACCGCATCCGCAATTTCCGCCGCAACGACTAGGACCATGATCCCGAAAAGTGGAAACCGGTTTTCTCGGACAAACGGAAGCCGTTTGTCCGAGATCATGGTCGAACAAAAGACAGCCTGATGGCAAACTCGCTGTTCAGCCTTGAGGGCCGGCTGGCGCTGGTAACCGGCTCTGGTCAGGGCATAGGTTTTGCCCTGGCGCGCGGCCTGGCTGAACATGGCGCCGGCGTAGTGCTGAACGGCCGCGATGCCGCCAGGATCGGCGGCGCCGTCGAAAAGCTGCGCGATGCCGGCTTCAAGGCGCACGCCTCGACCTTTGACGTCACCGATTTTCAAGCCGTCAACGCCGACATCGCCCGCATCGAAGCCGAGATCGGCGCCATCGATATCCTCGTCAACAACGCCGGCGTGCAGTTCCGCGCCCCGCTCGAGGACTTTCCCGAGGAGCAATGGGAGCGGCTGTTCAAGACCAATGTCTCGGGCGCCTTCCATGCCGGCAAGGCGGTCGCCCGCCACATGATCGCGCGCGGCATGGGCAAGATCATCAACATCGGCTCGGTGCAGAGCGAACTGGCCCGGCCGAACATCGCGCCCTACACCGCAACCAAGGGCGCGATCAGGAATCTGACCAGGGGCATGTGCGCCGACTGGGCGAAATACGGCCTGCAGATCAACGCGATCGCGCCCGGTTACTTCCGAACCGAAATGAACCAGGCGCTGGTCGACAATCCCGAATTTTCCGCCTGGCTGGAGAAGCGCACGCCTGCCGGGCGCTGGGGCAATGTCGACGAACTGATCGGCGCCGCCGTGTTCCTCGCCTCCGACGCATCGTCCTTCGTCAACGGCCATACGCTCTATGTCGACGGCGGCATGACGGCTTCGGTTTGAGCCACCAACGCCGGCGCGGCCATCCAACCGTTGTTCGGTTCACTGCCTATCGCTCAGTCTGAAAATCCACCGGCATTGGCCGTCATCCACCCTCGCCACAGGCCCACGTCTTGACGCGGCCCCGAACTCAGCCGCACAATCCGCCCCGCAGGCGAAGGGAGGCCAGTCGTCTGCGGGAGGAATACCCATGACGGAAGCGATCAGGCTCTACTGGGGCCGGTTCGGACATGTTTCTGTCCTGAATGTCGCAAGCGACTTCGTCACCCATGCCCACGTCGAAGCACATTTGATCATCTGGCTTGAAGGCACGGCCGGCGAGATGACCATCGGCCGCGAGACGGTACGGCTTGGCCCGCGCACCGCCGCCGGCATCAACTCCTTTCAGCCGCACAGCCATGTCCTGTCGCGGAACGGGACGCCGGGCCTGTTCCTCGCCTTCTACATCGATCCCGACTGGGCGCGGCGCCGCCGCGACCTGCCTTCGTCCGCACCGCTGTTCTCGCAGGCCGCAATCACGCTGGAGCCCTGGCTGCACCAAGCCGCCGCCAGTCTGCTCGATCACCTCATCGACAATGAAAGCGTCGACGATGTCGCCAATAACGAGATCGAGCGTTTCATCGACAGCGTCCTCGATGCCGCGGACGCTTCGGCGCCGCAGGAAGCCCGCGTCCGCATAAACACCATGCAGGATTTCCGCGTCCGCAAGGCAATCCAGTTGATGAAGGCCAATGTCTGCGAGCGCATCTGCTTCGACGATGTGGCGCGCGCCGTCGGCCTGTCGCGGCCGCACTTCTTCGCCCTGTTCAAGGAACAGACCAATCTGACACCCAATGTCTACTGGAACACGCTGCGCATGGAGGAAGCGGTGCGGCAATTGCAGTGGTCGCAGGAGCCGCTGATTTCGGTCGCCTGCAATCTCGGCTTCACCACGCAGGGCAATTTCTCGCGCTTCTTCCGGGACCATGTCGGCGTGCCGCCGACGCTCTACCGTGAAGCGGCGCGGATGATGGCCTGAGCCAACCGGCCGCCACCCTTTTTCAGACTCCCACCGTTTTTCAGACTCCTTGATACGGGCTCAAGACGCATTGATAAGCGCCTTTGACTTGGCCGCCCTACCCTTGCCCAACTGCCGCATCTGCAAGGGACATCCATATGGCGAACGTCACCATCTCAAGCGTCATCGACGCGCCGGTCGAACAGGTCTGGGCGCGCATTCGCGACTTTAACGGCCTGCCAGGCTGGCACCCGCGAATGGTGGAAAGCCATATCGAGGACGGCAAGGACGCCTCGACGATCGGCTGCGTGCGCAATTTCCAGCTCGCCAGTGGCGCCCGCATTCGCGAAAAGCTGCTCGACTTCTCCGACAACAATTTCCTCGTCAGCTACTCGATCCTGGAGACGCCGCAGCCGCTCACCAACCACAAGGCGACGCTGCAGCTCAGGCGCGTGACGGATGGCGACCGAACCTATGCCGAATGGACCGCCAGCTTCGACGCAGCGCCGGAGGAAGTCGGCAAGCTGGCCGAGGGCATGGGCGCCAATGTCTTCCAGGGCGGCTTCAATGCCCTGAAGAGCCATTTCGCCGGCCAGAGCTGAGGGAGCCTGGCTATGGCGCTAGCACTGCAGACTTTTGTGACGGTGAAGGAGGCCAACGCGGCGCTGAAATCCCAGGGCACCCGCTATCTCGGTGGCGGCACGCTGGTCGTGCGCGCCGCCAATGAAGGCGATGTTTCGGTCTCCAACCTGATCCGTTCGACCGAGCCGTCGCTTTCAGCGATTGCCGTCACCGACGGCAAGGCCCGCATCGGCGCTTCGGTCACCATGGCGGCGATCGCCCGTCATCCGGATCTCGGCTTCCTTGCCAAGGCCGCGCGCGCCGTCGGCGGCCCGGCGGTCCGCAACATGGCGACCGTTGGCGGCAATCTGTTCGCACCGGCGCCTTATGGCGACTTCGCCGTTGCCCTGCTGGCGCTCGATGCCACGATTGGCACCGATGACGGCGAAACGCCGATCGAGACCTTTCTGACCCGGCGCGACAGCAACCGCGCTATCGTCACGTCGGTCGCTTTCGCGCTTCCGAAGGCAGACGGCTTTCGCTTCCTGAAAGTGTCGCGGGTCAAGCCGAAGGGCGTCTCGGTGCTCAGCATCGCCGCCGTACTTGAACTGGCCGGCGACGGCGCCGTGTCCTCGGCGCGGATCGCGCTCGGCTGTATGGCAGACCGGCCGATGCGCGCCAAGGCGGCGGAAAAAGCATTGATCGGCCAAAGCCTGACCAAGGACGGCATCGCCTCGGCGCTCGCCGTGGGCAACGAAGGCACCTCGCCCGTCACCGATCCGATCGCCAGCGCTTGGTATCGCAACGAAGTTCTTCCGGTCCATCTCGGCCGGCTGCTGCTGACCTGAAACACCCGTTGGGGGGCGCGCGTCTGTCCGATCAATCGGGCAGGCGCGCAAGGAGGAAACATGGCAAAGGTCCCGGTCCAGTTCACGCTCAACGGTTCTGAAAAGGCCGAATTCATCGACAGCGGCACGACGCTGCTCCACGCCCTCCGCGACAAGATCGGCGACACCTCGCCGAAAGGCGGCTGCCATCAAGGCACCTGCGGCGCCTGCTCGGTCATCATCGACGGCGAGCTCCGGCTGTCCTGCCTGACGCTGGCCGAGGCCTGCAATGGTGCTGCCATCACGACGACATCGGGCCTTTCGGATGGTGGCGTCCTGCACCCGCTGCAGCACGCTTTCCTCGACACCTTCGCCACGCAATGCGGCTTCTGCACGCCGGGCATGATCATGGCCGCCAAGGTGCTGCTCGACCATACACCCAATCCCAGCCGCGACGACGTGGTCGAGGCGCTGTCGGGCAACATCTGCCGCTGTACCGGCTACGAGCCGATCATCCAGGCGGTGCTGCGTGCAGCCCGCGCCAATTCGCAGAACGCGGCCTGAGGGAAGCAAACATGGAACTGCGCAAGAGCTACTTCGCCGATGTCCGCAAGGATGATCTGCACGAGATCGGCCAGCCCCGGCCGCGCTCGGATTCACCCGGTCATGTCACCGGCAAGACCGCTTTTTTCGCCGACCGCAGTTTCCACGGCATGCTGCACCTGAAGATGGTGCGCAGCCCGCATCATCACGCCCGCATCCGCTCAATCGACACCTCGGAGGCCGAAAAGCATCCAGGCGTGGTGAAAATCCTTACCGCCAAGGACGTGCCGCACAATGTCTACACCATCCTGATCCTGATCCAGATTGGACCGGAGGACGAGACGGTGCTGGCCGACGGCAAAGTGCGCTGGAAGGGCGAGGCCGTGGTCGCCGTTCTGGCCGAAACCGAGCGCGCCGCCCAAGAAGCCGCCGCCAAGGTCAAGGTCGACTATGAAGTGCTGCCGGCCGTCTTCGACATGGAGGAGGCGCTGAAGCCCGGCGCGCCGCTGGTCAACGAGTACCATGGCCAGAATTATTATCTCTATGACAGCGGCGAATGCCGCAAGGTGCGTTTCGGCGATGTCGAGGCAGGCTTCGCGGCCGCCGACCACGTCCTCGAGCAGAGCTACCAGTCCTCGCCGATCGAGCATGCGCCCACCGAGACCACCGGCTGCGTGGTGGCGCCCGAAGGCAATGACCGCTTCACCTGCTACACCAATACGCAGGCGATGTTCTTCACCCTCGACAACGCCTCGATCATCCTGCAAATGCCCGGCAACAAGCTCCATTTCGTCGGCGGCACCGTCGGCGGCGGCTTCGGCGGCAAGGTCGACGTCATCGTCGAGCCGATCGCCATTCTCGGCGCCAAGCTCACCGGCCGTCCGGTTTCCTTCATCTACAGCCGCGAGGAGGAGATGCAGATCTCCTCGCCGCGCGCCGCCGAAAAGGTGGTCATCAGGGACGGCGTCATGAAGGACGGCCGCATCGTCGCGCGCAAGGTCACCGGCTATACCGACGCCGGCGCCTATTCGCGCCATTCGCCCTACGGCGCGCAGAAGGGCGCCGGCCACTATCCCGGCCCCTACACCATCCCCAATGTCTGGATCGACACCTACTGCGTCTACACCAACCGCACGCCCTCCTCCGCAATGCGCGGCTTCGGCGTCACCATTGGCGACTTCGCTCTGGAGGTGCAGATGGACAAGCTGGCGCGGCTGATCGGCATGGATCCGCTCGAATTCCGCTTCATCAACGCCTATCGTGACGGCGACATGAAGGCGCATCGCCAGCCGACCGAGGGTGCGGCGCTGATCGAGTGCATGCAGGAAGCCTCGCGCGCCGCCAACTGGCCTGTGGCGGAAAAATTCATGGCGATGTCATCCTACGTGAAGGGAGCTTGAGATGGCGATCAGGCGCGGACGCGGTGTTGCCGCCATCAACTATCCGACCGGCATGAACCTTGGCGGCGACCCGACCCAGGCGCTGGTGCATTCGACGCCGACCGGCAATTTCATGGTCACGCTGTCATCGGTCGATCTCGGCCAGGGCATGAAGCAGATCATGGCACAAATCTGCGCCGAGACCATCGGCGTGCCGACCGACCGCGTCGTCGTCGACACCGCCGACACCGACACCGGCCCGCACTGCATGGGCACCTTCGCCTCGCGCGGCACCCACCGCGCCGGCAACGCCGTCATCCAGGCCGCCAGGGAAGCCCGTCAGGTGATGCTGGAAGTGGCCGCAGAAGAGCTGGAAGTGAACGCCTCCGACCTCGAGACCGACGGACAGGGCAACATCCTGGTCAAGGGCGCGCCGCAAAAATCGATCTCGATCTTCGATGTCGCGCTGTCGGCACATTTCAAGCGCGGCCGCTCGATCTCCGGCCGCGGCATGTTCCTGATCCCGCGCTCCTATCCCGAGAAAGAGACCGGAGCGATGAAACCGTCGACCTGCTATGCGCATGCCTGCACCGTGGCCGAGGTCGAGGTCGACGACGAGACCGGCGAGGTCACCGTGCTGACGGTGAAGAACGTTTTTGAGATCGGCCGTGCGCTGAACCCGAAAATGGTCGAGCAGCAGCTGGTCGGCGGGTCATGGATGGGCATCAGCCACGCGCTCTACGAAACGACCGAGCCCTATTATCCCAACCGCGATCATGGCGGCACCGACTTCAACCAGTATCTGATGCCCGGCCCCGGCGATCTTGCCGAGACCGAGATCATTGTGCTGGAGAGGCCATCGGCCGACGGGCCCTATGGCGCCAAGGGACCGGGCGAAATGTGCGCCAATCCGCAGATACCAGCGCTTGCCAATGCCGTCTTCGACGCCGTCGGCGTGCGCATCGACACGTTGCCGATCACGCCGGAGCGCATCCTGCGCGCGCTCAGGGCGCAAGCGGCGAACTGAGTGATCGAAATGCCCGAGGTGAATGCCGAGACATCAGCGACCTCACCGGAGGCAGTGGCGGAGCAGCTGGCCGCCTCGCGCTATCTAGCCGATGACAGCCTGGCAACCGCCATCTTCCTGGCTATCCGGCTGGGCAAGCCGCTGCTGCTCGAAGGCGCGCCGGGCGTCGGCAAGACGGAAGCGGCCAAGGCAATCGCGCAGCTGCTCGGCCGCGATCTCGTACGGCTGCAATGCTACGAAGGCATCGACGCCGCGCACGCGCTCTACGAATGGAACTACCAGCGCCAGTTGCTCGCCATCCGCCATGCCGGCGAGCACGAGATCGACATCTATGACGACCGTTTCCTGATCGCCCGGCCGCTGCTGCAGGTGCTGAAGGCGCCCGAGCAGCGTGTGCTGCTGGTCGACGAGATCGACCGATCGGACCATGAATTCGAGGCGCTGCTTCTGGAATTCCTCTCCGATTTCCAGATCAGCATTCCCGAGCGCGGAACCATCCGCGCCAAAGCTCAGCCGATCGTCATCCTGACCTCGAACCGCACCCGCGAACTCGCCGAGGCGCTGCGCCGACGCTGCGTCTACCACTGGATCGGCTATCCCGACGCCGAGCGCGAGGCCGCCATCATCATGCTGCGCGCCGGCGATGTGGCGCAACACACCGCACGCGCAGTGGCGGCAGCCGTGCAGAGCATCCGTGCCCGCCCGCTGGCCAAGCCGCCCGGCATTGCCGAGGCGGTCGAATGGGCCAACGCAGCGACCATTCTGGAAAGGGGCGGCAGCCCGTGGCCTGAAGCCTTCCGCCGAGCCATCGGCGTGCTGATCAAGGACGAGGAGGACCTGACCTACATCGCGCCGGAGCTTGGCCGGATTGTCGAGGAGGCCATGGCGTGAGCGCGGAGCGCCTACCAGCCCTGCCCCGCGCGGCCACGCCGTTCCTCGGCTTCGGCCGGCTGCTGCGCCGTTACGGTTTCGCCGTCGCGCCGGGGCAGGTGTCCGGCTTCATGCAAGCCGTGACATTGCTCGGGCCGCGTTCGATGGCCGACATCCGCGAAGCCGCCCTTGCCACGCTGGCCCCGCCGCCCGACCGCCGCGAAGAATTCGAGGCGCATTTCCAGAACCATTTCTACGGCAACGCATCCGCCGTGGTCGAAGGAGACGGAGATGAGGAAACCAATATCAAGGATGATGGCGGCGCTGACGACGAACGGATCGAAGCCGAGCACAGCCAAGAAGGTGGCGAACTGTCCTCGGCCCTGGAGCAATTGAGCGCGCGCGATTTCCAGCGCGACGACGATAGGCTGGCCGCCTTCCGCCGCAAGCTGTCCTCGGCCTTGCCTGCCCGCCGCTCCTTCCGCACCGTGCGCACCCACTCGCGCGGCAAACTCGATCTGCGCCGGTCGCTCAGGGAAATCGTCAGTGCCGATGGCGACGTACCCTCGCCACTGCTGCGTCGCCGGCAGACTGTGCCGCGCAAGCTGCTGATCCTGATCGACGTCTCCGGCTCGATGAAGCTGCACACGTCAGACTATCTCAAGCTCGCCCATGCCGCAGTGCAAGGTGCTGACCGCGCTGAAATCTTCACCTTCGGCACACGGCTGACCCGCATCACCGCCGCACTGCGCATTCGCGACCGCGACCAGGCGCTGGCCCGCGCGGCAGCGCAGGTCGACGACTGGGACGGCGGCACCCGCATGGGGCCGACGCTACTCGCTTTCCTGTCGGTGCCACGCTTCTCCGCCTTCGCCCGTGGTGCCGCGGTCGTCATCCTCTCCGATGCGCTGGAGCGCGGCGATCATGCCGCACTAGAGACAGCGATGCGTCGGCTGAGCGCGCGCGCTTTCCGATTGTCTCTCGCGACGCCGCTGGCCGGCGATCCGCGCTTCCGGCCGGCAACGGCCGCACTGCGCGCCATCCTGCCGGTGCTCGACGATCTCATCGACGGCTCGTCGCTCAAGGGCCTCACCGATTTCATCCTGTCGCTCGCCCGCCCAGCCCCGGCAGCGGCGGCAATCTGGAAGAGGGTTTCGTGATGCAGAAAGCAATCGACGCGCATTTCCACATCTGGCGCCAGCAGGACCAGCCCTGGCTGGTCGGACCGATGGTGCCGCGCATCTTTGGCCCCTATGAGCCGATCCGCCGCGACTACCCGATCGAGGAATTTTTGGCCGACCAGAAGGCATCGGGCGTCGAGAAAGCCGTCTATGTCCAGACCAACTGGGCCAAGGAGGATTTCGAGAAGGAGGTCGCCTTCCTGCAGAAAACCGCAGATGAGACCGGCTGGCCACACGCCATCGTCGGCTACACCGACATGACCGTGGACGATATCAGGCCCCAGATCGACCGGCTGAAGAAATATCCGCTGCTGCGCGGCGTGCGCATGCAATTGCACTGGCACGAGACGCCGGCCTTTCGCTTCGCCACTTCGGCCGACCAGGTCATCGATCCCAAGGTCCGCGCCAATGTCGCCCGGCTGAAGCACTACGGCCTGTCCTTCGACCTTCAGCTATTCCCTGCCCAGATGAAGGACGGGCTGACGCTGGTCGGCGAGAACCCGGAGACCAATTTCATCCTCACCCATGCCGGCATGCTCACCGGCATGGAGCCCGAAATCACGGAAGCCTGGAAGGCAGGCCTGCGCACGCTGTCGGCCGCGCCCAATTTCCATGCAAAACTGTCCGGCCTCGGCACCTTCGTCCATCGCAACGACCCAGCGTTGATCGCCTATATCGTCGACAATGCGATCGACATCCTGGGCGCGGACCACCTGATGTTCGGCTCGAACTTCCCGATCGAGAAACTGTGGACCAGCCACGCCGAACTGATCAAGGCGCATCGCGCGGCGGTGTCAAAGCACGGCGCGAAAGCTGAGGCGGATATTTTCTGGAACACGGCCGAGAGAGTTTATCGGCCTGCATAGCACACGCCTTCCCTTCTCATTTCAAGAAAGTGGCCAAGCGCCTGTGATGGATCTGCTCACAACGGCCGGCCTAAAACCTGGACCATATGCCGTTTTGCCCCAATGCTGACTGGCCCCGCCGTCCGCATTGGCTTGAAGCCCTGCCGCTGCCAAAAGCGAAGAGCCTGCTCATTTTCTGTGATCACGCCGAGTTCCACCCACTTGACGTTCTGGGATTTCAGCCACCTGAAAAAGTCGTCGCACAGTGTACGCCCCAACCCTCTTCCGCGAAGTGCTTTGTCGATCATGAACAACGCGATCCACCAACACTCCACTCGCGGATAATTGCGGTCGCAGGCCAGCAAGCCTACAAGTTCACCATCGATCGCCTTCACCCCGAATATGAACTTGTCGGCCTCCGTCCGGTTCGGTGGAAAGTTCTCAAATTCCTCCTTTGCCGTGGCAGCGTCGGGCGGCTCGCCTCGTTCCAGCACGACATAGTCAGAGCAGCCCTGATACAGCGGCACCAGTCGTGAAGCGTCAATTCCAATCAGGCCTTCAATCTCGTAGCCAGAGAGCGACGTGGGAAATCTGGTGCTTTTGTCCATGAAAGTTCCAGCCGCGGGAAGCAACCGCCCTCACTTCACCTCGAACTGCGGATCGACGGGGATCTGCATCGCCGTGACCAGATGGTTGGTCTGGCCGGCCAGCCCGATGATCGAAACCAGTTCGCCATGCTGCACGTCTGTCATGCCCTTCGCCCGGGCCGCCGCCGTGTGCGAGTGGACGCAGTAGGAGCAGCCATTGGCGGTCGACACCGCGATATAGATCATTTCCTTGGTCAATGGATCGAGGGCGCTCTCAGCGACCATCACCACCTTCAACTGTTCCCAGATCCGCTTCAGCGCCGGTGGATCATTGGCCAGCCCGCGCCAGAAATTGTTGACGAAATCGGATTTGCGAGTCGCGCGGATGTCGTCGAACACCGCCTTCACAGCCGGGATCTTCTCCACCTCGGCATCGCTCAGAAGTTTTGTGGTGGCCATGGCTGGTCCTTTCGTTTAGATCGTCGTGTGAATTAAATCAGATCTTGAGCAATCGCAGCCAATCCATTTGCCCGATTCACTTTTTAGCGACGGCATGGCGATTCAGGTCAGGAAGCACAAGAAGTCGCCATTTGCAGGCCGGCCTCACCTGAATCTAGTGAACTGCCGCGTACATGATCTTTTCGTCAGTTGCCTCCGCCGGCGAAAACTCTTCGACGATGCGGCCTTGCCGGCAGACTAGGATGCGGTCCGACAGGTTCATGATCTCCGGCAGGTAGGAGGAAATCACGACGACAGCGAGACCCTCATCGGCCAGCCGGTTGATGATCTGATGAATCTCGGCGATCGCGCCGACATCGACGCCGCGCGTCGGCTCGTCGAAGATGACGATGCGCGGCCGCTGCACCAGCCCTTTGCCGATCACCACCTTCTGCTGGTTGCCGCCGGATAGCTCGACGACGCGTGCATTGTCGTTGATCGCCTTGATGTTCAGCGTCTTCGTCCATTCGGCCGCAAGCTGCCGCATCTCCTGCTGGTTGATCACCCAGGCCTTTTCACGGCCCGCCGCCAACAGCCCGCCGAACAGGTTCTCGGCAATGCCCATTGTCTCGAAGATGCCCTCGCTCTTGCGGTCCTCGGTGACATAGACGATGCCGTCGGCCACCGCCTCGCTCGGCACGAGATAGCGCACCGGCTTGTCGTCGAGTTCGATCGCCCCGCCACGCAGGAAATCGCGCTTGTAGATGCCGGAGACGATCTTGAACGTCTCGGTGCGGCCAGACCCGATCAGCCCGAAGACACCGGTAATCTGTCCCTCAAAGATCGAGAAGGAGTTGTTGCGCACGACATTGCTCATCGAAATGTCCTGCACCGACAGCACCTTCTTGCCGGCCTTGCGCAATTTTGCTTCGTCGCGCTGCCTGTAGATCTGCCCGGACAGTGTTCGCCCGACCATGGCCGCGACGATCCGGTCGCGGTCGAAGGCCGATGTATCGTCGGTGATGACCAGCTCGCCGTCGCGCAAAATGGTGATGCGGTCGGCGATATCAAGCGCCTCTTCCAGCGCGTGGCTGATGAAGACGATCGACACGCCGCTCGCCTTCAGCCGCCGGATCAGCGCGAAGAAATGCCGTTTCTCTTCTGGCGTCAGCGTCGCCGTCGGCTCGTCGAAGATGATGACCTCGGCATTGTGGTGGACGGCGCGCGCGATCTCGACCATCTGCCGCTTGGCGGCACCCAGCGTCGCCACCATCGCGTTCGGGTCGACGGGAAAGTTGAGTGACTGCAGGAACTGCTGCGCCGAAATGTAGGTGCCGCGCAGCCGGTTGAGGAATTTTTCGGTGCCGAGATAGAGGTTCTGCGCCACCGTCATCGACGGCACCAGGCTGGTTTCCTGGAACACCATGGCAATGCCGGCTTCGAGCGCCGCATGCGGCGAGGCGTAGGCGATTTCGGCGCCCTTATGGAACATCCTGCCGGAGGTGGCGTCGACCACCCCGGCGACGATCTTGGTCAGCGTCGACTTACCCGCGCCATTCTCGCCGAGCAGCGCGTGGATCTCGCCCTTGCGCAGGTCGAAGCTGACGTTCTTCACCGCGGGCACGCCGCGATAAGTCTTGGTGACGTTTTCCAGGCGGACGATCGGTTCCATCAAAACCCTCCCGACGCGAGGTCGACCGACAACACGCAGTCGCCGCCCCTGGAGGCGATGAACAGAAGGCCGGCCCTTTCGGCGACGCTGCAAATGCCGTGGCGCGTGCCGTTGGCGCGGCTGTGCAGGCTGAATTGCGGCTGCAGCTTCTGGTCGAGCCTTACCACCAGCCCGTAGGAGCGGCTTGGCGACCAAGGCTTGTGGATGCCCATGGTGCGGATGCCACCGCATTGCAGCGGTTCGAGGAAGCTGCGGCTGGAAGCCAGGGCCGGCGCGATCCAGTAGGCCGGTGGCACCTGATTGATCATGTCCTGCCGGTAGTGCGTTTCCTGCAGCACGAATTCGATCAGCCGGTTGCGCGGCGCAAACAAGGTCAGCCACGCACCGCCATCGGCGGTCGGCGACAGCCGTGCGGGATAGCCGGGCAGATGCGCCAGCACCGTCGAGCGGTTGCCGGTCGCGCCGTCGAAGCGGACGAGCTGGTGGCGCCAGCTTTCGCTGACCAGCACATCCTGCCCTATGGGATGGAGCCCATAGGGAAAGGCGATCTCGCCTGCCACCTTGCGGAACCCACCGCCCGCCGCATCCCGCTTCCACAGCGAACCGGACGCGCCCTTCTTCATCAGGTCGGCGGCCCATTGCGAGGGCGCGTGTTCAGCCGAACCGTTGGCCAGCCACAACATGCCATCGTCTGTGTAGGCAAGTGCAGTGATGCAGCGTATCCCGGCCGGCAGCGAAACCTCCTTGCCGGCAATCAACAGCCTACCGCTCTCCAACCCGACCGTCAGTTCGCCCGATGGCGACAGCGCCAACGCCGTGACCGGAGATGGAAAGGTCTCGACCACGGTTGGCACGGCGCCGGCAGCAATAGCGTGTATGGCATTGCCGCTGGAGGCCAACAGCCTGTCGCTGGAAATCAGCAGATTATCCGGCTCGGTCAGTTCGGCGACCGCCGGCGCGTCATCCAGCCGTGTGTTGGGGCGGAAGGCGCCGTCGAGCGGCGGAATGGTCACCGCCTTGCCGCGAAACAGGTCAAGCACAGGATCAAGGATCATGACTTCGCCCCCCAGTAGGAAGCGGGGCTGGTCCAGTTCGGGTCGGCGCCCGATATCTTGTAGCGGCCGATGCGGTTGTTGAGGATGCCGCCGACGAACAGACAGCCCTTGTGCTCGCGCATCGAGGTGACCATCGGGTGCGCGCCGCCGGTGAGGTCGCCCATCGCCTCGACGATGCCGCCGGTTTCGTTGAACTTCACCACGCCGCCGGTGTTGATGTTGGGGAACAGCCATTCATCCTGCGGCAGCCGCCGCGTCATACGCTTGCGCATGTCGGGATGGCGCAGCGACAGGTCGAAACTCGGCGTGCGCATGCCGAGCCACGCCATCCAGTAGTTGCCGTCGGAGGCGCGGTTGATGTTGTCGGGGTAGCCCGGCATGTCGCGGATGACGCATTCGGCCGTGCCGGCCTTCGGCCCTTCCAGCCAGTAGCGGTGCACGCGGCAGGCCCAGCTTTCGGCGAAGAACAGCGACTTGCCGTCATGCGCCATGCACACACCGTTGGTGTAGCGGTAACCGTCGAGCAGTGTCTTGGTCGAGCCGTCCTTCGGGTCGTAGACCAGCAAGCGGCCGGTGGCGCGGTTTTCGATCGAATCCAGCGCCCAGTCATGCGCGTCGTAGCGCTTGGTCGAGTCGGTGAAATAGATGCGGCCGTCCGGTGCCACGTCGCAGTCATTGGGATCGCGCAACCGCGCATCGTCAACGATCGAGGTCCAGGAGCGCGAGGTCTCGGCCGACAGGCGTCTCACCTTCCGATCCGGCGACACGGAATAGAGCCCCATGGCGCCGACGCAGCTGATCAGGTTGCCTGATTTGTCGAAGGCAAGTCCAAGCGGAAAGCCGCCAATATGGGCAAATACTTCCGACCTGACATAGTCCGGCGCGAAGAAGCGGACGATCTCGCCATGGCGGGTGCCGCAATAGAGATTGTCGTCGCGGTCGAGGATGACATCCTCTGGCCCCTCCAGTTCGCCGAGCCCGATATGGTCAGCTTCTGACAATCGATTGTCGAGTTCGTATGGCGTGCCCGAACCGGGCGCCGCCGACTGGGTCGCGCCCATCTTGAGATAGACCGGCGCGACATAGACCTCGTTCAGCACCTTGTGGCGGTTCTTCAGCCAGCGGATGTCGATGGTCACCGCCACCGCCAGCATGATGCCGAGCACCATCTGGTTGGTTCCGGTGCCATAGCCCAGCCGGATCAGCCCGTTGGTCATGGTCAAGACGATGATGGCGCCCATCAGCCCCTTGATCACAGAGCCGCGCCCACCGCCCAAGCTGACGCCGCCGACCACCGCCGCCGTCAGCGCCATGATCTCGAGATTGAGGCCGGTACCCGGCCCTGCCCCGCTCAGGCGGCAAGCGATGAGGAAGCCACCGATCGAGGCGCAGAAACCTGAGAAGACATAGGTCATGAACACGGTGCGGCGCACCCGGATCCCGGCATTGTGCGCCGAGCGCCGGGAGCCGCCGACCGCCAGCACGTGCCAGCCCGGCCGCGAACGAGTCAGCGCGATATGGGTGACGATCGCGAGGATGATTGCCAGCCAGACCGAGACCGACAGGCCCCAGAAGGTACTGTCGCCGATGAAGTCGAGCACATCCGACGTGGCTGTCGAGAGCTGCACGTCGGCGGCATAGGTGGTGACCAGTATGTCGAACAGTGCCCGCCCGAAGATGAAGGTGACTAGCGTGGTGAGAAAGGCGCGCAGGCGGAGATAGCCGACGAGATAGCCATTGATGGCGCCGAAGACGAGGCCGGTGGCAAGCGAAGCGGCCAGCGCCAGCCAGATCGACTGTTCGAGGATGAAGAAGACATAGACGGCCGAGAAGCACGACAGCGCGAAGATCGAGCCGACCGACAGGTCGATGCCGCCGCCCAGCATCACCACCGTCATGCCGGTGACGACCATCGAGAACTCGCCGAGCTGGCGGGTCGATTCCTGCAGCGAGGTCAGCTTGAAGAAGCCCGGAATGATCGAGCCGAAAGTCGCCAATGTCACCACCAGCGCCAGGAACGGAATGGCGTTGTCGGTCCAGCGCTTGGTCAGGATCTCGCCGACAAGATGGTCGGGCACGAGATTGTAGCGCCAGGACTGGAGGCGTTCGCGGAAGGACATCAGGTCACTGCAAATCTGGGCTGCTAGAGAAAGAGGTGGCCGGGCAATCCGGCCACCTCGTTGATTGATATTTGGCAAGGATCGGTCTATTTCGCCGCCGCTTCGGCCTGCAGCGCCTTCAGGTCCCAGCAGCTGTCGGGCTTGAGGTCGGCCTTGGTCGTCGCCTTCTCGAGCGTGTAGATGTAGGTGTGCGAGGTGCCGGCCGGCTGGCCGCTCTGCAGCAGGAACTTGATAATAGCATTCATGTCGCCCGACTGGCGGGCAAGCTCGGTCATCACCACGGCGCCATAGGTGCCGTCCTGCAGCTTGTCGCAGTCGGCCGCCTTTTCCCCCCCGCCGGTGGTGACCAGGAACACCTTGCCCTCGAGCTTGGCGTCTCGGATCGCGGCCGACGCGCCGGTGGCGTCACCATCCCAGAAGTCGATGATCGAGCAAATGTCCGGGTTCTGCTGCAGCATCGTCGTCGTCACGTTGCGCGAGGTCGTCGCATCCCAGTTCGAGTCGGGCTTGGCCACCACCTTGAAGTCGGGATGCTTGTCCAGAACCTTCATGATGCCGGCATACTGATAAAGGCTGGAAGAGTTCGCCTGGTCGCCCTGCACCAGGCCGATCTTCTTCGACGAGTTTTCGCCACAGCCCTTGATCGCCGCTTCGGCCTCGAGCTGGCCTAGACGGTCCCAGTCGCTGCCGACAAAAGCGTCGGCTGGGAAGTTGGCAGGATTGTCGACCAGGAGCACATAGGTGCCGGCCGCCTGCGCCTTCTTCATCAGCTTGGAATAGGAGTTCAGGTCCGGCGCATGAATGATCAGCACGTCCGGCCTGGTGTCCGACGAGATGGCGTCGGTGATTGCCTGCGCGCCGGCATCGACAACCCAGTTCGGGTCGCGCGTCTCGAACACGCCGCCCCAGGCCTCGACTTCGGTCTTCAGATAATGCGCCCAGCCCTGCGCCAGGTCGAAGCCCATCGCCAGCGGCACCAGCATGACGCGCTTGCCCTTCAGCGACTGCGCATAGGCGGCCGGGCCCGGATCGTCGGCGGCAAAGGTGGGCGCTACGAAGGTGGTAACGGCAAGCGCCGTGGCGGCGGCCAAGAGTGTTCTGATCAGTTTCATGTTACATCCTCTGTTTTGGTCACTGTGGTTCACCGACGGCCCCAACCGTCCGCGTTTGGTCAAGTCTTCTGGTTCGAGCATAATCTCTTCGGGACCATGCCTAGATATCGCCCTGCTGCGCGGTCTGTTCGTCACGTGGGTTGATGACGCCGTCGACGATGATCGCCCCCAGCAGGATCGCCGCCTTGATCAGGTTCTGGTAGAGCAGCGGAATGTCGATGATGGTCATGGCGTTGAGCAGGATGCCGATCAGCGCCGCCCCGACCAGCACGTTGCGCACCCCGCCCCGCCCTCCGGACAGGCCGATGCCGCCGATCACCGCCACCAGCACGATGTCGTAGAGCAGCGTCGAGTTGACGACGCGGGTGTTGATGGAATGCAGGCTGGCCGCCGTCAGCAGGCCGGCAATCAGCGCGACGAAGGCCGACAGCACATAGCGCAGCACCAGCATCGGCCGCACCGGAATGCCGATGTTGCGCGCCGCGACCGGATTGTCGCCGGCGAAATAGATGTAGCGGCCCCATTTGGTGTAGCGCAGGAACAGGAAGAACAAGAGGGCGAGGCCCGCGAAGACGAACACCTCGACGGGAATATCGAGGAAGCGCAGGCCGCCGAGCAACTCGACCCAATGGCCCTGCGGCACCGGCACGGCATCCTGCGTGATCAGTTGCGAGCGGACGTAGCCGAAGACGAAGGAACCAGTCGCCAGCGTCACGAAGATCGCCGGCACATCGGCATAGGCGACGAGGAAGCCGTTTAGCAGGCCGATCGCGAGGACGCCGGCCAGCACATAGGCGAAGGCCAGCCCGTCCGGCGTTCCAGAATTCAGGAGTTGCAGATACCAGGCGACAGACATTGCCATGATCGCCACGGCCGAGAGGTCGATGCCTCGGCCGATGATGACGACAGCCATGCCGAGCGCCAGTATGCCGAGCACCGACACCGAGCGGACGATGGCCACGAGATTGTTTGGGTCGATAAAGCCCGGCAGGCCGATGGCAGCGGCAACAAACAGCACCACGGCAATGGCAAAGACAATGCCTTCCTGATTCAGGCTCCTGAAATTCGGCCAGCCGATCGCGTTCATGTCCCGCTTACGCCCCAATGGCAGCGCTGCCATCCCACGGAAAGCTAATCGGCTTAGCGTCGGTTCGTCAAATGAATCCGCGTTCAGAAGCCCGGTCGGTGGCGATATTCATCGAGTGGACGCATCGATTGCCAAAACTGGCGCAATGCCCGGAAAAGCCTGGATTTTTAGCAATTGGTTGCGCCAATGCGATCGCTTGCGAAAGCACCGACCAAGGCGAAAGGGCAAGGCGGAATTTATCTCCGCGTCAGGTGGAAAAATTCGATTTCAGTCCCCCCGTGCGTGGCCGGAAACCTCGGCACCCGCACCTGGTGGCAGCGCGAGGAAACGCAACGCCGCCACCAGCCCGATGGCGCCGATCGCCAGAAAGGCGATTCGAAAATCGACGAGGTCGAGCGCCGGCCGGTCCCTGGCGATCTGCGACAGGTTGAGGATCGCCGCCGCCACCGCGACGCCAAACAGCATCGCCACTTGCTGCAGCATGCTGGATAGTGTCGCGGCCGAACTGCGCTGCGCCGCGTCGATATCGGCGAAGGCCAGCGTGTTGAGGGCGGTGAACTGCATCGAGCGCGACAGGCCGGCGATCAGCATCAGTAGGATCACCAGCGCTTGCGGCGTCTGCGGTGAGATCGCTGCGCACGCCATGATCGACGCCGAGGCGATCAGGCCGTTGACGACCAGCACAGATCGAAAGCCGAAGCGCCGCAATGTCGGCGTCGTCACCGTCTTCATGCCGAGATTGCCGAGGAAATAGGCCAGGATCATCATGCCGGCATCGACGGGGCTAAGACCGAAGCCGACCTGGAACAGAAGCGGCAACAGGAACGGCGTGGCGTTGATCGCCACCCGGAAATTGGTGCCGGCGGCAAGCGTCGAGATGGCGAAGGTCAGCACCTTGAACGATGAGAGGTCGAGCAGCGGGTGCGGTGCGCGCCTGAGATGGCGCACCGCCAGCCAGCCGATGGCGACGCCGAAGGCGATGAGCGCCACCGTCGGCAAGACACCGTCTTCTGGATGCGCGATGCGTTCGAGCCCGTACAGAAGGCAAGCAAGTCCCGCCGATGTCAGGAAAAAACCCGGCCAGTCGAGCGGTTTTGGGTTGGCCTCGCGGTCGCCGGGAATGAAGCGGGCGACCAGCGCCAGCCCGATTACGCCGAGCGGGATGTTGATGAAGAAATTCCAGTGCCAGGACAGATAGGTGGTGATGAAGCCGCCCAGCACCGGCCCGACCACCGGCGCGAACAGTGCCGGCCAGGTGATCAGCGCGGTGGCGTTGAGCAGCTCGGACTTCGATGCATTGCGCAGGACGAGAATGCGGCCGACCGGCGTCATCAGTGCGCTTCCTAGCCCTTGCACGACACGTGCGGCGACGAACTGGGTCAGGTTCTGCGAGAAGCCGCAGGCGAGCGAGGCCAATGTGAAAAGGATGATTGCCAGCAGGAAGATATTGCGCGCACCGAACCGGTCGGCGAGCCAGCCCGACAGCGGCACGAACACTGCCATGGTCAGCATGTAGACGGTGATGCCGATGCTCATCGCCACCGCCGGCACGCTGAACGAAGCGCCCATCTGCGGCAGCGATGTCGAGATGATCGTCGAATCAAGCAACTGCATGAAGAAGGCGATGGCGACAATCAGCGCCACGCGCCGCGCATTGGTGGCCGTTTCGGGTAAGGCTTCAGTGTCGGGAATGGCAGTCATGACGGAACCGGTTTGAACAGCAATTAGCCGGCCGCGTCCATAGACGGCGTAACAAACTTTCGTGTCGCGTCACGGCCTGTTATGGATGAGAGGCGACCGGGGAAAGTGCACGCAGCAGATGAAACCCATCTATATCGACTATCTCAATGCCCTCGATATCGACGCCCTTGCCATGTCCGATGGTGAAATCATTGCCGCCGTAGAGGCCGGCCTGGTGGCGCAAGGCAATGGCCAGACGGTGATCGAGCCGCGCGTCCATCTCGAGCCGGACCCGTCCTTCCACGGTCATTTCAATGTCCTGCGCGGCTACGTCGCGCCTCTCGACACCGCCGGCGTCAAGATCGTCGGCGACTATGTCGACAACTACCTGCACGGCCTGCCCTCCGAATTCGGCATCCTCAATCTGTTCGATCCGCGCACCGGCACGCCGCGCGCCATCCTCGACGCCACCGTCATCACCGACATGCGCACCGGTGCCGTCACCGCCATCGGCGCCAAGCATCTGGCGCGCAAGGGCTCAAAAGTGCTGGCCCATATCGGCGCGCGCGGCACTGCCTACTGGAACGTGCGCCTGCTCGACCATCTCTTCGACTTCGACGAAATCCGCGTCCATTCGCGCCGCCCGGAAAGCCGCGACGGTTTCGCCGCAAAACTCTCCGCCGATCTCGGCAAGCGTGTCACCGCTGTGGCCGACTGGAAGAGCTGTGTCGAAGGCGCCGACATCGTGGTCGAGGCCTCGCGGCTGCCGGAACCGCAGCCCTTGTTGAAGACCGAATGGATCAAGCCCGGCGCACTGGTCGTGCCCTACGGCACCATGAGCGCCGTGGAGCTGTCGCTGACCGACATCATGCAGAAGATGGTCGTCGACGATTGGGGCCAGTGCAAGGGCGGAAAGTTCGGCTCGCTGCGCGCCCATGTCGAGACCGGGCGGCTGAGCGAAAAGACGCTGCATGCCGAGCTTGGCCAGATCGCCGCCGGTCTCAAGACCGGGCGAGAGAATGACAGCGAGACGATCCTGTTCTGGCACCGCGGCCTGTCGCTGTCCGACATTGCGTTGGGCAAGGCGATGCTGGCCAAGGCGCAGGCGCAAGGCATCGGCCAGCGGCTGCGCTTCGCATGAGTGCGCTCGTCCTCACCGGAGCCGGCGTGGGCACTGCGGATGTCGCCGCTGTGGCCCGCGAAGCGCGCAAGGTGGAGGTCCGATCCGATGTCCTCGGCAGGCTGCAGAAGGCGCGAACAGTGCTCGACCAGGCCGCCGCCTCCGGCCAGCAGATCTATGGCCTCAACACCGGGCTCGGCGCCAATCTCGGCACGACGGTCAAGGGCGACGCCAGCGCCTTCCAGCGCCAGCTGCTGGAAGGACGCAGCGGCGCGGTCGGCGAAGCGCTGCCGGTCGAGACCGTGCGGGCAACCATGTTTGCCCGCGCGGCGATGCTTTCAACGGGAGGCTCCGGACTTTCGCCCACCGTGTTTGTCGCTTTGGTCGACGCGCTCAATGCCGGCGTCCACCCGGTGATGCCGTCGCTCGGCTCGATCGGCGCCGGCGATCTGGTGCTGATGACGGCGCTTGCCCGCCTGCTGACCGGTGAAGGAGACGCCGACTATCAGGGCCGGCGCATGCCGGCGGCCAAGGCGTTGATGATGGCCCGCCTCGTCCCCATCAGCCTGGCGCCCAAGGACGGGCTGTCGCTGATTAACGCTTCGGCTGTTTCAGCGGGCAGCGGTGCGCTCGTGGTGACGGATGCGCTGTCCGCCCTTGCCCAGCAGCACCAGGCCGGCGCGCTGACCATGGAAGGTATCGGCGCCAATCGCACCATCCTCGACCCGCGCCTGCATATGGCGCGGCCGGCGGCCGGCCAGCAGGAAGCGGCCAAGGCCTTGCAATATCTGCTCGCCCGCGATGAGGCACCGGCGCCGACCACCTTGCAAGATCCCCTGTCGATCCGCTGCATGCCCTCGATCCATGGCGCGCTGATCGAGGCGATCGGCCAGGCGAGACATGCCGTCGAGATCGAACTCAATGCCGCCGCCGACAACCCGCTGGTGCTCAGCGACGACGGGCTGGTGCTGTCGACCGGCAATTTCCACACTGCTTCGCTGTCGCTCGCCTTCGAAACGCTCGGCCTGGCGATCGCCCAGAGTGCCGCCGCGAGCGCTGCCCGCTTCATCCAGCTTACTGGCTCCGGCCGTAACGGCCTGCCGAAATATCTGTCGCCGGTCGGCGGCGCCTCGGCCGGCTTCGTGCCGCTGCAGAAGACGGCGACATCGATCCTGGCCGCCATCCGCCACAGAGCCAATCCGGTGATGCTGGATTTCTTGGCCGTCTCGGAAGGCGTCGAGGACCATGCCACGCAGACACCGCTGGCTGTCGCGAAATGCGCTGGGATGGTCGCGCTGTGGCGGCGGCTGATCGCCTTCGAGTTGATGGCGGCGGCACAGGCGGTCGACCTGCGCGACGGGCTCACCCTGGCGCCACGCACCGCCGCAATTCACACGGCGATACGCGCGCTGGTCCCTAGCCTGAAGGAGGATCGGCCACTCGGCATCGACGCCGAAGCGCTCTTCGCCGCGCTCGCCAACGGACCCTGGCAGGTGACCTTACGCCCGGCCGACCTTGTCGAGGAACAGCCGTAGTTCACCCGGATCCATGTGCACGATATGCCTGTCCTCGGGATAGGCCAGGCTGTTGACGTCGGCGACATATTCGGAGAACGCCGCGATCCGCTCAGCCTGCAAACGATCATATTCGGCGGCGAAATTGCGATAGACCTTGGAGTGGTGAGGCATGTGCCCACGGTTCTGGCCGAGAATGTCGTCGGCGAACAGATATTGCGCGTCGCAGCCGGTCCCCGCCCCCATCGACAGCATGATCAGCGACGTCCGCTCCGAGATCGCCTTCGCCACCTCGACCGGCACCACTTCGATCTCCGCGCCGATGGCGCCGGCGGCCTCCAGTTGCTTCACCGCTGCGAAGACCTCCATGGCGGTGTCGGCTGTCTTGCCAACAGCCTTGAAGCCGCCCGTCCAGGTGGCGCGCGATGGAATGAGGCCAACATGGCCGATGACCGGGATGGCGTCGTCGGCCATCCGCTTGATCGTGGCGTAGCCGGCGCTGCAATAGACCGCGTCTGCGCCGGCCTTATAGAGCCGGAAGGCCCAGCGCAGGAAATCGTCCGCCGTGCCGATCTCGAAGAAATTCTCCCCCGGCATGGTGAACAGGCTGGGCGCCGCATCGCGGTATTGCGGGTTGAGCACCAGTTCGGGCGGCACCGAGACGATGTCGACCCCTGCCCGCTCGGCGGCCTCGGCCTCGTCCATCGTCAGTACGCGCAGCATCGTCAGCTGGCGCTTGCCCTTCATGGCGCGCAGGTCCGCGACCGTCGGTCTTTTTCGACTCATCGAAAGAATTCCCTCTGTTACATGCTGCGGCAGGTCAGCCGATCTGGATCATCACTTTGCCAGCCTCGACCTTCACCGGATAGGTCGCGAGATCGACGCACACTGGTGCGCCCTTGGCGGCACCAGTCTTGTAGTTGAAGCGGCCATTGTGCTTGGGGCATTCGATGATGTCGTCCATCACCAGCCCGTCAGCCAGATGCGCCTTCTCATGCGTGCAGTAGCCGTCGGTGGCGAAGAATTCGTCATCCGGGCTGCGATAGATGGCGAAGGTGCGACCGCCATGGTCGAAGCGGATGACGTCTTCTTCCTCGACATCATCGACGCCGCACGCTTCAACCCAGCCGGCCATCTGGTTCTCCCCTATTCCGCTGCCGCCGGGACGGTCAGCGCATGGAATTCGTCGCGGTACGGCCGTGCCGTCGGCGGCAATTCGCGCTCGAGGAAATAGTCCTCGTACTGGAGCTGTTTGATCAGCACCGGCCAGACCTCGCAATAAGCATGCCACATCGAAGGGTTCGGTTCCGGCAGATCATGCTTGATCAACTCATGCAGTTTCGGCAGCGCATGATAGGGCACCATTGGAAACATGTGATGTTCGACGTGGTAGTTCATGTTCCAATAGATGAAACGGCTGATCGAGTTCATGTAGACGGTGCGCGTGTTCAGCCGATGATCGGTGACATTGTCAGCCAGCCCGATATGCTGCAGCAGGCCAGTCAGCACCATGTGCCAGCTGCCGTAGAGGCGCGGCAGGCCGATCAGCACCAGCGGCAGGAACGACCAGACGTAGAGCGCCAGCGCGATCGCAGCGAGATAGATAGCGATCTGCCAGCGCGCGGCGATGACCGCCTTGTGCTGCTCCATCTCCGGCACGAAGCTTTTCTCGTCCGGCGAGAGGTTGCCGAACGCATTGCGCACCAGCGTCGGCAGCGAATAGCGCAAATCGAGGACGCCGGTGAAGGCAAGTGCGGCGCGCAACAGGTCCGGCGGACGCATCACCGCGATTTCGGCGTCGCGGCCGACGATGATCGTGTCGGTGTGATGTCGGGCATGGCTCCAGCGCCAGGTGACCGGATTGCGCATCAGCATGAAGCTGGCGATCTGGTAGACGACGTCGTTCATCCAGCGGGTGCGGAAGGCTGTGCCGTGGCCGCATTCGTGCCAGCGCGAGTCGCTGGAGGAGCCGTAGAGCACACCGTAGACGCAGAAGAACGGCACGCACCACCATGAACTCCAAAACCAGATGCCGCCGGCAGCCGAGCCCAATATGGCGGCGATCCAGATGAGGGTGTCGCGGATCGCCGGCATATCGGAGCGTTGCATCAGCTCCTTCATAGTCTTGCGCGGCACGTCTGTGTGATACCACTCGGCGGAGGCCAGCCCGGTCTCGATCGCGATCCGCGTGCTTTCACCGACCAGGCTGTAGTCGCGCTTTGTCTTGACCGTCGCCATCGTCGCCTCCCGTGCGGTCCTCAAAGGCCGTTGGCGCGGAATTTTCCATCGAGGAATGTCTTGGCGCGTGGCACGTCGTCCTCGGTCAGATGCTCGATAATGACCGGGATGTTCGGGTGCTTTTCGCTGAGCCGCTTGAGATAAAGATCATAATTGAGCGAACCGAGGCCGGGCGCCGGCAATTCGATCTCGCCGACGCCGCGAAAGGTGAGGCCTTCCGAAGCATTGTCATCGCCAATGTCGGCGTGCTTCTCCGACTTGTCGCTGCCGGAGCGCTTGACGTCCTTGGCATGCGCGATCCTGATCTTGTCGGTCAGCGTGTCGAACACCTGGTTCAGCACCTGGTCCATGCGGTCGATGTTGTGCGCCTCGAAATAATTGGTCGGATCCATCAGCAGGCCAAGACCAGGATGGTCGACCTGCGCGAACATCTTGACCGTTTCCTCGACTGAGCCGACGACATTGTTGACATAAGTTTCGAGCAGGAAGACCGCGCCATGGTCATAGGCCGTCTGGGCAAGGTCGGAGATCACCTTACGGCATTCCTCGAATCCTTCCTCAGTCTTGTTCCTGGGGTGGTGCACCCAATCGGATTCGGTGTTGTAGGTGCCTGTTTCCGAGATCACGTAAGGCGAGCCGAATTCGCGCGCGTTGCGGATGATCTCCTTGAGATAGCCGACGCGCTTGTCGCGCTCGACCTTGTCCGGGTGGATGATGTTGGTGTAGCCGGAAACGCAGCAGACCGGCAGATTGTGGTCGCGGAACGTATCCCGCACAGTCCTCGCCTTATCTTTGGTGATCTGCCCAGCCGAGAGGTCGATATCCCTGAAATGCAGATCGAGTTGTACCGTGTTGAAATCGAGCGCGCGAATGCGCCTGGCCACCTCTTCGAGGCCATAGGGAAAATAGCCGGTGAAGATACCCGCCTGCATCATGATGTGAACTCCTCCCGGTAAGCGATTCAGCCGCCACGCGATTCGGCGGCCAGATGTTCAGTCGATCGATATCTCGGACAGCTTGACCGTGCGGCCTTGTGCCATGGAGCGGTAGCCGGCTTCGACCAGCGCCATCGTCTTGACGTTATCGGCGACGGACAGCGCCGGTGGCGTGCCCGTCTTCACCGCATGCTGAAGCTGTTCCATCACGCCGATGAATGCGTGCGGGAACCACATCGTATCCCAGCTGGGCGTCACCCACTCGCCACCGGTCGTCTCGGCCGAGGCATAGGTCAGGGTCGAAGCCACGCCCGTCGGCCAGCCGATGGTGCCCTTGGCGACACCCCTGGTGCCGTCGACGCGCCAGTTGATGTGCTGGTCGTCCTTGTAGCCCTCCTGCCGCGGACCGGACCAGACATCCTCCAGCGACACGGCGAGCACCCCGGACGGGAAGCGCAACGTCGACACGGTGATGCCGTCGGAATGGTCGAATTTCGTGCGCGGATCCTTGCGCGTCAGCGTCGTGATCTCTTGCGGATCGCCGAACAGGAAACGCAGCACGTCGAGATGATGCACGCTCATATTGGCGAGCGTCAGCCGGTCATAGTCGGCAAGAAAAGTCTGCCAGTGCGGGATCGCATGCATGTCGATCTGCGCGAAGACGATGTCGCCCAGCGCGCCGCTATCGATGATTTGTTTCAGCACACGCATCGACTGGTCGTAGCGCATGTTCTGGTTGACCGAGAGTATCTTGCCGGACCCGGCCGCTTCGTCGCGCAGCCTGACCGCTTCCTCTACCGACAGCGCCAATGGCTTCTGCGCCAGGATCGCCTTGATGTGCTTCTGCTTCAGCGCATGTCGGATCAGCGCCGGTTGCTGGTCGGGCGGAAAGGCAAGATCGACGATCTCGACACGGTCGTCCTCGATCAGCTGTTCCGGCGTCTCATGAACGGTTGGGATGCCCCAGCGCCCGGCCACTTTTTCGGCGCTGGCTTTCGTACGCGAAGCGATCGCGACCACCGGGAAGCCGGCCTGTGCATAGGCGGCGAGATGGCATTCGGCCATGATCTTGCCGGCGCCGACGCAGCCGATCCGGTACTCCCTGGTGCGGACCTTCACATCCGGCTCGAAATTCGTGCCTGCCATCCATTCCTCCCGTGCAGGACAGGATATAACGCGATGGCCTGTGCCTCGGCCAAGGCCGACACCATCATTTCCCATCACGGGTGTGACGACCGACCATTCAGACCAGGAATGACGAAGGCCGCGCCGATAAGCGCGCGCCGTCTGTTCGAAGTGGCGACGCGAGGCAGCACTTTCAAGCCACTCAGGCTGGGCGTCTCCCGATGCTGACGATCGCCCGGCCATCCGCGTCGAGCCCGATCGCGATCCGGTCGCCGGAGGCGACACCGGCAATGTCGCACACCACCACCGGCATGCGAATGGCGTAGAGGAATTCGGCGACGATGGCGCCCACCGCCAGGATCCAGTCCGGCCGCTCCAGAAGGATGCCGGAAGGTGCGGTGCCCTTGCGGATCGCCTCGGCCAGAACCGAGGATGAGGAGGACGAGCCACGCCCGCTCGGCATCACCAGGATCTTGCCGGCGATATTCTGGCCGAGACCGGGATGCGAATGGTCAATGATGTCGCCAGTCTCGGCGTCGACGCCGCCCCAGAAGCTGAGCGGCTGCGAAAAAGCCAGCGCCTGGCCCTCGGCCTCACCGGCCAGTTGGAAGGTCCCGAACCGCTCGACCCCGGTGTCAGTCGACCAAATCATGACGCACTCCGCACAACATGCCCGATCGCAGCCGAGCGGATGCAATCCCTCATGTCGGCGAAGGCGACGGACACGCCGATATTGCCCGGTGCGTAATGCGCCCATTTGCCGGAATTGGTCATCACCACGCCGTCTAAGCGCTCGAGGATCGAGGTGACATAGGTGCAGGTGTCCGCGACCGGGATCAAGCCGAACCCCTCCATGCCAGCCAGCGCGCCCTCCTCCTGCAGTCGCGTCAGCGTCGCGCGACCGGTGTTGACATAGATCGGGATACGCCTGGCCGGCGCGATCTCGCGCACCATCGGCAACAGACGCATCCATTCGTCATGGGAAAAGTGCGGCGTGCCCAGCGACACGGCCGCCAGCGGCGCACCATCAGGCACGGTCGATAGCCTGGCCAGCGCTTGATCGATGTCGGCGCGGCTGATGCGGATCGAAGCCTCTGGCGCATGGCCTTGGAACGCCTCATCGAGCGTCTTCGCTTCTGGCGTGATGCCGACCGCGTGGAACAGCGCCACCGCGCCGGTGGTTGCCGCCGCAGCACCCAGCGCCTTCAGTTGGTCCTCGTCACGCGGTTGTGGCAGGCCGGCGATCACCGGAATCCGATCGCCGCTTGCCTGCCCGATGAACAGCCCGACGCCGACGAACAGGCTATCGCTCGGCTCCGGCTCAGGAACGGCCAGGTCGAACAGGATGCGGCCGCGCCGGTTCTCGCTCAGATGCAGGCCCCAGGCCGGCGCACGCGCGGTCATGGCGCAGCAGAGGTCGATGAAATCGCCATAACGGTTGGTGCGCGCGCCGATAACCGAATTGGCAAAGACGATGGCATTGGATTCACCCCAGGCGATCTGCTCGCCGAAGCCCGGCCGGAACCGCGTCTGGTAGGGTGCGCAGGTGAAAGTCGCCTGGCAGCCGAGTTCGAGATGCGCCTTCATCAGACGCCGCGCCGGCACTTCCTCCGCCGCCGGCATCTTTACCAGGCCGGGATGAATGAGATCGAACGAACCGACATTGAGCGTCGTCGGCACCCGGACACGGCCACCGCCCTCGACCAGCCGTTCGACGAAATCGAGCCCGGCCTTGCCGTGGTAAAGGCAGCCATCGATATGGGCGCCGGCAATATCGAGCAGGCTGCCGGCTCCAACTGCATTGGAAAACGCGACCAGGATTTTCATCGCCGCGGCTGCCGACTGGCCCTGCTCGCCATCGAGCATCGACTGGTCCCGCCCACTCAGTTCCAAGGTCATCGCCACTCCGGACTCTTGCCCGGCTATGCTGTCCCTGATTGCGAACGGTCTGGCAAGACCCGTTGCAGGTCTCAGCTCGCAGCGATCAGCACCGTGCTCTCCGGCGACCAGCGCAGCACCACGTCCTGCCCTTCCGCCAGCCGCTCGATGCCGGTGTTCTGCACAATGACCTTGAGCGTCTGGCCGGCGCGATCGACGAAGTACGTGCTGTTGTTGCCGGCGAAGATGCGCTTGGAAACGTGGCCCTTGAGCACGTTCGTGTCGGTGGCATTGGAAACCCCGGCATCGGTGCCAATGCGGATGCGTTCAGGCCGCACGGCGCAGCTCGCCTTGGCGCCGACAGCAAGCGTCGCGCCCGCGCCCGCAGCAATCGCCGTGCCGTCCGTCAGGCGGATACCGCTGCCCGTCGTGTCGCCACGAAAGATATTGGCGTCACCGAGGAAAGTAGCGGCGAACTCGCTCTTTGGCCGGTCGTAGATCTCTTCCGGCGGCCCTTCCTGCACCAGCCTGCCGTCGCGCAAGATGCCGATGCGGTCGCTCATCGTCAGCGCCTCTTCCTGGTCGTGGGTTACGAAGATGGTGGTGATGCCAATCTCGCGCTGGATGCGCTTCAGTTCGATCTGCATGTCGACGCGCAGCGCCTTGTCGAGCGCGCCGAGCGGCTCATCGAGCAGCAGCACGCGCGGCTTGGTGACGATGGCCCGTGCCAGCGCCACCCGCTGGCGCTG
Organism: Mesorhizobium sp. P2_C7; assembly: GCF_056404515.1. Taxonomy (NCBI): domain Bacteria; kingdom Pseudomonadati; phylum Pseudomonadota; class Alphaproteobacteria; order Hyphomicrobiales; family Phyllobacteriaceae; genus Mesorhizobium; species Mesorhizobium sp. P2_C7. Next base: position 195,470 of record NZ_JBFUDW010000003.1, on the reverse strand, counting down.
GCCGCCCGACAGTTGGTGCGGGCGCCGGCCGCCGAGCTTGCCGAGTTGCACGAGATCGAGCGCGGCCTGCACCTCGGCGGCAATCACCGCCTTGGCCTCGCCGCGCACCGACAGGCCGAAGGCGACATTGTCGGCAACGCTCATATTGGGAAACAGCGCATAGTTCTGGAACACCATGCCGATGCGCCGCTTCTCGACCGGCACCCGCTCGACGCTCTCGCCGCCAATGGCAATGCGGCCGGAATCGGGAAAGTCGAACCCCGCGATCTGGCGCAGCAGCGTGGTCTTGCCACTGCCCGACGGCCCAAGCAGCGCATAGAAGCCGCCATCGGCGAAATCGATGGAGACATCGTCCAGCGCCTTGTGCGCGCCGAAGCTGCGCGAGACGTTCGATACCTGCACGCCGGCCATTATTTCTCTCCGCCGAATTTGAAGAAGCGCGCCGTGAGCAGCATCAGTGCCATCGATACGACAATGATGATCGTCGAGACCGCGTTGATCTCGGGCGTGAAGCCCTTGCGAATCGCGGCGTAGATTTCGACCGGCAGCGTCGTCTGGCCCGGCGTCGCCAGGAAATAGGACACCACGAACTGGTCGAACGAGACGGCGAAGGCGAACAGGCCACCGGCAATGACGCCGGGCATGATCCACGGCAACGTAACGCGCGCGGTCACTTGCCACTGGTTGGCGCCGAGAGAGCGCGCCGCCTCCTCCAGTTCCGGCGCAAAGGTCTGCAGACGGGCCGAAACGACGACGATGACATATGGCAGCGCCAGCGCCACATGGCCGAGCAGGATGGCATGCAACCCGCGGCCGATGCCAACGCCGAAGAAGAAGATCAGCATCGCCGTGCCGGTGATCAGCCACGGAATGGCGATCGGCGGAAACAGCAGCGCCTGAAGGAATTTCTTGCCGCGAAATTCGTAACGATAGAGCGCCAGCGACGCTGCCGAGCCAAGCACCGTGCAGACAATGGTGGTGATGACTGCGATCTCGACGCTGTTCCAGGTGGCGGCAATCAGCTGATCGTTCTGCCACAGCGATGCGTACCACTCCGTCGTCCATTCGAACGGCAATTGGTAGAAGGGCGAGACGTTGAACGACATCAGCGCCATGATGATGATCGGCAAATAGAGAAAGGCCAGCAGCAGCCAGATGTAAAGGCGGCCGAGCCATTCGAGGATGCGGGTTGTCGCCATCACGCGGCCCTCTTGAGCACTGGCGAGGCAGCCGCCAGGATCACCAGCACGACGGCCAGCAGGATGAAGGAGAGCGCCGCACCCAGCGGCCAGTTGAACACGGCGACGAACTGGTCCTCGATGACCGTGCCGTAGAAGGTGCCTGCACGGCCGCCGAGGATGCGTGGTTCCATGAACGAGCCGACAACCGGCACGAAGATGAGTGCTGCGCCGGCCACCAATCCGGGCATCGACAGCGGAATGATCACGCGCTTCAGCACCTGTAGCCGCGAGGCACCGAGCGAGCGCCCGGCCTCGATCAGCGAGTCGTCGATCGCCTGCAGGGTCAGGTAGCAGGTCAACACCATGTAGGGCACATAGGAATGCACCAGCCCGATGATCACGGCCGGATAGGAATACATGAGGTCGATGTTGATCTTGAACGGCAGCACTGCGTTGAGCGCCGTGTCGAGGATGCCGCCTTCGCGCAGAACCATCGCCCAGGAGAAGATGCGCACCAGGCCGTTCGACCAGAACGGCAGGATGACGAGCAGGAAGATCGCCTCGCGGCTGCGGCCCTTCAGCACCTTGGCCAGCACGTAAGCCGCGGGGTAGCCGATGACGATGCACCACAGCGTCACTTCAAGGCCTAGCCGCAGCGAGGCGAGCAGCAGCGTCAGATAGAGGCTCTGCGAGAAGAAGGCGGCATAGTTTCCGAGCGTGAATGCCCACGGCTTCCCAGACAGGGGCAGCTCGGTCATGAACGAGAAGAAGACCATGGCCGAGAGCGGCAGGAAGATCGCCACCGTCAGCCAGAGATAGGCCGGCGCCAGCAGCGGCAATGCCGATCTCAGCCCGCTTCGCGACGCTGTCGCAGCTGCCATGATACCCTCCTCCCAGGATTGAAAGAACCAGCCGGCGCGAACCGCCGGCTGGCCCGGATGTCGGCCTTATTTCACGTCGACCTTGAGCTGCTGCCACAGCGCCAGATAGGCTTCGCGCTGCGCGTCGGTTATCGGCGCCTGGAACTGGATGCGCTTGGCCACTTCGGGGTCCCCCATCACCTTGCGGTTGAAGGCATCCTCGGGCAGCGCTTCCACCGCCTTCGTGTTGGCCGAGACCGGAGCGCCGACCTTGGTGACCCATTCGACATAGAATTTCGGGTCGATCATGTAGTTGATGAAGGCCTCGGCGCCGGCGACGTTCTTGGCGCCGGCCGGAATGGAAAAGGCATCGAGCCAGGCGACGGCGCCTTCCTGCGGCACGACCAGCGAGACCGGGAGCTTGAAATGCGTCTTGGCGCGGTCGGCAGAACCGCTCCAGTAGGTGCCGATGTCGATCTGGTTGGAGGCGACCATCTGGTTCCAGTCGTTCTCCGAGCTCCAGAAGGTCTTGATCTGCGGCATCAGCGAGGTGAGCTTCGTCTTGACCGCATCCATATCCTTGATGTCGTTGATGTTCTGGCCGGTGGCGATGGCGCCGAACTGCACCGCCTCGACGGCGTCGTCACGAATGACGACGCGGCCCTTGTGGGCGGCATCCCACATCGCGGCGATGCTGGTCGGCGGCTTGTCGAAGGATTTCTCGTTGATGGCGAGCGCTGTCAGTCCCCACACCCATGGCACGCCATAGACCTTGCCGTCATGGACAAGCATCGGCGATCCCGCCTTGTCCTTGCTGATGTCGGCGTAGTTCGGCAACTTGGACGTATCGATCGGCTGGATCAGCTTTCCGTCCATCGCCTGGTCGTTGAAGGCGGCATTGATCATGACGACGTCATAGAGGCCGGGATTGGTCCGGATCTTGGTCAGCATTTCCTGTTCGGAATTGAAGAAGTCGTTGATGACCTTGTTGCCGGTGGCCTTTTCGAAAGCCTCGACGGCCCACGGCTCGTCGGTGCCGTAGCCCTTCCAGTTGAGCACATGCACTTCGTCGGCCTTGGCGGCAAACGCGAGTGCGGAGGTAAATACGGCGGTCGCCGTCAAAAGAGCAGTCAAGTCAGGCATGCGCATGGTTGGTTCCTCTCTGTGTTTGCCCGCTTCCGGGCTTGTCAGGCTTTCTGGCAGTTATGCATTGGCCTTCTGTCTCCGACCCTGTGCGTCCGACGGGTCGGCGGCATGGCTCAGGAATGTCTGGATCTCGTGATCGGTCGGCGCCGAAGAACCGCCATGGCGGGTCACCGAAACCGCCGCCGCTGCATTGGCATAGCGCGCTGCCTCGAAAGGCGGGATGCCGCGCGACAGCGCGCTGACGAAGGCGCCGATATGTGTGTCGCCGGCGCCGTTGGTGTCGATGGCGGAAACTTTGAAGCCGGCAACGGTCTGCACCGAGCCGTCGGCCAGCCGTACGTGACAGCCCTTGGCCCCGGCGCGGATGACCACGCCGGCTGCTTTCGGGCAATGGACTTCCAGCAACCGCGCGGCAACCGTTTCAACGTCGCCCGGACCGGCAATCTCGGCCGCTTCCGTCGCGTTGCAGCTTAGCCATGTGGTGCGGGCCAGCACCCGTGACAGGATGAGGCGCGGAATGTCCGATATCACCGGCGTCGGATCGAAGACGAAGGGAGTGTCCGCCGGCAGTGTTTCGATCCAGTCGGTGAGCACGTCACGGCTTGCGGGGTAGCTCAGCGTGTAGCCGGAGGTGAACACCCAGTCACCCGGTGTGACCGAAACGGGCGCCATCATGTCGAGGCTGAGCACGCTCTCAGCACCCGGCCACGACACGAAGGTGCGTTCGGCGTCGCTCGAGATCATGGCGACGCAATTGCCGCTATCCATCAAGGGCGATGGCGGCGTCAGCGTCTCGATGCCCTCGTTGGCGAAAGCGGCCCGCAGGAAGTCGCCGTTCGGTCCACTGCCGAGCTGGCCGCCGAACACCACCTTCATGCCGGTACGGCTGGCCGCGACCATCATGTTGAAGCCGCCGCCGGCGACCTGGGCGAAGCTCGATGCGGTCTTCTCCGTGCCGGGCGCCGGCAAGGCATCGATGCGGTAGACATAGTCGACCACGGCACTGCCGATATGAACGAGACGCCCGCTCATGCCGCCGCGTCCTTGCCGGAACCTTTTTTCGCCACCCTTGCCGCCATGAGATCGGAGGCAAGGGCGCGAACCTCCGACATGTCGATGCCGACAAGCCTGGCGATATGCTGCTGCGGCAATCGGGAAAAGCCGGTGCAGGCTCCCGCCATGCCGGCCGCGATGGCGCCGATCGTGTCGGTGTCACCGCCGAGATTGGCGCTGATGACGGCCGCCTGCCATGGATCGCCGCCGGCGACTTCCAGCACCGCGAAGGCGGCCGGAACCGATTCCTGGCTGGCGACGCCGGTGCCAACCAGATCGGTGATCAGCCGGATCGCATCCTTCATCACCTTCCCACGCACAATATCCTGCGCCCAGACGATGCGCGCGGCGATGTCGCCGCCGGTCACCCAATGGCCGAGCGTGGCCCCGCGCCTCGCTGCCGCAACGGCGCTGTCGGACGCGGCGCGCCAGCCGCCGCCGGCGACGCCGCGGCTCACGGCGGCAGCGACGGCGGCGGCCGAAGCGATGGCGATCGAAGTGTTGTGCGTCGCCCGGCAGGTCTCCGCCACCTTGGCAACCAGCGCGTCGAGCGGCTCTAGTGGCATCATGATGCCGACAGGCGCAATGCGCATCGCCGCACCATTGGTGTCGCCACCGCGCCCGGCCTCCTCGGCCGGCACGCCGTTGTTGATGGCATCGATGGCGCGTTTGGTCGACGGTCCCAGCAGATCGTAGCTGCCGCGCGCCTTGACCTCGCGCTCCCAGTCGAGCAGCGCGTTGACCCAGCGCGCATGGTCGAAACGGTCACCGGACTCCACAAGGATGCGGCCAAGCAGCAGCGCCTGCTCGGTGTCGTCGGTGACGGTGCCGGCCAGCAGCCCTTTCGACACCGGATGGTCGGCAACCGGGGCGACGAAATCGTCGACATGGCCATAAAGCTCGGCGATCCTGGCAGGCGACAGGAGTTGCGTCGGCATGCCCAGCGCATCGCCAATCGCCCCGCCGACAAGTGCGCCCATGGCGCGGTCAATCGCCTTGCTCGCTGCATCCGACATCGCTCAGAACCTCATATGCAGCGCGAAATGCGCCGGGTTGAGCAGGCTGGTGACATACTCGATCGGCCGCTCGTCGGCGGCGCGGGTCAACCGACGGCCGCGCAGGAACGGCGAGCCTTGCGGGCAACCGAGGATGGCGGCATCCTCGGCATTGAGCATCTCGATTTCGACCCATTCCTCACCATGGTCAGGAATGAGCCCGGCGTCGCGCAGCGTCTGGTGCAGCGAACCCTCGCGCAGGCCGCGCAGTGGCACGTCCTCCAGTTCCGGCGACAGCGGCAGCCGGCTGCGTTCGATGGAAATGGCATGGCCGTCGCTGGCGTTGGTGCGAACCCGGTCGACGGCGATGAAAAACGGGCTCTCAATGCCAAGCCAGGCAGCCAGGTCGGCGTCCTCGATCACTTCCAGCCGCAGCGTTCGCGTCTCGGCATTGGCGCCGGCGTTGGCCAGCGCCCGCGACCAGCCGACCGCGTCGTCAACCGGCTTGCCGTCAAAGGTGACGAACGAGCCGATACCGACCTTGGTGGTGATCAGCCCGCGGCTGGACAGTTCCTCGAGGCCCTTACGAATCGTGTTGCGGCTGACGGAGAAGCGCTGGACCAGCTCGTTCTCGCTTTGCAGGCGGTCGCCGAAGCCGAGCACGCCAGAGCGGATTTCATGCTCCAGAACAGTGGCGATCTGCTCGGGCTTGCCCGTGCCGGGAGACAGTTGAACCGCGCGCCGCTTCATATGCGTACCTGTCTAGTGAACCTGTATAGTCCTGTTCAATATATGGACGTGAGTACCGTGTCAACGGGATGCCGAAGGCAAGCCAAACGGCCAGCGAATGGTGCGGAGGTGCCTGCAAAGCGTCGGCAGGCCGGGCAGCATGAACCCGAAAAGCTGATCGTGATCGCCGAAAACACCACAATCAATCAAGAGGATAGAGCCAAGTCTTGATTCAATTTTGGCCGGACGGCATCGACACTTCACGGGGTTCAACGAGGATATCCGCTTCGATTGCGGCGCTGATGAACGCCGCTCGTGCCGCCGAGGCTTCCTTCCTTCCCTCAAGCACGGCCAGGCAGACCTTACGGGCTGCCATGTGCCTTTGCCCTGTCGCAACCGGCCAGCGGTTCATCAGAATGTCGGCGGCCTGAGCGACACGCTCCACCTTGAAGATCGAGTTTCGCGACCGGCCGAGCGCAATCCTCACCGGCTCATCGAAACGCTGGTCCTGCACCACGCCACCTCCCGAAATCGAACGTGCCGACCTAGTTCCTTGTAGTGTGATAGATTTCCTGAGGAAGGTGCAAGATGTCCGATTCCCAAGGCCAGAAAAGTCCCAAACTGATTGTCGTGGTCGCGTTCGACCGCGGCGATGACGGCGAGCTATTTCCGGCCTTCGGCCCTGCCGACCAGCAGAGCGAGGACCGTGCCATACGCACGGCCAGGGCGCTGGCGGCAAAACATGTCGGCGTCATCGCCTGGAGCCGCGAGGCCGACCCGACACTTGGCGAGTACGGTCCGCCGAACACCCTGTTCGTCAGCGGCGACGTGCCTGACATGGAGTAATCGATTGGCCTCGGCCCCTGGCCCGAACTCAATGTCGGCGGCCAAATCGGAAATATTGCCAAAGCTCCAGTTGGTTCCGCGGCGAACCGGCTAGGGTCAGGAAATAAATTTCGTTTTTAATATTAGCTCATTTGAAGGAACTGTTTTCTCTCGATCCCGTTTTGTCTACAGGTCGTTTATTCCAATGACCTCCACAGAGAGGAATTTTAAAATGAACTTCAAGATGCTCACGATGGGCGCGATGGCGCTTGCAATGATGACAGGTTCGGCGCTTGCGGCTACCCACACGTCCGCGCTCGACGATCCGGCAAAGATGTCGCCGTTCTTCACCGATGCCGGCATGAAGACCATGAAGTCCGAGGCGGAATTCAAGACCGCATGGATGGCCATGAAGGAAGAAGACCGCGCAGGCATGATGAAGGAATGCGGCGACAAGGCCATTGCCAAGTCGCATGACAATTTCTGCAAGATGACCAAGCAGCTCGGCGGCGCGAACTGACGCACCTCGATTTGGGCGCATGCCCGAAATCGAACAGTTGGATAAAGGCGGGCCAAATGCCCGTCTTTATCTAGCGGCAATCTGAGATATCACATCACCGTGCCGGCGGATTCACTTCGCGACAACGGTCGGGCAAATGTGTAACGTCCCTGTTTGGAGTGGCGGAACGCCGCTCGTCTGGCTTTGCCCATGTTTCAACCCATTGCGAATATCGAGGACGCGCAGACACTGGCGCAGGCGATCGTCAACACGATCACCGAGCCGTTTCTCGTCCTCGACGAGCAGTTTCGCGTGCTGGCAGCCAGCCGCTCCTTCTACAAGACATTTGACGTCGACCCCGCACAGACCCAGGGCTCGCTACTCTACGCGCTCGGTGCCGGTCAGTGGGATATTCCCGCGCTCCGCCTGCTGCTGGAAACGATCATTCCCGAGAAGACCGCCATGGATGGCTTCGAGGTCGAGCATGATTTCCCGCGCATCGGGCGCCGCACCATGCTGCTCAACGCCCGCAAGGTGCTTTACGACCACAGCTCGGCGATTACCATCCTTCTCGCCTTCAATGACATAACCGCCCGTCGTGTCATCGAGCGAGAAAAGGAAGAGCTTCTGCGCCGCACGGAGGATCTGCTCCGGCAGAAGGACGTCCTGCTGCGCGAGATGGAACACCGGGTCGCCAACAGCCTGCAGATCATCGCCAGCATCCTGCTGCTGAAGGCACGGTCGGTCACGTCGGAAGAAACGCGCCAGCATCTCAAGGACGCCCACCAACGCGTTCTGTCGGTGGCCGAAGTGCAGCGCCATCTACACACCTCAGCCGGCGTCGACGAGATCGATGTCGGCTCTTACCTGCCGAAACTGTGCAGCAGCCTCGCCTCGTCGATGATCGGCGAAACTCAGCCCATCACGGTCACCGTGACAGCCGAAGGCGGCAGGATGGATTCGCAGCGAGCCGTCAGCCTGGGACTGATCGTTACCGAACTCGTTCTCAACGCCATTAAATATGCCTTTCCCAAGGAGAAGGCCGGCGCTCGTATCCAGGTGAGCTACGAGACCGCGGGCAGCGACTGGAAACTGACGGTTTCGGACAATGGCATCGGCAAGATCGCCAACGACGTAACGACTACCGGCCTTGGAACAGCCATCGTCGAGGCGCTGGTCAAACAGCTGGAGGCCAAGGTAGACGTCATCAGCGACGCCGACGGCACCAGCGTGTCGGTGACCCGGGCGACGTTCATCTCACGGGTGCCGCGGGCGGCGTAAAAACCGCTACCACGATGCCTGCCTTCCCGATATCGCCTCGATCCTGATCTGAAAGAAGAGATGGCTACCCGAAACCGTTGGCGCAGCACCTGGCTTCAGGGCTCCCGGTTCCCACCAGTTCGCGTGCGTTGCAAGAAGCGACCAGGCAAATTTGCGCTCAACGTCGATCGGAGCGCTCATCCTTTCGACGGCGGCAGCGCTGTCGTCCAGGTCCGGCCCTTTGGGCAAATCTTCGAAGACGCCGTCCACGACGACGCTTCTCCAGCCGTGCGGGCTACCAACATCATCGACCTGAAGACAGACATTCGGGTTGGCCTGCATCCACTCGACCTTCCTGCCGGGAAGCGAAAAGCTGAAAATGGCGTTGTCACCGAAGGCGAAATGGATCGGCACCACATAGGGTTTGAGGTCACGCACACAGGCCAGGCGGCCAATGCGTTGCGCTTTAAGCAGGGCGACGCAGTCCTGCCGCGTCATTTCCTTGACGTTCATCCCGATCCTCGTTTCTGTTCAGCCAGCGCGATCGATGCGGCGGATGACCTTGATGGCCTCTGCTTCCGCCACCCCAATAAGCGCATCAATTCCCTGGATGGTCTCGATATGGCCGCGAGCCGCCACTATCCGTCGCAGGACGTGAAGATCATCGCGAATTTTGCAGAGTGTTGTCCGAAGTGTTGCGGGCATTTGGTGGCCTTCCGCAACTCAACTTTCTCGACGGCAAGCTGGTTCCGCCGACCGCCAAGCAAAAGCCCGCCACGGGCGAACCGGAGCGGGCCTTGGAGGAGGACAAGGGGTGGGACCCTTTCCTCTTGTTTCCACGGGGGGTGTGGACCGCGATCACCTTACAAAGTTTTCCAAACAAGCCGGATCACAAGCCGGCTTGCGAAGTTCACATTCCGGTGCGCGCCGGAATCGACGCGGTCACGGGATTGCGATCGGTTCGGCGAGCAAGCGGCTATATCCGTCCGAGCACGACAAGCACGATGATGATGAGCAGCACGAGCCCGAGACCGCCGCCGCCATAATAGCCGGTGCCATAAAAAGGACCGCCGCCGAGGCCACTGAATCCTCCAAGCAACGCTATGACAAGAAGAATGATAAGTATGGTTCCAAGGCTCATGGTTTCCCGCTCCTGTAGACGCTGACGCGCCGGTTTAAACATCGTCGAACGCAATGTTTCGATGACGTGAACGTTCGAGCAGCCTTACCGTTCCGCGAGATTGTAATGCAGCGCATGCATGAAGAAGATTCGCCGGCAAAATGAAAAAGGGCCCGCCACCTTGCGGCAGCAGGCCCTTGGCCTTTTCCAGCGTTAACGACGCGAGGTCAGCAGGCGCAACTCGCGGTGTAGCTGCCTCCGTCCACACTTGTTGTCAGACGATCCCGTGGTACAGCCTGTAGCGGACGCGCTTCATATAGTCCCGATATTCCGGCGTGGCGGCAAGCAGCGCCTCTTCGCGCAGGATGCGATGCACCTGGAAGAACGTGATGACGGCGTAGACGGCGAGATTGTAGAAGGAAAAGGCCGACAGCAGGAACAGGACATGGCCGACCAGATAGCCGGCATAGATCGGGTGTCGCACCAGGCGGTAGGCACCCCCGGTCATCACGCCGCGATTGCCCGGCAGAATGGCGAACGAACGCCCCAGCGATGCCTTGCCCCAGATCACGAAACTCAACGCCAGGGCTTGCAGCGGCGCGGCGACATAGACCGGGATGATGGCAACGCCCGGCTCGAAGGTGATGAAGCCGACACCGAAGCTGGCAATCACGGAGACGATCACCGTGAGCGGGTTCCAGTCGCGAACCTGCGGCCGCCGCGACAGAAGCAGCCAGGTAAAGGTTAGGATCTCTGAAGTCGCCACCAGCGCTATATTGATACGGGTGGGGTCGAGCATGAGGTGATATATGCCGCGGTAGACAAACAACCCCGCGAAAGCCAGCGCGCAGAGCCGAAAGAAGCCTTCCCGCAAGTCGACGAGGATTTCCCGCTTTCGGGCTGCGGACAAAATCCCTTCGTCGTTGACGCGCGAAAGGGTTTCACTTTTTGACATGAGCAAGGCCAAGCACCCGGTTATCCCTCGGGCCGACCTTTGCACGCAACCATTGCCGTACGGTTAATCAAGAAGATCAGATCGGCAGTAAAGCGCTTATGTGTCTCCGGACGCCCGCGAACGCCTTCAACGATCGTGCGAAACACGAGCAGGATGTCTCCGCCTCAGGCAAAGATACGCGTCTCTGCTGTCTTCGGCTCCAGACAGCAAAGCCGCCGAGGCGCTGCGTGCACAATTGGCCGTGCTCAACCATGTCATGTCGCGGGAAACCGGAGCCACCTGTCGCGTGGCGAAACTCTACGCAGCCGCTTTGTCGCTGCAGGGTGAACCCGGGCGGCATAACCACTCTGCTCTATGAGATCGCGAGGAATTAGCTGGAATCTGCCAATGCGTGCGCGTTTGACGGGAAGCTGCCACGCCACGCGAGTCCTTCGAAGTTTCGAGAATCAGATAGGCTCCCTACCCCAGAGTTGAGTTGCTGAAGTACTCCGCGAATTCAGGGCGTTGCGTCAGAACTTTGCCATCGGCATCGCGCAGAATGCCCGCAGCGAAGAGGTAGTCGCCAATCGCGTGCATCTTGGTCGGATCCATCGTGCCGATTACGCCATTGTCCCCGCGCAAATAGTGGCCATCGATCAGTGCCTTCAGCGAGGCTTCGATCAGCGCCGGATTTGTCAATGTGTCCTTATTGGCGGCGATCAGAAGTGCGGCAGCCGCATCGGGATGGTCGACGGCGAATTGGTAGCCGCGCCGCGTCGCTTGGACGAAGGCGGCCGCAGGTTTGGGGTTTGCCTGGAGATAGGCCTCGCTCGAGGAGATCAGGGTCGTGTGCTCATCAGGCACGCCATAGTCGGCGTAGACGAAGCTGCGCTGCTTGACGCCTTTCAACCCGGCTTCGACACCTTCCCAGGTCGAGACCTCCAGCGTGAAATCGACCGAACCGTTGGCCAGCGCTTCATAGGCTGAAGTGCCGAGTGTCACCGTCTCGAAATTGCCCTTACCGCCATCGTGGCGGATGATGGTGCCGATCAAGGCGTTTTCCCAGGCGCTGCCGAAGCCGCCATAGGTCAGGCCGTCAAGGTTCCTCGGGCTTTTGATCTCGCTGCGTGCCGCGTTGAACACCAGCCGGCCGGTTTCGGATTGCACGACGGCATAGACGCCCTTCAGGTCGGCTCCGGCGGTTTTCTGGGTGAACAGGCTGATGGTGCCGTTGATGCCGAAATCGGCGACGCGGTTGGCGACCAGGGTGCCGGCACCGGTATCGCTGTAGGGAAGGATGTCGACCTCGAGCCCGACTTCGGAATAGAACCCTTTGTCGCGGGCGACGAACAGCCCGATGTGGTTGGTGTTGACCGTCCAGTCGAGGGCGACGGTGACCTTTTGCGCAGCCGATTGTGCTTGGGCACGGCCAGCTCCGGCCACCAGCGGAAGACCGGAGACAAGGGTGAGCAACAAGGCCTGCCGGCGCGTCAAGTCAGTCATGGTCGTGTCCTTTGGATGAGTGCGGGTTGGGCTCGGGGTTGAGCAGGATGTCGAGTATCTCGGCCTCGATTGCGCTTGTCTGCAACGCGTCAGCGCCGCCAAGGCTGCGCGGGCGCGGCAGCGGCACCTTGATTTCGCGGACGATGCTGGCCGGACGCGCCGACAGCACATAGATGCGGTCGGACAGGAAGACGGCTTCGCGCACATCGTGGGTGATCAACAGTGCCGTCCAGCGATGGCGCCGCCACATCTGCTCGAGCCAGCGCTGCATGGCGGTGCGGGTCAGTGCATCGAGCGCGCCGAACGGTTCATCGAGCAAAAGCATGTCGCGCTCCTGCACCACGGTGCGCAACAGCGCCGCGCGCTGGCGCATGCCGCCCGAAAGCTGCGCCGGAAAATGGCGTTCGAAGCCGGCAAGCCCGAACTCGGCAAACAGCGGCGCAACGCGCGCCCGCGCCGCCTTGCGCCTGATGCCTTGCACTTCGAGCCCAAGCGTCGTGTTGTCGAGGATGCGTCGCCACGGCATCAGCGCGTCACGCTGCGGCATAAAGGCGAAATGCCTGCCGTGGTCGTCGAGCGGCGTGCCGTCGAAGAACATCTCGCCCTCGCCGTGCTGCGCGCCGGTCAGAAGCTGGAACAGCGTCGACTTGCCAGCGCCCGACGGCCCGAGCATGGAGACGAATTCACCGGCACCGACGCTGAGCGAAATGTCGGCGAGCACGTCGAGCCGGCCAAATGCCTTGCGCACATGCCGCAGTTCGAGCCGGCTCATCGCCACGGCCCCGTCCCGGCGGGGTGCTGGCCGGCGGCCCGTTCCCAGGGCATGGCAAGGCGCTGCAGGAGCACCGTCAGCCCAAACAGAGTGAGCGTGAGCGCGGCGCTGACACCGACGGCGGCCAGCACCAGATCGGGGCGGAAATTGTTCTTGGCGTTGAGCATGTAGATGCCCAGCCCCTTCGCGGCACCGGCATATTCGGCGAAGATGGCGCCGACCACGGCATAGGTGATGGAGATCCTCAGGCCGGCGAAGAAATAGGGCAGCGCCGAGGGCAGTCGCGCCAACAAGAAGACGCGCCAGCGCCCTGCCCCCATGGCGCGCAGCATCTGCCCGATCTCGGCCTCCGTCGCCTCGTAGCCCTGCACCAGCGCCACCAGCATCGGAAAGAAGGTGACCAGCGCCACCAGCATGATCTTGGGCATCAACCCGAAGCCGAACCACAGCACCACCAGCGGCGCGATCGCCACCAGCGGCAAGGTCTGGCTGACAATGAAGACGGGAAACAGCGCACGCCGCAGCGGCCGGAAGAAGTCGACCAGCATCGACAGCGCAAAGGCCGCGCTGAGCGAAAAGGCAAAGCCGATCAGCGTGGCCCGGATGGTCGGAATGGCATTGTCGACCAGCGCTTCGCGATTGAGCATCGCCTGCTCGAACACACGCGAAGGCGCCGGCAGTGTAGTCGACTTGATGCCGGAATAAGTGGCATAGAGCTCCCAAGCCAGCAGCAGCAACCCGACCGAAATCATGGCCGGTGCTGCCTTGACAAGAAGGCTCGCGATCGGGCTCGAAGCGGCTGATGATGAGACCACGGGCATAACCTTTGACGGGGCCGCGAATGCGGCCGCTCAGCTGGCCGACGGGCTGTTCGCCGAGACCGTGACGTCGAGGGTTACGTGGCCGGCGCCTGGCCCGAAGCGGCAGAAGGCTTCGTCCAGCGCCGAAAAGATCGCGCCGGCATCCCCGCGCAATTTGGTGCAGAAATGCTTCGAGCGCTCATAGACGCCGGACTGCTTGAGAAAATCGATGCAGCCGTAGATCTCTTCCATGTGGTCGTCGGTGCCCATCACATAGAGCGAGAACTGCGCTGCCGCCGGCTGGCCGGTCAAAGCCGCGCCACGCACCGCGGCGATTGCCGCATCCTTGCGCGGGCCGAGGGGGCCGACAGGCCCACCAAGCGCATCGGAACGGCAGATCGGATCATCCGGCTCGCCAGGGCAGCCGCGCGAGATGGTGGCTGACAACACGCAATGTTTGCCGCTCCGTGCCGCCGCCACGAACAGGTCTCGCATCGCCGGAAACAGCACTTCTGGCGGCCCGACCAGCAAGGTCGAGATGTCGTCGGTCTCGATCCTGAGCCGATCGCGGTAGGGGTCGAGTCCATCCAGCGCGCCAAGGATGACGCCGACGAAATCGTCGGCCATGGGATATAGGGAAATCTGTGCGCCTGAAAACATCGCCCGCCTCGCTCCGCTGGTATTACCCAGATCAGCTTCTAGGGTCTGTGGGCTTGCCGCCCCCGTCTCAGCCCCGACCGTACGGAGCACCCCTGTGGATGCGCGGGTTAAAGCACCATTCGAGTTGAAGCGAAAGCCGTTTTTTTGGTGTGCTCCTCCAAAAGCATTGCGCCAGGCCTGCGAAACCGGACCGTCGAGCGACAAACTTTCAACCAACAGGCGTTGTCTGGCGCCCGGTATGCGCATGGCGCAGGAAATCGACGAAGGCCCGTACGGTTGGTGCTGTATGACGCTGCTTCTGATAGCAGAGGAACCAACCGGGAAAGGCCGCGCACCAATCATCCAGCAGCGACACCAGCTTGCCGGCATCGATCAACGGGCGCACGAGGTCTTCAGCCCAAAAGGCGATGCCGACGCCCTGCACGGCGGCGGCAATCGCCATGTCGCGGCTGGAGACGACAAGCGGACCATTGACCACGACCGAGAACCATTCGCCGCCTCTGGCGAATTCCCATGCGTAGGGCCCGGCACTGCCCGGCCGGCGCCAATTGATGCAGCGGTGCTGGAGCAGATCGGCCGGTGCCGACGGCGATCCGTAGCGGGCGAGGTAGTCCGGCGAGGCCACGGCGAGTTGGCGCTGCGTGCCGCCAAGCGCCACCGCGACCATGTCGGATTCGAGAAATTCGCCAAGCCTGGCGCTGACATCATAGCCGGCCTCGACGATATCGACGGCGGCATCGTCGATCGTCACATCGAGCACGATGTCCGGCCATGCTTCATGAAAACGGCCAAGCACCGGCTCCAGATAGGTGGCGGCGGCAACGCTGGGCATATGGACGCGCAAGACGCCGGCCGGCGTGTCGCGCAAGGCGGTCGCATCGCCGACCGCCGCCTCCATCTCGGCCATAGCCGGCGCGAAGCGCGCATGCAGGCGCGCGCCGGCTTCGGTCAAGGAGAGGCTGCGGGTCGTGCGGTTGAGCAGGCGCAGGCCAAGCCGCGTTTCGAGCTGACGGATCGTCTGGCTGAGCGTCGACGCTGAAATCCGCAGATCTTCAGCGGCACGGGCGAATCTGCCATGTGCCACGACAGCGGCAAAGGCTTTCAGCTCGGCATAGTCACTACCTCGCATTATGCCAGATTCTCCAATGAGTATGATGGTATCCTATCGCATTTTCGATAGGGCGTCTGCTGCCTAGCTTAAGGACACGCCTCGGACGGCTGCGATCATCGGCATCGAACACACCTGAATCTCCCTCTGAACAGGAGCAACGAAGATGCAGAAACTCAACAGAAAAATCGCCTTGGTGACCGGCGCCTCCTCGGGCATTGGCGCGGCAACCGCGCTGGCGCTGGCGGAGCAAGGTGCTGTCGTCGCCATCGCGGCGCGACGTCGGCAGCGCCTCGACGACCTGGCCGCACGCATCCGCGACAACGGCGGTGAGGCCTTGGCCATCGAGACCGACATCACCGACGAGGCGCAGGCCACAGCCATGGTCCGGCGCGTGCTGGAAAGCCATGGCCGGCTGGACCTGCTGTTCAATGTTGCCGGTGTCGGCGTCGCCGCACCCTTCCAGAACACCACCACCCGCGAATACCGGGAGATGGTCGACCTCAACATTCTGGGTCTGCTCTACACGATCAATGCGGCGCTGCCGTCAATGAAACGGCAGGGATCAGGCCACATCGTCATCGTTTCGTCGGGCACCGGCCGCTACATCCACCCATCTGTGGTCTATTCCGGCACCAAGCATGCGGCCAGCGCCATCGCCGAATCACTGCGCCGCGAAATCGGCAAGGACGGCATCCGCGTCACTGTGATCGAGCCGGGCGCGGTCAGGACTGAGTTCACCGCCAATATGCGCGACGATGTTCGGCTGGCTGTCGAGCAAAGGTTGGGCGACATGGAGCAACTGGAGAGCAAGGACATCGCCGCCGCCATGCTCTACGCGGTCTCGCAGCCGCCAAGGGTCAATGTCAATATCCTGACCCTCTATCCGACACAGCAGGCTTGATAACCCGCCGCAGCCCGTTCCCCGCCGCAATGGATTGCTCCGTGGCGTATGAGCGTGGCGCCAGTCCGACAGTTATAAGATTTTCGCAATTTTCTTATAACTCGCTTGAAATGCGGAGCAAAAGCGCGCAGCTATAAGGGAACCGCAAATTTCTTATAACCTAGAGACATTGGTCGAACGCACGATGAAATCGATCGACATCGCTTATCGCACCTTGTTCGCTGAACTCGTGCAACGAAGCCTGGACGCGTCGTTCCAAACCGACTTCTCGACCGCGGGCAATTTCGTGCGAGTCCCCGTAAAAGGCCGCGACTACTGGTATTTTGAGGAGACTCGGCCGAAGACAACAAGACGATATGTCGGCCCGGCCGACGATCCCGAGATCGCAAAACGCGTCGCCGCCTTCAGGGAAATCAAAAGCGACCTGAAGAGCCGTCGCAAGCTTGTATCGACGCTTGTCCGCGAGGCTGGGTTGATGGAGCCGGAGAAATTTACCGGTGATATCGTTGAAGCCCTTGGCAAGGCCGGGTTTTTCCGCCTGCGAGGCGTACTGGTCGGCACCGTCGCGTTCCAAACCTACGCCGGATATCTGGGCGTAAGGCTGCCGGGGGTGGCGCTGCAAACAGGCGATGCCGACTTTGCTCAATTTCACTCGGTTTCCGTCGAAGTCAACGACAGTCTGCCGCCGATCATGGATGTGCTGCGCGATATCGATCCTTCGTTTCGCGAAATTCCACACCGAACGGATGCCGGTCGCACCACACAGTTCGAAAACGCTTCCCGGTATAAGGTCGAATTCCAGACCCCAAATCGGGGCAGCGACGACTACGCTGACCACGCGAGCGCGATGCCGTCTCTGGGCGGCGCATCGGCGCAGCCTTTGCGATTCCTGGATTTTCTGATCCGCGAACCCGTACGAACCGTCTTGCTGCATCGTTCCGGAGTCCCGGTGCTGGTCCCCTCGCCCGAGCGATATGCTGTCCACAAACTGATTGTTGCCTCCCTGCGCCAAAAGAACGCAAACGGTGCCGCAAAGCGGGAAAAGGACGTTCTTCAGGCAAGCTTGCTTGTCGAGGCGATGAAAACTGCCCGCAGGCAAGACGACCTCGCCGCGGTGTTTGCCGAAGCATGGAACCGTGGCACCAGTTGGCGTGATGCGATCCAGCGGGGTCTTCGTATGCTCGATCCCGATCGGCAAGACATGGTCGAAACAATCGTTAGAAGGGCACTTTCG
Source organism: Mesorhizobium sp. P2_C7 (assembly GCF_056404515.1). Lineage (NCBI taxonomy): Bacteria > Pseudomonadati > Pseudomonadota > Alphaproteobacteria > Hyphomicrobiales > Phyllobacteriaceae > Mesorhizobium > Mesorhizobium sp. P2_C7. Next base: position 177,887 of record NZ_JBFUDW010000003.1, on the reverse strand, counting down.
GACATTGGTGAAAAGCTGGACGGCTTCACCAACGCGGCAAGCTGACTGAAAAGGCGTTTGGAATGCAACGATGCCGCTCGACGACCTCGTCAAGCGGCATGCCTGGCAGAACCGGCGCTGCAGACCCTACGAAACCGCCTTCTCGCGAACCGGCAGCTTCCAGCCCGGTCTGACGAAGTGGCAGGTGTAGCCGTTGGGGTATTTCTCCAGATAGTCCTGATGTTCAGGCTCGGCTTCCCAGAAGGGGCCAACCGGTGCGACCTCGGTGACGACCTTGCCCGGCCACAGGCCAGAGGCGTCGACATCGGCGATGGTGTCTTCGGCGATGAGCTTCTGTTCATCGCTCGTGTAATAGATCGCCGAGCGATAGCTCATTCCGACATCGTTGCCCTGCCGGTTACGGGTCGTCGGATCGTGGATCTGGAAAAAGCGCTCCAGCAGTGTGCGATAGCTGATGACGGCCGGATCGAAATTGATCTCGATGGCCTCGGCATGGGTGCCATGGTTGCGGTAGGTGGCATTGGGCACATCGCCACCGCTGTAGCCGACACGGGTGGAGATGACGCCGGGATAGCGCCGTATCAAATCCTGCATGCCCCAGAAACAGCCGCCGGCAAGCACTGCGCGTTCGGTCGAAGTCGCCATATCACGTCTCCTCAAAAAGCAATTCCAGGAAAAATGCGTAGCGGTTTTCCGTCTGGAATTGCGCAAAAAGCAAGTTGGATCTCCCCATAAATGGGCATTGTCTCTTGCTTCGTCCAGCGGACCGGCCGATCTGCTTTAGTTGCCGGGTTGGGCGAGGCTGTCGATCACACTCGGCAGCTGCGGCGCGCCGGGCGGAACGGCGGCAAAGCTGATCGCCATCGGCGGCGCCTTGAGCGACCAGTCGAAAAGAACGGTTTTGACCGGCAGTTTGCCTAGCCACGCCTGCAGATAGGGTGGCACGTCGCGCCCGGGCCAGACCAGGAGTATGCCGTGATCACGCAGCCGCTGCTTGGTGATCCAGGGGGCGTACTGCATGTTCAGCTCGGTGAAGATCGACGGCTTGTCATAAGCATTGAGGCCCGCCAGCGGCGCAACAATGTTATGGCCGCCGACGATGTCGAGCCGACCGGGCGTCGCCGCGTGCCAGACGGCTTCTGCCTCATCCGAGATCTTCTGCGCCGGCCAGCAGACGGCGTCCATGCGCCCGCGCAGATTGCATTTCGTCCAGCGGATGCCCGCATAGGCACCAGATATGCCGATGATGCAGATGAGCGCGCAGATTACCAGCTTTCGCATCTCGACGGCGCCGAGACGGTGGCCCAGGAAGGCGAGCGCCACGACGCCCGCAAGATTGTACATCGGCGCGCCCCAGGCCTCGCCTGTGCCGGTGAACAGGGACGCCACCATGATGAGGATCGCCGGGCCAAGTCCCATCCACAAGAGATAGACGAGCGTACCGCGCCCGACCGGCTCTTGCGGCGGGGGCGAGCGGCGCAGCAGCCCTGATATCGCCAGCACCAGAAAAAAGCCGCAGAGTCCGGCCGCCTGGACGCCGATGTAATAAAAGCGGGAGCGATGCGCCATCACCCACTGATCGCGCCAGGCGGCGTAGGTCAGCGGCAGGAAATCGACGCGGTAGAGCTCGATGGCCAGCGGCGCGGCGATAGCGATGAAAACCGCAAGCCCAAGCCATGGCCAAGGCGTGGCGAGCCGGCTGCGTGCCCGCGCGTCGGACAACAGCCAGATCGCGCCAAACAGCAACAGCAGGCCGGTCGAGAACTTGGCGTAGAGCCCGACGCCCGACACCAGTCCGAGCGCCAGCCACCAGACCGGCCCACCGCCGCGCCCCGCACGCCACAACAGCCAGCAGATAGCGGCCCAGAAGGGCATCTGCGCGTAGTCATGATTGAACTGCGGGGTCGGCCAGCCGAAGAAATAGAGCGACGGCATCAACAGCACGGCGGCCAGCGCACGCCTCTGCCCGAGCATGTCGCGGGCCAGCAGATAGACCAGGACGAACGTCGCCGAGATCGTCAACTGCGCCACGAGATATTGCGGCCAGCGGAACGATCCGGTCAGGAGATGGCTGGTCTCGAGCAGCCATGCCGGAAGTTGCGGATGCTTGTAGGTCAACAGCACCCATTCGCGTCCCCACATGAAGCCTTCGACGACATCGTTGGGCGGTGAGACGTTGATAAGCGCCGGTGCCACCGTCCAGCACAGGATCTGCATCAGGCACAAAAGCGCCAGCAGGTGCCACGGATGACGGATCAGACTGGACAAGACCGATGGGGAATCGGCGCCGGAGGCGGGCAATCCCACCGGCACCAAGTGATCCATCGATCCATCTATCCCCGCCATGCGGCGCTTAAATCACATAGTCCGGTTTGACGAACAGCCCCAAAAATCGAAGCTTACGAAAAAGTATAGCTGTGTGCCATTGCAGCACCAAGATCGGGCAGGAGCATCGGCGCTCCTCTCTCCAGGCAGGACAGCGTTGCACGTCTGACCCTGTCTGAAAAAATCCGGGTCCCGATGCGCCACCACCATGCCGTCATCCACTACCGTGCGCTCGACTTCTGGATGGCGCGTGCGGCCGTCCTCGTCATCATCTGCCTGCAGCTTCTGGTCATCAACAACCTCTCCTTCGGGCCGCGCTGGCTGGCGCCGGCGCTGGAAGCCGCCCTGCTGCTGCCCTTGTCGGTGGCCACGGCCTGGACACAGGTCGCCACAAGAAAGGCGGTCGAGGATCACGAATGGCATGCGATCGGCCAGTTTCGCATCATGATCCGCAGAACGGCCCTGACCATGACCGCCATCATCAGCGTCATGAATTGCGGCTCGCTGGCCTTGCTGGTGCGAGCCTTGCTGGAGGGCCACGCCGGCAACAGCGGCACGACGCTGTTGATCGACGCCCTCAACATCTGGGTGACCAACGTCATCGTCTTTGCCCTGTGGTTCTGGAGCACCGACCGGGGCGGGCCGCCGACCTGCGGCCTCGTCAAGCTCGCGCAGGCTGATTTCCTGTTTGCGCAGATGACGCTGAACGACCGTGATCTCCGCGATTGGCTGCCCGGCTTCGTCGACTATTTCTTCCTCGCCTTCACCAATGCGACAGCCTTCTCTCCGACCGATACGCTGCCACTCAGCCAACGCGCCAAGCTGCTGATGATGGCCGAGGCCATGATCTCGCTGCTGACCATCGCGCTGGTCGCGGCACGCGCCGTCAACATCCTTGCCTGATCGGGCCGAAACGCAAAAAGGCCCGCCACCTTGCGGCAGCGGGCAGGCTTATGGAGTGCTGGGATCAACCAGCGTAGGGTAAACGAGCGGCGGAGGGGTTGGTTGCCGTTTGCGGTTCACTCCTGCACCCCCGGCTTGAACCTGCGAACGACAAACTCGAACAGGATGTCCGAGATCCACATGGCGCAGACGCCGATCAGGAAAGCCGCGGCAAGCGTGGTGGTGTCGTCGGCGGGGTCGGGCATCGGCAGGCCGGCGATCCTGACATAGGACACCACCGGCAGCGTCAAATAGGCCGCGGCAAGCGCGCCGCAGATCGGTGAGGCGACCATTTCGCGCAGCTTGTAGCGATGCCGCGACAGCGCCCGCAGGACGCCACCGGCAAGGCCGGCGGCGACGACCGGTCCCTTGATGCCGAGCAGGTCGAACAGATCGTGCATCACGGCCTCCATCCACAAAGCGCCTGGCCCTTTTCATTGTGAGCCAGGATCGCCGCCACCGACGCGCCGGAAAGGGTCGCCACCTCTGCCTTTGCCGGCCGTATGGGATGCTCGACCGCGCAGAACGACCCGCCAGCACTTGCGCAGCCGGCCAGCAGGAGCGAGAGCACTATGATCTTGACCACTTCGCTAGCCTCCCCCTGTTGTCGGCCGGCGTCCGGCCGGCAACGGCGTCGTCGATCTTCTGGGCTCGGCTGCGCGCCGCGGCGTCGGCGGCATCTTGCCTGGCCTTCTGGCTGGCCTTGCCCTTGGCGTAGGCCGTCCAGAGACCGGCGAGCGCGGCACCCATTGCAAGCAGATACGGCCACAACTGGCCAAGCATGGCGAGCGCTCCCATCTCATTTCTCCTCGACCGGCGGCGGCGGCGCGACCATGCCGAGCGGACCGTCACGCACCGCGTTGATGATGATCTTGGCAAGGGCGATAGCGCCGCTGATCTGAAGCGCGGTGCGATCGGTGACGCCGAACATCGTCCAGTCGAAGCCGACCAGGGCGCCACCGCAGATGATCGCGATCAGCGTGTTGAGCAGATTGTGCAGCGCGTTGGTGTTGAGGAATTTCATCAAAAGAGGCTCCCGAAAATATCGGTGACGTGCTGCCGGAAGGCCGCGAGCGCTCCGGCGATGAGGACAAGGATGCCGGCGGCGGCAGCAGTCTTGACGGCCGGCGGCACGGGCTGGGCCGCCGGCGCCCCGCCAAAGGCCTTTTCGGCGCCGGGCGACGGCGCGGCCGGCACAGGCGCAGGCGCGGTCACAGGTGTCGCCGACATCAGCAAGGCCTGAGCCCGCACCGACGTGACGCGATCGGACCAGCCGCGCCCGAATGTTGCCCATGTCGGCAGCCGTTTGAGAAACGCCAGCCGCGCATCGCATAGCGCGTCGATGGTGACGCCGGCCGGCCTTGCCCTGGCCGCGGCAAGGGTGGCCGGCCCGATCCGGCCATCCTGGGCGACGCCCAGGGCCGCCTGCAGGGTTTTCGCCGCCCTGCCCGGCCCGCTGTTCACGGCGAAATCGAACACGGCATGGTCGACCCCGTCGGGCAATTCGGCGCCGAGCACCGCATCCCAGTAGTAGCGGCGGAAGACGGTAGCGACCTGCTGGTCGCTGATCTTGCGCAGGTCGGCCTTGCTGGCATTCGCCTTCACATAACGGCGGAAGTTGGCGAGCGTGACACCCTTCATGGTGGCGCCGCCGGGGTCGGCCGGATTGTCCGACCACCCACCTTCCGATTTCAAGACGAGCGCAAGCGCCCGCGCAAAGTTGCGGTCCATGGCAGTTCCTTTCCGCCCTCTCCGGGCAGGTTGCTGAGTTTTGGAATTTGGCTATAGTTGGCGCAGGACGAGGGATCTAACTTGCTGAACAACAATGCGCGAATATTCGCGCTCGATGGGCTGCGCGGCATCGCCGCGCTGTCAGTCTTCCTTCAGCATTTCGCGACCGATACACCCTGGCATCCCCTCACCTTTGCCTGGTGCGGCCTCATCGGCGTTGAACTGTTTTTCGTGCTGTCCGGATTTCTGATGGGCAGGAAGTATTCGACTGCCCCAATTTCAGGCTCGGCGGTGATCGACTTCTGGGTCAAGCGCGCAGCGCGCGTCCTTCCACTGTTTTTAATCTGCGTGACGGCAGCCTATGCCTGGCTTTTGCTGACAGGTCGGGGCCAGCCTTTTTACGGGCTGCAGTGGGATGGATGGTGGCACCATTACGTTTTCTGGGCCGGCCAATCCGTGTTCTGGACGATCCCGAGAGAGATCCAGTTCTATCTGGTTTTTCCGCTGATCTGGTGGGTTTGCCAGCGTCTGGGCAATGCTGCCAACTTCTTGCTGCTCGCGGCGGCGGCCATTCTCCAGGGAGCCGCTATCGGCACGCCCGTTCTCATGCAGGCCGCCCCTCTGTTTCTCGCGGGCGTCGTCGCCGGGCGTATCGAGCTTGAGCCGGACAAGTCGTACGATGTCCCGTTCGTTGCGCTGCTGGTCCTCTACGTCTTGTCCTGGCCTGGAATGATCGATGTCCTGGAATTGCCAAGATCCCTTTTCGGCGGCACGCTGTACCTTGTCTATCTGCCTTCTCTCGTCCTGGTTTCGACAGCCTCCCCGCTTGCCCAGCGCCTGTTGGGGCGGGGCGTGCTGAAGTGGTATGGCGACATCTCCTATTCCCTCTATCTGCTCCACCTGCCCATCCATGTCGCGCTCAAGATGTGGACGCCAATTTCGCTTTTGCCGAAACCCATCTGGTTCGGGCTGACATTGATCGTTGTGACGATCGCCAGCTACTATTCATTCCGCTACGTCGAGACGCCGCTGCGCAGACGCATATCGCGCCTGGCGCCCAAGCCACCGGCGCCTCAGCAACCGGTTGCCAATGGAGGTGTTAGATCGGGCCAGCCGGCAGTGGAAGAAGCCTCGGGGGCGCCGGCGCTCACATAGCGGCGAACGTTGGCGAACATCACACAGGATGGAACAGCTCGGGTTGGGGAAATACCACTCTGAACCCGAAACGCTCGGTGAGTGGTCCCAGTCACTCGGCCGGCTGGATTGTCGAAACCCCGACGCGCTTTCCAATCAAGGCATTGCCGACCCTGTCCAGCAGCCACCGCTCGACACGGCAAACCGGCCCCTGTCCATGGACTGGCTGCCGTCCCTTTCTCCAACGGTGTAGATGATGAAGCCCGAAATAACGAAGAAGATGTCGACGCCGCCAGGCCCGAAATTGTAGATGTAAGGCGTTGTCCAGTGCCCCCGCATCGGCACGAACGGTGAAGCACATGACTGACCAGGACCATCAATGACGCGACGGCGCGCAGGAACTGGACGTTCCGATAGTGCATAGCCCCGAAGTCTCCAAAGCCATCCTCTATCGGCGGTTGCCGGGCAATTCCAGCATCGCACCACCGCCCGATGCGATGACAGGTCACATTGCGTTGGGGATTGGGGATTATCAGCACCCGGAAGGCGCAATGGATTGCCTGGAATATGGCCTTCGCGTAGAGACGATTTCTATGGATCAAATGGTAGAAGCCAAGTCGACCACGGATATTGGCAGCAGGTCGGATCATCGTTCAGATATCGACGTCTTGCGGGCGATTGCGGTTGCTGCGGTCGTGCTGTTTCATCTCGGCTGGACGACGGTTAGCGGCGGGTTTGTTGGCGTTGATGTTTTCTTCGTAATCAGCGGATATCTGATATCACGCATCATCTGGACTGAGAGCGCGCAAGGTCGGTTCTCACTCAAGAATTTCTACGCTCGGCGCGCTCGCCGGCTGTTGCCAGCCCTGTTTGCAACCATCGTCGTCACCTTCGTCGTCGCCGCTTTTCTGTTCATACCGGAGCAATTCCAGGACCTGTCGAGGTCAGCGATATTCTCTCTGCTTGGACTGGCCAACGTCGATTTCTGGATGCAGTCAGGCTACTTCGATTCCGGCGCAATTCTGAAGCCGCTGCTTCACATTTGGACGCTCGCCGTTGAATTGCAGTTCTACGCGTTCTGGCCCTTCCTCATCGCCATGGCCGTTCGAAAAAGCTATTGGGTGGCCTTCTCTTTGATTGCTGCAGCCTTCGCTGCATCACTTGCGGGTTGCCTGTGGATGATGGGGTACGATCCGACGGCAGCCTTTTTCCTCGTCCCATTCCGGGTCTGGGAGTTCGCTGCAGGCGGGCTGGTGTTTCTTACCGAGAGACGGTTGCCGAAAGTGTATGCGGACCTGCTCTATGTCGTGGGGCTGGCCGCGATCCTGTTTGCCATCTTCGGCTATTCAGGACGGACGGCTTATCCTGGCGTTGCCGCTCTCGCGCCCGTCCTGGGCGCGGCATTGATGCTGCTCGGCGGTCAAGGCCGGCTGGCAAGACAGGCTCAGTTCAGACCGGCTATCTACCTCGGCAAGATCAGCTATTCGGTCTATCTGGTTCACTGGCCGCTGGTTGTCTTCATGGTGTATAGATTTGGCGCCTTGGAAGTGTGGCAGATCCTCGCCTCGCTTGTTGCAACCTTGGCCCTTGGCGCAGCCAGTTACCATTTCATCGAAGTGCGCTATCGCAAGCCGCGCCCGTTGAAGTTGGGGAAGACGTTGATTTTCGCCTGCCTCACTGCCGGCTTCATGGCAGCCGCCACACAGAGCTGGGCGACAGATGGGTGGGTCTGGCGGATGCCTGCTGCATTCCGTAATGCTTATGTTTTGGACCTGAGAAAAGAACACACATACACCTTTTCGAACTCCACTCCGTTGCTGACACCGCACGATTTCAAAACCACCAAAAGGCATCTTCTGATCATTGGAGACTCTCAGGGAGCGGATATCATTAACCTGCTCGTTGAGACTGGCGCGGCAAAACAATTCGAAATTATCTATCGCCAACTCGATTGGCGGTGTGGCGTACCGACCCTCCCTGTCGACCTGTCTGACAGGTATTGGAAATCAATAAACCCGTTTGCTGCAGCAGTTATGAAACCCTGCAACGAAGCGTACTCACTCATCCGGTCCACACCGGCGTCGCTAGAGCATGCCGATCTGGTGATGATCGCGCTGTATTGGCAAGATTTCGCATTTCCATATGTCCAGACTTCGGTTGACGAAATGCGATCCCAAACAAGCGCTCCAATCTACGTTGTCGGCAGCAAAAATTTCACAGGCAGCAGCCTTCAGTTGCTTAATAAGCACGGCACCTTTGCAGGCATCGATGAGTACGCATTCCGAGAAATCAGCCCCGTGGCTAGAAAGATCGACACTTTCCTCAAGACGCTATCGCACGTAAGTTATATCGATCCGTTGGTTGCCGTATGCCCGCATAACCAGTGCGAAATATTTACCGACAAATCCGCGCCGGTTTTTTGGGATAGCATGCATTGGACGAAAGCCGGTGTGCAACTTTTAGCGGCCAAGAACGGCGTAGCCATCTTCCCGTTTCTCGACACAAAGCAGGCGGCCGGCAAGAACTCGCCCAAGGGTTAGGCGGCGACAGGCACTGCCGGCCTCTCGACTTTGACCCCATCAATCTCGACACGCTTTTTGCCGGCGCGTCGTGAGGCAAAGCGTTTGCCCCATTCATTGGTCCAGTTCTCCCATGCGTGGAAAGTCAGCGTTGCGACCGGGACGATACACAGTAACGATATTGCGAGCGCAAGCGCATAGGCCTGAAGTTCGCTGAGCCCTGAGTGCCGAAGCCGTCCGAACAACGGAAAAAGAGCAGCAATAATCGGACCATGCACTAGGTAGACCGAATAGCTGATATCGCCTAGCCATCTCGTTGCCGCGTTGACCAGCGGCTTGATGGGGAACAGGTAGAGCCCAACCAGCAGGCAAAAAAACATCGGCCCTTGCCAATAGATAGCCGGGCCAAATGGCACCCTACCCGTGACAATCACATAGAACTGAAGCGGCACGGACGCCAGCAGGACGGCGCCGATCGCCCGTCTATGGGTCCATTCGCCGGCAATCTGAACCACATGAAACGCGATGATTCCGAACATGAACATCGGCGCCAGGTCAAATATCGATTGACGAATGTAGATGCCCGGATCTGCCACTAGATCCCCGATGACCGAGCGAAAGACCGTGGCCACGACGAGCGCAATGACAAGCGCTCGGATCGCCAAGGTTACACTTTTGGTCTTCGCGTAAATGAAGGGGAACACCAGGTAGAACGCCATCTCAACACCAATCGTCCAACCCGCAAAGATGATGGAGGTCTGGTAGCCACGGCCTGGGATGAAGTTGAAAATAAACGTCAGGTTCGCCAGGATCGTTTTGAGATTGTAGGGAAGGCCGGCCGGGTTCCACCAATACGAAAAGATTACGACGGCATAGAACAGCGGAGCTATCCGAAAAAACCTCCGCAGCATGAAGCCGAGATATGGCCTCTGTTCGTTGTCGTGCTTCGGCATTGTGAGACAGAGGGAAAAGGCGCTCACAAGGAAGAACAGATTGACGCCCATGACGCCGCTTCGGACTAATGTTTCCGGCCACCATGAAAGCACAAAGCGCGGATTGGGCATCAGCGCGACGTGAGCCATCACGACCCACAGGGCGGCTATACCACGCAGCGCGCTGAGGTAGGGGAAGCGGTCCGACTTGCCCGGCGTCATTGTTTTTCCCAGATCGACCCCACCGCCAAACCGTGATGTCCCTGCCGTACATGGATTAGAATTTCGACGCAAGATCACCGCCGGGCGCTAATGCTCGATGTCGCGAAGGTCGGTGACGATGATGGTTTTGCCTGCGCCGTTCGCGCGCGCCCCCATGAAGCCGCCAAGGTATGGCCCGGTGAGCGCCACGGTGCCAAGGTTGGCACCGCTGACGAAGACTTGAAGGTTAGACGTACCGGCCGCAAGGATAAGCCGCCATTGGCGGGCCACACCGCTAAAATCCACGGCGTTAAGAGCGGTCGTTGCGTATGTGGCGGCGCCTGTCAACTGGTAGACGTTGACGAAGCCGGAGGCATCCAGTCCGACGCCGACTCCCATACGGGCTGTAAGGGGGCCAGCACCACCAGAGGCTACTGTCGTGACGCCGTACAGGATGAATTGAGTGTCCTTCGCCATGTTTGAGTTGAAGGTGATGTCGAGCCCACCCGCTGCAAAATGCGGCGAGATCAGGAGATCGTCTTCAATGAAGGCGCTGTCTGGACCGGCCCCATAGTGCGTAATCGTCTGCAAGGCGCGATCCCTCCAAAGGTCACGGCTTTGCGCACCTCCGACGAATGCCTTCTTGGTTCTCGTCCTTCTCGATCTAACGTAGCTAAGGCCGAGGGAGGCTGTCCCGCCACCGGATGCCATGGTGAGCAGATGGAGCCCAACGGGAACGTCCCGCGCGATGCACACTTCGTGATCATGCACAAAGTCACCGCCAAAAGCGGCTGTCGACAGTTGGTTGATACCACCGACCGACACTTGATCCCAAGCGACGTCAACACCGTTCTTGCCGCCAGCCCAGATGGGATAGGCGATGCAGATGTCTAACCCCGGCACGTCGACGCGCACCGCAACCTTGAGGCTCTTGGCGTGGTCTATGGCGTCCGAGATTAACTGGAAGCCTGTCCGTGTGGCCGGCGCAGGGAGGGGCGCATTCGCTGGATCGATGGTAACGGCTCCCTCGATGGTCGATATAAACTGTTCAGGACCAGCAAGACCAGCATGAGGATGCAAGAAGGGGGTCGCCATCTGTAAGCCAATAGCCCGATAGGTGATTACCGTGGGGTGGCATCCATCCGGCACAAGGTCCGACACGCGGTAGCGGCCAGTGCGCACCCATGAGTTGATCATGTCGTAAACCTCGATGAGAGGCGAATCGGTAGCCAGTGCCACGTCCCGCATGATCTGAACGTAGTTCTTCAGTCGGTTTGCCTTGTCGGGCGTCCCCAAGGCGGCAATAGCAAACATCGGATTGGGCGTCTGCAGGATCGGAATTTTGCCGTACTTGATGCAAGCATTGACAAATGCCAGCAGGTTTTTCCGATACTGATCCGGTGTGGTCGGAGGTATGTTCTGGCAGTCATTGATGCAGTGATTACAGATGACGATCTCCGCAGTGCTGACGGCCATCTTGGCTTCGAATGTTGAGCCGGAACCATCGGTGCCCTCAAGCATCTGCTGTGAACGGGAACCGCTGACCGCACGATTGGTGACCGTAACGGCGGAGCTAAAATAGTAATCCCGCAGCACGGATTGCAGCTTGTCCGGGGCGGGCTGTGGAGTAATCCCTCCAAGACCGCTGTCAACACCGAGCATAGTGCTGTCCCCAAAGCACTCAATCTGTGTGGACACGCCGTTCCACATGTCAACGGCCTTTGCCGCCAGCGCGGCCTTTGCGCCGCCGTAGGCAAGCAAAATGTTATTGTCCACATAGGCTTTGACGCTTTGCTGTGTGGGCACTTTTTGATCGCTGTTTGAGTGCATGTCATCTTCATCGACGATGTCAGATTTCAGCACCGGATCGGCATCCCCCGTAATGCTGAGGCTGGTAGTGCCGATGACTGGGTCGACAGTGTTAAACTGGTACGTTTTCGCGCCGTTCCCCGACCCCAGTTGCACGTAGACAGTGGTCCCCTTCTGCATAGTCCGCGACGTGCGCGCGTCAGCTGCGCGGTACCATACGCCTTCGCTGGCCGTGTAGATGCCATTGGTTGATTGGTCCGTTTGGTGGGTCACCAGCACCCGGTCGCCGACCTCAGTCAACACGCCGTCGATGGTCCTCAGACCCGACAAGACAATGTTGCCCGTGGTTGCCAGGCGCACGGGTTCGCGTTCGCCGGTCAACAGGCGAACGGCGGCAGTTGCAGGTCGGGCCATAGGGCTTGCTCCATGAAAAAAGCCCCGCGAAAGCGAGGCTGTGAACGTTGCGGATTGTGTGGCTGGTTCAATTGCGGGTTGGCTGTGCTTTGAAATAGCTTGTCCCGGAGTTACGGTGACCGTGCACGTCTTGCCAAGTCCGTTCGGCCGTCATTGTGTGCAGGTTAGTCGGGAAGGCGAGGCAGGCGCCGAAATGAAAATCGTCGGCCGCAGACGCAATTAGCATGCGCTTAATTAGTTCCGGAAAATTTTAACGAATCGTTGACCGCGCTGTCCCAGAATAGGACGGCGCGGTCAACCCCAACCGGACTGCGCCGGCGGCTCCGGCACACAGCGCCCCCCGCACTGTCGGAGCCGCTACTTACACTCCCTAATATACCAGCGATGGTTGAATCAACTGTTACCGCACGTGCTTTCCACGGCCCTTTTCCGATCGTTAAACTTTGATGGAACGCCGGGATTGGCTTGCCACAGCGGTCCCAGAGCCTTGCACAACCTCACTTGCGGAATTCTAGCGTGAGCGCATGGCGATGCTGTCCGCGCCCACCATGTCGCCGAGCGCGTCGTCCGACAGGCAGCAAGACAGCACGATAGGATCGGCCCCGATCACCGGATCGAAAGTTTCGAAGGCATAGACGAGATGGGACGAGACCGCGCCTTGCCGCACGTACACCGTGGTGCTCCTCTGCAAGGTTCGCGCGCTGCGCGCGTCGGCTGCGCGAGGCCAATGGCCTTCGCTCACCATATATATGCCGTTCTGCGTCGCGTTCGTCTGGTCTTTGACAAGCACCCGGTCGCCGACTTGGGCTTCTACGGCGTCGATGGTCTGCACGCCGTAGAGGGCAACGTTCGCGGTGGTCGCTAGGCGCACGGGTTCAAGCTCGCCGGCCAACGGGTGAACGGCGGCGGCAGCAGGATGGGCCACAGGCTTGCTCCATAAAAAAAGCCCCACGAAAGCGAGGCTTGAAAGGCGCGACTTCTGTAGGTTGTCGCGGATATGCGACGTAGCGGCGAGCGCCAATTGGATGTATTCATTCAACGGGATCTGTGCCCGTCAAGAAATCGAAACTTCGTCCACCAAGCGATGGGCAATGATGGCAATGCCTTCTGTACGAACAACTTGCCGTGCTGTTCGACAGGTGCTTTTATGACCACACGTGTGGGATAGCGGGCGCGCCATCTGTACGCTTGGAGCTATTGATGGCAGAAATTACGGACCCATCTACTGAACTTTATCGACTCTGCAAAAAACTTTCGGGCGTTGATGCCAAGGATCAAACACGCAAGACTCTAGCAAGGCAATTTGACTTGCCAGTGGATAGCCCGGAGTTCTTCGCGGTCCTTGCTGCGCTCTCTGGGAGAATCATGCGGCTACGCACCTTGGTTGCGTCGTTGACTGCAACCCCGGAGCCCTTCCGCACAACGTTTGACGACGCCTGTAACCAAGTGTCGACGTTTGTGTCCTCGGCCAATTTACACAACCCTTGGTCAGGGGTGCGCGACAGTGCCTTTACTTTAGTCGCACTTAATACCCTTTTGATGGCAGGACATACTGTTCGGGGCGCCGCGCCCCTGAGCGTGCCGACAGATGCCGAACGGGCAGAACTGATTGTGAAGATCGATGAAGCGATCAATGCCATGCGCGACAGGCACGACGTGTTTGTCACACTACTCGTCACTTCGTTCACTACCCTTCGGCTTATGATTGATAAAATGGAGTTTTATGGAGTTGACGGTGTTTTCGAACACCTCTTGAGTACACATGCTATACTTAAGAATGCAGAGTCATCCCAATCAAACAATTCAAACCGAGTTTGGTCTTATAAAGCGTGGAATGCATTGGCAACAATATATGTTGCATTAACTATTCCCGACGCCGGAATAACTGCAGTGCAGAATTATTACACGTATTCTCAGGCGGCACTGCAATATTACTATCATGAAGTACCAGAACCTGACCTTAAGCTGATCACCGGCCCGACCGACGATGCCAAGCGAGAAACTCCAGCCGATGAAGGGGTCGGTACCAGCACAACTGAAGTCCCTGCCACTGACGGCCGCGGCCTCGATGCCAAGTAGCCGGCTCGCGGAAATCGAAAGTCTAATTCTTAGGTAGCTTGTAGGTCTCCAGCCTTACGGGAAACGAGCAGCATGACGGGAAATCGCAATGTCCGCAGAGATTCTAGCGCCGATTGAGGCTCGCTTAGTGCATGCCGAAAAACAGGCTGCCGAACTAATACCTACCATACGAGAATGGGCCGAGCGCCACCCGCTTCAAGGAACTGGAAGTCTTCTTCCTGATCGGCTCGGATACGAGATTCGGCTCACCAGCGTCGATCAAACGTCTGTTGATCAGTTTGGTTTTCCAGTGGGAGACTGCGTTCACAATCTGCGCAGTACGCTGGACAATCTAGCCTTTGCCCTAGTCAAATTGAGATCCGATCCACCGCAAGCGCCAAAAGACATTCACTTTCCTCTGTACATCACCGAACGCGATTTCAACAAGAATGCAAAACGTATGCTGGAGCAAGTCAGACCACTTGTGGCTTATACGCTTGGTGCGATCCAGCCATTCCAAAGGCAGGGCAGAGTTCAGAACGGCGTTTCGGAAGGAATGCCCAAGGACGATCCCTTGGTGCTTCTGCATCGGATAAATGTAGGTGATAAACACCACGTGCCGGTTCAGGTCACAATATCTCCATCAACGTTGACGTTCAAAGGCAATGTAAAGTTTGCATCGAGTGAGGACGCTGATAGAAATATTCCACCCGACACAGAAATAATGCTGCCACTTCGCGTGGGAGACGTTTTCTTTCGTCATCGCACTGTGACCCCGCTGGTTAGCGTGAACAATAACTTCGAGATCACAGGTGATATCGCTCTCGTGGCGGGCGATGAAACGGTGCCGGTAGGACCGATACTCGTGAAATTTTGTGAGCATGTCCGCCTCGTTCTCGACAGGTTCAGAGGCTTCTTTTCCTGATCTTCGGCTCAATCCGCCGAGCCGTCTTACCAAGCAGAGCCTCACCGGCGCGCGTTTCCGCCCCCAGGCCGTTCGGCGGAGTGGTCCGGACAAGCGCCTTTGCCGTATTGCTGAGCCAGGCTGCCTCGGCTGCTTGCCTCGCCATCGGGTTGCCCATCTTGGCGATCAGATCGAGCCCGCTCTGGAGGATCGCCTCGAATGTGCTGGCGTTAGTTGGGTCGCTCTGCGCGATAGCGCTGAGCGAGGCGTCCTGCACTGCAGTCCACTCGGCCAGCTCATAATCATCACGCCGCCCTTGCTGCCTTGCGGCCATGCGCAGCGAGCCGGGCGCGCGCATCGCCTCCTTCTGGCTGGCGAAAGCGGCGCGCCGGCTTTCGGGCATGGTCCGCAAGGCATCGTCGAACAGCGTGTCGAACAGGCCTGGTTTGACCACTCGGCCGGTGCGCGGATCGACCTGGCCGTACATGGCGTCATGCAGGCCTGCGCCATCGGCCGGCGCATTGGCCGTCACCTCGTCTTCCGCCTGGGCGATGCGGCCGTTGAAGCGGCGGCGCGCGATCTCTGCGTCGAACGCCTCCTGCCGCTCCTTCATCTGCCGGTAGCGCTCGGCGACAGCGGAAAGCTCGTCGCCAAAACCCTGCATCGCCCGGCCGACCGGCGAGCCGTTTGGGTATTGCGCCGCATTGCCGGCCTCGAGCCGGCGCTGGGCTATTTGGAGAGGAATGGTCGCCATCAGTAGAGACCCCCGGTGGAAAAGCCGCCCGGTGGCGACGGGAAGGCGCCTTTGCCGAAGGTCACGGCCTTGGTCGGGTCGTAGAGGCCGGAGAGGCTCGATCCGAGGCTGCGGCCTGCGTTGAAGATCGACGCCGCCACCGCCTGCTTGCCGGAGAAGCGCGAGATGGCCGCCTGCGTGCCGAGATTGTTCTGGCGCAACTGCGCGCTGTACTGGATCGCCTTGAGGTCGAGCTGGCCCTGCCCGGCGTTGGCCGCCAGCACCTCGGCCGGCGACCCGGCCGTACCGACGCCGGATGCGCCGGCCAGGGCGCGCGCCTGCGCCTGCAGGAGATCCTGCTTGTGACGCTCCTGGCCCTGTTCGAAGGCGGCGCCTTGCGCGTCGGCCCGCGCCTGCTGCTCGTAGGCCCTGGCTTGAGCGTCGGCCATCTGCTTCGACTGCCGGCCCTCGGCCAGCGCGCCGCCGACCGAAAGAGCGGTGCCGAGAAGAGCGAGTGTGCACATGGTTCAGCCTCGTTCGCCCAAGGGTTTGGTTGCGGGAAGGAATTGGCTCTTGACGCCACCGGGACGCCTGACTTCGGGACGCCGGCCTTCGACGCGCTTGACCGGCGCGCCGAGCGCCGGGCGCGGGTCGAGCGCGCCGCCGGGGCTGAGGAAGGTCAGCAAGAGCCTGTCGGCCTGCAGCGCCGGCCGGCTGAGCCGGGCGGGTGCTGCGGCACGCGGCCCGGCCATCGCGGTGCGGCGGGTGGTGGTCAGGTTCACCTTCAAATCGGCGACGCCGGCGGCGTCGAACAGGCCGTTGGCGGTGGCGATCGCGCGGGCCAGCGCATCGGCCTCGAACAGCTGCTGGCGCAGCTCTTCGACCAGCCGGCGGACGCAGCGCCAGCGCTCGCCGAGCAGGGCCGCCCTCCCCGTGATCTCGTCGCCAAGTGCTGCGATGTCGGCGCGGGCTTCGCTCTGCGCGACCTCCGCGCGGCGCTTGCCGGCGGCGTCGATGGTCTTTTCCAGGAGTGCGATTGCCGCGTTGCAGTCGTCGAGCGCGGCACGCGCGGCGGCAAGGTCGCCATCGCCGAACACCGCGCGGTCCTCGGCTTGCGCCAGATCGGCCCTGCGGCGAAGCGCGTCGGTTAGGTCGGTGTCGAGCAAGGCGATGACGGCAGCGAATTCGGCAGCCGTCCGCGCCCTGCCGAGTTGCTCGGCATGGGGGGATGTCATGGGGTGGGTCCTTTTGGGGGAGTGAGGGGGCGATCTGCGAAGCGGAAAGGATCAACGCCGACGGGACAGCACCCCCCTCTGGCCTGCCGGCCATCTCCCCCGCAAGGAGGGAGATTGGCAGTTCAGGCGTTGCCGCTGCGCCTACAAAGTTGGCGATTGGCGAATGCAGGGGTGCCGTCTGATCTCCCCCCTTCCGGGGGAGATGGCCGGCAGGCCAGAGGGGGGTGGGCGGGAATGCAACCTTCGGCTTGCGCCTCGCCGCTAAGGCTCCGCGTCGAACACCGGCGTGAAGGCGCGGATGGTGCAGGGCGTCGGGTTGACGTGGCGGATCCTCACCCTTCCCTGCCCTTCCCAGCTGTCGTCGATCGGCACCTCGACATTGCCGGTGAACAGCGTTGCGCCGCCATCCGGTGCGACGATCGAGGGAATGCGCACCGGCTCCCAGCGGCCGCGCATGAGGGACTGCACTTCGAGCCCCGTGGTGTCGGTCTCGAGCAGCGACAGGATCGCTTTCGCCACCCTCTTGCGGCGGCCGATGATGGAGCCGTCGCGGCCGCCGACATCGAGCTCCAGCGTGTCGGCGCCCGCCGCATAGGGCAGGCCGAGCTGCCATTTGGCGGATGCGGCCGACCCGGGCGGCAAGGTCACGGTGCCGCCGCTGCTGACGGTCAGGCCGCGATAGACCTTTGCACCGGCCAGCACATCGACGGACTGGCCGGCGAGATGTAGCGCGCCGCCCACCGTGGTCACCGCCGCGCCGGAGTAGGTCAGGCCGCAATCGACCTCGAAGGCGTCGGCGATAGCGCCATACTCGAAGGGCGCGGTCTTGATCTCGATGAAGCGCCTGGTCGCGCCGCCAATGGTGCGCTTGACGACCAGCCAGAGATCGTCGTTGCCGTTCTGGCCGGGCGTCACCACGGCACTTTCGACAATCGCCCGTCCCAATCCGCCGAAGTCGCCGCCCAGGCGATGCCGGTGCATGCCTCGGACTTCCTGCGATGGCTGATGGGTATAACCGCCAAGCTCGCCATTGCCGAGCGGGAACCACAGCAGGGGATCAGGGTCGGTCTGGAAGGCCAGTTCGACCACGCCAAGTTTCGGGATATGCTCGGAGATCTGGCCGACATCGTCGGAGGTGAAACGGCTCTGCGCAGTCTGCGTCAGCTCGGCGATCGATTTGCGCGAGCGCGTGACATAGAGAAACGACTGGCCGGCATCGACCGGGCGGATGCGGGCGCAGCCGAAGGTGCGCGAACGCCGGTTCTTGAACGAGGTCGGCGTCAGCGCCTCGTCGATGCCCGAGCCCGACAGGGCCCGCACGCCGCCCGACGTGCCAATCAGCAGCGCGCCGTCGGATTCGGCGATCCAGACGATGTCGTTGGCCTGGCCGCCGCCGGCCTGCACGAACTCCAGCGCGTCGTCGTCCTTCTCGCCGAGCGCGAAATTGTCGAAATCGCCGGTGGCCGAGGCATAGACCGAAAATTTCCGGCTGAAGGCCAGGCGTTCCTCATAGAGCGAGCCCGACTGGACGTACTTGCCGGGAACGAAGGTGCCGAGCCGCCAGCGGGTGATCGGGCCGAGGTCAGGCAGAGCGAAGCCATAAAGCTGGATGGTGACCACGGTGGTGCTGGTGCGGGCGATGATCTTGGCCCAACGCCAGCGCCCGTCCGAGCCGAACAGGCGGACAGCGCGGCCGACATCGCTGGCCTGGAACCCGGTGCCGCCATTGATGCCGACGGTGGAGGAGGCCGTCAGGTTGAACGGCGTCTGGCTGGCGGCGGCGCGATTGAAGGTCAGTTCGGCGAAGTCGACATCGGTGGCGCCGTCGATCGCCTTCCAGGTGAAGCGATGGTATTCAAATCCGGTCTTGTTGACGAACTCGTAGAAGCGGGTTTCACCGGCGTTCCAGGCGATCTCGCTGGTTCGGGTGTCGAGCGCCACCCATGTCGTGCCGTTGTTCGACCCTTCGAGCACCCAGTTCGTCGGCGTCCTGTCCTGGGTGCCGCCCGAGCGTGCGGTCAGCGTGTAGTTTTCGACGATGACCTGCGCGCCGCCGGCCGTGCGGTAGGTGACGGAACCGGTATCACCGACAGTGCCGACGTGGCTGACGCTGTCCTTGTCGAACACTTTCCACGCGTCCACGGACCCGCTAAAGCCCGACACCGTGCCGCTTGGCGCGGCGTTGGATGTCATCGGCGGCGTCAGCGAACCGTAGTCGGACGGGACCAGCGCCGTCGCCGTGGCATTGATCGGGTCATAGGGACCGTCGAGGAACTGGTACTCGCTCATTCCGGCAACCCTTCCGGGCGCCGGTACTCGACCTTTTCGGACGAGGTGACCGGACGCATCGCCTCGGGCAGCCGGGCATGAAACCGGTCCCAGTCTTCCCGTGATGCGTCGGGCTGGGGAATGCGCAGGCTCTCACCCTGCTGGCGCTCCAGCTCCGCATAGGATGTGAAAACCCGATCGAGGCTTTCAGGCTTGGTCCAGCCCTTGGTTTCAGCGAGCTTGCGGTTGCCTTCGGAAAGACCGTCAAACCAACTTTGGGCGACAGGCGCGGCGGACCCGTTGTCCGCACCTGCCGGTGACCGTGCCGGGTTGCCCGCCGGCCGCGCACGCGCCGCCACGGACCCGGCGTCTGCCAGATCTGTCATGTGATGTTCCTTTGTGAGGGGTTAGAAAAGAGCCGGCGGCAAAGCTGCCAATCTCCCTCCACGAAGGGGGAGATCGGCCGTCATCGCCGCTTATGTCAATCGCCCATGTTTGGCTCAGGGCGTGTCGAGATTCCGGTCAGGCCGAGCCGAAAATGGTGGGCTTCGAGAACCGGAGCCGAGCGTACGTTTGGGTACGTGAGCACCGGAAGCGCAGAAGACCGCCGTTTGTAGGCCGGCCTCACCGGAATATCGGCATGCCCTAGGCGTTATCCCCCCAGTTCTCCCACAGCACCGTAATCGTGCCGGTCACCGCGATCGTCCCGTCGGTGTCGATATCGGTGCCGGTGGGCAAGGCGAGGTTGAGATAGAGATCGACCGGCGTGGTGGTGCCATCCAGCGTCGCGGCGGCGGCGATGTCGGCGGTCGAGGCGGTGGAGAGTGCCGCACCGGCGCCGTCGAGCGTGCGAGCGGTGGCGGCGAGCACGTTGACCATGGTCGAGGCCAGCGTCGCGCTCGATGCCGCCGACGAGCCGAGCGACCAGGTGAGTGCCGCATTGTCATTGATGGTCGCCGCGCGGGGGCTGAGTACGGCGAACTGCAATCTTGCCGTGCCGCCCTTGATGCGCACCTTGCCGTCGGTGAAGTCGAAGATCTTCTGGCTGGCATAGGCCAGCGCGTCGGTGACCGGCACCGGCATGGCACTGAACGAAAAGACGGTGCGGAAGGCGCCGCCCTGCCCGGATGTGACGGCTTTCAGGCCGGCTTTCGGCGGGGCAAGGCCGGCGTCGCGGGCGGCGGCGCGGACAAGCGTGCGGGGAAGACCTCGGGTCATTGGTATGTCTCCATTGTTTGAGTGACGAGTGGTGCGCGCAGCGCATGGGAAGCCAATTGCTTGGCTTTCCAAACGACGAACGCCCGGAGCGATAGCGAAGGGACCGGCGCAGCCAGGCCGAACCGGGAAAGGCTGAATCATTCTGACAAGGATCGGCGCTACCGCCTTGTTCGCATGAGGTGTTTTCGGGCCTCGATCCATCAACGCCCGAGAAACCCTGTCTTATATCGTGAGGCCTGGTGCCCCCGTTCCGCCGCAATGCGGCGGCACGTGGCGAGCGATAGGGATTTCAGGCATTCAAGGGAGACTTCATATGAACTTTCACAAAGCCATCGCCGCCGTGCTGATGACTGCAGCACTTGCAGGCTGCGCACAGACCGAAGGCCAGCAGAGAGCCGGAACCGGCGCGCTGATCGGCGGCGCCGGCGGCGCCCTCGTCGGCCAGGCCATTGGCGGCAACACCAAGAGCACGGTCATCGGCGCGGCCAGCGGCGCCCTGCTCGGCGCGGTTGTCGGCTCGGCCACCACCCCGCAACCGCAACGGCGCGGCGAACAGATGTGCCGCTACCAGGACCGCGACGGCCGCATCTACACAGCCCCTTGCGACGACCGGTATTATAACGGCGATTATTGATCGTTAGCCCCTTCTCCCCGTTCAACGGGGAGAAGGTCCCGGCAGGGGGATGAGGGGAAGCGCCATGTTGCGAAATGCTGGCGCCGCCCCTCACCTGCCTGCCGGCATCCTCTCCCCGTAAAACGGGGAGAGGGACGCAGCTTGAGCGTTCCTACCCCTCCTCCAACCTTGCCGCTTTCTCCAGCGCCAGCAGCTGCGCCTCGTCCAGCGTCAGAAATCCCATGATGTGCTGCACCACCTCGGCGCGTGCATTGCTGAGCGCGCTGTGCAGTTCGAAGCCGCTGGGTGTGCGGGTCCGCGCCATCCACTCGCCATAGGACGGGCGCCTGTAGTAGCCGACCGTCGCCGCGAGGTCGGCCAGCACCATCTCGCCGTCGGCGCCGGAAAACACCCGGAGATACGCCTTGGCCAGCGCCTCACGGGCCTTGGTTGGGCCGCCGGCCTGCGCGGAATGGGCGAAGCGTTTGTGGCTCATGCGCCGTCACCCGCCGCGCCCCGACCACCCGCCGCTCCCGATGTTCCCTGTACACCTTCACCAGCCGGCCCGGCCTGCCCCTGCAGCATGCCTTGCAACCCGTCGAACAGGCCGCTGTCGCGCGCCTGCACGGCCGCCGGCACGGCATCCTTGGCCGCCTTCCCGGCTGTGGCGATCGCCGCCATGCCGGCCTGGGCCTGGCTTGCCTTGGCGCGGGCATCGGCAGGCTGTCGACCTCTTGCCTGCGGCGGAAAATGCGCTGCGGGCTGCGGCCGGCGCCCTGCACGATCTTGATCGCCTCGTCGCTGTCGATGTTGTCCATCACGCCGGGATCGAACTGCGCCATCTGCATGGCCGTCGTCACCACCTGGATGGTGTCGCGCGCCTCGGCCGAGCGACGCAGCACGTCGAGCGGGCCGGTAAAGGTCGGCCGCACCGCCTTGCCGGCGAGGCTCGCCGGCGGCAGGAAGCGGCTGTCTTCGTCATAAAGCCCCTTGTCCTCGAGAATGCCGAGCTCGCGGTCGAGATTGGTGGCAAAGCCGGCCTGGATGATCGAGCCGGAGGGCCCGAGCAGCGCGCCCTTTTCTTCTTGCCTGATCAGCGCTTCGGTGGCCGTCATCTGCGGGTTCTGCACCAGTGTCTGGAACAGGTTGACGAACATCATGTCGCGGATCTCGTCGGCGCGGCTCTGCGCATAGTTGAAGGCATAGGTCGGGTTCTGCCCGGTCGAGATCGGCGCGATCAGCGGCCGGCCATTGTCGTCGATCAGGCCGGGATAGTTCTCGCCGGGATTGAGCACCGGCACATAGTCGAGCCGGGCTTTCGAGGCGGTGGCCGGATCGGTGATCTGCTGCAGCGCGCGCAAGCCCGACCGGCGCACGGCGTTTTCCTCACGCACGGTCGTCAGCGCCTCGATGGTCGGCGAGACGCCGTACGGATCGCCCTCGTAGCGGCGCCAGTTGAACGTCGACACCGGGAAGGTGCGGAAGCTGCTTTCCCGCACGATCTCCTCCTCGTCCTCGATGACATGGTAGGAGGCAAACGCCGTGTCGAGATACTGGGTGTGGCCGCCGAGCCGATACATCTTGCGCTCGTCGCGCGGCTGGATGCACTGGACCAGCGAGATCTTGGTCTCGCATTTGGCCGGATCGTCGACCAGCATTTTGATGCGCGCGGGCAGCTTTTCATAGCCGAGCAGCTGCGCCGCCTGCCGCGCAGTGCGCTCGTAGCGGCGGTGAAAGATGTCGACCTGGCCCCAGCGGTTGCGCGAGAGATAGCCCTCGACTACGGGGATCGAGGCATAGCGGATCAGCGTCGAGCCAAACCCTTCCTCCGCATAGAGATAGGCCGGGCCATAGCGCACGACATTGCGCAGGCAGGCCTGTGTCGCCGGCACGAAGTTCGAATTGGCCGAGTAGCGCAACGAGAACAGGAAATCGCGCAGGGATTCCGCCCATTCCTTTTCCTCGTCGGTCTCCTCGTCGTTCATTTCGGCGGTCGACAGGCCGTGCCATTTTTCCGACTGCGGAATGATCAGGCTTTCGAGGCCTGCAGCGAGCCGGTTGGCGGCCGAGTTGATGGTGTTGGCGTAGACCCGCGCGCCCCGCCGCTCCTGCCGCTCGGCCTGCGAATCCGCCCCACCGCCACGGCGGCCGCCCCATATGTCGGGCGCATCGGGATCGCAGAACTCAGCCACCTGCTCCCACACCGCCTCATACTGGCTGCGCTCGCTCTCGAGCTCGGACTGGCGGGACAGGATATCGCGGGCACGGGAATCGGTCATGGGATGTCTCACTTGTTTGGCGCAAAGGCCGAAGCTGCCAATCTCCCCCTCGTGGGGGAGATGTCCGGCAGGACAGAGGGGGGCGCTGTCCCGCCGACCTGCAATCATTTTGGTGTTTTGCTTTTAGGAAATCGCAAAGGCTGGCGTTCCTTCACACCCCCCCTCTGCCCTGCCGGGCATCTCCCCCTCGAGGGGGGGAGATTGGCAGCTTCGGCACCATGTCATTCTTTTGCGCGGTTCTCAGTCTAAGATTCTTCTCGCGGCGGGTTTTGGAGGAGGTCGATGTGACGACGACAAGCCTTGCCGGCACCCTGAAAAACCGCGGCAAACAGGTGGCCAAACGCCTGCTTGGCTATGATTCCCGCAACTGGCTGCGCATCCGCCAGATCGAGGCGTTCACCGTCTTCCTCGAAGCCGGAAACCGCAAAGCCGCCGACGTGATCGAGATCTCGCCCGGCTGGAACCGCACCTGGCGGGCGATGTGTCCCAACTACCGCTGCGTCGATTTCCCCGCCTTCGACATCTGCAAGGACCGCACCGACGAGCAATATTCGATCGTCATCGCCGACCAGGTGCTGGAACATGTGCGGCGGCCGCTGGCGGCGGTGCAGAACATCCACGCCATGACCCGGTCCGGAGGCTGGGCGATGGTGGCGACACCCTTCCTGTTCCGCGTCCACGCCAGGCCGCACGACTACAACCGGTGGACCCCCGCCGGCCTCAAGCAATTGATGGTCGAAGGAGGTTTTTCCGAAGCCAGCGTCAAGGTCCACGGCTGGGGCAACAAGGCCTGCGCCAGGGCCCACATCGGCGGCCCCGTCCGCGCCTACGGCCTGTGGCGCGATCTCAGCAACGACGAGGAATACCCGCTGATGGTCTGGGCCTTCGCGAAGAAGGGGTGAGTGGTGGAGCTTGAACACCCCCCTCTGTCCTGCCGGACATCTCCCCCTCAAGGGGGGAGATTGGATGTCACCTCGGCTTTCGCCAGTTTCCAACATTGGAGAAGAAGGCGTCGAGGCTGACAATGCCGATCTCCCCCCTTGAGGGGGAGATGGCCGGCAGGCCAGAGGGGGGCGCGAAGGATCGCCAGCACCTCTCACCCTCCCTCTTGTTGAGAAGGGGTGAAACGCGTCACCGCCGTCTCACCAACCGTGCATGCCGGCGCCAATACCACCACGCCAGCACGCGCTTCCTGAAACTGCGCTTCATCGCGGTCATGGTCTAAAGCCCCAGAAGCACGCGGCGCTGGCCGGTGAGGCTTGCCGGCGCGAGGTCGGTCTTGATGGTGCTCAGCGTTCCCTGGCGTTGTTCGAGCTCAGCCCTGAGCGCCGCCTCGCGCGCCTGCACGTCCTTGTCCTCGGCCGTCGGTGTCGGTGGCAGCGGCTTCAGTTCCGGTGGTTTTTGAAACAGGCACATGGTTCCAGCCTTCCCTTGTCCAGTCATAGAGGAAAAAATCTTCGCCGTTCCTGCCGTAACCCGGCAGCAGGCAGCGTTGCGTGGCCCCGAGCCGGCCAAGCCAGCGCAGCGCCAGTTCATTGGCAGCCAGCGCCCGCGCCTCGACCCGCCACGCACCACGCGCAGCCACCTGAGGCCCGAGCACGGTGTGAAAGAACACGGTGATCCCAGGCACGCAGCGCTTCATGCGGCGCGTGCCCCAGCTCCAGGCGATCCACAGCCCGCCGCGCTGTTCGGCGGCGCCAAAGCCGGCCTCCGGATTGCCGTCGAGCTCGGCGACATAGGCGAACCCCTGCAACGCCGTCAGCGCCAGCAATGCCGGCGACCACTGGTCAATCTGGCAGTCGATCTCGGCGCGGTCTTCCGCGCGCAGGTTGGCGGCGATGTAGGAGAGATCGCGCAGCGTGGCGGGGATGATGCGGAGGGTCATGGGCAGGCCAGAGCGATGGGGTGCGCTTCCCGCTTTCGGGCGGAGTCTCGAAGGCCCGCGCACTTGACCGGCCCCGTCGCCAGTGACCTACTTCGGGCATCGAACACGCAGGCTACCGACGACTGGAGGAGACGGGCGAATGGACATTCGATCGACGCTGACGGAGCTATGCGAGGCCTTCAACGCGCACGATCTCGATCGCATCATGGCGTTCTTTGCCGAGGATTGCGTCCTGGAGATGCCGCGGGGGAGCATGCCTTGGGGCACGCGTTGCGAGGGCAAGCGCAACGTACGAGACGCGCTGGCGACACGCTTCGAAGGCTTGCCCGATGTCCATTACGGCAACGGCCAACATTTTGCAGATGCGGCCGCCGATACCGGCATCTCGAAATGGACCCTCACAGGCACCACCCGCGAGGGTGTGAGAAAGGAAGTCCAAGGTTGCGACTTCTATACGTTTCGTGATGGCAAGGTGATCCGCAAGGATTCCTACTGGAAGATCGTGGAGTGACCCACGGGATCAATTCGAGACATCGCAGCTATTCGAAGCGGCGAGAATGATACGGACGGCATGGCGGCCGAAGCCTCGCCACTTCGTCATCCCAGGGCGAAGCAGGAGCGAAGCGACGTCGCGGAGACCCTGGGATCCATGCCGTGACCTCCGCCAACGCATGCAGCGGCGCAGAATTTCTGTGCCGTCGCGACGCTTGGAAGTCGCGGCATGGATCCTCGGGTCAAGCCGATGACGAAGCACGTGGCACTTCGCCCTCACCTAAATTCCCCCAGCGGATCACTCTGCCTCGCCTGTCGCCGCGAGCTCCTGAACTCCGACGGATCGACCACCGCCTCCCGCAGCATCATCACGCCATAACGGGTCGCCGCCATCAGATCGTCGCGCAGTTTTACAACCTGGCCGTCCCTGCGATGATAAAGCCGAAATTCCTCGAACCAGGGCGCAAGCGTCGAGAACACCTTGAAGCGGCCGGATTGCATGCGGTCGAGCATCTCCATCAGCCCGGCCTCGACCGAGACAGAACCGTCGGGGAATTGCGCGTGGCGGGTCAGCATGTTCAGCCCGTGCGCGGCATATTGCCGGGCAAGCGCTACGCCCGCCCCTTCCAGCGTTTCGCGGCGGCCATCGCGCGGCCACGCAAAGGGCAGCCAGTCGCCCCATGGTTTCAGGGTCAGCGTCTGCATCGCGGGAGTCTGCTGCGAAGCGCGGCAGGCTTTCGCGACATAGACGACGTCGGCCTCGGTATCCCAGGCAAGTTCGACCGCGGCCGACGGATGGTCCCAGCCGAAATCCAGCGCCCCGATGCGCGGCCAGTAGCGCGGCAGCCGGAACGGCGCGCAGGCGATCATTTCCTCAGCCACCGGAAAGATGCGGCCGGAGCCCAGCACCGGAATGCCGCGAGCACGCGCCTCCCGCTCATGCGCCGGATAGGCGGCAACGATCGCCGCGCGCTCTTGGGCTGAATAATGCTCGGCATCGTCGATGGTCATGAAGGTGACGTGGCGGCTCATGGCGAACTCCTGAATCACCTTGCGAGACGAAGGGGGTATCGCGTTGTTAAGGCGCGATTTTCGGGCTAGGCGCGGCGGTTCTCTCCTTCTCCCCTTGTGGGAGAAGGTGGATCGGCGCGCAGCGCCGAGACGGTTGAGGGGTGCTGGAAGAAATGCCTTCACTGCCCAGCTGGAACACCCCTCATCCGACCGAGCTTCGCTCGGCCACCTTCTCCCACAGGGGGAGAAGGGAAGTCCTGCGTCCTCACCCCTTCCCCATTCCCTCAACCTCTTCCGCCGACAAAAAAAACAGCACCACATCCGACATGCCGAGCAGCGGGGTGAAGGTGACGATGGTGATGCCGCCGGTGGCGTTGGTGCGGGTCAGGCCTTCGGAATAGATGTCGAGCGGCGGTTCCTCGTCGAACCAGACGCCGTGCAGCGTCTCGCCCTGCCATTTCTCGCGGCCCTTTTCGAAGCTCTTGAACGACAGCACCGATTCATCGGCCTGCACGTCACCGCCGCCGCCCCAGCGCACCACGACGCTGTCGAGCGCGCCCGGCGCGCCGCGTCCCATGATGGTGTGCACAATAGCGTCGGCAGGGATCATGCCGGTGCCCCAGGCCGTCTGCTGCTGCGGCGGGCCGACTAGCACGCGCTGCGGGTTGTCGCGCGTACCCTCGCCGGTCACGCCAGCCGCCCACAGCCGGACCGCGCCGGCAAAGACCTTGCCTTGCCACCACGAGGGGTAGCGCCCAGTCAGATGCATGGCCCATTCGGCGCCGCCGGCCCTGGTCTTGCCAAGCTGGTTGCCGGCCATGAACAGCCGTTCGCGGTTCTGCGCGCCCGCGGCATGGAACTCGGCTTGCCTGGCATAGGGCCGGTAGGCGGCAAGCTGGTTAGTGCGGCGCCTGCGGTCCAGTTCCGCCAGCAGCGCCAGATATTCCGTCTTCGCCGCCGAGGTCTTCGAGGAACGGCTTGAGGGCGGCTTCGAGGCCCCGGATACGGCTGCGGATCTCGTCATCGCTTAAGCCGTCCAGTTGGTTGATGGAAACATGCAAATCCTTGGGCAGCACCGAAAGCACGATCTTCAGATATTGGTCGGGCTTGTCGGCACGCACCTCGGCAATGACCCCGGCGCCATGCGTCCGGAAATCGGCGCGCACGGCCGCCAGGAAATCATCCCCCAGCGTCCTTTTCCCGCGCTTCGGCCGGCGCCTGGCAGCGGGCTTGGTGGCTGGCGTCGCGGTCCGGCGCTTCGGCGCCCGGCGAGCCGGCGGCGGCTTGTCAGCCATGCTCGCCCCCTGTGGTCTTTGCAGCGGCCGTCCTGGATTTCGCCACCGTGGATTTTGATCGAGCGGTTCTTTTTACCCTCGATTTCGCCACTTTGGATTTTGATCGGGCGAGGCGCTTGCGCGGCTTGCCGGCTGCCCGAGCCGGCTTGGCCGGACCAGCCTCCGTCTCTGTCGCGCCGGCTGGTGTTGCCGCTTTGGAGCTCGCCACGCCGGAACCCGCCGCACCAGAGTGGCCGGCAAGGCGCAGCCGCTTCATCAGCCGTGCCGCCCCGATCGCCAGGTCGCTGCCACCCAGCGATCCCAGGCCAAAGCCGAAGCCGCCGGCCGCATCGACCGGACCGCCGCGCACCATGCCAATCAGCACGCCGGGCGCGACCTGTTCGATGAGCCCGAGACGCGGCTGCGGCGCCGCCCCCTCGAACGCGCCAATGGCGCTGACGACCTCGCGGCCGTCATCGTCGGTGATGATGGTGGCGTAGCGGCGCATGGGAGTTCTCGTGGATATTGCGAAGGGTCGTCGGGCAAAGGATGGCGTTCCGTCACGCCCCCCTCTGTCCTGCCAACGTTCAAGTGGTTTTCAAGGGCGCATCGATAGACAGACGCCAGAAACAAAAAACCCGCCTCGGCGGCGGGTCGTTGGCGCAAATCAGCACCATGGACAAATATGTAGCATAGCTGCCCTCACCCAGTCAACGATTTTCTGAGAAAAAATTCCTATAAGCCCTTTTTCGACGCCCGCCAACCAAGCTCCCGCGCATCGCTGAAGGGCAGCCGAAAAACAAAAAACCCACCGGCGCGGCGGGTCTGGAGGTCGTTGGCGCAAATCAACACCATACCCAAATCAATAGCATGCCCTCACCGGACAACCCGATCGGCATGCGAGCGGGCGGCAAGGCCAGACTTTCGTGTCGACTTTTCATAAGCCGACATCTGTGAGACCGTTAGCTGAAGCTCATGGAATGATTCGCGTCGTACGGCCTTGTAGGAGAGGGCGATGGACAGACCAACCATGGCATCCGTCTTCAGGGTGCGGCATGCGCCGGCCACGGTTTCGGGTGTGCGAAGCACCGGTCAGGGACAGGCGGACCCGATCATCCGCGTGCGCTCGCTCGGCGAGGCGATCCGCTTCGTCGCCCACGCCTACCCCCAATACGACATCAGTGCCGTCGCCATCGCCGCGGCAGATCCCTCGATCCCCCGCCTCGGGGGTCTGGACGTGAAAGCGCTGTGGCGCGAATATGGCGAGCGCCTGACGCAGGAATAGGCATTTCCAGGCAGCCAGCTCTGTGATCTTTTGCGACCTCGACTACGCCCTGCCCTCACCGCCGGAGCGGAAACGCCGCTGGCGCGTTTTCGATCATAGCCACGGGAGCAATCGCCATGAACGTCGCCAATCTGCAACTCGAAGGCCTGCTGATGGCCGTCGCGTCGATCAACCACCTCCTGGTCCAAAAGGGGGTGCTGACGGCGGAGGAAATAGACCTGGCCTTGCGCAAGGCCGAGGCCGGCGAAATCAGCCAGGAGCGGTCCGAAGGCATGTCCGCGTCAAGCCGCGACGCCGTCAGCTTTCCGATACGGCTGCTGGAACTGGCCAATCAATGCCAGCCGGAGGCGGACATGCCCTCCTTTTCAAAGCTCGCCCGCATGGTCGGCCAGATCAAGGAGCCCTACAACGACCAGATATGAAGGACGCCAACGCGGGGGCTTGCCGCTGCGGGATGGTCGCGCGCCTGGGCCTGGCTCCCGGCAAGGCGTAGCGGAGACCACGGGAATGCCTGAACGCGCTCTCTGACCCCTGGTCGCCCTTCGTCATTGTCGTCGTATTGCGCTCAGCCGAGTTCTTGGGCGAGTCCGATGAGCAGCCCTTCAGGCCCGCGGATGTAGCAGAGCCGATACACGTCCTTGTACTGGACCACTTCGCCGACGAGCTGCGCGCCGCGATTGCGGAGCCTTTCAAGCGTCTCGTCGATGTCGTCCACGGTGAACATGACGCGGAGGTAGCCCAGAGCGTTGACCGGGGCGTTGCGGTGATCCGCGACGACAGGTGGCGCGAGGAAGCGGGATAGCTCGAGCCGGCCGTGGCCATCCGGTGTGCGCATCATGGCAATCTCGACGCGCTGATCGCCCAGTCCAGTGACACGTCCGGCCCATTCTCCTTCGATCGTGGCCCGCCCTTCGAGCTCGAGGCCGAGCTCGCGAAAGAAATCAATCGTCTGACCGAGGTCATCGACGACGATCCCTACATTGTCCATCCGTTTGAGCGCCATGTGTCCATCTCCAAGGGTTTCGTCCAGGCCGTAAACTCATAAACTGCTTGCCAGGTGAGCAAATGGTTGATCCGGGGCTAGCGACGGGCTCCTGCGCCTACGCCCGGCCCGGCCATCCTGGATTCAGCGAGAGCACCCTGCCCGGGCCATGCACCGCCGCGAACAGCAGTCCGGCCATGAACGAAAAATGGTCGATGAAGAAGCCGAACTCGGCCTGGTTGCCGGCCCAGTGGCTGGGTCCGTGGAAGGAAAAGCCGAGGAACAGCACATAGGCGGCGGCGACCAGGGCCGCCGGCGTGAAGAAGGCGCCGGTCAGCAAGCACAGCACGAGCGCGGCTTCCAGCAGCGCCGCGCACCAGGCCAGGAACAGCGGAAACGGAAAGCCGGCGGCAGCGATATAGCCGGCGGTGTCGCCCATACCCATGAACTTGAAGGTCACGGCCATCAGGAAGACGCCGGCGAAGATCAGGCGGGCGATGAGAAGTGCCGCGGTCTGCCACGGTGCCTGAATGCTTTGCGACTGAGTGGTTTGCGACTGAATGATTTGCGACGACATGGTCTTTTCTCCAGGATTGCAATGGGCTCCGGCCCAAGGACGGGCGACCGGCGCCAAATCCGACACATCAGCCAGATTTTTTGTGGGAATCCCCGATGCAGGCGCCGTGCCCCGGCGCCAAGACACCTCTAACCCGTTGAATCCACTGTTGCGGCAAAACCGATTTCACTTTGCCGGCTGATGTTATGATGGCGCCGCACTCAAACGGGGAACAGGACATGGCCAAGGCATTGACCATCGCTGCGCCGCAACATCCGGTGACGAGCGCCGCCTATGAACAGGAATGCAGGGAGATGCTCGTCCCGCATCTCGACGCGCTGCTCAACAAGGTCGAGGCCGCCGGCTGGGAGCGCGGACAGGCCGCGTCGGCGCTGATGTATCTCGCCGCCAAGCGCCTCACGCCCGCCTGATGCCATAGCGGCAAGGCCGGCGGCACGGCGATATTGTCGTGGCCTTGGAACTCGCGACGGCCGATCTGTGTTATGTCCTGTTGATCGTGGAATCGGGCGCCGACGGCTGCGCGTTTCCACGGCAACAGAAAGCGAGGCCTGAAATGGCTGACGACAAGTCGAAGACGAAGCAGGACCGCAAGCTGGTTTCGAGCGAGGAGCCTTACGAGGTCGCCGCCTTTGCCCGGAAATACGGCATTCCGCCAAGCGAGGCGCAAACCATCATCAAGCGCTATGGGCCGTCGCGCAAGAAGCTCGACGCCCATATGGCGGCCCGCGGCTAGGTCCAATGGGATCGGGATGGGGCTTTGTCCTGGACGAAACATCTGGGGACGATCTCCTGTCCCGCCCGGCCCCGCAGCAGACTGACAAGATGGAGGTCGCATCATGTCCGACACCATACGCAGGACCGGCAGTTGCCTGTGCGGCGGCGTGCAGTTCGAGGTCCACGGCGCGCCGCTCAGAATCGGGCTCTGCCATTGCAAGGACTGCCGCAAGGCCAGCGGCTCGGTCTATTCGGCCTATGCCATCTGGCCGCGCGAGGCCTTCGAGACGACGGGCATCGTCAGTTCCTATGGCACGCGAAGCTTTTGCCCGACTTGCGGCGGTCGTGTTGCCTGGGTCGACGACAACGAGGCCGAGGTGATGATCGGCAGCCTCGACATCGCGCCGACCGATCTCATGCCCGAATACGAGTTGTGGACCAGCCGGCGCGAGACATGGCTGCATGCCTTGCCCGGCACCGAGCAGTTCGAGCATGACCGGCCAACGGCGAACGCCGCTGAATTGCCGCCGCCGAGGCCCTTGTCGGACGCCGTTGCGGGCGACTGAAATTTTGATCTCGAAGGCAGGGAACCCTGCCCTGTTGCCGACGTTAACCGGCGCCTCGTTTTGTGCATGTCGTCCCGAAACCTCCGCGCACTTTCGGACGGCATGCACCAGTCAAGGAGACGACCGTTGAACGACAAGATGTTTCCCCATCCGATCAGACTGAAATTTAGCCCCGGGCGCGAGCGCGTGGTGCGCAGTGCCTGGGAAAGCCTCGAATGCCTCGGCGACTGGCCGGCGGGCCAGGGCCGGCGCTACCGGGCGGCATTGCGCAGCTGCCGCGATGCACTGGATGGCTGGACGCCGCCGGAAAAGGCGATGCGGGCAATGGTCGACGCCGCGCGCGAAGCAAAACTCCTCCATTAGCGGGAAAACAGGAATGGCCGAGCCGATGCTGTCGACACCGATGCGGATCAGGCCGCATGGCTCGGACACGATCCGCGACATCACCACGCTGAAGGATGCCAGCGAAATCCTGATCGACTGGCCGCAGGCCGAGCGCGGCCCGTTCTATCAGGCCGCGCGCGAGCAGGTCGAAGCGGCGCTGGAAAACAAGGCGGGTGCCGCCCAGGCGCAGGAAGCTTTCGTTGCCCTGTGCAACCAGGCCGGCGTGCTGGTTCGCTAATCCTTTCGGCTGCCGTGCCTCCTACTGTGCCGGCGGCTGGGCCGGCACTTCGCCCGGCTTGATGACCGGTGTCTTGCCTTCATCGGGGGCCGGCGTGGCCATCCCCTGATCGCCGGTGGCCGGCGGTTTCAGCACCCCGCCGCAGTCATTGAGCGTGTCCGTCAGATTGTCGCTGCCAGGCTGCTGTTTTGCGCCTTGTTCGGTCTGGACCCGGCATTTGTCGGTCTGCGACCCAGGGTCCTGCTGCTGGCCCGTTTGCGCCGCTGCCGACAGCGCCAGCAGGGTGAATGGCACGATGGCGAGGATTCTCATCTCGGCCTCCTTGTTCCCGTCACGGCCGCTCGCGGCGACCCTTCCCTTCACGGGGACAACGCCTGTCGATGGAAAAGGTTGGCCGTCGGCGAAGCCGGGTTGAGTTCAAGCCGATGCAGCGCCCCAAAGGTTAGGTGAACCGACCGGGCCGGACCCTCACAGGTCGAAAGACGACTCCGCGGCAGCCATTTCGGCGCCGAGCTGCGGAACGACGATCGATTCCACCGGCGCCGTCAGCGACCAGCTGACACGACCCGGGTTGCGCTCCAGGACCGCCGAGCCGTTCAGCGATTGCGGCGCGACCCGCTGCAGGACGACCGTGCCAAAGCCCTTGCGCGTGGCTTCGTCTTGCCGTCCCCCTGGCCGGTCGCCTTCAGGCACCGGCATCGTTTCGTCCCAGACGAGATGGATTTCCCGCTTGCCCGAAGCACCGGCGGCGATCTGCCAGGTGATCTCGAGCCTCCCGGCATCGACCGCCAGCGCGCCATATTTGGAAGAGTTGGTGCCAAGCTCGTGAAATGCCATGCCGAGATTTTGCACGGCGTTCGGCTGCAAGGTCAGCAGCGGTCCCGACAGCGATACCTGTGCCTCGTGGCCGAACGGCTTGAGCTGCTCTTGGATGAGGTCGAAGAGGCTGGCACCCGCCCATTCCGAGTTGACCAGCAGGTCGTGCGACCGCGATAGCGCCATGATGCGGGAGCGGATGAGCTCTTCGAATTCGCGCGGATCGGTCGAGCGCTTGCTTGTCTCCCTGACCATCGAGAGGATCACCGCGAACTGGTTCTTGACGCGATGGTTCACCTCCCGCAACAACAGCCTGATCCGGCGCTCGCTCTCCTTGGTCGCGGTGATGTCGCGGGCGATCTTCGAGGCGCCGACGATCTCGCCCGTTGCGTTTCTGATCGGCGAGACGGTCAGCGATACGGCAATGAACCCGCCATCCTTGCGTCGCCGGATCGTCTCGTAGCTGGCGACGAGTTGACCATTGCGAACCCGGCTGATGATATCGACCTCTTCATCCCTGAGGTGATCGGGAATGAGCATCAGCACCGATTTGCCGACAGCCTCCTCGGCGGTGTAACCGAACATGCGCTGCGCCGCCCCGTTCCAGCTGGTGATGATGCTGTTCAAATCCTTGCTGATGATGGCGTCGAACGATGAATCGACGATAGCCGCCAGCCGTGCGTCGGCGGGAGGGTCGAGCGGACCATCGATGCTTGCCAAATCTGTCATTGCCCACCTTCCCCCGTCACGTCGCTCTCACGGCGTGACAACGTTCCACCCCATGCCCAGCAATGCATGGTGGCGCGTTTGGTTGCAATCGACGGGCGACATTCATTGGCCGGCGGCGACAGCCACCGAAGGGCGCGGACCAAAAGCTTCGCAATCAGTTCGGTTCGGGGGCGACGTCGTCCGGGGCGTCAAGCGGAGGATCGGCGTCGGGATACCGTTGCGGACAATCCTCGTAGCGGTGGTCGCGGCCGCCGCAGAAGGAACAACACATGGCTTCGCGATCCTCGTCTCCAGGTGGCCATTGCGGGGTCTCGTAGGGTTTCCTGCCGTCCATCCCCAGCAATGCGCGACGCGGCATTTGGTTGCGCCGCAAAAAACGGCCAACTGGCTGTTGCGGAACCGCTGGAAGGGATGCGAGTTTCGGGTGACACGTTTGCTTGGTACGTGAAACGCTGAGGTACGCCATGCTCATCCGCCGAATTGCTTTGACGACAGCGGCCATGCTGCTTGCCGCAACCAGCCTCGCCGAGGCCCGGCCCGACACCCGCACGATGGGCTGCCAGGAGCTTCAGCAGCTGATCCAGAGCCGCCGCGCCGTGGTGCTGACCACCGGCCCCAACACCTATGACCGCTATGTCAGGCAATTCGGCATCGAATGCGACTGGCCGGAGGTGCCGACGTCGGCCTATGTCCCGACCCGTGACGGCAGCTGCCCGGTCTACCGCTGCGACCAGGCGATCGGCGATCTCCCAGATTGACGGCGACGGCTTGCCGCCAATTGCCGATCGCCAGTTACTCGATTAAAATAGGATCGCGCTGTTGCGGAACCGCTGGCGGGATGCGAGTTTTGCGTGACACGTTTGCTTGGTACGTGAACCGCTGAGGTAACCACCATGCCCATCCATCGAACTGCCCTGACGACTGTAGCGATGCTGCTTGCCGCGACCGGTCTCACCGAGGCCCGGCCCGACACCCGCACAATGAGCTGCCAACAGCTCCAACAACTGATCCAGAGCCGCCGCGCCGTGGTGCTGACCACCGGCCCCAACACCTATGACCGCTATGTCAGGCAGTTCGGCAACGAATGCGACTGGCCCGACGCTCCGACGTCGGCCTATGTCCCGACCCGTGACGGTCGCTGCCCGGTCCACAGGTGCGCCGAGCCGGTTGGCCGTCTCCCGTGACGGCGACGGCTTTGCCGACCGCCAGTGGCCGATCACAAGAGGATCGCGTTGATCCCGGCGCGCGAACCGGCTAGGGGTGTCGGCGCAGGTTGCATTTTCCCGCTTCGTCTAATGGTAGGACAGCGCCCTTTGAAGGCGTGAATCGTGGTTCGAGCCCATGAGCGGGAACCAAGATTGAGTTGGGACGTCGTTTTGCGTCACCTTTTCGCGAGCTTTCGGTAGTCCGGCCTTGGCGGCCTTGATGGGCTGAGTAAGTTCGGCCAACAGCGGATTCATCCCTTCCTGGGGTAGGAGCATCTTCTGCTTGGTCTGGCATCTGGATTAGGCCCTATCCACCAGTCGCTCCTTGGTGCGTGGACGGGCTGCCCTTTCACGGCGGTAACAGGGGTTCGATTCCCGTTGGGCGTACCAGACTTTCAATAACTTGAGGTCAATCCGCAATCTGCGGTCCCGATAAGAGACCCGAAAAGCAACCGCAGAATCCATTTTCTGAATGTTACGCAAACGACGGTCTTCGGATCGGTTCCTCTCGTTTTGCGCTAAACGCTGACGTGGCGCGTCCTTGCGGCCACCACGTGCGTAAGCGCCAGCGCCTCCAGCCAGCAAGGGCAACGCCGACAATGTAGCCCGGCAGCAGCCGGCGACTGGAAGGGTGCGCTTCGTGGTCCATTAAGCAAGCCCGATGAATCTAAGCGCCGATAGTCGTGGTTTCAGCGCTTTCGTGCTTAGCTACCAAGTTACATTTCGGGAGATGGCCAGCATGCTCGCGATGGTGCAAACGCTGTCCGAAACCAATCTGTTCTTGCTTGCCTTTTCGGCGTTGATCTTCGACATACCGCGCTACACCTTGTCGCTGGTGTCATTGGTTCTGTTCGGAACATGGCGGAAGTCGCAGTACGGCCCAGTGCGTTCCGACCATCCTTCGGTGAGCGTGATAGTGCCGACGTTCAACGGCGGGGCTGGACTGCATCCGACAATCGCCTCGTTGCATCGCCAGACCCAACGGCCGGTCCAAATCATCATCGTCGACGACGGTTCGACAGACGATACGCGCGCGACCGCGGAGCAGGCGCGCGCTCTCGGCCTTGTCGACATGGTGATTTGCCATGGTACTCGCTGCGGACGAAGCGCGGCAATCAACGCCGCGGCCAGGTTCGCAAGCGCCGACCTACTCATGACCGTTGATGCGGACACGATATTCGAATCCACCGCGGTCGAGCGGCTCGCCTCGGTGTTCAGCGATCCGCGGGTGGGTGGCGCGAGCTGCAACATTGGGATTGTCAACGAGAGCGAATCGCTTTGGACCG
Organism: Mesorhizobium sp. P2_C7; assembly: GCF_056404515.1. Classification (NCBI taxonomy): domain Bacteria; kingdom Pseudomonadati; phylum Pseudomonadota; class Alphaproteobacteria; order Hyphomicrobiales; family Phyllobacteriaceae; genus Mesorhizobium; species Mesorhizobium sp. P2_C7. The sequence continues at coordinate 141,128 of NZ_JBFUDW010000003.1, read as the reverse complement.
GCCTTCAAAGCATCGAGTACCTGATGTCGATTAGCGCTGGGCGGTCCGTGCTCGACATCGTCGGCGCCATCGCGTGCCTTTCGGGCGCCTGCTCGACCTATCGGCGCGAGGTATTCCTGCGGCAGGGCGGGCTCGACGTCGGACCTGGTGAGGATCTGGAGTTCACGCTGCGGCTGCGACGACTGGGTTATGTGGTTCGCTTCGTCCCCAACGCCTGGGCCGGAACGCTCGGTCCGGTCAGTGGCGTCAGCCTGTTGCGCCAACACGCCCGATGGGATCGTGATGCGCTGCGTGTCCGTCTGATGATGTATGGCGAGCTAGGCTTGTTCCAAGGCCGCGAGCGCCTGAGGGACTCGTTGCAACGGCTGGACTTCATCATATTCGACCTCGTCCCGACCCTGAGCCTTCCGTTCTATCTGGCCTATGTGGTGCTGCTGTTCGGCAGCCAAGCGTTTACGTTCCTCGTCGCAATCTATGTCCTGCTGCTCTGGTTATCATTTTTCAACATGGCGCTCGCCTTGGTCATGTTTAACCGATCGGCCAGTTTTTTTGGGTTGGGCTTGGCGCTGATCTTTCCATTCTACCAAGGTGTCTACCTGAAATGCGCCCGCTTCTTCTCCTACTCGTCGGAGATCATCTTTGCCACATCGCGGCATGACGACTTTGTTCCACCGCGCGTCCGTCGTGCGCTGTTCGGAGGCCCCGTTTGAAGGAGGGTGTCATGAACATAACGGTCAACCGCCTCGATCCCAATGTGCCTGACCCAATCGAGAGCCGCCGGCGCGCGGCCGGGCGCCTTGTGCGGTTCGCATATGGCGCTACCGTATTTGGCGTCCTTGCGTTCTTCGTCATCTATTTCGGCGCGCCCTTAGTGTTGCTGAGCGGCCCCGGCACCGTAACAGCTCCCCGCTATGTGGTCTCGCTGCCCCATATCGTACAGATCAAGACCATGAACGTGGTGCCCGGCGCTACGGTCAAGGCCGGTCAAGTGATAGGTACGGTCAACTCGCCACAGGTCGACAGCGTCATCGCAACCTACATGAACGCTCTGGCGGACATCGCGGTTCGCCGGGCCGAGCTACGGGTCAAACTCCGGGTGGCACAGGAATCGCTGGCGTCCTCGCGCTCCTATCTACGACTCACCGAGGAAACCATCGCACACATCGAGGAGATGTCGTCCGCCAGCCTCAGTTATCGCGTCGACATGTACCGCGAGCGAGCGCAGGCCCTCAGGACCGTGGTTTCGCAAGAAGCGGAAATCGCCGAGGCCACTGTTCAGCTTACCGACCTAGACAAATTCAATCAGAAGATTCGCGGTCACATGGATGCCATCGAGGGCAGTTTCGCAGGCGGCGAAGTCCTGGCGCCGGTTGCGGGGGTGGTATCAACCAATGTCGCGTATGCCGGCCAGTCCCTGGTGGCGGGCGCGCCGATCGCCGAGATCCTCGATCCGACGGACATCTTCGTCGACTGGTACGTTCCCAACGAGCGTCTGGCCAATCCCACGATAGACGATCAGGTCCAGGTGTTGTTCGGCAACCGTCGAATTCCTGGGACGATAATCGACATTCTGCCGGTCTCGGATATTTACGCTGGCCGGCAGCCGCAGTTCGGCGGCGACCGACAGGCTACCCAGATTGCGCGAGTCCGCTTCAACAACGGCGTGACCCCGCCGCCGCTCAGCTCAACGGTTTACGTTCACATGTATTACACCCACTTCACCGCCCGAATCGCTAAGTGGTTGATCCAGCTGCTGCGACTCGACTGAACGGCAACACCTGATGCAAATTGAAGCTGACCAGTCGCAGTGCCCCGCTTGTGGCGGCGCCCTCAAGCTGTTCCCGGTGTTCCATCATATGATGTGCGCGTATGTTGGCCCGGAATACGATTTTGTGCCATCAGCCGGTGGCTACGGCTGCCCAAAATGCCGACGCCTCATCCTATCGGGCGATTATGCCTGCGAGATTGTCGGAACAAGCGCGCTATGCAGCCGGTGCCACAAAGAGATGGTCGTGTCTTCGGCGGGCAAGGCTCCGCTGTGACGCATGAGGCCCCTCCGAATCTGCAAGAGCCTTAAGTATCGCATCCGCATAGGCATACCCTCGCCGAACATCGGGGGACTGGGGAAGCCCAGGCTGACGCGATAGCGGTGGATCATCGGTCCTGTTGTGAAAGCCATTGTGATCGACCTGTTGGTGGTCCTCGGTTGACGGCAAGGCCCTAACCTACGCGGTCACACCATGCGAGAACGGACCGTCTTACCCTACCTGAAGGCGGGGCGGACTTTCGAGCCCGTCTCTGGCCGGCGCCTGTTACCCCAAAGCCCCCCGCCCAATAGGCGTCGGCCAACTTCCATCAGAGATGATCCTAGCTGCTCTCGAAAGTCGGTTTCCAGTCGCGGTTCCGTGCCTGCTGCTGGCCGGCGTAGTCGCGAATGCACGTGAAGAACACCGGGCTGCGGCCGCGACCCTCTGCCTTGCAATCCGAGCAGCCAAAGCGCCCGACCAGATCCCAATGCATTGACCCATGATCAGGCCCGAGCCTGTCGATCAGCAACTGGATATCGAGCTTTGTCGACTTGCAGCACATCGGGTGACCGCAATTGACGTACATCGTTTCGCGAGCGGCCAGAGTGTCGGCGAGCGACGCACCGCTAGCGGAAAAGGCCCGCCACCGGATAACGATGGCGGGAGCTTGTGTGGCTGCTCGGGGAGTGACTGCCGAGCAGAATCAGAACTTCCACTTTCTGCAACGGGTTCCAGCCTCGCGCACAAAAAAGCCCGCCACCACGAGGCAGCGGGCCAGGGTCTTATGGAGTGCTGGGATCAACCAGCATCGGATCAACGAGCGGCGGTGGGGTTGGTTGCGAACTACAAACGAGGGATGACGCTCAGCAAACGAGGGATGACGCTCAGCGCGGCGGCGATAAGCGAAGGCCGCCGCCCTGCGCGGTGTCCGATTTTCAAGGGGCCGGTATTGGGGTAAATTGCCCTAGGCTCATGCCGCTCACGCCGGGAGCATTATTATGCCTTGGGATAAAAATAGGGCTATTTCCTTTGCGCGAGGACATGCTGGTGCTGGCGGAAGTCATGGCAAAGGTCATTGTGCAAGATCTGTAAGGGAGGCAATTGAAAGCGGCGGCATAACGTTGGTTCCAACTGGTGACGCGAAAGATTACGGACGGAATCTAACAAACGCTGGATTTGTTGAGACAAATACAACCATGCCAATTGCTGGAGACGTTGTAGTTATACAGGGAATAGATGGGCATCTTTCCGGACACATGGCTATCTATGACGGTAGAATATGGGTTTCCGATTTCATACAAAATGAAAGCCTTTACCCAAATCGGGCTTATCGCCAAATAAAGCCTAAATATAAAATCTACCGTCACCCCTGAGAGCACGCCGATGGCGTGGTTTGAAGTGCCGCGAATGAGAGGCCTCAGTCTTCAGCCGCGGGCCTGAACTTCCGGACGATCATCTCGAACAGGATGTCCGAAATCCACATGGCTGAAACGCCAATGAGAAATGCCGCTGCCTAGACCGCCAAAGCACTCCGCGCGGCCTGGCGCCTATGGAAGCAGCTCGGAGCGTGGAACGCCTCGATCATAGCCGGTATCGCTTTCCTGATCGTGTTTGCGCTGGTCAAGGTGGCGCTGCCCGACATCAACGAGGTGCCGGAGAAGTTCTCGGCCGTGCTGTTGTGGCAGTTCCGCGTCGCGTCGATGGGGATCCAGCTCATCCTGTGGACGGTGATCGGGCTCTTGTTCGGCGTCGTGGCTGAGCGGAAACTCGCGGCCGCCAGCCAAGCCCGCCTCGCGCGCGCTTGAAATCCCATGCGGTGGCCGCCAAGGTTTCGTGCCCTGGCGGCCATTTTCTTTTTGGCCGTTTAGCCCTGGCTTTTGCCTATCGCAACCGCCGAGGCGCATAGCGAGTTTGGCGATTCGCAACCGGCAAGTCGGGGCACACGGATCTTCGAATCGTGCGCGGCCGGCTTAGCTATGAGGAGTTCGGGCCGCACGGCCGGCACGACACCGCCACTATCCACTCGGCCGTAGCCAACCCTTGTCGAACACCTTTTTAGCACGATGACGGTCGACATGCGGCTCGATCAGCTTCTTGTACGCATAACTGACCTGTTGGTATTCGTCTGCGCAATCCTCGGCTCGTTCCTTCGGCAAGTATCCCTTATCGACGATGTAGCCGAACTGCTCCTTGTCGGCACCATAGGCTAAGCACAACTCGTTGTAGAAGCGTTGCGCTGGCGTGCCATGTACGTCCGCAAATTTCGTCATTTGAGGTGGAGCTGTCGCGGCCTCCGCCTCGGTCTTATACGCGTAGGCGGTGCCCCCGACGATCCTGCGTGCCTCGTCCTTATGGAGTTCCAGCGTGATGTAGGCAGACACCTGATCAGCGGCGTCTTCCTCGCGTCCAAACACCGGCACCCGCAGCATCTCGAATAGGGCGTGGCCAAATTCATGGAAACAGGTATCCAACAAGGGACCCGTGACGGCGTCGTCCGGCGTGACGCCGGCCAACGTGGTGTTTGCGGGCATGGTTTTCCGGAGTTGCTCAATGTACTCGTAGCAAATCGTTATCACGTTGTCTTCATACCAGGCATTGGCGTCACCGTCGCATCCCTCCACCTTTACCAGCAAAGGGCGCGGCAGTCGGAACGGACTGAGAAATTGCTGCAACCTCTCCAGAAACCTGACTTCCTTCAGTTGTTCGTAGATCGGCTGATGCGCTGAATTCTTGGGAAGCACATAGCTCACGGTCACCCGGTTGGCTTGAGCGGCAAGTGCTGTCGTCAAGGTGTCCGGCGCGACTACCGCCCAGGTGATAAGCAACAGCAAGATCACTCTCATCACGTTCTCCTCTATGCCATCGCGGCATTGTCTGACGTCTGCGCAGTGGCAGCCCTGCCCTTGTGTCTGGACAACCTCTGCCGTGCCTGCCTGATGCAGTCGCGGCCGACAAATGCTGTCGTTTTCTCACACCCACGCACAATCTGTTACTGATCAGATGACGCGCTAATCATCGCGCTGATCCTGGACGAGGGAAAGTAGGTCACTGTTAAGAGCGGCCGAATGGGCAGAGATTTATTCTCGAATGTCAGCTTGCTGGCGTCAGCGGCGGCCTTCGGGGGAAATCATGCAGGACGCGACCGAACCAGTCGAGCCTCGGACCAGGTGACCAGGGCCCCTACCAGCGCGTGCCCTCTGTCCGCTCGCCTACGCCGGGCGAAGGAAATGCACAAGACGCTGAAGATGATGCCAGCAATGGCCGCTGGCGTTTCCGCTACGCTCTGGTCAATGGACGATATTTGCGAGAAGATGAATGCAGTTGCGCCGAAGCTGGGGCTGCGGCCCTCACAAACGAAAGCCGTCGCCTGATGCCGATAAAAGATAGCACCGGGAGGGCCGCGTGAAACGCGCGTTTCTATTTGGGCTCGCGGCCCAGCTAATCTTCATTAGCGCGATCTTTCTACTTTTTGGTGATCTAATGCTGCCAATGACGCGGTCGCCGGTCATTGGCATTGTCGCATTTGGTTTGGGCGTCGCGAGCGCATTTTTCGCTTGGAAGGCGACCCTTCATTCGTCCTGGCTGGTCAAGATCGGGATGTGGATTGCCGGCTTCGTTGCTATCTACGTGGTAATCCCCCTCATCGAAGTCCTCGGCGTGCTGATCATTCCGGTTATTTCAGACTGAGACACTCCTCCATTAGCGGTAGCTTGTATTTCGCCTGAACTGGAGTCATCATGTAGGGTGGTTTCAAGGGGTGAAATGTCATGGAATTCGCCAGTTGCTATGACCAGAGCGGGATCGTTCTTGCGTTCCTAAACATCACTGCGGTGTTCACAATTCTGGCCGCCTTTGCCGGTGCACGGTTGATTGCAATGTCAGGCGGGACGCCTTCCGAACAGATTCAGACCGCGTAAAAATCGCAAGCTCTCAAGGGAACTTGGGCAAGGTCCACCATTATCCGGCGCCAATCAGGCTGACCGTTGGCGAAAGCACCTCACGAATTGACGGCATGAAGCGCTGGCAGTGGGCTGGCGAAAGGCGAGGCGATGAAGCGCGTTTGCCTGGCAGCACTATTGGTAACGGCGGCTCTGTCTGCACACGCCGATGGCGAGCGCTGGGGCATGATACCGGCGTGCGATTCGGCCGTCAGGATGATGTCGGCACTCAGGACCGCTTCGGCCGTCAGCACAGTCAGGTCTGTTCGCCTATACGACGGCTATCGGCTCCTGCATGCCGAAGAAGATTTCGCCGCCCGTGTCGCAACGATTGAGTACGCGACGCGGGACGACCACGCAACATTTGTCCATCATTCAGCCAAGTGCCTCTTTTGGCATCGCCGCATGAGTGGGATGAGCATCGACGACGATGTCGAGGGACAAATCATCGTGGACTGAGCCGTTCACGGCGGGCTGGATTTGTCGGGCTGGCTCGCGTCCAGGTTTCCTTGCAGGCTCCATCTTGCAGGCGCCATCTTGCAGGCTCCAAGGAGGCACCGAGCCAGGCAGACGCCATCAAAAACAACAAGAGGCAGGCGCGACGGCGGCCTGTATCATTTTAATACAATCCCCAATTTGTAGACTCGCGCGGTGCACCGGCATTTAGCTAGTCCTGCGCGGGCCAAGGGGAAAAACGCCCGCTGCACGGGAGGAAGCAATGTCTGTGCAAAAGGACGATTATCGAACGAACAGGGCCGACTATGCGATTGCCGCGAAGCATGGCGCGGAAGGCGATCGCGATGAGCTGCTGGCAAGAAAAAAGACAACCTTGTGGCTGAGAGACAGGCGATCCGCCAGATTGACCGCAAACCCGTCGGAAAGCAGGCCAGGGCCGAAGGCTAGACCGCGCGGTTAGTGCATGTGCCCAAAAGTGGCCCGGTTTTGGGATAAACGAAATGCACAACACAAAGACCCAAAACGCGTCGCCTGAATACGTTCAAATGCGACGCGCTTTGGCTGGCGATCGCGGCATCTAAACAAGGCTCGCGCCGCCGCTGACTGGTTATGTCAGGCATTTTGACGCTGCATTTACCATCTCAGGTCCACGGACCATGGTCCAGCTTGCGACAGTGCGGTAACAGGCGCACTCTTCGAAATGAACCCGACGACAAGGGCCTGTGATCGCAACTCTTTCGCGGCCAGGCCCTTTGTCTTATTAAGACCAATGCATTGCCTGACAACGATGTCGTGGGAGCACCGATTTGTTCGTTGATTACTATGAACTTTTGGAAATCAGTCCGAACGCCAACTCGGAAACGATAGAACGGATATTTCGTTATTTTGCCATGCGCTACCATCCCGACAACCGGGATACCGGGGACGAATCCCGCTTTAGTGAAATCATAGATGCCCACAATACGCTCAAAGATCCGGTCAAGCGCGCGCAGTACGACATCGAGTATAAAGAGCATTTGAACATTCGCCGCGGCTTGAGCGAGGAAGCCAGCAACACCAAAGGCATAGAACGGGATGCCGTCATTCAGGCCAAAGTGCTCTCGTTGCTCTATGTCAAGCGCCGACAAGACGTCAACAATCCCGGCATTGGCGATACAGAACTCGAACGCCTGGCCGACTGCCCGCGTGAACATCTGGAGTTTCATCTTTGGTATCTAAAAGCCAAAGGCTGGATAGGAAGGATAGAGAACGGGACGTTCGCGATCACCGTGGAAGGCATCGATCGCACCCATACCGAACACCGTCGTGATCCCTCTACCAGACTGCTGGATCATACAAGCTGAAGCGGCAGCTCGCCGTGCTGTAGTTCCACGCCGCCGAAGTGCCTCGCGCATCCCTGGCACTTCTCCGCTCGCCCGGGTAGGCAACGCAAATCGGTTTTTTAGCGACCGCGAAACCAAGCTCGCACTTCCGCGTTGAAGCTCATCCAATATGGGAGCTCAGGGAATGGATTCGGCAACCGCGGCAGTGATGCTTTTGCTTTCGTGCAGCCCGGGGGAGAAGCTTCCGTGTGCAAACCCATCGATACGGCGTCGACGATGTACACATCGCTTGACCAGTGCCGGGCTTCGCTGGCGCGGAGGCTGGCAAGCTCTCCCAACGGCGAAATCGTCGGAAGGTGCAAGTCGATCGACCCCAACGTCACCGCATCGCTACCGGCGCAATATACGACGGTCGTGGTCAAGCGAGGAATTGGGCAAGGCACCGTGACCAGCTATCTCGTGCCACGCGAGACGAAATGAAAAGAGGCGGTGCCGGAAGCGCGTGGCCGCTTGGCCACCCTGAAGATAATCCCGCAAAGGCAAAACCGGGCGACCTGCATCATCGATGATAAAGCAACTCGCCGGGGCAGCCCCAACGCCCTCCCCAGCGAGCCAGTTGCTCCGCGTAGAACGAGAAATGGAGCAACTGCTGGTCTATACGAACCCAGGCGCCATTAAGTTTCACCTCCAGCCATCCTGAAACCATTTTGTAGAGCCTGCGTTGACGACCGGGGCGCCCGTCACACACAGGAGACATCCCATGACCGTCAACTGCCGCATCTCGATCGACAATCGGCCGGAAGCCACCGATGCCGTCTTCCAGGCGGTTCCCCGGATCGGCGAAAGCGTTTCGCTGTCGATCAACGGAAATGCGCAGGACCTGCGGGTATCGCGTGTCGTGCATGTCACGAATGGCTCGCTGGAAGGCGCGGCGATCGTCGTCGAAGTGACGACCAACATCCTGTAGGGTCGAGAGCAGTCGGGTCCCGGCCTGTCAGCCGGCGCCCGCTGCCGTCTGCGACCAACTGACCAGCTCAGTTGCGACCTACTCCTTGTCGCCCTCGGCAATCCCATTGCCGTCGGTGGGCAGGATTCCAAAATCCTGCGACTTCACCCCTTGCTCCGCCGTCAGGAACCCGTCCGAGGCCAGACCGCGCCGCAGCAGTTCCCTGACCGCAGCCGAGCGGCTCGGCATGCGCTTGTCATATCGCCAGTTTTCCAGCGCGGCCAGTTCATCGGCCGTCAGCATGATCTGCAGTCGTTCGGGGCGTTCCAGTTCAGCCATGGCGCTTCCTCGCTCAGGACCAAGAATGTGTTGAGTTAGTATCTGTCTCACTCGGCTTATAATTATGATAGGCCGCATTATGCGTCAAGACCCTGCGATGGGTGAACGGTGTTTCCCGCACATGATAAGCATCAAACGCCGGCTGCGCATTTGTGTAACTATTCTAACTAACTGATTTAATTGAGTATTTTGTATATTTCACTTGCCATGAGTTTACGCCCGGCGCATAGTGCACTCTGAACAGAAAACCGATCCCTTTGGGAGGTTTCGATGCGATATGATTACTCGGCGCGCTTGCGCGATGACGTCAATTCAGCGGTCCTGACGGCATTCAGGACGGCGGGCATCGTCAACATCTCGATGGTTGCGGAGCAGGTCAGGATCAGGAATCTGGCCGAAAATGTCGCCCTCGAGGACATTGAACGCCTGGTCCTGCAGGCGGCTCAACTCATTGGCGCGGCAATCGAATTCGACGGCATGGCCGGTTTGCTCGTGGATGACCTTGCCGATGAAGATGGCGAGCGCATTTCCCCGCTTGACCTGCCTCATCTGGCCTCGATCCAATAGGCAGCCAAAACGGCGGGCTGCCTGTAAGCGCTGCGCCATTCGACCAGACGCAGGACTCTGCCGGCCTGCACCATGCCTTGCGGCGCTGTGCACCTGAGTCGGCTTTCAGTCGCTGCGACATTAACCACGTTGCCATCAGCATGGACCCCAAAGCGGGTGTTGAACGTTTCCCATTATGGAAAAGCAACAACACCGATTCTATTGCCACATCGAGACAGACGGAACCTGGGCGGTTTGGGATCGTATTGCCAATGCCCCGGCGAGCTTGGGAGGGCGGGACCTGATTGGTTGCACTTCCCAGCGAGCCAATGCCGCGGAAAGCGTGCTGACGCGGATCTATGACAACGGATTGGATGCGGTTGCCGCTCGCATATCAGGGATAACGCATTTCCGTCAGGGATAGCGCAGTCTCGACCCGACCAGCCCCAGCCACCCGCGGGCCGCACGCCCAGGGATCCTGTTTCAATAAATCTGCACGCCAAGCCGCTCGTTGCGTCTCCACCGCACCACGGCACGATAGTTGGCGTCGTCCGCGGGCACGTGAAGGACGAACCGGTCGGGGATTGTTACGCCAGGGTCCACCCGCAACTCCGCGCCGTGAACGTGCTGATTCCTGACCGAGCAACTGATCTTGGCATCGTCCGTGATAATGATCGCATCCTTCAGAACAATCCCCCGTGCATCAGCGCGTCGTTCTACTGGCGGATCCGTGGGGCTCATCGTTCATTCCTCCTGGAACCCTGCAAGGCGGCGTGCCGCAGATCTTCCTTGTCACGCAATGGGGATTATGCCGGCCCAATTGTTCGGGCCGCTTCTTCTTCGAGCTTCACAAGCTTTGCCCGGATCTCTTCCGGTTCGGCATGCTCCAACCCGACAACGTCGTTTCGGGTTTCGTCAAGGGCAATGATGATCTCATTGAGTTTGGCGTGGATGGCGGCGGTGTCGCGATAGCCCTGTATGAGGACAACACCGGTGATCACGATGGCCGCAACCGACAGCGCATAGGTAACCGCATTTGTCAGCCCGAAAGGCACCAGCGCAGTGCAAAGTACCATGGCTATGAGCATCACATAGAAACCCGGGGGCCGGGAAAGAAAGTCGGCCGCGACGAACAGGAAGCGGTTCATGTTAACCGTCCCCGTTCCCGACTAGCCAAGCCTCGAGATCGCGCCGGCAGCCTGCCATATTGTCCATCATAGCCTGGCCAAGGCGAAGACAGCGATCAGCGCGGTGACCGCCACGCAGACAGGCACTGCCAGGAGCATGCCCGCCTCCAAAAACCGGGTCTCTTTGTCAGTGAACATTAGTGATTCCTCATATGACTGCAACGGAGAAATGCATGGAGCCCGCTTCCCGAAATAGATCGCGAAGCGGGCTCGCCTGCTGCGGCAGACCTACTCGATGATCTGCACGACCTTGCGGGTATCAGGATCCACGAGAACGGCGTGGTCGCCGACGACCGTGTACTTGTATTTGACGTCGGGCACCTCGATGGCGTGAAGCTCCACCGTATCCGGAAGGGCCGTGCCGACGTTGAGTTCGACACCCAGCAGGCTGACGGATGCGAGCTTCTGCTTGTGGATGTATTCGCGAACCACCGTCTGCTGTTCCGGCTTGAGAATTACGACGTTTTCCGCGAAGGCAGTACCAATTCCAGCGACCAGCGCGAGGCCTGCGACTGCACTGACAAGATATTTCTTCATGGCAAAATCTTTCCTTCTTGCGCCAATTTGGCAGCCAGGTTTGACTGCCAATCACGAGTCAGCAACGAGCCCCACAGCATTGTGTTCCGCCGCTCAGGCTAAGGTCCGGGGGTGGTACGACTGAAGTCTTAGCGGGCAACCTATGCCTGGCCGATACGTTAGAACCGCGCGAGAATCGGGGCCCCGAGCACGAGCCCTTTTCCTCGGCATCAACCGAGAGTCCACCATTTCCCCACACAGCGGGGTACCACCTCTAGCGTCCCCGCAGCGGCGGCGTGGCGTTTCCCACAGCGAGGCGAACAGTGACCAGTATCCAGAGACCGAGCACACATGATGACGATACCCGACCAGCAAATGACAACCATGCTCGTGTCCCGGAGGTGCTTTCGGTGCTTGATCTCATTCCCTCTCCCGACGACCACGAGATTGCTGATATTGTCAGGCGCACAGAACGCCTTGCGATGGCGTTGGTCATCGGAATGGCGATTTGCTTGATCTCCGCACCGGCAGTCTATCTTACCCTGGCCTACTACTCTCACTGACACATAAGGGCTGAGACTGGAGGGTTTGCTCGCCGCACAGGTGCGGCGAGCAAACCCTATCAGCGCAGGAAGGGACGTGGCTGCGCCGATCGGAAAAGTTCGAGGTCGATCCTTGGAGGTCGGTCAGCCGAAGGTAATTCCAATCACCATAAAAGTGATGGCAACCGCGAAGATCGGTGCGAGCAACCAGCGTGCCTGGCCAACACTCCTATCCATAGCTTCCTCCAGCAAATCTGCAGCGGACAACGCCCGTGAGAGCCGACTGTTCCCGGCGGCGCCACCGGCAAGACCATTGCGGTTTGCGATCGGACTTAGGTCGCATGCGCCGCTCGACCCAAGCCCAACCCGGGAAACATCCGTGGGTGGAAGTGGGTGGAACAAGTCGCGCCATCGGAAATTATCCCGTCGCCCAACAGGAGGAGGACGTTGTGAAAGGTCTGCGCAGTCTCCTTGCCGAACTGTCTTTGAGCTGGCTCAGGCGCCGTAAGGCGCAAGCGCCGCAAACCGCCAACATTAAGACCGCGACCCCCAAGACCTTGAACACGGTCAAAGCCGCGCCCCGCAAAGCTGAACACAAGACAAGGCAGCGTCCGGCCCACAAGCCCAAGCCACTGTCTTCCCGCGACGTGGCCTCGAACATGTGAAGACAGCGCGGCCGAAAGGCTGTGGGAAATGAGCGAGCGGCCGCTATAGTCTGGTGATCCCCCCACCGGAGAACGCCAGCCATGACCCTGAAAACCCACAAGCTCGGCAGCCAAGGGCTGCAGGTCTCGGCCATCGGCCTTGGCTGCATGGGCATGAGCCAGTCCTACGGTCCGGCCGACGAGGGCGAATCCATTGCCACCCTGCACCGCGCCATCGAACTCGGCTGCACCTTCCTCGACACCGCCGAGGTCTATGGCCCTCATACCAACGAGGCCCTGCTCGGCCGGGCGCTGAAGGGCAAGCGCGACCAGGTGACCATCGCCACCAAATTCGGCTTCCGCATCGAAAACGGCAAGCAGCTCGATGGAACCGACAGCCGGCCCGAGCATATCCGCGCGGCTGTGGAAGGCTCGCTCGGCCGGCTTGCCACCGACCATATCGACCTGCTCTACCAGCACCGCGTCGACCCGGCTGTGCCGATCGAGGATGTCGCCGGCGCGGTCGGCGAATTGGTCGCCCAAGGCAAGGTGCGGTTCTTCGGCCTGTCCGAGGCAGGTGCGGCCAACATCCGCCGCGCGCATGCCGTCTATCCGGTGTCCGCGGTGCAGAGCGAGTATTCGCTGTGGGAGCGCAATCTGGAGCCGCAGATCATCCCGCTGCTCGGCGAACTCGGCATCGGCCTGGTGCCGTTCTCGCCGCTCGGCCGCGGTTTCCTCACCGGCGAGGTTAGCCGTGCGGAAAACTATCCCGAGGGCGATTACCGCCGCAACGACCCGCGCTACCAGGGCGAGAACTACGACGCCAATGTCGAGGCAGCGGCCAAGGTCCGCGACATCGCGGCGGCCAAAGGCGTCAAGCCCGGCCAGGTCGCGCTGGCCTGGCTGCTGCACAAGGGCACCGGTTTTGGCATCGACATCGTGCCGATCCCCGGCACCAAGCGGAGGAAATACCTGGAGGAGAATATCGCCGCCGTCGCAATCAAGCTCGATGCCGCCGAGATGGCCGCCCTCGACGAAGCGCTGGCGCCGGGCAAAATCTCGGGCCCGCGCTACGGCCAGCGCGGGTTGGCGATGGTCGACCGGTAGGGGTCTGGGCATAGCCGGCGGAAATCTGAGCCATTCCAACAACCCAGAAATACCAACCGGGAGCGCGAGGATTTAAGCGCAGCGCCTCTGCGTAGCTTTCGACTGGCTTTAGCCCGGTGCCGGGCAGCCACAGGGTGGACATTTCAGCCGACATGGAAAATGATCATGTTGCCCTGCACAACACTGCAGTGCTCTGATCTCGACGAACAAGCCTGAGCGTAGAAGCGGATCAACCGACCTCCGGGTCCAGCCAGCGAGGACGCAAATGGACACCCTTGAGGATGCGCAATGGCATCGCGACGCGGGCGGGCAACCCGCTCGATCGGCCGGCTGGCTTGCCCGCGCCGCCGTGTCGGCGGCATTCCTGCTCGGCATGGCTTTCAGCAGCACTGCTTTTGCGCAGGACCAGCCGCTACCCGTGGTGACGGCGGCCAAGCCGGTGGTCCGTGAAATCGTCGAAGACGACGAGTTCGTCGGGCGATTCGAAGCCGTCGACCAGGTCGCCATCCGCTCGCGCGTCAGCGGCTATCTGGACAAGGTCAGCTTCCAGGACGGCGCACTGGTCAACAAGGGCGACCTGCTCTTCACCATCGACCAGCGTCCGTACCAGGCGGCTTATGATGCCGCCAAATCACAAGTGGACGTCGCCAAGAGTCTGCTCGAATTCTCCAAGATGCAGCTGGATCGCGCCGACGAACTCGCCAAGACCGGCAATATCTCAACCTCGACCGTCGACGACCGCCGGCGGGAATACCTTTCGGCGCAGGCGCAGATGCAGGGCGCGGCGGCTGCGCTGAGGACGGCCAGCCTGAACATGGAATTCACCGAGATCAAGGCGCCCTTGTCCGGCCGCATCGACCGCCGGCTGGTGTCGGTCGGCAACCTCGTGCAGCCGGATTCCACCTTGCTGACGACCATCGTTACGCGCGATCCGATCGACTTCTATTTCGACGTCGATGAGCGCCTGTATTTCAGCTACGCCCGCGACGCGAAGGAGCGCGGCGGCAGCATGCAGGAAGGCGACAGCGGGCTCGAGGTGGTGGTTCGCGTCGCCGACCGCGCGGAGGCGGTATTCAAAGGCAAGCTCGATTTTGCCGAGAACCGGATCGACAACGCGACCGGCACCATGCGGGTGCGTGCAACGTTTCCCAACGCCGACGGCATTCTCCAGCCAGGCATGTTCGGGCGCATCAACGTGCCGGGGTCGCTGCCGCATAGCGGCGTGCTGGTGCCCGACGAGGCGATCGGCGCCGATCAGGATCGCCGCATCGTGTTCCTGGTGGATGAGGCCGGGATGGTGACGGCGAAGCCCGTGCGCACCGGCCCGCTTCTCGACGGCTACCGTGTGATCCGCCAGGGCCTGACCGGCGACGAGACGATCATCGTCAACGGGCTGATGCACGCCAGGCCCGGCACCAAGGTGAAGGTCGAGATGGTGACGTTGCCGCCCAAGGCCGAGACCGCCGGGTTGCAGCAATGAGGTTCGCACATTTCTTCGTCGACCGTCCGATCTTCGCATCGGTCGTTTCGATCGTCCTGCTGATCCTCGGCGGGATTGCTTATACCCAGCTGCCGGTCGCCCAATATCCCGAGATCGCGCCGCCGACCATCGTCGTTCGCGCGCAGTATCCGGGCGCCGACGCCGAGACGATCGCAGCGACGGTGGCAACGCCGATCGAGCAGGAGATCAACGGCGTCGAGGGCATGCTCTACATGTCCTCCTATTCGTCGGGCGACGGGGCAATGGCGCTGACCATCACCTTCAAGCTGGGCACCGATCTCGACCAGGCGCAGGTGCTGGTGCAGAACCGCGTGTCGATCGCCCAGCCGCGCCTGCCCGAAGAAGTCCGCCGCCTCGGCATCACCACCACCAAGAGCTCGCCCGACCTGATGATGGTCGTGCACATGCTGTCGCCCGACAATACCTACGACCAGCTCTACGTCTCGAACTACGCCCGCTCGCAGGTGCGCGACATACTGCTCAGACTTGACGGCGTCGGCGACCTCACCATCTTCGGCGAACGCGAATATTCGCTGCGCATCTGGCTCGATCCGGAAAAACTGTCCGCCCTGGGGATGACCTCGGGCGATGTGGTGCAGGCGCTGCGCGACCAGAACGTCCAGGTGTCGGGCGGCTCGATCGGCGCGCCGCCGACCAACACCGGCACGGCGTTCCAGTACACGGTCACCACGCAAGGCCGCTTCAACGACGCACGCGACTTCCGATACGTGATCGTCAAATCGGCCGACGACGGCCGTCTGATCTCGCTGCAGGACGTGGCGCGCATCGAGCTCGGCGCCAAGGATTACGTCACCAACTCCTATCTCAACGGCAAACCGGCGGTGGCGCTCGCCATCTTCCAGCGGCCGGGCACCAATGCGCTCGCCGCAGCCGCGCAGATCCAGGACAAGATGAAGGAGCTTTCCCGCGACTTCCCGAAGGGGTTGAGCTACGACATCGTCTACAATCCGACCGAGTTCGTCGCCGAGTCGATCCAGGAGGTCTACAAGACGATCCTCGAGGCGATGGTGCTTGTCATCATCGTCATCATCGTCTTCCTGCAATCGTGGCGCATGGCGATCGTGCCGATCGTGGCGATCCCCGTGTCGCTGATCGGCACGCTGGCGGTGCTTTACGCCGCCGGCTTCTCGCTCAACATGCTGACGCTGTTCGGCCTCGTTCTGGCGATCGGCATCGTCGTCGACGATGCGATCGTCGTGGTCGAGAACGTCGAGCGCAATATCGCCAGAGGGCTGGCGCCCAATCCAGCGTCGCACCTGACCATGGACGAAGTCGGAACGGCGGTCATCGCGATCTCGCTGGTGCTGATAGCCGTGTTCGTGCCGACAGCCTTCATCCCCGGCATTTCTGGGCAGTTCTACCTGCAGTTTGCGATCACCATCGCGGTGTCGACGGCGATCTCGGCATTCAATTCGCTGACGCTTTCGCCGGCGCTGGCCGCACTGCTGTTCAAGCCGCACCACGCCGCGGCGGCGCCGCCGCGCTTTTTCCTGGCACGGTTCGCGCGGGCGCTCGCCGACGGCTTCAATCGCGGCTTCGACAGGGTCGCCCATTGGTATTCGAGCATCATCCGGGTTCTGGTCGGCTCGTGGATAACGATCGCCGCCATGCTGGGCGTTTTCGCTGCCCTCATCTGCGCCACGGTCTACATGGTGCAGGCGGTGCCGCGCGGTTTCATTCCGACGCTCGACCAGGGCTATGCGATCGTCGTCGTCCAACTGCCGGACGGCGCCTCTCTGTCGAGGACCGATGCGGTCATTAAGCAGGCGTCGCAGATCATCCAGAAAACGCCAGGCGTCGACTACGCAGTCGCCTTCGCCGGCTTCTCCGGCGCGACCTTCACCAACGCCAGCAATGCGGGCGTGATCTTCGCCAGGTTCAAGCCGTTTGACGAGCGACTGAAAGCCGGCCAGTCGGCGACCAAGGTCATCGGCAATCTGTTCGGCAGCCTGCAAACCATCAAGGAAGCCTTCATCATCGCACTGCCGCCGCCGCCGATCCGCGGCGTCGGCAATGCCGGCGGCTTCAAGCTGCTGATCCAGGAGCGCAACAGTGCCGACATGCGGCAGGTCCTGGCGCTTGCCAACGACATCGCCGGCCAGGCCAACAAGACGCCGGGGCTGACGGGCGTGTTCACGACGTTCTCCGCGTCGAGCCCGCAATTCTTCCTGGCGATCGATCGCGACAAGGCGCGCATCCTGAACGTGCCGATCCCCAACATCTTCGAGACGCTGTCGATCAATTTGGGCACCGCCTACGTCAACGACTTCAACGCTTTCGGGCGCGTCTACCAGGTGCGGGCGCAGGCCGACCAGGCGTTCCGCCTCGATCGCGCCGACATCTTGAAACTGAAGGTGCGCTCGGCGACCGGCGCGCTGGTTCCGCTCGGCACGTTGATCGAGATCCGCGACGTCACCGGCCCGGCGCTGGTCCAGCGCTACAACATGTACGTCTCGGTGCCGCTGCAGGGCAACGCCGCGCCCGGCGTTTCCACGGGCGACGCGCTGGCATTGATGGAAGGGATCACGGCAAAGACGCTGCCGGCCGGTACCTCCTATGAATGGACCGAGCTCGCCTATCAGGAGCGCAACACCGGCAATGCCGCTGTCTATATCTTCGGACTGTCGGTGCTGTTCGTGTTCCTGGCTCTGGCGGCGCAATATGAAAGCTGGGTGCTGCCGTTCGCCATTGTGCTGGTGGTGCCGCTCGGCGTGCTTGCGGCGTTGATCGGCGTGTCTTTCCGAGGCCTGGACAACAACATCCTCGTGCAGATCGGCCTCATCGTGCTGATCGGGCTTGCCGCCAAGAACGCGATCCTGATCGTCGAATTCGCGCGGCAGGCGGAGGAACGCGGCCTGTCGGCCGCCGAGGCTGCCGTCGAAGCCTGCCGGCTCAGGCTGCGGCCGATCCTGATGACCGCCTTCTCGTTCATCCTCGGCGTCGTGCCGCTGATGATCGCAACAGGCCCGGGCGCGGAAATGCGCCAGTCGCTCGGCACCGCGGTGTTCTCCGGTATGCTCGGCGTCACCTTCGTCGGCCTGTTCCTGACGCCGGTGTTCTACGTCACGCTCAGGTCGCTGTTTTCACGGCGCAAGTCCCGTGCCGAGGCCGCGCCTTCGGGGCCGGCAGAGGCGCCATCGGAGACGGCCGCCAAGTAGGTTACGAATTCGCCGCGGCGGGCGCGGGCTTATCGGCGCGGCGCGGCAACAATCCCGATAGCGACGCGCAGTATTGACCTTAGCCTGGGAGTAGTAGGGAGATCTTCACGCGCGGCGCGAAAAAACAACGCAAATACAGCTGATTGGTTACGACGTAGGTATTCTCGCAGATATGGTATTGGTCGTCCGGGGATTCCTGTACGCGGTCCCGTGGGATGATGAAGTTATGCGGCAAGTAAATGTAACCGCCGTCGCCCCTCATCCGCACCGAAGAACGAGGTATGGCGCGGCAATCAGAACCACCGCAACACTTGAATTTCGTCTGCGGATCGAACTTGTTTTCGTACCAATCATGGGCGCTGGCGACTGTTGCGGCGGCGATACACACCGCCGTGACGATGAACCTTCGCATGGCCTTCCTCAACTATCTGGCAGGCGCTGCTCCTTCGAGCGTCCATGTATATTAGCGTTCCTTTAGAAATGCCATTGACCCTCGGCTGACTGGCGCAAGCCGGTCCCATTGCCAACTTTCCCGCACCCAATATTCCTGTGAAGGATGATCTTGGTTTTGAGGCCAACTACCGCCCACAATCCAAAGGCTTCAACGGTTTTTATGCGGCCAATTGGCTTCTGCCGGCCGCATACGGTCGGCTGTCACTCCGGCAACCCCGCGAACCGCATCTGCTTGATCCAGCGGTCGAGGCTTCCGGGTGCGGTCCAAATCTTGTCCCACTCCCTGCGTTCTTTACTGATGGATTCACTGGGAGTGTTCTGGAGGAAAACCGCAAGTGCTTCCTTTGCCTCGCGCTTGTTTCCCAGACATGCTTGGATTCCCGCAAGCATTCGGTGCGCGCCGATCGGGATTGTGGACATTTTCCGCATAGCGGCCAGCGCGGCCCCGCAATCGTTCTTTTCCCAGAGCGCCCAGCCCATCTGCCAGTTGAAGTCGTCCGGGTAGAAAGGATCGATGCCCATGGCCTGCCTGATGCGATCGATCGCTTCGTCTGTACGACCAACATAGAGTAGCAGATCCGTGCTGCGGACCAGGATATCCGAGTTGCTCGGGTTCAGGGCGATTGCCTGATCGAACTGCGCAAGGGCCTGCTCCACCTCGCCGGCTTCGGTGTGGATGCTGGCGCGGATATTATGCGCTTCAGCGTCATCAGGAGCGAGCACGATGGCCTCGTCGGCGTATTCGGCCGCGCGGTTCAACGCCTCGTCACGGTCCTGCTCGTTCCAGCCGAACATCGCATCGTTGCGATAGGACCAAGCCAGCCCGATATAGCCGAACTGCGAGTTCGGATCCTCTTCGATCGCCTTGAGGTTCATCTGCCGAAACAGCTCGTTCCTCGCAGCCGAGAAATTCTCTCGAATCTCGGCGATCCCCATCAGGTGATAGTGGAGCGCACTGACCCTGGCAGAACCGCTCTGTGGCAGAGGGCGCTCGATCCTGCGTCCGACCCGTTCCGCAAGCGTGCGGATGATTTCCTCCTGGACGACGAAAAGATCGCCGATCTCGCGGTTGTAGGTGTTGGCCCAGACATGCGATCCGTCATGCGCATTCAGCAACTGGGCGGTCACTTTCAGCCGGTCTCCGATCTTCTGCTGGCTGCCTTCGAGCAGGTAGTCGACGCCGAGTTCATCTCCGATCTGCCTGGTGTCGATGGGCTTGTCGCGGTACCTGAAGCTCGAGTTCCGGGCGATGACGGCATAAGTCTTGCTCCGCGCAAGCTCGGTAATGATCCCCTCGGCGACGGCATCACTGAGATATCCCTTGTCCCCGCCAGCACTGAAGTCGTCGAAGGCAAGGATTGCAATCCTCGGCATGTCGCTCGAACGAACTGGAGCGCCTCGCCATGTTTCCGCGCCGTAGTATGCGCCGATCGCTGCCGCGACGAGAACGACTGCAACTAGAATGAAGCCGCGCTGCGATAATCGTGTCTTCGCACGTTCCGTGCCGGCAGCGGCGTTTGGGTCCGCCGCGTCGGATGGATCGGCATTCAGCCGGTAGCCTCTCCTTGGCAAGGTTTCCACGATCGCATGCGCGTCGTCCCCCAATGCGCGGCGAATATCGGCAATGCATTGGGTCAGGCTGTCGTCGGTCACGAAGGTATCGGGCCAGACCGCGCGCATCAGCGCGTCCTTGGACACGATCTCGCCCGGTCGCGCCGCGAGCACGCAGAGCACCTCGGTGGACTGGCTGCGAAGATCGACCGCTTTACCTTCGACGGTCCGGAGTTGTTTGCTTTTCGTCAGCGAGAAAAGACCGCCGAATGTGATCGTTTCAGCAGGTTTCGGGTCAATTTCAGGAGCCTTTCGGGACATTTCACCCTCTTGGCGCGCTTCCTAGCTTATCCCTTTCGGCCTTCGCTTCCAAGTGATCCCACCAGTGCCGGATTGGACGGGAGGATGACATGAAACGCGCCAAGCTCATCATCGCTCTCGCTCTTCTCGTGACAGCGCCAACGGCTGCAAAAGCGGATTCCCGCATCGCGAAACTCTGCGGCTCTGACCATGTCATCGAGGCGGCCTCAGACGACGTCCGTCCCAACCCCGGCGCCTATTATGCCGCCAGCCTTAGGTCGATGGATGACTGCATGTTCACCGCCATCGCTGTCACAATCCTTCTGACCGACCACGGGGAGCTAATCAGGATCCCCCAAGGGAAACCCATGACTTCCATGGCCGAGTGCAGAGCTTGGACCCATCAACAGGAGTTCATGCGCGTACTCCCCGGCTATCTCGCCAGCTTCCATTACTGCGACTACACATCGGAGGCCGCGCCATCCGACGCCAGCAACTGAACGACCGCCGCGTGTCGAACTCGCTCCTGGAGCGATCGGGATCTGACCCCTAGCTCGCCGCCGCGGCCTGAACCTTTTTGGGCGCGGCCCGCTGCCGGCGCATGCGGCGTTTGGTGACGAGCTTCAGGGCAACCGGCGGCTCGTTTGACAGCGCGCCGACCACGGCGTCGACCATGCCATAGGCAACGAAATCCGCGTTCATGTCCTGGGCCAGCCTGGCGGTCGCCTCCTTGTCGTCATTGCCGGTTTCCGACCAGAACACGATGCCCACCCGCAGCGCCGCCTTCGCACGCTTCAGCCGGCGAACCAGGAAGCGCGCGTGCTTGACGGAATCCCGGTTCAGGAAGCTGATCACGACGGTGTCGATGGCATCGAGTTCGAGGCGGCGGATGCTCGCCGGTTCCATCTCGGCGAAGCCCGCTTTCGATGCCGTCGCACCCTGCACTTCCAGCACCTGCGCCAGCATCGCGGCGGCGGCATCGTCGAGTTCGCCACGCCCACCGGCACAAAGCACCGACATGTCAGTGCCATCGGGCAGGTCGGCCTCGTCCACGCCGGCGCCATCGCCATTATCGCCGGGCTCCCCGGCCTCGGCCGGGTCATCCTCCTCGGCCGCTTCCTGTTGCGCCTCATCGTCGAGGTTGGCCACCAGCGTCAGGGCACTGTCCGCCACCTGCCGTCTTTGCAGGTCGCCCATGACGCCGCGCACACGGTCGCGCTCGCCCAGCAGAAGTGCCGGAATGGCCACCTTGTCGTAGAATTCGAACAGATATTTCTCTTCCAGCATCTCCTCGGCGTGGTCGGTGGCTTCCTCCGGATCGCCAGCCAGCAGCCGCTGGTAGAGGCGCGCATGGGGCTCGAGCACGGGCTCGTTGCCGAACAGCACGTCGAGGAACTCGAACTGCGGTACGTGTCTGCCAAGCACCACCAGGCAGACGGTGAGCGGCGTCGACAGGACCAGTCCGAGCGGCCCCCAGAGCCAGGTCCAGAAGATGGCGGCCACGATGATCGCCAGCGATGACAGCCCCGTTCGCGAGCCGTAAAGCCAGGGTTCGACGACGTTGCCGGTGACCAGTTCCATCACCACGAACAGGGCGGCCGTCCACAGGACGAGCGACCAGCCGGGTGCCACGGCCAGCGCCAGGAACAGCGGCAGCAGCATGCCGATGGCCGGGCCGATATAGGGAACGAAACGCAGCGCCAGCGCCAGCAGCCCCCACAGCAGTGCATTGGGAATGCCGAGGAACCACAGTCCGAGCGCAATCGGTATGGCGTAGACGATGTTGACGACCAACTGCATGAGCAGATAGCGGCCCACCCGCTTGGCAGCATCCTGCAGCGCCTCGGTGGTGCGGTGAAGGTCGCCATAGCCGACAAGCCGGATGAAGCGGTCGCGCAGATCCTCCCGTTCGAGCAGCATGAAAATAACCACGACGATGATCAGTCCGGCCGATCCGAGCGGGCTGATCAGCGGACCGACGATGCTCTGCAGGACTTCGAGCGGCTTTTGGCGCGCGACGATCTCGACGGGCACCGGCTCGCGCGCCGGCTTGTCGGGAGTGGCCGCCGGCGGCGAAGCGTCCTGCCTGTCTATCTCCTGTCCGACACGCTCGACCACGTCGCTCAACCTGGCAATGATGCCTCCCCCGACGCCGGTTTCCTTGAGTGAACGGATCTTGGTCAGGATGTTGATCTGGTAGGTCGGGATGTTCTGTGCCAGTTCGCTGACCTGCGAGGCGACAATGAAGCTGAACAGGGCGAGTGCCGCGAAAGCGCTGAGAACGCTGACGATGACAGCCGCGATCCTGGGGATGCCGACGCGTTTCAGCGCCGCGACCAGCGGCGCGAGCGCGAAGGTCAGCAGCAGCGCGATGGCGATCGGCAGGAAAACCTCGCGTCCGAAATACAGCGCCGCCACCGTCGTGACGGTGGTTGCCACATTGGGCAATGACGTTCGCGGGTGGGGCGCGGCGGCCGAAAGAATGTCCTCTAACCCATGCGCCGGAGACGCCATGCCGTTTCGACGATTGGTCGCCACTTGGTCTCTCCCCTGCCAACGGTCATGATCGGGCATATTGAGCCGGCGTGCAACTTTCGCCGGTGACGAACTGCTCGTCACCGGCTGCAGGTCGATGATCGGGATGGCGCGAGATGGCCGCGCGACGAAGCAATGGCGCCGGGAAATCTCCGGCCAGCGCTATCCCGGCCGCGCCTTGGCGATGGTCGACGTTGGGCCAGAAAGAGAAATTCATGTCCCTCGGTAAATCAACGGCACCGAGAACTGTATTCCCCAAGTCTCATCGCAGCGTCCCTTGTCGCAAGGAGGCTTCTGTGTACTTCTCGAAAAAATCCTGGAGAGCACCCTGTATGAGACTTGCAGTGTTAGTCGCGTTGGCCACGGCAGCAACTGGATGTGTGAGCTCTCCTGTCGAATATGGAGCGTCGCTTTCGACGCAAGACCCGAAGTGGGTATCGCCGGAATGTCAACAGGCCCGTGTCGACGCGTCGAACTATGATGCTCGCGAAAAGGAGCATCCCGGTTGGGGGACTGGTGTGTTCCTTGGCCCCTACGGACTAGGGCTCGCAGCAGCCATCAAAGAGCACGAGCAAAAGGAGCGAAAGATCTTCGCCCGCGAAATACATTTGCGGTGCTCAAGTTTGCCGCTGCCGAAGGAACTCGAGGGCGAGCCGAGCCCCCCGGCCACGACAAAGTATCCATAAGCCAAAGTTGGGCGACGATCCCCACGCTACAGTGATTGGCGGCGATGCAACCTCGCGCCGCCAGAAGCGTTTACGACTGCAACGCAGTCGAGGTTCCAATGCAAACCGCATGGTTCTCCAAACCCGTGGTGGTTTCGGTCGGCGTCACCGGGTCCACCCGCAACCTGTCGAACACCGAGCAGGCCATCGAATTGCTCACGACACATTGGCGCGATGCCGGCAGCCTGAAACATCAGTCCGCGCTACGCGCCTGCCGCCGGGCAACGAGCGGCGAGGTGTCCCCCGATATCGCAAGGGAGGCGTTTGTCGAGGCTGCGCGCGAGGCGCATATCCTGGTCGAGTAAGCCGGGTCGGGTAAGCTGGTTGCATTCACGGACAATAGCGGCCGTTCACAATTTCGTGATCGAAGGAACCGTTTGAAACGGAAGGCGTTTTTTTTCAGACGTCTTTTTTCAGGCAACCTTAGGAGGCGTTTATGCGTAACATGAACCTCGTCACCCTCGCCCTGATCATCCTTGGCGGTCTCAACTTCCTGTCCATGGGTGTAACGGGCTATGACGTAATCGGCACTGTCCTCGGCGGCGCCATGCTGGCCCGCCTGGCCTATCTGATCATCGGCCTTGCGGCCATATGGCAGCTCATGCCAGGCTTCCAGAGCTTTACGGTTGGCGAAGTCGATGCCGAAAGGCATCTCCATCATCATCCGTGACCGGTAAGATGCGGGGCGGCGGAAAACCCGCCGCCTCACATCCCGTAAAGGCCGATCAGGCCGCCGGCATCAACATTCCCCCAGGAGGCTTTAGACTGTTCGCGCGCCATGCCTGGCCAGCGCGTGCTCGATCAGCACGTCGATGGTGTGGCTGTAGCCTGTGCCTGATGCCGCCAGCGCCTTGGCATACATCGAGATGTCGGTGAAGCCGGGAATGGTGTTGACCTCGTTGACGAGCAGCGAACTGTCGGCGCGCAGGAAGAAATCGACGCGCGCCATGGCTTCGCAGCCGAGCGCCTGGAAGGCGCGCCGTGCCATGTCGCGTGCCATGTCGGCAACCGCGGCCGGGACATCGGCGGGTACCTTGACCACCGCGCCGTCGGCATCGAGATATTTGGCCTCATAGGTGTAGAAGCCGTGCTTGCCAGCCGGAATGATCTCGCCGGGCAGCGACACCGTCAGCGTGCCGTCGGCTCGCTGCAGGACCGAGCACTCAATCTCGCGTCCCTCGACAAATTCTTCCACCAAAACCTTGTTATCATGGTGGAAAGCCGCCTCGACAGCGTCGGCGAAACTGGCGCCGTCGACAGCCCTGCTCACGCCGAAGGACGAGCCCTGGCGCGCCGGCTTGACGAAGACCGGCAGACCCAGCCTTGCCCTGACGTCGTCGAAGGACACAGGCTCGCCACCCAGCAAGGTGGCGGAGCGGGCGACGGCAAGGCCGGCTTCGCGCATCAGCCGCTTGGCGACATCCTTGTCCATTGCGGCGGCCGAGGCGAGGATGCCGCAGCCGACATAGGCGACATCGGCGACTTCCGCATAGCCCTGCACCGAACCGTCCTCGCCGAACGGCCCGTGCAGCACGGGAAAGACGACATCGACGGGGTCGGGCTGCGTTCCATCCCGCGACACGGCGACCAGCCTGCCCTTGCCGCCGGGCAACAGCGCGACCTCCACGCCGTCCTCGGACACCGGAGCCCCTGCCGCATCGCCGACGGACGAAGCTTGCAGCAGCCATCTGCCGTCCCTGGAAATGGCGATCCGCACGATCTCGTAGCGGGTCCGGTCGATTGCCTTCAGCACATTGGCGGCCGAAAGGCGCGACACGTCATGTTCGGCCGAACGCCCGCCATAGAGGATGGCCACCCTTGTCTTGCCCGTCATCGAAATCCCTCAACTGTCAAAAAATCAAATGGCAACCGCAATGCCGCGATTGGCGAAGAAGCGGTCGAAATTGACCGGTGCCAACACTGCGTTCTCCTGTGTGGCGCTGGTATGGCCGGACGGATTGTGAAAGCGGAAACCCTGGTCCGACGCCGCGGTGACCAGCACCAGATGGCCTCCCTTCGCCGGCGGCTCGCGCTCGGGCCAGCGGATCCAGCTGCTGACCGAAGCGATGAAGAACCGCGACCGCGCCAGGATCGCCGGAATGTCCGATGTCGCGACATTGGTCATCACTTCGGCCCGCAGGCCGAAGGTCTCCCGCACGAAGCTGACGAAGGGTGCATAGATCAGCCCCTTGATCGAGCCCTCGTTGACGACATAGCCGCCATATCTAGTGCAGCGCCTGGCGAGCTCGACAGTCGGCACGATCTCGCCGCGTGTCGCCAGGATCATCTTCAGGCACGCCATGCCGCAGATATTGGCGGCCCAGACCGCGTATTCGTCAGAAGTCTCAGCCCCCGAATTTTGCCACAGCGGATCGCGCCGCAGCGCGACGTCAGCACCCTCGACGAGCACCTCCATGGTCATGTCCGGCGTTTCCCACTGGCTGAAAAACGGCACGGTTTCAGGCAGTGGACTCATGCGCTTCCTCGATCAGATTCAGATTCTCATAAACGAGGATACACGGCGATTGGAAAGCCGCTCAGAGACCGTTGCGACATTCGCTCTGGCGGTTGAGGTTTCGAGAACCGGAGCCCCGCGGATATTTGGGTCCGCGAGCACCGGAAGCACAGAAACGCCGTTAGATGGCCGCCGGAGTAGAATTTCCCAATAGTCTCTCAGAAGGTGATCGTCACGGACGCGGCGCTTCGCTCTGCCGGGCCGTGATGCACCGCCTCGATGTTGTTGCCGTCCGGATCGAGCAGGAAGGCGGCGTAGTAGCCGGGATGATAGGGCCGCTCGCCCGGCGCGCCATTGTCCGTGCCGCCGGCTGCGAGCCCGGCCTTGTAGAACGCATCGACCATGGCGTGGTCCCTTGCCTGGAAAGCGAGATGATGGCGGCCGGTGAGCTCTCCCTGCGCCGCCCGGCTGTCGGCGCTGGAAACGAACAGTTCGTCGGCCCAGAAATAGTCGTCGCCGACACCGCCGATCGGAACATCGAGCACCTGCAGGACCGCCTCGTAGAAACGCCGGCTGGCGGCGAGGTCCCTCACCACGAACTGGATATGATCGATAAGCCGGCCGCGATGCAGTTCCATGAAAATTCCTCCTTGTGAACTTGCGAACTTAGGTCCGCACAGGGCGGCGTCAACACAGGTGCTTGCCGACCGCCAGGTCCCACCACACGTCCGGCCATGGAGCCCTCGGTCGATCCTTCAAACGGAAAAGCCCGCCGGGAGGGGGATCCGACGGGCCTTTGGAAAGCTGGTACCGTGCTTTCAGATGTCTGACGGGGGGTCAGACACGGTGACAACTTTTGTGTGCCGCAGAGGTTCCACTCAAACAAAAAGATTGCCAACGGGTCGTCGAATTCACGCAAATTCAAGCGGTGGAGGCGATTTCTTTTCGCAAAACCCCTCTCCGCCGGAACTTTCCCCGCCAAGGCAAGTTTTGAGGCGCGGCTGGGAGGAATCAAATTGGACAGTTTTCAGAGGCTTGAGGCGCTGGTCGACAGCGCCAGTGTCGACGATATCGAAGAAGCAAACGCCTTGCTGCATCGCTTCAAGGGCAGATCGCAGAAGATCGCGACGGCTATCGACGAATTCATGCTCGATTTCATGACACTGGTCTTCGTCGTCGAAACCGGCGAGGAAGAGTTCGAAAAGCCAATCCGTAAACTGGCTCGCAGCCGGCTTTCGAAGCTCAATCACATGGTGAACGTGGCGGCATAGGTGCGCCGGTATGGGCTCACCCCTTCAGGATGGCCGCCAGCCGCGGTATGCCCTCGCTCACCGCGCGCCGGTCGGCGAGCGTGAAGGAGAGCCGCAGCGTGTTGCGCCCGGTTGCGTCGGCAAAGAACGCGCTGCCGGGCACGAAGGCGACGCGCGCCTCCTTCACCGCCCGCGCCAGTAGTGCCGTTGCATCGGCCCCCTCTGGCAGCGTCACCCAGACGAACATGCCGCCTTCCGGGCGGCTCCAGGTCACGCCTTCAGGCATGTTGGCTTCAAGTGCTGCGAGCAGGCCGTCGCGGCGCTCGCGGTAGGCACCGATGAGCTTTTCCACCTGGCCGTCGAACACGGCTTCGGCGACGCGGTGCATCACCACCTGGTTGATCGACGGGCTGTGCAGGTCGGAGGCCTGTTTCATCAGCACCAGTTTCTCGACGATATGGCGCGGCGCGCAGACCCAGCCAACTCGCATGCCTGGCGAGAGGATCTTCGAGAACGAGCCGCAATAGAGCGTGCGCGCCTTGTCGATAGAGCCGGAGCGAGCACAGTCGAGCGCCAGGATCGGCGGCACGCCCTCGCCGTTATAGCGCAGCGCGCGATAGGCGGCGTCCTCGATGACGGCGATGTCGAGTTCGCCGGCGAGGTCGAGCACCGCCTCGCGCTGCTGGCGGTTCAAGGTTTGGCCGGTCGGGTTGGCGAAATCCGGCACCAGATAGGCAAACTTGACCTTGCCGCCATTCGCGGCGGCGGCCGCGTGATAGGCCGCCGGCGTCATGTTGCCGCCTTCGACCGTCAGCCGGTCGTAGCGCGGCTCGTAGGCGTTGAACGCCTGCAGCGCGCCAAGATAGGTCGGCCATGTCACCAGTGCGGTATCGCCCGGCGACAGGAACAGTTTGCCGAGATAATCGAGCGCCTGCTGCGAGCCGGAGGTGATGAAGATGTTGGCCTCGTCGCAGGCGACGCCGAGTTTGCCCATCTGCCCGGCCAGCCAGCGCCGCAACGGCAGATAGCCTTCCGAAACCTGGTACTGCAGCGCCGCGCCCGCCTCGCCGCCGCCGAGCACCGAGGCATAGGCGTCGCGGATCGCCTCGGCCGGAAACAGCGCCGGATCGGGAATGCCGCCGGCAAACGAGATGATGTCGGGCTGGTCGAGCAGCTTCAGGAGTTCGCGGATTTCGGACGCCTTCATGCGCGACGAGCGCGAAGCCAACAGATTCATCAAGGTCAAGGCGCGCCTCCCGCGACAATTTTGATATAGGTCAACCTAGCTGACCTATATCAGCTCTCCCCGGCAATTTGAATAGAGCCTGACAACCTTCCGCTATACGCCAGTTGGCGCCGGCCCGGAACTATGCCGAACTTCACAAGGTCTTCTTGTAGCCGAGATGGCTGCCGGTGAAGCCGAGATCCTCGTAGAAGCGGTGCGCGTCCGCGCGCGACCTGTCGGTGGTGAGCTGGACCAGGCCGCAGCCGCGCGCCCGGCATTCTCCGATCGCCCATTCGATCATCTGCCTGCCGATGCCGCCCGAGCGCCGGTGGCTGGCGATGCGGACCGCCTCGATCTGCCCGCGCCAGGCGCCCTTGTGCGAGAGGCCGGCAAGAAAGGTGATCTGCAAGGTGCCGATCACTTCGGCGCCGTCCACGGCCACCGCCAGCAGCTGATTGGGATCGGCGTCGATGGCATTGAAGGCATCGACATAACCGCGCGCCAGCGGCAGCGAGGCGTCCTCACGGCCGGCGCCCAGCGGATCGTCGGCCAGCATGGCGACGATATCAGGCAGGTCGAAGGCTTGCGCTCGGCGGAATTCGATCATGGTTGCATGACTTACGGCGCAGTGCCGGTGTCGGCAAGGCGCTTGAGTTGGCAACGGGAGCGCCGCCCCTCATCTGCCTGCCGGCATCTTCTCCCCGTATAGTGACGGGGAGAAGGACCCAGTCACCGATGATTTCGCCATCTGCCAGCGTTGCAGAAAAAGCGCCGGCGTTGAAGCTGCCCCTTTCTCCCCGTCACTATACGGGGAGAAATGTCCGGCAGGACAATGAGGGGCAGCACTAACTTTGCAGGCTGCAGATCACCCTCATACATCAGCCTCGCGCCCTTCGAGATAGCGGAGGTTGCTAGGCCAATACTTACCGCAGGCGATTGCGCGCCTGCATCAGGGCGAACCCCAGCAGGTTCTCCCCGCGCCACAAAAGCGGGTTGGCTGCTTTCTCGTCATCGGCGGCAAGCCCAATGCCCCACACCCGGTCCATGGGGCTCGCTTCAACCAGGATCTGCTCACCGGTCGACAGCAAATATTCGCGCAGGGCCGCATTCTGCCGGAATTTCTCAAAGCTCCCCTCGCCCACAATGCGCCGCTTCTCCGCGTCCCATCTGCCTTCGTCGAAGCCGCGCACCTGGCGACCGAGCTGCTTCGCCTGCTTCGGGCTTCCCGCGCGCACGATCTGCGCCGCCGTCTCGTCATCGCCGAACAGCCTCGCCTTCTCGGCCATCATCCAATGTTCAGCTGTCGGATAGCTGCGTCCAGCCACCGTGAACGAGGCATGCCACCACTGGCTGAAGCAGGACGCGCTGATGCGGCCGTCCCTGGACGGCTGATGCCCCCAGAAGAACAGGAATTTGAGCCGGGACTTGGAACGGAAGGCTTCCTCGAGCCGGGAGCGATCGTAAATCATGGGCATGAAAGAACAGAGCCAGAGGCCGGCTTGTCAATACCGATAGCGTCGGCGTGTGTTGCACGTTCGGCAGCGCCAGTGTTTGAGGTTCAGCGACCAGGCTCCACGAACCCGGCAGGCAAATCAATCCGCATCCCCAGCCTTAGCCTTGCCGCACTGCGCCAGCACCTTGCCGATGGCCGCGCTCGAGCCCTTCAGCGAGAAACTGCTCTCGCCGTATTTTGCGGCGCTGACCTGCACATCGCCTTTCCCGCGCAGCAGATCCAGCAGCGGATCGGCTTTGGCCAGGTTCACCACGAAGTAGTTGTACATGGCTTCGAGCTGCAGGGTCTTCGTCACCGTCTTGCCGTCGGCCTTGAAGTCGAACGCGCCGCTGATGCCCGGCTCCAGTTGCTGGCCGGTGGCGCCGAGGTCGTAGCTCAGCACCGGCGTGTCGAAACAGGCCAGCATCAGATGCGCATCGCCTTTCGGCCCGCCGCAGACCGAGGCGGTCAGCACGCTGCCGCCCTCGTCCTCCTCCATCTCAGCGCTCCAGCCGCCGCAGGACGCGGCCAACGCCGGCTGTACGGCCTGCAACACCGCCACCATACCCGCGACGATCAGATATCTCATGACTTCCCCCTCAGGCATTTGCGGCCGCACCCATCGGCATTCTATAGGAAAAGCGGTTCCGTGGCATAGCCCGTCGCGGCGTGCCATCCTGATTGTGCGGAGAGCGGTGTTGAGAGCCTGTGTTCGTCTGTGCCTGTCGCTGGCCGCCCTGTTGGGCTTGCCGCTCGCCGCCCATGCCGACTGGAAGCCGGTCGAGAAGGTCGAAACCTACGCCATATCAGGCCAGTCCGGGCCGGAGCTCTACCGCTCGATCGGCGACAACGGACCGAAGGTCGGCATTGCCCGCGCCATCGCCCACACCAATTTCAAGCTGACCTGGACCAGGGACTATCAGGCGCGAGCGGGAGCCTGCGTGCTGGTCTCGGCACGGCCGAAGCTCATCATCACCTACACCTTGCCCAGCCCCTCCTCGCCACTGCCGCCAGCAATCCAGAAGAATTGGGAGGTTTTCATTGCCGGCGTCAGCGCCCATGAGAAGGTCCACGGCGCAACCATTGTCGACATGGTGCGCAAGATCGAAGCGGCGACCGTCGGCCTCAGCGTCGCCGACGACCCCAAATGCAGCAAGATCCGCGCCGAGATGACGAAGCGCCTGTCCGGACTGTCTCAGGCACAGCGACAGGCGAGCCGCGATTTCGACCGCATCGAACTCGGCCAGGGCGGCAATCTGCAAAAACTCATCCTTGCCCTGGTCAACGGCGGCTGAAGCTAGCCTCGAGCCTCCGAAACCAGACCGTCGAGAAGCGCAAAACCTTCCGGCCAGTCGCCCAGACCACTCTGCGCATTGATGTGGCCGAACGCGCCGATGACGGCAAGGCCGCTGCCCCACTGCTTCGCCCTCGCCTCGGCATAGTCCGCAGCGCCATAGGGATCGTTGGTGCTGGTCACCACCAGCGAGGCAAACCGCAGCCGGCCCTCGGGAATTTTGGCAAAGGCCATCCCGTAAGCCGGGAACACGACCGCCGTCGGATCGGGAACACCGACCAGCAAGGCCGCCTGGACCGGGCGCCGCGAGATCTTCTGCCAATGCGCGATCAGCAGGCAGGACAGGCTGTGCGCGACCAGGACCGGCGGCTCCGGCGCCTCGATCACGGCAGCCTCGAGCGCTGCCAGCCAGTCGGTGAAATCCGGCAGGTCCCAGCTGGAGGGCTGGAACCGCCGCATCGCCGGATTGGCGCTTTCCCAGCGCGATTGCCAGTGGGCTGGACCCGAACCGCCGCTGCCGGGCAGGATGATGAAATGCGTCATGTCGCCTTGCTCCTATCTATTGAAGGAGCATGGTGGTGTCTTGCCAGG
Organism: Mesorhizobium sp. P2_C7; assembly: GCF_056404515.1. NCBI lineage: Bacteria > Pseudomonadati > Pseudomonadota > Alphaproteobacteria > Hyphomicrobiales > Phyllobacteriaceae > Mesorhizobium > Mesorhizobium sp. P2_C7. The sequence continues at coordinate 109,007 of NZ_JBFUDW010000003.1, read as the reverse complement.
GCCCCGGAAATGGGAAATCATCGGAAAAGTCACGGCTTGTCCGATGGATTCAAGGTGATCATGAAAAACAACGATGAGCGCGCGCCGCTCGACCCGACCGACATCGCCATTGTCGAAGCCATGCAGGAAAACGGCCGCATCGGCATGTCCGAGCTTGGCCGCCGGGTCGGCCTGTCGCAGCCGGCGACCTCCGAGCGGGTGAAACGGCTGGAGGAGCGCGGCGTCATTGCCGGCTACACCGCGGTGATCGATCCCGCCGCACTTGGCCTCGGCATGATGGCGATCATCCGGGTGCGCACCACGCATGAGCACATCCGGCCCTGCCTGAAGCAGTTCGCCGAGATGCCGCAGATTACCGAGGTGCACCGGCTGACCGGCGAAGACTGCTTCATCCTGAAAGTGGTCGTCCCCTCGCCGGCGCAGCTTGAAACCATCGTCGACGCGGTGGCCCGCCACGGCGCGGTCACCACGGCGCTGGTGCTGCGCAGCGAGGCGCCGAAGCCGATCGGCCGCGACCTGATCCGGAGATCAGGCGGCTAGAGCAAAGGGGGCTCGCCGCACCGAGGTCTTGAGTTGCCCTAGCGGCTGAGATCGAGCGCCGCGCTCAAATCGCCCATCGGCGGCTGGTCGTTGTTGCGCAGCGCCTTGTCGCGGGCGACGATGCCGGGCAGCACCGGCAAATCGTAACGCGCGGTGATGAAGCGCAGGATCGACGTCGTGTCGTATTGGGTGTGGTCGACAGTACCCATCTTCGCATAGGGCGAGATGATGAAGGCGGGGATGCGGTTGCCCGGCCCCCAACGGTCGGCCTTCGGCGGCGCGACATGGTCCCAGAAACCGCCATTCTCGTCATAGGTGACGACCACCAGCATATGGCTCCATTGCGGGCTCTTCTCCAGATGCGAGACGACGTCGGCGAGATGCTGGTCGCCGCTCGCCACATCGGCGTAGCCGCCATGCTCGTTGAGATTGCCTTGCGGCTTGTAAAAACTCACCGCCGGCAGCTTGCCGTCGTCGATCGCCTTGATGAATTCGGTCCCGTCGAGGCCGCCATCCCTGAGATGTTCGGCCCGCGCGGCCGTGCCGGGCGCGTAAGCGGCGAAATAGTTGAATGGCTGGTGATGGTACTGGAAGTTCGGCACCGGCGTCGCATTCTTGCCGTCGAGCGTTGCCTGCCAGGCGCCGGAATACCAGGCCCAGCTGACGCCCTTCAGCGACAACAGATCGCCTATGGTGATCTCGTGCTGCGGCGGCAGCGTGGTCGGCTGCGCCGGATCGGCCAGTGCCTTGTCGCCGCCTTCGGCCGGCTTGTTGGCGCTCGGCTGATAGGGCGGCTGCATGGTGTTGACGGCGTGGAAGTCTGGCGTGATGGCGCCGTCATTGACAAATTTCGGCGCCCCGCCGAGGGCCGAGGCCGGCGAATTGTCGGCGACCTTCAGCGTCGTGCCATCGGCCTCGACCACGGCGATCTGCCCCTTGACCGGGCTGGTGTCGGCATTTGGATAGACCGGAACGCAGGCGCAGGCGAGCATGATATGGTTGAGGAAGGAGCCGCCGAAGGCGCCCTGGAAGAAATTGTCGGCCAAAACGTATTTCTTCGCCACCGCCCACATCGGCAGCACCGAGCCGTCATAGTGACCCATCACCAGGCCGCCGGAATCGGCCCATGCGACGAACTTGTCGTTCTTCCCGCCGTCGATCTGCATCTGCTCCTGATAGAAGCGGTGCCAGAGGTCGCGCGTGATGACGGAGGTCTTCTCGTTGAAGCCGCTGGCGTCGTCGATGGCGAAGCTGGCATTGCTGAGATGGGCCGTCTGCGCCTCGGTCACCGGCGGCGTCACGCCCTTGGCGGTCAGGCCGCCCCAGGCCGGCGGCAGTTCGCTCAGCGGCTTGCCGTCGCGGTCGAGCTGGCGCACCTGGCCGGCCGAAAGGTTGGCCAGTCCGTTGGCGCCGGGGAAGCCGCCATAGAGATTATCGAAGCTGCGGTTTTCGGCATAGATGACGACGACGGTGTCTATCTTGTCGAAGCCGGGAGGGGCTGCGTTGGCTGTAGCCGGAATCGAGGCCAGCGCCGTGCCGGCCAGGCAAAGCGAGGTGAAAAGCGTGAACCGCGTCATGGGAGGTCCTCATGGCTAGGGTGATGGCTAGAGGGCAGTGCATGGCTTGGGGGCGACGAGCCATGGCTTCGGACGCTAGGTCGATGCTTTGTCACCTTTGTGACATTTATCGCCCATCCGAACACGGTTGCGTGAGCGGGTGGACCGGTCATCAATCCGTTGCAGTGCGGACCTAATTGCGGAACAAATCGGACTGAACCTTATGACCGCAAGACGATGGAAAGGCTTGATGATCGCGACCGCCGCGGCATCGATGTTTGGCCTCGCCACCATCCTGCCCGGCAACGCCGTCAGCGCCGGTAGCGGCAGTGTCCATCCCGGACCGATGTCGCGCGCGGATGCCTTCGCGCGGGCGCAGGCGCTGGCAGCGCTTGGCCGAAAGATGTTCTTCGACCCGTCGCTGTCGGCTTCAGGCAAACAATCCTGCTCGTCCTGCCATGATCCGCACCATGCCTTCGGTCCGGCCTCGGCGGCACCGGTCGAGATGGGCGGTCCGAAGCTGGACCAGCCCGGACTGCGCGCCGTGCCGTCACTTCGCTACCTTCAGGCGGTGCCAGCCTTCACGGAGCATTTCTACGATTCCGAGGATGAAGGCGACGAAAGCGTCGACAACGGCCCAACCGGCGGCCTGACCTGGGACGGCCGCGCCGACCGCGGCCGCGACCAGGCCAAGATCCCGCTGCTGTCGCCATTCGAGATGGCCAACAAGGATGCCGCCGCCGTCACCGCCGGACTGCGAAAGTCCAGCTATGCCGATGAATTCAAGGCCGCCTTCGGCGACACCGTGTTCGACCACCCGGACGACGCCTTCGAGGCCGCTGCCGAGGCGCTCGGCACTTTCGAGCAGAGCAGCACCGACTTCTACCCCTATTCCAGCCGCTACGACGCCTTCCTCGCCGGCAAGGCGACGCTGTCAGCGCAGGAATTGCGCGGGCGCGCGCTGTTCGAGGACGAAACCAAGGGCAATTGCGCCAGTTGCCACCTGAGCGAACCCGCCAATGACGGCGAGCCGCCGCAATTCACCGATTTCGGCCTGATCGCCGTCGCCGTGCCGCGCAACCCGGCCATCCCTGCCAATGCCGACCCCGCCTATTTCGATCTCGGCCTGTGCGGGCCGGTCAGGACCGACCTCCATGGCCGGGCTGAGTATTGCGGCCTGTTTCGCACGCCGACACTGCGCAACGTCGCGCTGCGCAGAAGCTTCTTCCACAACGGCTACTTCCACACGCTGCGCGACGCGGTTGCCTTCTATGCCAGCCGCGACAGCGATCCCGGCCATTGGTATCCCAAGAATGCCGACGGCACGATCCGGCAAAATGACGATTTGCCAAAGGCTTACTGGGCCAACCTCAACCAAGACCCGCCCTTCGGCAAGAAGCCCGGCGACAAACCGGCACTGACCGACCCCGAAATCGACGACATCGTCGCCTTCCTGCAAACGCTGACCGATGCCGATCAGCAGGCCGGGGCGGTACCGGCGAACTGATTACCTGGACCTTGCGCATGCCCAATCCCGCTTTCTCGCACCCACAAAACAGGCTTCCGGATCTTGCCGGATTTGGTGTGCGGGGGCACCGGGGCCGCAAGGAAGGGCATTGGTTATTGGCGCTTACTCATTAGCGCTTCCTAAACTGCTCTGGGGTATCCCTTACCAATTGATGGTGGGACGCCGATGAACGCATTCTGGCGAGCAGTCGGATTTGTTGTGATCCTTGTGACCGGCGCAGCGATGCTGGCGGCCTTGCATATCGACGCCCAGCGGAACTTCGCGCTTGCCAAGGAACGCTACATCGAGAACTCCCAGGCGGCAGCCCGGACAACCGCCAAGACGGTCGAAGACGCCTTGCGGGCCGTCTACGAGAATGTGCGAACGCTGAGCTACCTGCCAAGCGTCCGAAACCTCGACCGGCATGGCACGAACCTCGGCGACGAGGGCCGCGCGACAATCCAGCAGATCTACAACAACCTCGCCAACAACGTCTCCATTTCCGAGGTCTACTTCCTGCCGCTGGATTTCGACCCCGACCGCTTCGATGCGGTGACCGGAAAGCTCGAGGAGCCGATCCTCCAGTTCGACCAGCTGATCGTGAATGCCAGGGCGCGGTCCGACGCAGCAGCCGCAAAGTCCGCAAAGCTTGACGAGAACGCGCTGACCCGGCCCGCCGAAGAGGTCGAAACCTATGAGTACCAGGAACTGGCCAAACAGCTCGCCTGGCTGAAGGCGAACTATCCGAATTCGAGCGCCATTGACGGGCTGAATGTGCCGATCATCGGCACCAAGGAGCTCATCACCTGCGACAACACCGATTTCATCCACACCGGCAATGACGCGGATCGCTCCGGTTTCATCCTTTCGGTCCCGGTCTTCGGCCAGGATGGCAGCCTGCGCGGCTCCGTCTCGGCAATCATGCTCACCTCGGCACTGAGAAAACTGTTGCCGAGCAGCGACTATGTCATCGTCAATTCAGGCTACGGATTTGAATCCGACCAGCACAAGATGTCGACGGCCCTGGCGGCGGATTCCCGTGCCTTCACGGCGGCCGACCCCAATCTGATCTATTCCGAAGTCATCCCGCTCTCGCTCAACGATCCCAGAAGCGCCTGGCGTCTCTGGGCCGGTTTCCCCAACAGCAGATACGACAGCAACATGGACGCCCTGTCGGTGCGGCAATTCGAACTGGCTGGTTATGCGGCGGTCGCGGTGGTCACGCTGCTGGCGCTGGCCTGCTGGTATGCGATCGGACGCACGATGATGATGCAGACCAATGCCGCCGAGACTTTGGAGCGGCGGGTCGAGGAACGCACCGCCGAGATCCAACACCTTGCCACGCATGACATTCTCACCGGCCTGCCCAACCGGGGCCTCCTGGCCGACACGATGGACGAGGCGCTGAGAAGCCTCAGGGACGGCGAGAAGCTGGCCGTCCATTGCGTCGATCTCGACCGTTTCAAACCGGTCAATGACACCCTCGGCCATCCGATCGGCGATGAGGTTCTCGGTGCGGTGGCGAGGCGCCTGAAGCAGCAGGCGGGCGAAACCGCCATGGTCGCGCGAACCGGGGGAGACGAGTTCGTCATCCTCCAGCTCCTGATCGATGGCGACGAAGAGGCGGGTGTGCTGGCGAGCCGGGTCATTCATGCCCTGGCCGGCGAATTCTTGATACAGGGCCACAAGATCAACATCGGCAGCAGCATCGGCATCGCTGTCTTCCCGGACGACGGACAAAGTTCGGAAATCCTCATCCGCAATGCCGACCTGGCGTTGTACAAAGCCAAGATGGAAGGCCGCGGGACCTGCAGGTCGTTCGAGCCGGGAATGGACGCAAGACTGCAGGAGCGGCGCCAACTCGAATCCGAACTGGCTCTCGGCGTCACAAACGAGCAGTTCGTCGTGTACTATCAACCGCTGCACGACGCCAAGACCTCGAAACTCACCGGCTTCGAAGCCCTGGTGCGATGGAACCATCCGCGCCTCGGCCTGCTGCCGCCGGCGGAATTCATCCCGATGGCCGAGGAGACGGGCGTCATCGACACGCTTGGCGAGTGGATCATGCAGCGGGCTTGCGCCGACGCCGCCAAATGGCCCCTCCCCGTCAAGGTCGCGGTCAATCTCTCGCCCGCCCAGTTCAAACAGCAGGGGCTGCCGCTTCAGGTTGCCGCGGCGCTCGCGGCTTCGAACCTGCTGCCGTCACGGCTCGAGTTGGAGATCACCGAATCGGTGCTGCTGGCGCACAATGAAAACACCATAAACACGCTGTACAGCCTGCGCGACCTCGGCATCAGCATCGCCATGGACGATTTCGGCACCGGCTATTCCTCGCTGAGCTATCTCAGGTCGTTCCCGTTCAACCGCATCAAGATCGATCGCAGCTTCGTCAGCCTGATGTGCGAGAGCGGCGAAAGCCGGGCAATCGTCAAGGCCGTCGCCGAACTCGGCGCAACGCTAGGCATGACCACGACCGCGGAAGGCGTCGAGACCGAGGACCAGTTCAGGCTGGTCAGGGAGAATGGCTGCACGGATGTCCAGGGCTGGCTCTTTGGCCGTCCAATGCCGGCATCCGAGCTTCATTCGTTTTTCGAACAGCCCGAACTGCAAGATGCCTTGACCGCATAAGCAGCACCAACGGGGCAAGTACGTGAGCACCGGCAGCGCAGGGAACCGTCGTTTGCAGGCCGGCATCACCTGAATATCAACAAACTTTATTGCGTGTCGGCATTTGCCTTCAACTCCGCCCGCTTCTCGTCCGACACCACGGCGAGGTCGAGCACCTTTTGCAGGCCGGCGGCGTGGCGGAAGCTGGGCTCGCTCTGCACCCCGCTGGTGACGGCGTCGACGAAACGCTGGTAGTTGGTTGGCACCGAGCCGGCGTCGAGCTCTTCCCATTTGGCGTTCTCGACATTGTCGCCGACGCAGGCCTTGAGCAGCGAGCCGTCGAGATTGTGCACCACCTCGATGCCGCCCTTGTCGCCATAGATGCGCAGGCGCAGTTCGTTGAGATGGCCGGTCGCCCAGCGGCTGGCATGCACCACGCCGAAGGCGCCGTTGGAAAAATCCAGCGTCATGGCGAAGCTGTCATTGGCGTCGAGTTCGTAGTCGCCGATGCGATTGCCGGGCGCCTTGTCGAAGGCGCGCAGCCGGCAGAAGACATGGTCGATGTCGAGAGCGGCACCATAGCTGGCGAAATCGAGGATGTGGATGCCGACATCACCGAGCACGCCATTCGAGCCATGGCCTCGCGACAGTCGCCAGAGCCATTTCGGATCGGTGTGCCAGTCGCCCCAGAATTTCGACACCAGCCAGCTTTGCAGATAGGACGCTTCGACATGTCTGACCGTGCCGATTTCGCCCGCTTGCACCATCTGGCGGGCCTTCTGCAGCGCCGCGACATTGCGATAGGTGAGGTTCACCATGTTGACGATGCCGGCAGCCTCGGCGGCATCGGCCATCTCGGTGGCCTTGCCGTAGTTCTCGGCCAGCGGCTTCTCGCACAGCACCGGCTTGCCGGCGGCGATCAGCGCCATGGTGGTCGGATGATGAATGCGGTCCGGCGTGACATTGGCCACCGCATCGAAGCCGCCCCATTTCAGCACCTCCTCCAGTGAGGTGAAGCGGTTGGGGATGTTGAAGCCGTCGGCGAATTCGCCGACGCGCGCCGCATCGACATCGACGGCACCAACGATGTCCACGCCCTCGATGGCGCCGAACCGCCTTGCATGTTCCTGCGCCATCCAGCCGGTGCCGAGTATCAAAAGCCGCATTTCTTGCTCCTTGGAATATTCAGAATCCGACGTCTCAGAGGCGCTGCCAGATCGCCTTCAGCGGCGAACGCATGGCTTGCTCGATCGCCCGCAACTGCTCGCTGGCCAAGGAGGTCACTCCCGGATTGACGACCGTCAACGCGCAGACACCGAACGCCGCCGGCCAGACGTAGCGCAGATCGTTCAGCGACGCGGGCTTATGGCAGCACGGCGTGGTGACGGACAGGTCGGCGAAGCCTGCCGCGAAGGCCTGGTCCATGGCACCGCCCCACCATTCCTCGATGTCGCCGCCGCAGAACGGGCAATGGACGCTTTCCGTATTTGCTCCGGCGTCGAAAAACGTCACCCCCTCTTCGGATTCGACGGCGACATGCTCAGCCTGCGGGAACAGTCCGCGCGCGACATTCACGGCCGCGGCGGCAGCCGGCTCGTCGGGGTGCCAGTGCGGATCATGAGGCACAAGGCGCAGAAAATTATCTGACATGGCTCCTCCTCCCGGTCGGCGCCTCAGATAGCGCGGATGATGCCGCCGTCGACGCGGATGTTCTGGCCGGTGATGTAGCCGGCGCCGTCGGACGCCAGGAAGGCGATGGTCGCGGCGACCTCTTCCGAGGTGCCGTAGCGCTGCATCGGCACGCTGTCGCGGCGCTCCTCGGTGGCCGGCAGGCTGTCGATCCAGCCGGGCAGCACGTTGTTCATGCGCACATTGTCTGGTGCATAGGTGTTGGCGAAGATCTTGGTGTAGGCGGCAAGCCCGGCCCGGAACACCGCCGAGGTCGGAAACATCGGGCTCGGCTCGACCACCCAGGCGGTCGAGATGTTGATGATGGCGCCGCCCTTCTGCTTGACCATCTGCGGTGCCACGATGCGCACCGGCCGGATGACGTTCAGCAGATAGACATCCATGCCGGTGTGCCATTGCTCGTCCGTGATCTCGAGGATCGGCGCGCGCGGCCCATGGCCGCCGCTGTTGACCAGCACGTCGATGCGGCCATAGCGCTCCAGCGTCAGGTCGACGAGGCGTTGCAGATCGTCATTCGACTGGTTGGAGCCGGTGACGCCGAGCCCGCCAAGCTCCTTGGCCAGCGCCTCGCCCTTGCCGGACGACGACAGGATGGCGACGTTGAAGCCATCCGCCGCCAGACGCTTCGCCGCCGCCGCACCCATGCCGCTGCCGCCAGCCACGACGACAGCTATTTTTTCTGAACTCATCTGATTTTCCTTCTTGGGTTGGCGGGCGCGAAGCCTTGGCAGTTGGCGGTGTATAGCCGGTTTCGTCAGCCAGTTCGAACCAGAAAGCCTGAACCAGCATGCAGAAAAACTCTCCCATGGCGCTGCGAGTTCAGACAGGCAGCAGGGCGTCGGGCTTCACATTGGCGATCGAGGCATAAGTGTGCGTTTCCCGGACGCCGGGCAGCGGCAGGATGACCCGCTGCAGGAAATCCTGGAATACCGCCATGTCGGCGATGCGCGCCTTGACCAGATAGTCGAAACCGCCGACCACCATGTGGCATTCGATGATTTCCGGCGCCCGCAACACCGCCTCGGCGAAGCGGTCGAAGACTTGCGGCGCAGTGTGGTCGAGCCGCACCTCGATGAACACGAGCTGTGCCTGCCCGATCCTGGCGGGGTCCAGAATGGCACGCACCGCACGGATGAACCCTTCGGCGAACAGCCGCTTGACGCGCTGCGCCGCCCCTGTCGGCGACAGGCCGACCCGCCGCGCCAGATCGAGCGTCGTGCGGCGGCCGTCCTCCTGCAACAAGCGCAGCAGCGAGCGATCGATACGGTCGAGATCGTCCATTTCAGGATTCACACATTTGAGCCAGGACTAGCGTGATAGTCACGCCAAAATCGCAAAAACAGCATATTTCATCACGCCGCCAGATCGCAATACCGTTGCCGTGCACTCCAGCCGACAACGAAAGCGGATCCCATGACAACAGCCCTATCGATCTCCCGCAGCGCCCAGGCCAAGGGCGATACACCAGTGCTCTTCTTGAGCGAAGCCGAGGTGAAAACCTGCATCGACCTTCGCCAGCTTCTCGAGGCGCTGGCCGGCGGCTTCAAGGCGCTGTCCGATGGCAAGGTCGTCAATCCGGCGCGGCCGCAGCTCGACATCCCCGCTGCAGGCTATTCGCTGGCGATGCCGGCCTGGACGGCGGGCATGCATCTGACGGTGAAGATCGTCAACGTCTTCGAGGGCAACATTGCCAAAGGCATCCCCAGCCACCTCGCCACCATCCATCTGTTCGACCCGCAGACCGGCATGCCGGTCTGCGTCATGGACGGCACCTACATCACCGCCGTGCGTACCTCCGGCTCGGCTGTGCTGTCGGTTCGCGAACTCGCCCGGCGCGACGCCAAGGTAGCGACGGTGGTGGGCGCCGGCGTGCAGGCCGGCCAGCACTTGCACCTTCTGCCGCTGGTGCGCGACTTCGCCGAGATCCGCGTCGTCTCGAAGGAATTCGCCGATGCGCAGGCGCTTGCCGCGCAGCATCCCGGCGTCGTCGCCGTCAGCGATCTTGAAGTCGCGGTACGCTCGTCCGATGTCGTCTGTCTGGCCACGCATTCCTACGCACCGGTCATCTCGGCCGACTGGGTGCGGCCCGGCACCCATGTCTCGTCGGTGGGCGTCGCACCGCCCGGTGGCGAACTGCCGGTCGACCTCATCAGGCGGGCAAGCCTGTTCGTCGAGACAAGCGAAGCCTTCGCCCCGACCCCGGTCGGCTCCAGCGAGCTCGCCGGTCTCGATCCGCAAACCGGAACCGAACTCGGCGAAATGCTGCTCGGTCTACGGCCGGGACGCGTCAGCGCCGAGCAGGTCACCGTCTACAAGGCGATGGGCGTTGCCATGGAAGACATGGTGGCGGCCGACCTCGCCTATCGCGAAGCGGTTCGGCGGGGATTGGGTCGGGCTGTTGCGTTGTAGCGGGCTGGCCGGGCTCATCGTTTAAGTCGGCGCTGCCTCTCATAGCCCGTACGATGGGCAGGCCGGTTGAATATCAACGCGCCTTGGGCAAGCCGGGCAGCATCTGGCTCAGCAGGCGATCGCCAAGGAAGACGTGATGGAAGATGGCCGCGGCGGCGTGCAGGCCGGCGAGCCAGAGGATGATATCGCCAAGCGTGCCGTGGATGTCCGCCAGCGATGCGCCGGCGCCCCACGGGTCGAAAAACGGACCGATGGCGCCGACACCGTAGACCGTCACCGGGTGACCGCCGAACCATGCGCCGAGCATGGCGGTCGCCGGAACCGCGAACAGAAGCGCATAGAGCGCCCAGTGCGTCACCTTGGAGGCGACGTCCATCCATGCCGGCATCGGCGGTGCATCCGGAACGCTGTCGAACAGGCGCCAGACCAGACGCGCGACCAGCAGCCAGAAAACGGCGAAACCGAGTGACTCGTGAAGCAACAGGGTCGAGGCGCGGGCCTCAGAATAGACCCGCGCCGGCGGTCCACCTTCGGAGACCAGGAAGGCGATGAGCACAAGCAGTGCCGTCAGCCAGTGAAATGCCTGGGCAAGGTTTCCGTAGCGGGTTGTCGTACCGGACAGCGACATGCAAAAGCTCCGTTGGACACAATTGTCGTCAAGTGAACATCCGAGTTTGCCGTTCATGTGGCGGCGACCTCGCGACGGCTGGGGCCGCGCGGGCGACGGCACCGCGCGGAGGTGGAACGCTCCGCCGGGATATGAGACGCTGACCGCCAAGCCTGGCCAGGAGATGCAACGATGAAACCCACACTGCCGCTGCTGTTGAGCCTCAATGGCGGCTATGTCGATACGGCCGGGTTCCTGGCGCTGCAGGGCCTGTTCACGGCGCATGTGACGGGAAATTTCGTCACCCTGGGCGCCTCCCTGGTGCTCGGCATCTCGGGCGTGCTGGCCAAGCTTTTGGCGTTGCCGGTGTTCTGCATCGTCGTCATTCTGACCCGGCTGGCCGGCGAGCGCTTGCGCAGGCGGGGACGGCAGGCGCTTGGGCCGCTGCTGACGGCCAAGCTCTTGCTGCTGATTGCTGGTGCTGCGCTGGCGATCCGCTTTGGCCCCTTCGCCAGCGGTGACGGTGCGGCGGCAATCGTCACCGGCATGGTGCTGGTCGCCGCCATGGCGATCCAGAACGCGGTGCACCGCGTCCATCTCGCGGCCGCACCGCCATCGACGCTGATGACCGGCACCACCACCCAGATCATGATCGACGTCAGCGATCTTCTGGGCGGCGTGAAGCCAGAGGCCCGCCCTGCCCTCATTGCCCGCCTGCGGCGCATGTCGGTGGCGGTCGCCGTGTTCGCGGCCGGCTGCGCCGCAGCCGCACTTGGCTTTGCCTTCGCCAATGTCTGGTGCTTCGTCGTACCGCCGGTGATTGCGCTCTTTGCCCTGCTGTCGCAGCTTGCGGCGCCGGACGGGGAAACCAGCTAGCCCCCTTCATCCGTCCAGATCAGGCGCAGCAGGCGCAGCAGCGTTGCCCGCTCCTTTTTTGTCAGCCGCTGCAGGAACCGATCCTCGTGCCGGCGAACCTGTTGCCGCCATCCGGGGATGGCCTCCCTGGCGGCCGGCGTCAGGGCAAGCATCTGCACGCGCCGGTCGCCGGCATGGTCGTCGCGCTCGACCAGCCCGCGCTCTTCCAGTTCGGCAAGCAGCGGTGCCATGTTGGCGCTCTTCATGCCGAGCAGGCGGCAGAGCTCGGCGGCGCGGATGCCGGGCTTCTCGTCGATAAGCGCCAGCATGCCATAGGTGACCGGGCGCAGCGCCGCCTCGGCCAGCTCGACCGCGAAATCATTGAGCGCAACGGCCGAGGCGCGTTTGAGATTGTAACCGATCTGCGCGTCGAGCACGTCTTCAGGTGTCGCGCCTGGCGCACTGCTACTGATGTGAGCCTCGTCCATGCTGCAACCGATCGCCGCGATCAAGCACCTTGTCAAGCGAAAAAGACTATGCGACATAGCAAATATGATCGCTATGCTGCATAGCAATTTTCATCGATGCAGCGGCGAAACAGGAGGACCCGACCATGACCGATGAGACCGTTGCCTTCGATGTCGAGAACGGCATAGCCTGGGTGCGCTTCAACCGTCCGGACAAACGCAATTGCATGAACCCGGCGCTCAACCGGCGAATGATGGAGGTTCTAGACGAGTTGGAATTCCGCGACGATGTCGGGGTGCTGGTGCTGTCGGGCGAAGGCAGCGCCTGGTCGGCGGGCATGGACCTCAAGGAGTATTTCCGCGAGACCGAGGCCAAGGGCCTAGGCGCCATCCGCAAGGCGCAGTCCGAAGCGTACGGGTGGTGGCGGCGCCTGCGCTGGTACGGCAAGCCGACCATCGCCATGGTCAACGGCTGGTGCTTCGGCGGCGGCTATGGCCCGCTCTTCGCTTGCGACCTCGCCTTCGCCGCCGACGAGGCGCAGTTCGCCCTGTCAGAGATCAACTGGGGCATCCTGCCGGGCGGCGGCGCCACCAAGGTGGTGGTCGACCTCTTGTCGATGCGCGACGCCATGTACCACGCGCTGACCGGCGAGCTCATCGACGGCAGGAAGGCCGCCGCCTGGAAACTGGTCAATGAAAGCCTGCCGCTGGCGGATCTGAAGGCACGTGTCACCGAGGTCGCCACGCTCTTGCTGAAGAAGAACCCGATTGCCCTGAAGGCGACCAAGGACGCCATCCGCCGCGTTGCCGAGATGACCTACGACAATGCCGAGGACTATCTCGTGCGGGCCCAGGAGGCGGCCAATTCCCACGACAATGAGGGCCGCAAGGAAGGCATCCGCCAGTTCATCGACGAAAAGAGCTACAAGCCGGGTCTCGGCGCCTACGACAAGGCAAAGTGATCCCGCAAAGCACAGGCAATCCTGGGGAGGAGACGCAGATGCCGGCCTGGACGACTTCAGACCCCGTGTCCCTGCACGCCAGAGCGCAGCCGGATCGTCTCGCTTGTGTCGACTTGGCCACCGGCCGGCGCTGGACCTATTTCGCGCTGGACGAAGCCATCCAGCGTGCGGTCGGCGTTCTCGAAGCCGGCCATGGCATCGCGGCTGGGCAACGGATCGCGACGATAGCCCGCAACAGCGCCGATCTCTTGATCCTGCAGCAGGCCGCGATGCGGCTCGGCGCCATCTTCGTGCCGCTCAACTGGCGGCTTGCCAGCGCCGAGCAGAAGACGATCCTCCAGGATTGCGATCCGGCCCTTCTGTTGCATGACTCAGCCCTCGATATGGCGCTGCCAAAAGGCTGCAGGCCGGTCGAAGTCGCGGCCTTCGCGGCGGCGGTCGAGGCGCGTGCGCCGGCAGCGCGCCGCCCGCTGCCGGCGGACGATACGCCGTCGATCATCCTCTACACATCCGGCACGTCGGGTCGGCCGAAAGGGGTTATCGTCACCGAGCGCAACGCCCTGGCCACAGCGGTCAATTTCGGTGTGCTGGGGCGGGTCGGCAACGCCAGCATCTTCCTCTGCGACGCGCCGATGTTCCATGTCATCGGCCTCATCACCAACCTGCGGCCGCCTCTGCTTCAGGGTGGCACGGTGCTGATCTCGCCCGGCTTCGATGCCGGCCTCACCAACCGTCGCCTTGCCGATCCCGCGCTTGGCGTCACCCACTATTTCTGTGTGCCGCAGATGGCCAGAATGCTGCGCGACCATCCGGATTTTGCGCCTGCGAACTGGACTTCGCTCACCGCCATCTTCACCGGTGGAGCGCCAAACCCCGCCGCCGATATCAACTGGTGGCTGGCGCAAGGTGTGCGCATGGCCGACGGCTTCGGTATGACCGAAGCCGGCACCGTGCTTGGCATGCCGGTCGAGACCGACCGGATCGCACGCAAGGCGGGTTCGGCGGGTCTTGCGGCGCCGGCGATCTGCCTGCGCATCGTCGACGACGATGGCCGCGACGTGGCCGCCGGCGAACCTGGCGAGATCTGGCTGTCCGGCCCCGGCATCACATCAGGCTACTGGAACCGGCCGGAAGAGACGGCGCGCGCCTTCACCGCCGATGGCTGGTTCCGCACCGGCGACATCGCGCGGCAGGACGGCGAAGGCTTCGTCACCCTCATCGACCGGCGCAAGGACATGTTCATTTCTGGCGGCGAGAACGTCTTTCCGGTCGAAGTCGAGATGGCGCTGCTCGATCATCCCGACATTGCCGAAGCGGCAGTGATCGGCATCGCCGACCAGCGTTGGGGCGAAGTCGGGCGCGCCTTCGTGGTGGTCAAACCCGGTCGCGTTGTCGACCCGGCCGATCTGGCAAGCCACTGCGGCGCCCGCATCGCCCGCTACAAGGTGCCGAAGGAGTTCTTGCTTACCGATACGCTGCCGCGCACCGCATCCGGCAAGATCCAGAAACACATTTTACGCGGCTGGACATCACCGACCAGCGGGCAAGCCTGAGGCATACCGCCTTTTCAGCCCGCAGGCGCGGACCGAAAAGTCGCCACGGCCGCCGCAACGATTTCCGCATTGTCCCTGGCAACGCTGCCATCGGCGAGCGTCTTGCCGTCCTCCAGACCGACCCGCGTCGACCAGCGCTTGCGATGCGCAAGCGCGACGAACGGCCAGACCGTGGCGTCGACGCCGTGCAGCAGGATCGGCCGCCGCACCCCGCCCCGCTCGAGCACGGTGGCGATGCCATGGGCCTCGTCCAGTGCAGCCGGCAGGTCCTGGATGTCGATCTCGATCAGGATGCGCAGCACGCAGCCGTGGTCGGCAAGACCGACGAAACGTTCGGCATCGGCTGTTGTGGCAAGCCCCGCTTCGATGCCGACGCCGCGCTGGCGCAGCAGCTCCATCACCCCAGGCGCATCAGCCTCCGACAAATTGACCGACGCATAGTCGGGCAGTTCCTGCCAAGCGCCGATCGCGGCGCGGGTCCGCGCGACATCGTTCTCGATCCAGGCGCCGGTCGACACGCCAATCAGCGTGCCCGGGCAGGCCCGGCGCACCGCCAGCACAGTGGCATTGACCGCCGCCAGGCTTTCGCGTTCGTCAATGCGCGGATGGATGTGCAATTCGGCCGCACCGGCGGCGACACAGGCCACCGCGTCGCTCGCCATCGCCTGTGCATCGAGCGGCAGCCCGGGGTGGAAATCACGTGGGCGCGCGCCGTTGATGCAGGCCTGGACGATCATCGATCTCACCTCGGACAGGGGAGGTCGCAGTCTAGCCGCGCAGCAAGACGCGGCAAAGAGTTGGAGACTTCGCTCCTGACAGCGCGCGCAACATTCGCGGCATTTGAATAAAAGCCGCCTGTGGATATTTACCCCGCATTCCGCCAGGCCCGCCAAGATAGATTGGGGCGGGATCATGGAGAGACCATTGACCAGTGATTTTTCAGCGGCCCGCATCCACCTCGAACGCGCCTATCACTATCTGCAAGGCAGTGACGAGACGAGCCGCATGGCATGTGAGGCCCTCGATCTGTTGATCGAAACGGTGGCAGAGGCACAGCACAGGCCATCCGAGGCTGGAGTGCTGGAATTTCCGCAATCGACGGCGCGGCGAACCGCATAAGATGTTTTGAGACTCAGGCCGGCTGGCCCGGCCTGATTCTCAACACACCTGAACCTCAATATACCTGGATATCTGGATCACGATGCCTTTCGGGCCGCCACCACCCTGGTCGCGCGCGAAACGATCGCCTCCAGCGGTTCGGGCCGGTGCAGCAAGAACCCCTGGCCGAAGGCGACGCCCATATCGCTCAGCATCGTCAACGTGTCCTGCCGTTCGATCTTCTCGCCCACCACAGCGCAGCCCAGGCTGCGGGCAATGCTGGTGATAGCCAGCACGATCTCGCGGTCGAAGCGGCTTTGCGTGATGTGCTCGATGAAGGAACCGTCGATCTTGATCGTGTCGACGGGGAAACGCCTGAGATATTCGAACGAACTCATGCCGGCGCCGAAATCGTCGAGGCTGACCCGGCAGTGCCGCTCACGCGCCTTGCGCACGAATTGTTCTGCGGCGTCGAAATTCGTGACCGCGGCGGTCTCGGTAATCTCGAAGCCGATGCCCGAATGCGGCGCCCCGGTCTCCTCGATGACGCTGTCGACAAACGCCCACAATTGCGGATCGCTCAACGTCTGCGCCGACAGGTTGAAGCCGAGCGTCAGCGCGCCCGAGCGCAACGCCGCGCCGTGCCGCGACAGCGCGGTGCGGATGATCCAGCGGTCGAGCCTGGAAGCGATGCCGAACCGCTCGGCCACCGGAATGAACTCGCCGGGCGACACCAGGCGGCCATTGCGTGCGGTGAGCCTCGCCAGCACTTCGACATGGCGGCTCTCTTCCCAGGGCCTGCCCAGCAGATGGATTTCCTGGCCGAACAGTTTCAGCCGTCCGTCTTCCATGGCATCGACGGTGTCGGCGGCGATGCGCGCCGCATTCAGCCCGCCCGACCCCGATGCCGTCTTGACGGAGAACACAGCGAAACGGTTTCGCCCGGCAGCCTTGGCTGCGTAGCAGGCATCGTCGGCGCAAGCCAGCGCGTCGGCCACCGTGGTGCTAGCATCATCGACAAAGGCGATGCCGATCGAGGCCGCCAGCTTGCGCGTCGATGCGGCCGGGCCGAGATCGGCTTCGCGCACCGCGCCAAGCACGGCGGTGGCGATCCGCTCGGCCTGCACGGCATCGCAATGCTGCACCACCAGCGCGAATTCGTCGCCGCCCAGCCGCGCTGCGTGCGCCGATGGCGGCAGACAAGCACGAATGCCGGCGGCAACGCTCTTCAGCGCCAGGTCGCCGGCGGCGTGGCCGGCAAAATCGTTGAGCGCCTTGAAGTAGTCGAGATCGACATAGAACACGGCGAGCGGCGCACCTGCCGCGATATGGTCGGCGAGCAGCCGGTCGAAGGCGGAGCGGTTCCACAGGCCGGTCAGAGCGTCATGGCGGGCCGCGTAGGCGAGCTCCTGCTCGCGCAGCTTTTCCTCGGTGATGTCGCGCACCGTGCCGAGGATCTGGCCGGCAGCACCCGCGGCGGCGACGAAGCGGACCAGCGATTCGATGTGGCGGATCTCGCCGTCGCGCCTGATGATACGGTATTGATTGGCGATGACCGCGTCCGTTCCCATCGGTGCCCGGTGCGCGCGCTCGGTGGCTTCCTTGTCCTCGGGATGCAGATAGCTGTGCCAAAGGTCGGCCGTCACCTCGTCGGTGTCGGCGACGAGGCCGAACATGTCTCTGGTGCGGGTGTCCCAATAGCTCTTGTTGGTGGCGATGTCGTAGTGCCAGATGCCGGTGCCGCTGGCGGCGAGCGCCAGGCGGAAGCGCACATTGACCTTTTCGAGCTCGGCTTCGGCCGCCTTCTGCTTGGTGATGTCGGTCTGCACGCCCATCAGCCGCAGTGGCTTTCCGGAAGCGTCGCGCTCGACGATGCCACCGCGATCGAGCACCCACACCCAGTGGCCTTGCTTGTGCTTCAGCCTGAGTTCGGTCTCGATGGCGTCGGTCTGTCCGGCAATGTGGCGGTCGCCGCTGGCCAGCGCCCGCTCGCGATCGTCGGGATGGGTCAGTTGCAGCCACAGGTCGCTGGTGTTGGCAAGTTCGCTTTCGTCATAGCCCAGCATCCGCGCCCAGGTCGCGGAATAAAAGCAGTCGCCGGTCGCAAGATCCCAGTCCCAGACGCCAAGATGGGCGCGTTCCAGGGCCTTGGCCCAGAACGTTCCATTGCGACTTTTCTTGTCCTCACGCGTCATCGTCTGTTTCGCTCATCCCCACCCGCGGGGCAATCTGCAGCAAAACCAGAGAAGAAACAGTTACCGAAGGAAGACTGCCCCAGGGCGGCGATCCTGCGTTGCCAGCTTGCGTGAGCGTTGCCGGCACGTTCCCGCCTTTCGATTGGCCGGCAAGAACCGGAGTTTTGCCCCCAACGGATCGTCCTAGTGCTTGCCCAGGGTCATCGGCGAAGGCCGGTGATCCCCAAGACAAACAGGAAGAGGACCTCCCAATGACCAAACAGGAAGACAACAAGGCCGTCGTCGTCAGATGGTTCACCGACTTCTGGGGTGAAACCTGCGACCTGTCGGTGGTCGACGACATCGCCGCACCCGACATGCTGCTGAAATACTCGCTGCATGAGCCGCGCCGCGGCCGCGACGACATCAAGGCCTTCATGACCGACTTCCGCGCCGCTTTCCCGGACCTCAATTTCTGGGCCACCGCCGAGCTCATCGCCGAAGGCGACTATGTCGTCGGCCAGTGGGAGGGCGGCGGCACTCATGCCGGCCCGGCGTTCAACGATTTCCTCGTCGGTTCGCTGCCGGCCGCTACCGGCCGCACCATGCGCTTCACCGGCACCACCGTGCTGAAAGTGGTCGACGGCAGGATCGTCGAGGAGATCGGCCTCGACGACGGCGTCGCCGCCCTCACCCAGCTCGGCCTGGTCAAGGCCGCCTGATCGCTGGGCCATCGCCGTCCAGGCGATGGCCCCACGTTCAATCGCGGCCGAAGCCTGATGGAAAGGCCGCCTGCAACGGTCGAAAGCCTCGGATGGCGGCGAATGACGCAGGTGTGTTGCGGCGCAACATCGTTGTCAATGAATCCTTGCCAAAAAATTGTGAATTATAACTGTGTAACGAATAAAATTTTACTTGGATACAAGTGTAACCAGTTGGTAATACATCGCCTGCGAAATACTCCATAACAATTTTCTGGGCAGCTGGCGGGATGTCCTCCGATGAATGCGCACACCGGGCAGCGCGGCGGCAATAGCCGCTCGTCCGCCCCTCTTGACCTGGACGTCGCGGCAACCAGGAGCGGTTGGCTGCTGACTGCCCTGTGTCTGACCTATGCCCTGACTGCTCTTTACCTGGAGCCGGATCGCTATCTGCATCTGGCGCATTCCTATGCCAGGCCGTTCGTCTTGTTGTTGCCCACGCTTCTGGCGGCTGGGCTCGGCCTGGCGGCGCTGACATTTGCCAGGCGCAACCCGACCAGGTACATGCTCGACACGCTCAGCCAGAGTTGGCTGGCAGCCACACCTGTCATCGTTTTGTTCTATCTCGGCATCACCGCCTTCACCACCCTGAAGGTCGCCATCCCGGACGTCGTGCCGTTCTACGCCGACCGCGCCCTGGTGGAGCTTGATCTTTGGCTGCATGGCACCGATCCGTGGACTTGGGCGCACAGCGTCGTTCCCGAACCGTTCTCGGCCGTGATTTTCGCCGGCTACGCATATGTTTGGCATGTCCAATGGTTCGGCATTTTGCTGTTCGTCGCCTTCTGGCGCGATCCAGTCAGGCGCTTGCGCTATCTATGGGCGTTCGCGCTGACCACGATCCTGTGCGGCACCGTTCTTGCGACCTTGCTGTCGTCCGCCGGCCCGATATTCCACGACCAGTTCTACGGCGGTGACCGGTTTGCCGGACTGCGAACCGCCCTGACTGAGAACGGCTCCGCCGCACCGGTTTATATCTATGCCAACTATCTGCTTGCAGCCTACAGGAGCGGACGTCCTGAGCTGGGCAGCGGCATCTCCGCCATGCCAAGCATGCATGTCGCCTTCGTTACGCTCAACGCGCTCTTCCTGACCGGTTTCGGTCGTCGCTGGGCCATCGTCGGCTGGTCCTTTGCGGCCTTCATCCTGTTCGGCTCGGTCTATACCGGCTGGCACTATGCCGTGGATGGCTACCTCTCGATCCTTGTCGTCTCCCTGCTCTGGTATGTGACGGGGCGTTTGCTCCTGCCGCAAACGAGCCGGGACATCGCCGAGCTGGGATCGGCGATCCCCGATCCGGTAGCACAATGACCGGGCCTGGCTGACGCCGGACAGCCGCGCCCCACAGGCCTCGGGCGAATGGCCAGGCGGCATTGCGCCGCCTGGCCATTGCCGGCTACTGGCTCGGCGCCATCGCGTGTTCGCATGACACTTTGGGGTTCATGTCGGCGAAGGTGCCGGTCGGGTTGCCCTTCCACGCCCAGACATGCAGTTCGTAGAACGCGCCCAGGCCATAGCGGTTGGGCGCGCTGTTGAAGTTGAACAGCTGTCCGTCCAGCGACGCCGGCCCTTTCGAGGTGATGTATTCGACCGCCACCAGCTTCAGCTTGCCGTCGGCCATCGGCTCGTACATCACGGCTTCGGGACGCGCGATGTCGATCTTGTCGTCCTTCAGGTACTGGCCGTTGACGTAGTGGATGCCCATGGCGCCGCCGGTGATGCCGCTGGCGCAGGGAATGGGCGCATAGCCCTCGGCCGTCGCGGCCTTGACGTCGACAAACCGGCTGTTGGCAGCCCGTACCTTGTCGGCCAGCGGATTGGGGCCGGACGCAGGCGCTTCCTGATGCGCCTGCGCGAATGCGGTGCAGACGGCCAGCATGGCCCCCGCCATGAGAAGCCTGTTTCGGACGTTCGATATCATGTTCATTCCATTCTTCTTGAAAAAGCACAGCTGGCCGGCCGCCGAAAATAAGGAGGCCCGACACACAAGCGCTGTGACTGTTGTTGCTTGGAGATCCCGCAATCGATGCGACGAATGCCGGGAACGGTCATCCCTTCGGCAGATACGGGATCGTTCCGGCCAGATCGGTGTTGTCGATCATCTGGAAACGGCTGTCGCTGCCATCCTGTCGGGCCGAAACGAATGGCGCATACGCCGGATCGTTGGTGAAGGCACGCGCCGCCGCTTCCGACGGGAACGCCATCAGGGCGATCAGCGTGGTGTCGAGCGGCTTGCCTTCGAGCGTTTTCACATTGCCGCTGCGCGACAGGTATCTGCCGCCATGCTTGTGGACGAGATCGTGCACCGAGGCGGCATAGGACGGCATCCACTGCGGGTCCTTCACCTTGATGTCTGCGATGATGTAAGCGGTCATGGTCGTCTCCTGATTGTGGCGCAAGGGGTATCCCGTGCACCGGCCAAGAGGTCGCATGGCAGGACGCCGGCCAACCAGTCCGCGATCTGTACTGGGGTGGTACAGTTTCCGTACTGGCCGCTTCCTTCATGAAGGCCTAATATTCAGCTCAGGTTCGAGGGAGAGGCACCAATCATGACCCAGCACGGATACAAGCAGTTCTGTCCGCTATCGATGGCAGCCGAGGTGCTCTGCACCCGCTGGACCATGGTTCTGCTGCGCGAACTTGTGGCAGGCTCGACCCGTTTCAACGACCTGCGCCGCGGCGTGCCGAAAATGTCACCGACCCTTCTGTCGCAACGGCTCAAGGAGCTCGAACTGGCCGGGATCATCGAGCGCAAGGAAGTGCCGGGCGAGAAAGGCATCTTCGAATATCGGCTGACGGAAGCCGGCAGGGATTTGCGCCCAGTCGTCGAGGCGATGGGCTTCTGGGGACAGAAATGGGTCGAGTCCCGGCTGTCGCTGAAAAACCTCGATCCGTCGTTGCTGATGTGGGACATGCGGCGCAACCTGAACCCCTCGCCGCTGCCCGATGGGCGCACGGTGATACAATTTCTGTATCAGGAGCTACCGGCGTCCAAACGGTCGTGGTGGCTGATCGTCGAGAAGCACGGTGAGGTCGATCTGTGCTGGTACGATCCGGGCTTTGACGTCGATCTCTACGTCTCGACCGACTTGCACACGATGACGGCGATCTGGATGGGGTTGATCACGGTCGAGAAGGCCGGGGCAAAGGTCGCGTTGACCGGCGACCAGCACATCGCGAGGAAAATGCAGACCTGGTTGGGTCTCAGCCCATTTGCGATCGAACCCAAGCGGGCGGCGTAGCAACGACGGCTCGGGCGACGGCGGTCGGCGGCGCTTGGCGTCCGGCGACGGCTCAGGCGCGCTTGCGGCCTCTGGCATTTGCAAGATGGTAGGGCTGCACGAGGACATCGGCGGGAATGTTCCATTCCTTGTTCAGTTTGAAGATCATATCCAGGGTCAAGGCGCGCTTTCTGTTCAGCACCTCAGTCGCCCGAGGCGACGACCCGATCACCTCGGCCAGAGCCTTTCGCGACAGGTTGAACAGTTCCATGTGTGAGTGAATAGCTTCGACGGGATCGGGTGCCTTAATCGGATAGTGCTTATCCTCATAAGCTTCGATCAGAGTTGCGAGAATGTCGAATCGGTCACCATCGAGGGAGCCAACCTCCGGCTCATTCTCGAAATACTTGGTGATTTCGGCGATCGCCCAATCGTAATCGGCTTCGGTCTTAATGGGTCGAATATTTTCCATCACACCTTCTCCGGATCAATCTTGTCATACTCTTTGTGTGTCCCGACGAATTTGATCAGAACGCGGTGAAACTTGTAGGCGACGTGGACAATCAAGCGAAACTTATTGCCGCCGATGTCGAAAATGACGCGATTGTCACCCACGAAGTCGACTGTCGCCCCAAACGCGTCCTTGATGTCAGCCGGGGTCTTCCAATCAGCATTGCCAACAGCCACATACCAAGCTGTCAAAGGAGCTTCGGCCTGGTTGTGTTTGGCCCAAAAGTCCTTCAGGGCTTTCTTGGCAATTATCTGCATGGCCTGATATAGCAAGTTCCCAATTTGGGAACAAGAGGGTTTCCCCAATCAGGAAAGGCAGTTATGAGGCTTGCGCCTCCTGACACTTGGCAGGAAACGGGTGGCGAGGCCGGCTTTTGGCGGCTTCAATGCCGGGCATGTTCATCACCCTGGCCAAGAATCTGAAATCCACGCCGCTGCCGGTTGCCGACGATCCGCGCTGGGCGCACATCGTTTCGCGTGACAAATCGGCCGACGGAGAATTCTGGTATTCGGTGGCGACGACCGGCGTCTATTGCCGGCCCTCCTGCCCGTCACGACGCGCCAACCCGAAGAACGTGCAATTGCACGACACTATGGACCAGGCGAAGGCGACCGGCTTTCGTCCGTGCCGGCGCTGCAATCCGGATGGCCCGTCGCTGGAGGCCGGGAACGCCGCGATGGTCGCCGACGCCTGCCGCAGGATCGAACGGAGCGAGGAAGAACCGTCGCTCGCCGAACTGGCGGCCGCCGCCGGGCGCAGCGCCGGCTATTTCCACCGCGTCTTCAGGGCCGTCACCGGGCTGACGCCGAAGGACTATGCCGCCGCGCAGCGCGCCGCCCGCATCCGCCAGGGCCTTGAGGACGGCGCCAGCGTGACATCGGCGATCTATGATGCCGGCTTCAATTCGAGCGGACGTTTCTACGAGAAATCGACCGGCATGCTCGGCATGACGCCGACGCGCTATCGCGCCGGCGGCGCGCATGAAGAAATCCGCTTTGCCGTCGGCGAATCCTCGCTCGGCGCCATCCTGGTCGCATCGAGCCAAAAAGGCGTCGCCTCGATCCTGCTCGGCGACGAGCCGGACAGGCTGGTGCGCGACCTGCAGGACCGTTTCCCCAGGGCGCGGCTGATCGGCGGCGACCGCGACTATGAGGCTCTGGTCGCCCGCGTCGTCGGTTTCGTCGAAGCGCCGGCGCTTGGCCTCGCACTGCCGCTCGACGTGCGCGGCACCGCGTTCCAGCAGCGCGTCTGGCAGGCCTTGCAGGACATCCCGGTCGGCCACACGGTTTCCTATGCCGAGATCGCGGAGCGCATCGCTGCGCCAAGGGCGGCCCGCGCCATAGCCGCCGCCTGTGCGGCCAACAGCCTTGCCGTCGCCATTCCCTGCCACCGCGTGATCAGGAAAGACGGCGCGCTGTCCGGCTACGCCTGGGGTGCGGAGCGCAAGCGCGCGCTGCTCGACCGGGAGGCGGTGTCCGGCTCATCGGGCGGGGCGAGACCAGACCATCGGTCTTCTCAGACCTAGGAGACGCAATGCGCGCGATGGCCAGGTCTCCCGACACTACCGCTGATGGGAGCAGCCAAACCCGCGACAGTTCACGCGACCGGCGCGCCGATGACGCGAAATCACTGGTGATGACCGTCGTTAGCCAGATGGTCGATAATGGCAAGGTCGAGTGGAACCTGACCGCGACCGGCGAGATCGAGCTGCGGCTCCTGACCGGCGAAGTGTTCCTGCTCGGTGAAATCTCCGTCACCCGTGTCGCATGACAAAATGGGAATGGTTTCAATATCAGCGCTCTACGGCGCCCCCCTCTGTCCTGCCGGACATCTCCCCCACGAGGGGGGAGATCGGCTGTCACCACGACCTTGGCCAATCTCCAGCGTTGCAGGAAGAGAAGCCGGCGGCAGAACTGCCAATCTCCCTCCTTGTGGGAGATGTCCGGCAGGACAGAGGGGGGCGCCGTAGAGCACATACTTTACGCAGTTCCCTGCGATTTGAATTTGAAAGCAAGCATCGGAGTGAGACACGGCCGGCACGCGACTAGGGTTCAGGCACAAGACAAAGGAGCGAAGGCAATGAACCTCATGCAAACCCGAACGCCAGTACAGACAGCGATAGCACGCAACGCTGCCGCTACCCTCGACACCATCGCCTATGCCATCGGCCAGTCCGCGATCGGCAAGATCCTGGCGGCGCGCAGCGATATCGGCATCTGCGCCATCCTGATCGGCTCGGACGCCGACGCGCTGGAGCGGGACCTTGGCAATCGCTTCCCCGGCAAGATGCTGGTCGAAGACGAGACCGCCTTGCGCGACGATCTCACGGCGATAGCGCGCTTCGTCGAAACGCCTGGCGCCGGTCTCGACCTGCCGCTCGACATGCGCCACGGCACGCCGTTCCAGCAGAGGGTGTGGGACGTGCTGCGCACCATCCCGTGCGGCGCCACCGTCACCTACACCGCCCTTGCCCGCCGCCTTGGCCAGCCGAACGGTGCCCGCGCCGTGGCGACAGCCTGCGCGGCCAACGCCATCGCGCTCGGCATTCCCTGCCACCGCGTTGTCCGCACCGACGGCACGCTGTCCGGATATCGCTGGGGCATCGAGCGCAAGCGCGCCCTCCTCGACAAGGAGGCAACGCTATGAACGCCCATGCCAAGGTTGCCGCATCCGTGGTCGAAGCCGCTGAGACGCGCGTCGCCGCTTACGACTGGCCAGCCCTTGCCACCGATCTCGACGGCTTCGGCTGCGCGGTGATCGAAAAGCTGCTCTCGCCCGAGGAGTGCCGGCGGATCGCCGGCCTCTATCCTCATGAGCAGCACTTCCGCAGCCACATCCACATGGCCAGGCACGGCTTCGGCAAGGGCGAGTACCGTTATTTCCGCTATCCCTTGCCCAACCTCCTGGGCGGCATGCGCAGCGCGCTCTATCCCAGGCTGGCCGGCGTCGCCAATCAGTGGAACGAGCGCATGGGGCAAGCCATGCGCTATCCAGCGACGCATGCCGAGTTTCTCGAACAGTGCCATGCCGCCGGCCAGATCCGGCCGACGCCGTTGTTGCTGCAGTATGTACCCGGCGACTTCAACTGCCTGCACCAGGACCTCTACGGCGACCTCGCCTTCCCGCTGCAGGTAGCGATCCTGCTTTCCGAACCGGGCGAAGATTTCACCGGCGGCGAGTTCGCGCTGACCGAACAGCGACCGCGCATGCAGAGCCGGGTCGAAGTGGTGCCCTTGCGCCAGGGCGACGCGGTTGCCTTCGCCGTCCACAACCGGCCGGTGCAGGGAACCAAGGGCAACTACCGCGTGAACTTGCGCCACGGCGTCAGCCGCCTGCGCTCAGGCATGCGCCACACGGTCGGCATTATTTTTCACGACGCCAAGTGAGGCCGACTTCATCCGGCGTCGGCGGATGCCATATCCAGGATCCAGGGACACGCATAGTAGTCGCTGATATGGTCGATCACGCCGCCGTCGGCATGGATCCGCACCAGATACGCCAGCCGCCAGACCACGCCATGCAGCCTGTCGACGACCAGCACGTTTTCCCCTTCGAAGGCGCCTGGCCGTATGCGCCAGGGCAGCTCGCTGCGCTCAAATTCGGCGAAGTAGGGCGAGCTGGAGAGCAAGCCATTGTAGCAGTCCGAAACGCGCAGCCGGGCATCGGCGCTGGTCAGCGCCCGCACCCCGTCCCAGTCTCGTTTGTTGAACAATTCGACATAGCGGTCGAGCAGCCGCGCCAGTTCGGCATCGTGTAGCGGTGCCGCGATCGGCTGCGCCGGCAAGACGGCGAGCTTGGCGCGACCGCGGTTGAGCGCGGACTTGACACCGCCCGATGTCGAGCCGACCAGATCGGCGATCTCCTCCAGCGAATGGTCGAAGACATCCTTCAGCAGCACGCAGGCGCGTTCCTTCGGCGGTAGATGCACGACCAGCCGCTCGATGGCACGGCCGGCGCCGGGACCGGCGGGCTCGACAGGCAGCACGATCTCGTCGCCGGCATAGCCGGCCTCGGCTCGCTGCCGGGCGCGGCGGCTCCTGATGAAGTCGATGCAGCGGTTGTGGGCGATACGGAACAGCCAGGGCCGCAGCGCCTGCGCATCGTCGAGCAATTCGATCTTGCGATAGGCCTCGAACAGCGCCTCCTGCATGATGTCCTCGCCATCGAGGGCCGAACCGGTCATGCGCGCGCAGTATCGGTGCAGCTTGACCCGCAGATGCGAAACCGTCTCCAGGAACTCTTTGTAGCGCTGGTCGAACAGGCCTTCGGGGTCAAGCCGCGGCTGCATCCCTTGTGCCGGTTCGACGGGTTTGCGGATCTGCTGGCTCATCGCGGCATATCGGTCGGCGTCACCACACCATTGCGCAAGTGCTGCACGTCCACAAGCACGAAGCTCGATACGACCAGCCGGCGCATGCTCAAGCCGCTCTGTCGCCGGCAACTTTGTCGCTGGTAGCCGGCAAGCCCAGTCTCGGCCGCACCCAGGTGGCGAGGCGGCCGATCGCGTCGTCGGCTTCCGGCGCCTTGCCGGCCATCATCTGGAAGGAATGCAGCATGCCTTCAAAGACGTCGAGCCGCGTCTCGAGGCCGGCCAGCCTGGCGCGCTCGGCGAACATGCGGCTTTCGTCGACCAGCGTCTCATCCGCGCCGGCTTGCAGGAAGACAGGCGGAAAACCGCTGAGGTCGGCATAGAGCGCACTGACCAGCGGATCGAGCCGGTCGCCATCGTCGATGAAGTTCGTCACCAGCCAGTCGACGGCAGCCTTGGCGAAAGCCGGGTCCTTGTCGCGGTTGGTCTCATAGCTGGCGCCGGTCAGCGCCATGTCGAACCAGCCGGAGATGATCAGCGTCGCGGCAGGCAGCGGCCTGCCTTCCGCACGAAGGCACTGCAGCACGCCATAGGTCAGCACCGCGCCGCAGGAATCGCCTGCAAGTGCGACGTGCCTGGTATCGAAGCCTTGCCGGGTGCGGTCGGTGAGCCAGTTCCAGGCGGTCATCGCCGCATTGAGCTGGGCCGGATGCTTCGCCTGATGCGCCAGCGGATAGCCGTAGAGCAACGCCCGGCAGCCGACGGCCTTGGCCAGATGCCCGACCAGCTTGCGGTGAGTGTAGATCGAGCCGCCGATGAAGCCGCCGCCATGCGCGTAGAACAGCACCCGCTGCTCGTCGGCGCCCTTCGGCACGATCCACATCGCCGGCACGCCACCGGCATCGACCTCGATATAGTCGACGCCGCCCGGTTCGCCGGTCAGCGCCGTCCAATGCGTGTCGTTGTAGTCGATGATCGCTTGCGGGCTCGTCAGTTTGCCGGCATTGGCAGCCAGCGCCGCGTAGTGGTTCCTGTTTGCCTCGCTCTGTATGCTCGCCATTGTGGTCTCCCGGGGTTGCGGATCGCGGGCCGCGCGACCTTCGAAGCCTAGGACGAACGGGCGGTCGGAAAGGATACGTGGCCGCGGAAGTTTTTTTCGCGCGCGGCTAGTGCTCGCCGCCAAACATTGCGGCATGACGCCGGGCGAATTCGACGAACGGCGTTGCCCGCACGCCGAACATCTCGTGCGTCGCGAGATGCACCCGCGATTTCGGCCGCCGCAGCCGCTCGGCCAGTTGCTCGTCCAGCGCATCCGCGAAGTCGGTTGGAACGCCGCCGGCCAGCAGATTGCGGCGCCGCACTTCAGGGCTCACATTGACATAGCGAACCGACTTGCCAATCGCTTGCGATATCCGCGCCGCGACATCGCACATCGTCAGCGCCTCGGGCCCGGTCATGTCGAGGCTCTCGCCCGCGTGGCCGCCATCGCGCAGCAGCCGGAAGGCCACCTTGGCGATGTCTTCGACATCGACCGGCGACAGTTCGGTGTCGCCGAGTGCGAGACGAAAAACGCCCTCGGCGGCAATGGTTGGCGCGTCGCGCAGATAGACCTGCATGAACTGGCTGGGGCGTAGATGCGTCCACGCCAAGCCTGCCCCTTCCAGATAGCGCTCGATCTCCTCATGCATCCGCGTGAAGCGGAATTTCGTCGCGTCATAGCCGACGTTGGATTCCGCGCCGGAAAACTTCACCACATGGGCGATACCGGCCTGCTTGCAGGTGTCGATGAAGCGGCACTGCGTTTCCGTCATGTCCTCGGCGGCGGTCGAAATCATCAGCACGCGGTCGATGCCGTCGAGTGCAGCGCCCAGCGTTTCATGCCGGCGCATATCGCCCTCGATCAGTTGTATCCCGGCAAGCTCGTCGAGCCCCGCTGCCGAGGCCCGGGGCGGGTCCCTCACCAGCGCCCTCACCTCATGCTTCTGCCGTGCGAACTCGCGCACGATCGCCTTGCCGTTCAGGCCCGTGGCGCCTGTCACCAGGATCATGGTCTTGTCTCTCCGTTCAGGATTGATGCGCCCGCCCTCTGGCGACCGCACGTTGAAGACGAAGAGACGCGGGCAAAGGATTCCGCCCAAACATTTTTATCGGCGAGATGCCTCCGCCATGCCTCGGATCATGCCACTGGCGCGTAGCGGTTGACCACCATCCCGCAGGCATAGGCTTTCGAGCCGAGCAGCCGCAGGGTCTCGAAACCGCCCTGGTCGAAGATCCGCCGTCCCGCGCCCAGCACCGCCGGGTTGACGAACAACTGGAACTCGTCGACCAGCCCGGCCGCGATGAGTGAGGAGGCGAAACCGGCGCCGCCGAAGACGGCCATGTTGCCGCCCTCGCCCGCCTTCAGCGCCTTGACCTCGCGCGGCAGGTCGCCGCTCGCCACCGTTGTGCGCTCCCACCGCGAGGCGTTGAGCCTGTCGCTCAGCACCACCTTTTGTGCTTCGACGATGCGCTGCGCAAAGGCATAGAACGGATCGCCCGGAAATTTCTTCGCCGCATTGCCCCAATGGGTCAGGTACCCCTCCTCGGCCATCTTGCGGCTGAGCAGGATGGTGTCGACGCCGGCGAAGACGGCGTTGAAGTCCCGCTTCAGCTCGTCGTCCCAGGCGCTGTCGTCGCCCCATTCCCAGAGCTGCCAGTGATGATCCTCGTCGGCGCCGACAAAGCCGTCGACCGACATCTGCATCTGCAGGATCAGTTTTCTCATGGTCATTCTCCGGTTTGTCCGACACTGACGAATGATTTACTTCTGGAACCATTTGACGCACCGCGGAGAATGATGTCAATAGTAAATTGATTTAAAAATGGAACCATAGACATGTCGACCAAGGGAAAGTCCGGCTGCCCGATCAACCTGTCGCTCGAACTGCTCGGCGACCGCTGGACGCTGCTCATCATCCGCGACCTGATCTTCGCCGGGAAAAAGCATTTTCGCGAATTCCTGCAGTCCGACGAAGGCATCTCCTCGCGCACGCTGGCAGAGCGGCTGCAGACGCTGCAGGACGAAGGCATCCTCACCCGCAGCGACGACCCGACACACGGGCTGAAAACGGTCTATAGGCTGACCGAGGCCGGCATCGACCTGTTGCCCGTGCTGGCGACGCTCGGCGCCTGGGGCAGCAAGCACCGCAAGGCCGACGAGAAGCTCGCCCGGAATGCCGATGATCTGGCGGCGGGCGGCGAGGCCGCACTGGACCAGATGAAGGTGGCGTTGCGGGCGGAGCATCTGGCGAACACATGATCGCAAAAGCTCTGCCAAGGCAGGCGATCCCTCGCGCCGACAAAATGACCATCAGCGACCATCATACTCATCGTGAAGACGGACCCAATCACCCAGCGTATGTGACGGCCCATTTTCATTGCGGCCGACGGGAGTGAGGTCGAGATAGCTATAGGTCCCTATCAGGTTCTCGCCACCACGGCCCCGTACCTGGAAAGTGCAATGAATCTTGCCATCATCATCTTTATAGAAAACGG
Organism: Mesorhizobium sp. P2_C7; assembly: GCF_056404515.1. NCBI lineage: Bacteria > Pseudomonadati > Pseudomonadota > Alphaproteobacteria > Hyphomicrobiales > Phyllobacteriaceae > Mesorhizobium > Mesorhizobium sp. P2_C7. The sequence goes on along the minus strand of NZ_JBFUDW010000003.1, from coordinate 78,647 downwards.
TTGTACCGCCGCGATCTCTGCCTGATATCGCGACCTCCTCGAAATTGAATAACACCTTGCCCGAGTTGATCTGGTCCTCGGTGAACGATACCTGGAAGTCGAAATTGAAATCGCTTCCGAATGACGACACCCAATCAAACTGCCAATTCATCCGCGCCTTGAAGTCCAGTAGCTCGGCGAGAGGAGCGCGCGAGCAGACGGCCAGGGAGACGTCGTGATGCATCAGATGCTGGTTGGCGGCGTCGATGTGGTCGCAAAGGAATGAACAGCCGGTGCACCGATAGTCTGCATTGGGCGGAAACATGAAGTGATAAATGATCAACTGGCTGCGGTTCTTGAAGAGATCGGCCAACGATTTCCTTCCCTGGGTCGTGTCGAACTCGTAGGGCTTGTCGATCCGCAGCCACGGCAGTGCCCGCCGGTCCGCCGCGAGCTGTTGACGCTGGCGCGTAAACGCCTTTTCTTTCTCGAGATGCGCTTTGTGCGCTTCAAACCAATCCGTGTAAGGCGCGATGATGTGGTCGTTCATGTCGTCCTCCTTCCGCACTCTGGCGTATGCTGACGGTCTCGTTACCTGTCCTAAAGACGTTGTCGAAAACCGCGATCCGACGTCGCCTGAGCAATTTGTGCTGAAGAACGCGGCTGATAGCACCGGACGCCGACATTCAGCTTGACAGTCGTGCGCGCTTTGTTCTCTATATGTTCCAATCTATCAGCAACTGCGGATGTGCGGTCGGGATGGAAACGACAGCCACCATCCTGCATGCCGATCTCGACGCCTTCTATGCTTCGGTCGAGCAGTTGCTCGATCCGTCGCTGCGCGGCAAACCAATTGCGGTCGGCGGCGGCGTCGTGCTTGCCGCCTCCTACCAGGCGCGCGCCTTCGGCGTGCGCGGCGGCATGCCGGGACGCAAGGCGCGCGAGCTCTGCCCGCAGCTGATCTTCGTCGGCGGCAATTTCAGCGACTACCAGCGCCTGGGCGACGCGGCGATCAAGGTGCTCGACGACTTCACACCCGTGGTCGAGCGCATCTCCATCGACGAAGCCTTTGCCGATGTCGCGGGCTGCACACACCTGTTCGGATCCCCGCAAGAGATCGCCACGACCATCCGCCGCCGCGTCCGGGCCGAGCTCGGCCTGCCGATCTCGATCGGCGTGGCGCGCACCAAGCATCTGGCCAAGATCGCCTCGCAGGTCGCCAAGCCCGACGGGCTGGTGGTGGTCGACCCAGGCACCGAGATCGCCTTCCTGCACGACCTGCCGGTCGGGCTGATGTGGGGCGTCGGCCCGGCGACGAAGGCGCGGCTGGCCGAAATCGGCATCGAGACCATCGGCCAGTTGGCCAGGACACACAGCGGCGCGCTGACGCGGCTGCTCGGTCCCGCCGCCGGCGAAAAGCTGTCGGCGCTGTCATGGAACCGCGACCCGCGCAAACTGGAGACGAAGCGCCGGGCGCACTCGGCCGGCGCCCAATCGGCACTTGGGCAAAAGCCTGCCGTGGCGCGGGTGATCGTGCCCACTTTGCTGCATCTGGCCGACCGCGTCGCCAGCCGGCTGCGCGCCAAGGCAAGGCCCGGCCGCACGGTGACGGTGCGCGTGCGCTTTGCCGATCTCAGCGCCGTCACGCGTTCGATCACGCTTGACCAGCCGATCGCGGCGACCGCGATGCTGGCCGAGATCGCCGGCGACCTGGTGCGCGGCGCGCTTGCCGACCACCCTTACGAGAAGACGATCTCGCTGCTGGCGATCTCGGTCTCGCATCTCGAGGAAAGTGCCGAGTTGCAACTCGAACTGCCGCTCGGCCTTGCCGATGAGAAGCGCCGTCCGGGCACCCAAAAAGGCCTGGCACGCTTCGGTGCCGACCGCGCCATCGACAAGATCCGCGAGCGCTTTGGCAAGCAGGCGGTCGGCTACGGCACGGTGGCGCTGGAGGCCGCACGCTCCGTACCCGACGAATTCAGGGAATTGGCGCAGAAGGAGCTCTGAGGGTAGCCGAAGCCAATCGTGCCCTGCATATGACCGCGCAAGTTGTAACTGGTAGCAGCAAAAGAGTGACTTGATTTCAGGCCCTGGCTATTCGAGTAAGGTGTAGCGGCCACAAGCCATGGAATGCGATGTTCACAGCCTTCATCGTTTGCGCGTCAGTCACAGCTCTCAGCGCGGTCGTCAGTCTCGGTTTCTCCTTGGCTGCCGCCATGAACGAAACCGGCAACGCCCGGACAATAGCTTTCTACGGTTGTGCACGCAGCGTGGCCTTGGTGGTCGCAAGCGCCGTGCCGTTTTTTACGGGTTCGACGGAATGGCTTGAAGCCATCGCCTGGATAATGATCCTTGTGCAGGCTGGGGATGCGATCATAGGCGCCACGATCGATGATCGGATGAAAACTTTCGGCCCGGCCGGCATGTCGCTCGCCAACCTTCTGGCTCTCCTATGGCTCATCCAGTCTGTTCAATGAGACGACGACAGACAGCCTAGGCGAGAGCTATCTGCCGGTGCGCCAATAGCGATGCACCCTGACGCCGCTGGCGCTTCCGCCATCCCAAGACTCGCAAGCAATTCCGTCCTTGTCGGCATCATGTGTCGGCCAATAGCCGGGCTGCCCTTTATGCGCGTTGGCAAGGCCGACGGCGCGGGCGGCTGTGCAGTTCGGGAACGCAGCAAAGTGCCTGAGAGCGGAGAGCGGCGAGTCGATCTGGATGCCGACAAAGCCATAGACGATGTAGCCGGACAACAGAATGAACGGCGCGAAAAGAGCCACCCATTTCAGCCTGCCCAGGCGATGAGCTGAAGGCCAACGCAAGAATGGCAGAAGCATTCCTGGCACGCCCCGGTTTCCGTACCCCAACACAGGTTATCTTGAGCCGTCTGTGGTGGCAACGACACCGGGCCGAGTTCAACGCGTTCAGGGAATTGGCGGAGCCGCTGGCCTTCGAGACTGTTTCGAAATTCGCTCTGGTGAGTCATGTGATGGTGGTTTCGAGAACCGTAGGCAGCGGACATTTGGTCCGTGAGCAACGGAAGCGCAGAAAACGCCATCACATGGCCGCAAGAGTAGAATTTCGAAATAGCTCTCTCAGCCCCTGATCGCCTTGCCGGCCTGCTGCAACAGCTCGAACGCCGCGAAACGCTTGGCGTGCCAGCCGGCCAGCGAAGCGTTGGGATGATAGACCTCGCCGAGTTCCGACATGCCCGCCATGGCCGTCACCAGGTCCTTGTAGGAGCCGGCGGCGACCGCGCCCAACATCGCCGAGCCGAGCAGCACCGGCTCCGGCGAGGTCGACGCCACCACCACCATGCCTGTCGTGTCGGCCAGCAGCTGGCGCACCAGCGGGCTTTGCCCGGCGCCGCCGCTGACGACGATGGTGTCGACAGGGATGCCCTTCTCATGCTCGGCCCGCACGATCTGGCGCGCGCCGTAGCCCAGCCCGCAGACGCCGGCGACATACAGCCCGACCAGGCTTTGGTGGCTGGTGTCGAGATCGAGCCCGGCAATCAGCGCGCGCGCATCTGGGTCGGCGAAAGGTGCGCGGTTGCCGAGGAATTCCGGCACGACATGGATCTCGCCGACCAGCGCCGGCATTGCTGCGGCACCCCCACGGCCTTGCGCCTGCAGCGACAGCCAGGCGCTGAGGCTGATCCCTTCGGCCTGCGCCCTGGCCGCGGCTTCGCCGGCCGCCGGGTGCATGCGCACAAGATGGTCGATGGCGGCACCTGCCGCCGATTGACCACCCTCGTTCAGCCACAGCCCCGGCACCATGGCCGAGAAATACGGACCCCAGACGCCGTCAACGAAGGCCGGTTCGGCGGTCGACGACAGGGTGCAGGCCGAGGTGCCGAAGACATAGGCCATGCGCGACAGGACACTGCCGAAATCGCCGCGCGCCCCGACCGTGCCGACACCGCCGGCATGCGCATCGATCAGCCCGGCCGCCACCGCGGTGCCGGGGGCGAGGCCAAGGTCGGCCGCCGCCTGCGCGATCAGTCCGCCGCCCAGCGATGCTCCCGCCGGCACGATCTCGGTGCCGATGCGCGCAAACGCCTCGTCGGCCAGCGCGCCGAGGCCGACGTTGCGGAAATATGTCTCATCCCAGCGGCTCTCATGCGCCAGATAAGTCCATTTGCAAGTCACCGTGCAGACCGAGCGGGCAAGGCTGCCAGTCGCCCGCCAGGTCAGGAAATCGGCGAGGTCCAGGAACTGCCAGGCGGCGTTGAAGGTGGCGGGCATGTTTTCCGCAAGCCACAGGAGTTTCGGTGTCTCCATCTCAGGCGAGATGACGCCGCCGACATAGCTCAGCACCGCCGCGCCGCTGCGGTTGATGCGGCGCGTCTGCTCGATCGCGCGGTGATCCATCCAGACGATGATGTTGCGTTCGGGATTGTTGGACGCGCCCACCGGCAACGGCACGCCGCCCTCACCCAGCACCACCAGCGAACATGTGGCGTCGAAACCGATGCCGGCGATCGCCTCGGGCGCTATCCCGGCTTCAGCGACAGCGGCGCGGGTGGCAATGCACACCGCCCGCCAGATATCGTTGCTCGACTGCTCGACGATGTCGCCGGCCTCGCGCCAGACCTCGATGTCCTGCTTGGCCGAGGCAACCAACTTTCCCGCTTGGTCGAACACCCCTGCCCGCGCGCTGCCGGTGCCGACGTCGATGCCGAGATAATGGGGCATGGGGGAAACCTTCGGTTAGGGGAGTAAGGGAGTAACGCAGTAGGGGAATAGGCAGCAGGCGAATGGGACTAGATTTGAGCCCGGACTTTGGACCGCAGAACAACATACTGCCCTACTCCCATACTCCCATACTCCCGTACTCCCTTACTCCCCTCACAAATCATTGCTCTGCGGCAGGATCACCAAATCCCGGATCGTCACGTTGCGCGGCCGGGTCAGCATGAACATCACCGCCTCGGCGACCTCGCGCGGCTGCATCAGGCCGCCGGCGGCGAGCTCTTCCTCAAGCTTGGCCTTTGGCCAGTCATCGACCAGCGCGGTCACCACCGGGCCCGGCGCCACCGCACCGACGCGCAGGCCGTGCTTGGCCACCTGCCGGCGCACCGTGTGGACGAAGGCCTGCACGGCGTGCTTGGACGCGGTGTAGATCGGCTCCCAGACCACCGGAACCAGTCCGGCGATCGAACTGGTGACGATGATGTCGCCGGTCTTGCGCTCGACCATGTGCGGCAGCACCGCGTGGATTGAGCGGAACACGGCGTTGATGTTGAGGTTGAGCATGCGGTCCCAGGCATCGGGATCGCCGGTCAGCACCTCGCCACCGACATAGGCGCCGGCATTGGCATGGAAGATGTCGAGCTGCCCGGCCTTTTCCAGGATCTGCGGCATCATGGTGGCGACGCTTGATGGCTGCATCAGGTCGATCACCAGCGGGATCGCCTTGGGGCCGAGTTCGGCGCACAAGCTGTTCAGCGTCGCCTCGGCGCGGTCGACCAGCACCACGCTGGCGCCAGCCGCCAGCATGTATCTTGCGCATTCGAGGCCGATCCCCGACGCCGCCCCGGTGACGGCCGCAACTTTTCCGGACAGTTGAGTCATATCTCTCTTCCTGTTGATGGGTTCAGGCCCGGCCATGGGAAACACGCGAACGGCGGGCCAGCGAGTCGACGATGACTGCTATGGCGAGCACGGCGCCTGTGATCATGTACCGAAGCGACGAGGACAGATCGAGCAGCGTCAAGCCGCTGGCGATCGACTGGATGACGATGATGCCGAGCAGTGCCGAATAGGCGCTGCCGCGGCCGCCGAACAGGCTGGTGCCGCCGATGACGGCTGCCGCGATGGCGTTGAGATTGACGTCGCCGGTGCCGGCCTGCTGGCTGGCCGACGCAAGCCGGGCCGCCGACAGCACGCCGCCGAAAGCGGCCAGCATCGAGCACAGCACGAAGGCGCTGGAATAGATCAGCCGCACATTGATGCCGGCGCGCCGCGCTGCCTCGCGATTGCCGCCGACCGCCGACATCGAGCGGCCCCATTTCGTCCGCGTCAGCGCGTAATGCATGGCAATGACCAGGCCGACGAACAGGCCGAACATCCACGGGATGCCGCGCGCCTGGTTGAGGTAGAAGACGATGAGTTCGAGCACGATCGTGATCGCCACCGCCCGCGTGACGATACCGCCGGTCGAGGGTGCCGACAGGTTGGCGGCGCGGCGACGCGCAACGTTGCGCAGGCCGGTGATCAGCATGACGATGCCGGGCACCGCCGCCAGCCCGAACGACACGAATTTCGGCATCACCAGAAGCTGGCCGAAATCAACCAGGTTCGAGCCGTAAGGCAGGTTGATCGAGCCGGTGGAGCCAAGGATGTAGAGCTGCAGGCCGAGCACCGCGAGCAGTCCTGCCAGCGTCGAGACGAAGCTCGGCATGCCGAGCCGGTTGAACAGCAGCGCGTAAAGCGCGCCTATGAAGCCGCCGACGGCGACCGCGGCCAGGATGGCGAGCGCCACCGGCCAGCCCTGGTTGACCCAAAGCGTGCCGACCAGCGCCGAGGCAAAGCCGCTGATCGAGCCGACCGACAGGTCGATCTCGCCGACCATCAAAACGCAGACGATGCCGAGCGCGATGACTCCGACGGTGGAGGAATCGAACAGCAGATTGACCAGGTTGCTGCTCGACAGGAAGATCGGATTGATGCTGGCGAACACCGTCCAGATGATGACCAGCCCGACGATGACCGGCAGCGAGCCGAGATCGCCCGAGCGCACGCGGTCGACGAAGGCGCGGATACTGCCGCTCAAACCGGCCTCATGCTTGACGCGCACGTCGGCGCGGTCGAGCTGCGGCGGAGCTGCCTGTTCGACTTGACGGCTCATGGGCGTGGCTCCTGGGTTTGATCCTGCCGCGCTTGCCGGCGTTCGGCGCGCCGCGACACCGAATTGTTCGAGGCGCCGGTGATGGCGCTGACCAGCTCCTGGTTCGAGGCGTCGGGGGTGAAGATGCCGTTGTTGCGGCCAAGCCGCAGCACGACGATGCGGTCGGCGACAGCGCGCACGTCTTCCATGTTGTGGCTGATGATGACGACGCCGAGGCCGCGGTCGCGAACCCGCTCGATCAGGTTGAGCACTTCCGCCGTCTGCGCGACGCCAAGCGCCGCCGTCGGCTCGTCGAGCAGGATCAGCTTGGGTTCGAGCAGCAGCGAGCGGGCGATCGCCACCGTCTGGCGCTGGCCGCCCGACAGCGACGCGACCACTTCGCGCACACTGGGTATACGCGCCGAAAGCTCGTTGAGCAGCGTCCAGGCGCGCACCTCCATCGCCACCTCGTCCAGCCGCAGCGGGTTGAGCTCGCGGCCGAGGAAGATGTTGGCGACGATGTCGAGGTTCTCGCACAGCGCCAGGTCTTGGAACACGGTGGCGATGCCGAGCGTCAGCGCCGCACTCGGGTCGGCCAGCGTCACCTGCTTGCCGCGATAGCTGATGGTGCCCGAGCTCGGCTGATGCACGCCGGCGAGGATCTTGACCAGCGTCGATTTGCCGGCGCCGTTGTCGCCAACCAGCGCCACCACCTCGCCGGCGTGGACATCGAGATCGATGTCGGTGAGTGCCGAAACGGCACCGAAATTCTTCGAAATGCCGCGCAGGCTGAGCACCAGCTCGCCTGTCGGAACCGGTTCGTCCGGGGTATCGATCATGCCTGGAATACCTTTCAAGAAAGGACCGGTTCAAAAAACGGGTGGGCGCTGCCTGGCCGCCGCCGGAGCCAGCCCCACCCCGATGCATTCGGGGTGGGGCTCCAGCTCCTATTGTTCGGCCAGGCAGCGGAACGGGGCAAGGGTCGCGGTCAGTTCCCGATGCCCAGCTTCTTGCAGCCTTCCGCGTAGCGATCGACGCAGAGTTCGGCCGCGGTGTTGATCTTCTTGTCGATGATCTCGGCCTTCAGGTTTTCCTGCGTCACCACCGCCGGCGTGAACAGCTGCGAGGGCGTGTCGTACAGCGTCATCTCGGCCTTCGGCGTCTCGCCCGAAAGCAGCTTGATGGCGACGTTGGCAGCAGCTGCCGCCACGATCTCGCTCGGCTTGGAGATGGTGTTGTACTGGTCGCCGGCGATGATCAGCTGCAAGGCGGCGATCGTCGCGTCGTTGCCGGTCACCGGGGGTACCGGATCGACGCCGGCTGCCTTGAAGGCCGCGATGGCGCCACCACCGGTGCCGTCATTGGCAGCGACGACGCCGAGGATCTTGGGCCCGAAGCGGGTGATCTGGCCGCCGGCCCATTGCTGCGCCTTCGGCGGCGCCCATTCCGGCGTGTCGTATTCGGCCAGGATCTGGTAGCCGCTGTTGTCGAGACCTTCATGGATGCCCTTCTTGATCAGCCCTGCCGCCGCGTCGGTCGGCGAGCCGTTGATCTGCAAAACGCCACCCGTGGCCGGATCGACCTTGAGCGCCTTCAGATGCGCGACCAGCGAGTCGGCGATCGCCTTGCCGATGCCTTCATTGTTGAACGAGACATAGAAGTCGGCCGGTGCGGTCGGGATCGGCCGGTCATAGGCGATGACCTTGATGCCCTGGCTCTGCGCCAGCTTGACCAGGGAGGCGGCGGCGGTCGAGTCCACGGGATCGAGCACGATCGCCTTGGCCCCCTGCGAGATCACCGAGTTGAACTGCTGCTGCTGGCGCGAGGCGTCGGCATCGGCGTTCTGGTAGAGCACCTTGCAGCTCGGGCACAGCTTCTTCATCTCGGCGGCGAAGCCGGGATAGTCGTGCTGTTCATAACGGGTCGAGGCCTGGTCGGGCATCAGGAAGGCGACGGTGGCGTCGGTGACCTCGGCGGCCCTTGCGATCGCGGCAGTGCCGGCCAACAGCGACAGCGCAATTGCTGCCATGCCGGCGGACTTCAATGAAGATGAAAATCGGGTCATTCGGTCTTCTCCGTTTCTGGATATGGTTGTAAGAAGGTCGTTGACTGCTTTGTTGTGAAGACACGCCTCCGCCCTCGCCCCAACTGCAATTGGGAACCAGGGCCCGGCACCGGCCTCTTGGCCGCGCCAGCATCCTCCGCTGACGAAGGATTTCTAGGACAAGCGCTCTCCATCGCGGACCGCGTTATGCGGGCCACGTTGTCAGGCGAAAAAATGTGGTTCCTCCCTTGGTTCCTCCCTGGCTCCTCCGTTAAGCGGCTTTTCCCGCGTTGATATTGTCGGCCAGCAGACGCCTGAAACGTGAGGGCGGCATGCCCTTCTCCGCCAGGAACTGCCGGTTGAAATTGGACAGATTGTTGAAGCCGACCTCGTAGCAGATGTCGGTGATCGAGGCCTGCTCGTCGCTCATCAGGATCTGGCAGGCGAGGTTGATGCGTAGCCGCTTGACGTATTGCACCAGCGACATGCCGGTGTGGCGGCGAAACGAGCGTGAGAAGGCGCCGGTCGACTGGCCGGCAATGGCCGCCAGATCCGTCTCGTCAAACAGCTGCGTCAGGTTCTCACGGATGTAAGCCAAAGCCTTGTTCATGCCGGCGGTCATATAGCCCGAGGGATCCGGCCGGTAACTGGCGCTGGCGAGCAGCTGGAATTCCTGAGCCCGGCTGAGCAGGCCGGATATCAACATGAACAGCTCGATGCGGCGCACGCCTTGCGCCTGCATCATCTCTTCCATCAGCGGCGCCAGCTCCTTGCTGGTGCGGCTGGAAAATAGCACGCCGCGCCGCGACGCCTCGAGCAGTGGCCCGAGCCCCGCCAGTTCCGGCAGCACATGCATGGCGTCGCCAATGAAGCTTTCCGAGAACTGGATGATGCGGCCGCGCAGCGGAATGGAGCTGTCCCTCGGGATATCGCTGACCCAATTGTGCGGCAGGTTGGGTCCGGTCAGCACCAGATTGCCCGGCTCGAACTCGCCGATGAAGTCGCCGACGAAATAGCGGCCGTTGGTGAAGATCACCTGATGCAGTTCATATTCGGGATGGAAATGCCAACGCACCGTGTGGAAGGGGTAGCCATGCGACCACGCCTTGAAGGACTCACCGCGTCGTATCTGGACAACTTCCAGGTCCGGTTCCATGTCCGTCTCCTCCGGGCCAGCGCGGATCGTTGCCGCGTTCGGCCCACATTCCCTAAACCGGCCGAATTGGTTTCGGCTCTGCATTTCGAGACACGCTACCGGCTCATGACAGCAGGCGCCACCACGATTCAGGGCAACGGATGATACTTTTTTGACCGGGATAGGGACATGGAAAGGCAATATTCGGACAGGATGGGATCAGCACTGCTGACGGCAACGCGCATGGTTCACGAGGGCAACTGCCCCTGTTCAACCTGCCCTCCCAGCCATCCGTCTCGGATCAAGCCAAGCAAGCTGGGTCAAAGCCGCCTCATGCGCGACCGCCGTAAACGGAAACCTGCTCAGTCCGTCGCCGACATGACGACGAAGTCCTGGCCGGAGCGGCTATCGGGATGCAGCGGCGCGTCGGTGAGCACCATCACCATGCCCGGATGCATCCTCGCCTGCATGGCGTCGAGGAAGCTCTTTTGCGTGCTGAGCCGCTTGAGCATGTCTTGCTCATTGTTGAAGAACGAGCCGGAACTGGCGCTGCGGCTGATGTCGACCCATTGCCAGTCATTGGCGGCTCCCGCCACCTGCAAGGTCAGCACATGGCTGCCAAGCCCGCCGGAGCCGGTGATGGTCAATGGCGCCTGCGCGACGACCACGCCGTTCTCGATCAGCATGATCTGCTTGTCGCCCGACGAGGCGATGATCGAGGTGACCGGGAAATCCTCCGGCTCGACCCAATCGGCGGCGCGCTTGTGGCCGTCCTTGGAAGCGACAACGTTCTGGAACTGCCCGGCCGCGTAGCCGCCCAGCACCATACCGGGATTGGTCAGTTCGGCCGGGTCGCCGCGCGCGCCCGAAATGATGACCGGCGTGCCGATATGGGTGATGCCGAACAGATTGCTGGAAAAGGCGAGCGGCAGCCGCACGCAGCCATGCGAGGCCGGATAGCCCGGCAGATTGCCGGCATGCAGCGCGATGCCCGACCATGTCAGCCGGTTCATGTTCGGCATCGGCGCATCATTGTAGGTGCTCGACTTGTGGTCCTTGTCCTTTTGGAGAATGACGAAGATGCCGGTCGGCGTCTCATGCCCGGGCTTGCCGGACGAACAGGTCGAGACGGCTATGCGCACGCCGTTGCGATAAACATGCACGCGTTGCTGCGGCAAGGAGACGATGATGGCGACCGGCCCCTTCTTCTGGCGTTCCGGATGCCAGGTGAACTCGCCGGGCTTGAGATCCTTGATGTCCTCAAGCGTCTCGGCGGCGAAGCTTCGCGCCGCCGGCAACAACGCCAGCACGCCGGCGCCAAGCACCAAATGCCGTCTGTCGAGCCCCATGCCGCCCCCCTCGTCATGACCAGCCGTCAGTCTAGAGGCTTTCCGGCCCGGATAGAAGCGGTCATGTTTGGGCGGATCGGGTCGCGCCTCGCTCTCACCCGAACCGGGCAGCTGTCCACGCTCCACCAGCCGCATTCGACTCCACCGCCGACGCGACGAATTTCACGCCGCGCGCGCCATCGACGACATCGGGCACCTGCCCCGCGCGCGCCTGATCGACCGCCGCGCCCGAACGATGGGCGCGGATGATGTCGGCGGCGTCACGGTAGAAATTGGCGAAGGCCTCGATGTAACCTTCAGGATGCGCCGCCGGCATGCGCGACACCCGCCGGCTCTCTTGCGTCGAGCCATGGCCGCCGCGCACGAGCGTACGGCTTTCCTCGCCGTAGAGGGAGAAGCGCAGCTCCTCCGGGCGCGCGCCCGACCATTCCAGCCCGGCTCTGTCGCCATAGATGCGCACGGACAAATCATTGTAGTGGCCGGGCGATGTCTGGCTGGCCAGGATCGTGCCGCGCGCCCCGCCCGTCCAACGCACCAGCACATGCGCATTGTCGTCGAGCCGGCGCCCCGGCACGACGGTGAACAGGTCGGCCGAAACCGCCTCGGCCTCACAGCCCGAGATGTAGCTTGCCAGATTGAAGGCATGCACGCCGATATCGGCCAGCACCGCCGACTGCCCAGCGCGCGCCGGGTCGGTGCGCCACTCCGCCTGCTTCTGGCCTTCGGCGTCGATCGGTCTGGTCAGCCAGTCCTGGATGTAGGCGCCGTGCACCGACACGATGCGCCCGAGTTCGCCCGCCGCCACCATCTCGCGGGCCTGGCGGACCATGGCGTAGCCGGTGTTGTTGAGAGTGACGACGAAGCGGCGTTTCTTCGCCCGCGCCAGCGCCACCAGCGCTTCGGCGTCGGCCAGCGTCGTCGACAGTGGCTTGTCGCAGATCACGTCGATGCCGGCTTCGAGGAAGGCTGTCGCGATTGGTGCATGCAGATGGTTTGGCGTGACGATGACGACGGCCTCGATGCCGTCCGGTCGCGCGGCTTCGGCCTGCGCCATCACGCGAAAATCGGCATAGCTGCGCTCCGGCGCGATGCCGATCTCGGCGGCCGATGCGGCGGCGTTCTCCGGGTCGGATGACAGCGCGCCGGCGACCAGCACGATCTGGTCGTCGAGCCGCATGGCCAGCCGGTGCACGGCGCCGATGAAGGCATTGCGGCCGCCGCCGACCATGCCGACCCGCAAGCGCTGCCGTGTCGAGCCGTCCGATGTTGCATAGACCATGATTCTTCAAACTCCTCCGGACAGGCGATTTCTGAGGGGTGCAAGCCGATGACGCCGCCAACGCTTTCGAACCCGATTTCCAATTTCCATATTGTAAAACGATCGTGCCGCGCTAGCCTGAAATCATGAGTGGGGCAGGCAAAACATCGGGACGGTCCGTTGCCGACGAAGCGGCGACCCGCAAACGCGGACGCTCGCTGGCGGCGCTCGGCTACATCCAGCCACAGACCTATGAGGAGTTGCGCGCGGTGCTGTCGTCCGGCACCGTGCATTTCCCCAAGCGGCTGCGTCAGGTCGCCATCTTCCTGTGGCAACATCCGAGCGACGTCGCGCTCGGCACCATCGCGCAGGTAGCGGCACAGGCCGGCGTGCAGCCCTCGACGCTGGTGCGCTTCGCCCAGATCTTTGGCTATGCCGGCTTTTCCGATTTCCAGGGCCTGTTCAAGGACCATATCAAAGGGTCGTGGCCGGACGGACGCGGCGAGCAGCGGAGCGAACCCAACGCCGACCTGCATTTCCTGCACGGCATGGTCGGCGCCTCACAGGCCTCGCTTGGCCGCGTCGAGAGCGATTTCGACATCGAGAGTTTCGAGAAGATGGTGACGCTGCTGGCGGCCGCCGACCTGATCTATGTCATCGGCTCCAAGCGCGCCTTCCCCGTCACCACCTATCTGTCGCTGACGCTCTGGCAGCAGGGCGTGCGCAACGTGCTGGTCGACAATGTCGGCTCCACCGCGCTCGACCAGGTCGGCTGCATCGGCAGGCAGGACGCCGTGCTGGCGGTGTCCTTCAGCCCCTACAATTCGATCACACCCGACCTCGTCGCCGTGGCGCATGAGCGCAACGCCGGCATCGTCACCATCACCGACAGCACCTTCAGCCCGCTCATCCGGCTGTCGGACACCTGGCTGGAGGTGGTCGAATCCGACTTTGCCGGCTTCCGCTCGCTGGCGGCGTCGCTGGCCGTCGGCGTGGCGCTGGTCCACGCAGTCGTCGCGCGCCGCGGCCAATGAGGCGCTGCTGGCACAATTGACTGCCGGGAATTGACGTTCCATATTTCGAAAAATAGAAACTTTGTTCCGGGAGGAGGAATGGAGCTTCAGCTCAAAGGCAAGGTGGTGCTGGTCACCGGCGCGACGCAAGGCATTGGCCGAGCAATTGCCGAAACGCTTGCGCGTTCGGGCGCCGGTGGTCTGCTGGTCACCGGTCGCGAGAAAGCGCGCGGCGATGCCGTCGCAGCCGAGCTTTCGCGGCTCGGAACGCCCACGGTTTTCGTCGCCGCCGACCTCTCCGACCCCGAAGCCCCTGCCCTGCTGGCGCAAGCCTGCATCGATCGCTTCGACCGCATCGATGGCCTTGTCAACGCCGCCGGCCTGACCGACCGCGCGTCCTTCCTCGATGCCGACCTCGATGACTGGGCAGCGCTCTTCGCCGTCAATGCGCGCGCACCATTCTTCCTCATGCAGGCGGCGATTGCCGATATGAAGAAGCGCGGCCAGGGCGGCGCCATCGTCAACATCCTGTCGATCAATGCCCATTGCGGCTCGCCGGAGCTCGCCGTCTACTCCGCGACCAAGGGCGCGCTGGCGACGCTGACCAAGAATGCCGCCAACGCCCATCGCTTCGACCGCATCCGCGTCAACGGCATCAATGTCGGCTGGACCGACACACCGGCCGAACGCACCATGCAGGCCGAGACGCTCGGCAACGGTCCGGGCTGGCTCGACGCCGCCAAAGCCTCGCAGCCTTTCGGCCGCCTGTTCTCGACAAGCGATGTGGCGAACCTCGCCGTCTTCCTGCTTTCCGACGCGGCCGGACCGATGACCGGCACGCTGGTCGACCAGGAACAGTGGGTGATCGGGGCGAACCGGTGAGCGTCGCCCCCTCCCCCGAGACACTTGGGCCGGCGCTGCTCGCCCGGTTGCCAACCACCGTCCAGAAACCGGCCTATGACCGTGCGGCGCTCGCGCCGGGCATGGCGCACCTCGGCGTCGGCGCCTTCCACCGCTGCCACCAGGCCGAATACACCGACGATCTGCTGGCCAGCCATTTCGACCGCTGGGGCGTCGTCGGCATCAACATCCGGCCACCCCGCCTCGCCGACACACTCGGCCGTCAAGGCGGTCTCTACACGCGGTTGATCCGCGAGAACGGCAACGTCGAGGCGCGCGTCATCGGCAGCATCATAGAGGTCGTCGACAGCCAGGCGAGTGCCGCACCCGCGCTCGATGTGCTGTCCTCCTCCGACATCGAACTGGTGACGACGACGGTGACCGAGAAAGGCTATTGCCACATCCCGTCCAGCGGCGAACTCGATCTCGACCATCCCGACATCGTCCACGACCTCGCCAACCCCGGGATGCCACGCAGTGTGCCCGGCCTGTTGGCGCGGGCGCTGGAATTGCGCCGGGCGACACATGGCCAGCCGCTGACGCTGCTCTCCTGCGACAACATCCCGGCCAATGGCACTATCCTGGCCAATGTCGTGCAGGCTTTTGCCGAACGGCGCGGCAATGGCCTTGCCGACTGGATCTCGGCCAACGCCGCCTTCCCGTCGGCCATGGTCGACCGCATCGCGCCGGCGGTCACGCAAGCCGATCACGACGGCGTCGAGCAGCGTTTCGGCTACCGCGATGCCGCGGTCGTCGTCGGCGAGCCGTTCCGGCAGTGGGTGATCGAGCAGAAATTCGCCGGCCGCGTGCCGCGCTGGGATCGGGTCGGCGCCAGCTTCGTCGACGACGTCACGCCGTTCGAACATCTCAAGATGAGGGTGCTCAACGGCGCCCAGACGACGCTTGCCACGCTCGGCGTGCTGGCCGGCCTCGAACACACATTCGATGCCATCGCCGACCCGCTGCTTTTGGCCTTCGTGCAACGCATGCTTGTCGAAGAGACGCTGCCGACGCTGCTGCCGGTGCCGGGCATGGACCCGCTGGCCTATGTCGCGCAGAGCCTCGCTCGGCTGCGCAATATCGCGATCCGCCACCGCAACCACCAGATTGCCACCGACGGTTCGCAAAAGATCGTCCAGCGCCTGCTCAACCCGATCCGCGACCGCCTGAGCCAGGGCCAAAGCATCGCGCTGCTGGCGCTCCCGGTCGCCGGCTGGATGGCCTATCTGATCCAGGCCTCGGCACGGTTCGGCAAACGCTGGCCGGTGTCGGACCCCTATGCCGGCAAGGTCGCCGACATATCGGACGCAACCGGCCGCGATCCACAGGCACTGGTGGCCGGCATCCTTGCCATCGAGACGATTTTCGAGCCCGGCCTTGCCGCGAACGATGTGTTCCGCAGGTCCGTCACATCAACGCTCGGCGAGCTGCTGTCGGACGATCCGATGGCCGCCGTCAGGCACAGTCTGGAACAGGGCGAGGCGGTACGGTTGAAGCGGCCCGCACAATCGGCATAGTGGAAGTCGGTCATGAAGCGAGAGCAATTCCAGGAAAAGTGTGAAACGGCTTTCCGCCCGGAATTGCGTCAAAAACAAAGGCATAGAACGATTCCTCGTTCCGTGAAAACGATGAACTGTTCAGGGGAGGCATGATGAAACTTGGACTGCTCACCGCACCCTTCGCGGAGACGCCGCTTGGCGAGGTCGCCGGCTGGGCAAGCTCCGCCGGCTTCGAGGCGCTGGAAATCGCCTGTTGGCCGAAATCGTCGGGCGCCAGCCGCCGCTATGCCGGCACCAGCCACATCGACGCCGCCTCGACTTCCGCCGCGCAGGCCAGGGACATCGTCGCCTCGCTGGCGGAGAAGAACCTCTCGGTCTCCGGCCTCGGCTACTATCCCAACCCGCTGCACCCCGACGCCGCCCACCGCGAGGCTGTCATCGGCCATCTGAAGAGGGTGATCGTGCTGGCCGCCAATATGGGCGTAACTGTCGTCAACACTTTCTGCGGTGGCGATGCCGCCAAGACCGTCGACGTCAACTGGCAGGAGGCGCTCAAGGTCTGGCCCGAAATCGTCGCCCATGCGCGCGGCCATGGCGTCAAGCTCGCCTTCGAGAACTGCCCGATGATCTTCAGCTATGACGAGTGGCCGGGCGGGCACAACATCGCCTATTCGCCGCAGGTCTGGCGCCGCATCCTGGAAGCCTGGGGCGGCGATATCGGCATGAATTTCGACCCCTCGCATCTGGTCTGGCAGATGATCGACCAGGCCCGCTTCATCCGGGAATTCGGCCCCTACATGCTGCATGCCCACGCCAAGGACCTGATGATTGATCATGATGGACTCTACGAGCGCGGAATCCTCTCGGCTGGCATAGGCTGGCAGGTGCCGCGCATGCCGGGGCTCGGCGATGTCGACTGGAGCGGCTTCCTCTCCGGCCTCTACCGGGCCGGCTATGACGGACCCATCATCATCGAACACGAGGACAGGCGATTTGAAGGCAGCGACGATCAGGTGAAGCGCGGCTTCCTGCTTGCCCGCGATGTGCTGCGTCCGTTCGTAAAATGACGGCGCAAATGCATGTCGCCCAAAGCGCGGAGGAGCGATTTTGGGACAACGACATGCATGGAAACAAGAACTTAAGGCGCGCAGCCTGAATCACTTTCTAAGCGGCACGCTTCAACGACTTGGAACTGAACTGAAAAACAATGTGGAGGAAATCTGAAATGAAGAAATATCTGACCATGGTCCCGCTACTTGCCGGCGCGGCCTTCCTGGCCTCAGTGGGCGCCTCGTCCGCCGCAGGCAAATACACCATAGGCATCTCCAACACCGTGCAGGGCAATGGCTGGCGCGAGGAGATGGTCTGCGCCATGAAGGCACAGGCACTGGCCTCCAGCGAGGTCGCCAAGCTCAACATCGCCCACCGCAACACCGATGCGGCCGGCCAGCTCGAAGACATCCGCAACCTGATCAGCGCCAAGGTCGACGCCATCGTCGTCAACCCGGCCGATCCGGCCGGCATCAAGGCGGGCCTCGAGGAAGCCACCAAGGCCGGCATCGTCGTCGTTGCCGTCGACCAGGCGGTCACCGAACCGTCTGCCTACATCATCTCCAACAACCAGGAGCAGTACGCCTATCTCGGCGCCAAATGGCTGTTCGGCCAGATGGGCGGCAAGGGCGAGGTGTTCTACATGCGCGGTGCCGCCGGCGCGTCCGCCGACAGCGACCGCGACAAGGGCTTCAAGAAGGCGCTGGCCGAATTCCCAGACGTGAAGGTCGCGCAGGAAGTCTTCACCGGCTGGCAGCAGGACCAGGCCAAGCAGCAGATCCTTTCCTTCCTCTCGACGGGAACGCCAATCAACGGCATCTGGACCTCCGGCATCGACAACGTCATCGTCGACGCGCTGGTCGAGTCGCAGGCGCCGCTGGTGCCGATCGTCGGCGCCGACAATGCTGGCTTCGTCGGCCAGTTGAGCTCGGTCAAGGGTCTCGTCGGCGCCGCGGTCACCAACCCCGGTTCGATCGGCGGCGCTGGCGTGACGCTGGCGCTGCAGATCCTCGACGGCAAGAAGCCGGCACAGCAGACCGTGCTGGTCGAGCCGCAACTATGGGAGAACGCCACCGACGAAGGCAAGGCCAAGCTGAAGGCCGCCGCCGACCCGTCGCTGAGCCCCGAATGGCCGGTCTCGATCTCGATCCCCGACTGGACCACCTACACCAAGGACCAGATCGTCGCCTGCAAGGGCCCGGGCGAGTAAGTCTGGGCTTTCGCTAACGGCCGTCGGTCGGCGCCGCCCCTCACCTGCCTGCCGGCATCCTCTCCCCGTATAGAGACGGGGAGAGGGACGTCGTCGCCGGCGTTGCGGACAGCTTCTCTCTCCCCGTTTAGGGGGAGAGATGTCCGGCAGGACAGTGAGGGGCGGCGCTGACATTCGCAGTGATCCGAGCACACAACCCGAGAACCACACGATTTGACCAGCAACCCGCTCCTCGACGCCACCGGCGTCGCCAAGAATTACGGCGCCGTTGCCGCGCTGCGCAACGCATCGCTGTCGGTGCTGCCGGGCGAGGTGCACGCGCTGATGGGCGCCAACGGCGCCGGCAAGTCGACGCTGGTGAAGATCCTGACCGGCGCTATTCCAGCCAATGCCGGGCGTATCCTCATCCGTGGCGAGGCCCGCGACATACGCTCGCCCGCCGCCGCGCGTCGCGCCGGCCTTTTGCCCGTCTACCAGGAGCCGTCGCTGATCCCGGATCTCGACGTGCTGTCCAATCTCAGGCTGACCGGCACGCCGGTCGAGCCGTTCCGTGCATGGGTGCGCGAACTCGGCATTCCCGACCTCGATATCCGCGATACCGCCCGCGACATTCCGCTGGCCGTGCTGCGCGTGCTCGATCTGGCGCGTGCGCTGGCCGTCGAGCCCGACGTGCTGCTGCTAGACGAGATGACGGCGGCGCTGCCCGCTAACCTTGCCGAGAAGGTGCTGGAAGTCGTGCGCCGCCAGGGTGACAGCGGCCGCGCGGTAATCTTCATCTCCCACCGCTTCGTCGAGATCTCGGCGCTGTGCGACCGCGCCACCGTGCTGCGCGACGGCGAGACCGTCGGCGTCGTCGACATCGTGCCTGGCGTCGAGGAAAAGATCGTCGAGCTGATGCTCGGCACACGCATCGTCAAGACCCATGTCGCCGCCCGCAGCCCTGCCCAAAAGGCTGCGCCCGCCCCTGCCCGCCCGCGGCTGGTGGTGCGCAATCTGCGCGTCGGAACCAAGCTCAACGACGTCTCTTTCGATCTCGCCGATGGCGAGGTCGCCGGCGTCGTCGCGCTTGAGGGCCAGGGCCAGGACGAGCTGTTCGCCGCTCTTGCTGGCTCGATCCGGCCATCGGGCGGCGCAATAGAGGTCGACGGCCAGCCGGCGAAATTCTCCCACCCGATCGACGCCATCCGCGCCGGCCTCGCCTATGTGCCAGGCGACCGCGCCGAGGCGCTGGCCATGCAGCGCTCGGTGCGCGAGAACATCGCGCTGCCCTTCAGTGCCGCCTTGCGCAACTGGGGGCCGATTGCCATGCGACAGGAGCGCGCCAAGGTGGTCAGCGCCATCGAGCGGCTGCAGATCGATACCCGCGCGCAAGGGGAAGTGCAGCGCCTGTCCGGCGGCAACCAGCAGAAGGTGACCATCGCCCGCTGGATCGCCGCCGACACACGGACCCTGCTGTGCTTCGACCCGACGCGCGGCATCGATGTCGGCACCAAGCAGGAGATCTACAAACTGCTGCGCGAGGTCGCCGGCCACGGCAAGTCGGTGCTGTTCTACACCTCCGAACTGGAGGAGGTGCAGCGTGTCTGCGACCGCGTCATCGTGATCTTCGGCGGCCGCGTCGTTGACATCTTCGCAGTCGAGGAGGCCGACGAGCCGGCGCTGATGCGCGCCGCCTACGGCCTGCCGCGCGGCGCCAAGGCCGACATCGGCATTTTGGCAGATCCCCACGCTTCTTCGCCTGAGAGCGCGAGTTCCTCGGAACCGAACACGCCGGGGCCGACGCCATGAGCCATTTCCTGCGCCGCCAGGGCTGGGTCGCCGGCCTGTTCGTCCTCTTCATCGTCCTGTTCATCATCACAAAACTGATCCAGCCGGCCTATGGCAGCGGCGATTTCGGCTCGCTGGTGCGCGCCGTGCTGCCTTATGCCTTTGCGGTCGCCGCCCAGACCGTCGTCGTCATCGCCGGCGGCATCGACCTGTCGGTCGCCGCCATGATGGCGCTGACCAGCGTCACCGCCGCCTCGATGATGTCAGGCGCCAGCGAAGAATACGCGCTGTTCGTGGTGCCCTTCGTGCTCGCCATGGGGTTCGTGCTCGGCGCCATCAACGGAATGCTGATCGTCGTCACCCGGGTGCCCGACATCGTCGTCACACTGGCCACTTTGTTCGTGCTGCAAGGCGCTGCCCTTTTGGTGCTCGATGCGCCGGGCGGTGCGGCGGCCGAATGGCTGAAGGCGCTGATCTCGGGCACGGTGCCGATACCCGGCCTGCCCGACGGCATCGATGCCTGGCTGCCCAAGGCTTTGCTGCTGCTCATCGTCTGCCTCTGCATCATCTGGATACCGCTCAGGCGCTCCCGCCTCGGCCTCTCCATCTACGCCATCGGCTCGAGCGAACTGGCGGCGTTCCGCAGCGGCGTACCAGTCGCGCGCACCCGCATCATCGCCTATGCGCTGTCGGGCCTGTTCGCCGCTTTTGGCGGGCTGGCTCTGACCATGAGCACCGGCATCGGTGCGCCCATTCCCGGCCCCTATCTGCTCGCCAGCGTCGCCGCGGTGGTGCTCGGCGGCGTCGCACTCGGCGGCGGCAGAGGCGGCCTGCTCGGCCCCATCGTCGCCGTCTTCGTGCTACGGCTGGTGCGCACCGATTTGACGCTGCTTGCCATCGACCCCAACGTCACCGCCATCATCGAAGGCGCGATCATGGTCGCCGTGGTGATGTTCGGGGCCTTCATCACCATGCGGAGCCAGCAATGATGAGTGGGCATGAAATGGGGCGCCGCGGAGCACTATCCTCTCCCGTCAACCGAACCAACATCGGGCGAAACCAATCGCGAGCACGAGCGTCATGAGCACAACCGCGATCTCTCCCCAACCTGTCCCCTTCGGCCGCCGCGTAAAGCGCTTTATGGCCGACCGGCCGCTGATCCCGCTGATCATCCTGCTCGTCATCCTGGTGGTGATCCTGCAGATACTGCGCCCCGGCATCGTCAACGAGCGCTGGATCGCCAATACGATAAAGTTCGCCATACCGCTGGCTATCCTCGCCGGCTGCCAGACCATGACCATGCTGACCGGCGGCATCGACCTGTCGATCGGCACGGTGGCGACGATGAGCGCCTTCATCATGGCCACGCAAATCGTCAACCAGGACCCGGCGGTGGCCTTCCTGCTGGCAATGATGCCGGCGGTCCTGATCGGCCTCGTCAACGGCATCGGCGTCGGCGTCTTCCGCGTCCACCCGCTGATCATGACGCTGGGCACCAGCCTGATCGGCACCGGCTGCCTGCAGGTCTACCAGCGCACGGTGATCGCATCGGGCGCCAGGATCCCAGACTTCCTCGCCTGGCTCGGCACCGGCCTGACTTACGGCATTCCCAACGCGCTGCTGCTGTTCGTGCCGCTGGCCGCCCTCATCGTGTTCACGCTCAGCCGCACCGGCTTCGGCCGCCTGCTCTACGCCGTCGGCGACAATGAGCGCGCGACCCGCCTCTCCGGCGTGCAATACTGGCAGGTCATCACCGCTCTCTATGTCATCTCCAGCGTGCTCGCCGGCATCACCGGCCTGCTCTATATCGGCCTGATCAAGGCCCCCTCCCTGTCGCTCGCCGAACCGCTGGTGCTGCCTTCGGTGGCGGCCGCCGTGATCGGCGGCACCTCGATCTTCGGCGGCCGCGGCGGTTACACCGGCACCATCATCGGCGCCCTGATCCTCACCGTGCTGACGACGCTTCTGACCATCCTGCAAATGCCGGAAGGGGCGAGGCGGATCTTGTTCGGGCTGATCGTGCTGTTCGTGACGGCGGCGTATCTAAGGATTGTGGAGGAAAGGTAGGGGTGGGCGCGGAAGCGAATTTCCGCTTCGCGCCGCGTTTCGGCCACAGAGGCAACAGGCAGGTTTGCGCCGACAACGGTCGCTGTCCCCGGCATTCTCGAACAGCCATTCTCCGTCCCGAAAGAAGACCTTCCTTGTTAGCATTGGGTCCGCATCGGAAGCAGACGGTCGCAGTATACAGTTGGATCTGAGACAGTACGCGCGCCGACAGGTCCGCGAGTTTCGATGAATCGAAAGAGTCTGCGAAACCTATCTGAAATATAGTATCTATAGCAGACATCGTATTGCACTTTTCGCAAGTAGATTGCGCACAATGGTCGACTGGATTAGCCGGCGTTGGGCGCAGCTACAAAGAGATACAAGAGTGACCCCAATCGGAACTCGTGCGTTTGTTGCTGTTTCGAGCGGCGAAAAGGGGACGCTGGGATCGGCTTAAGCTAGGAAGATTCCAGCTTGCGGCCCGGCTAATTTGCTGACATATTTATCTGTTTCCGAGTTTTGCACGATGGCAATTGGGGCAAAAAGATGGCTAAGGAATCTGCGAATGCCGCTTCTCCAGCAGTTAAAGCGGACGTAAATCTGATGGGTAATGCGGAGGGAAACGGGCTGAACTTCATGGCGGCCCAGGCTCGCGAGGGCGGAGGCTCCGGCGACGCGGTAGGTGTCGACAAGATACGCGATCTGCTGTTCGGCAACCAGATGCAGGACTATGACCGCCGGTTTTCCAAGCTTGAAGAACGGTTCTTGCAGCGCTTCAAGGATGTCGAATCCGAGGCCAAGCGCAATCTCGAAATGTACGAGTCAAATGCAAAGAAGCAGGTCGAATCGCTTGCGGCGCAGTTGCGGAACGAAAAAGACGCACGAGCCGAGGCCGACAAGGAGATTGACCGGAACCTTCGCGAGCAAAATCAGGCACTTGAAAAGCAGGTGCGCGCGTTGTCGGATCAATTGAGCGAGCTTGAGCGCGATGTTGCGGATCGGATGAATCGAAATGATCATTCGCTGCGTGAGGATATCAAGCAAAAGAATGAAACCGTTCAGATGATCATGGAGAAAATGTTCTCCGATCTCAGCAACGTCAAGACCGACCGAAATCTTTTGGCTGGCCTGTTTGTCGAGGTTGCAAAATGTCTGAATCAGGATCCGGTCGGTAACAAGAACAACTCGGAACGCAGCTGGAAAGTGAGTTGATCGGAATTTGACGTCAACCGTCGACCCAGTCAACCTTCCTCAAAGTACAGCCTCGAACGATACCGAGATTGATCGCGAGGCTCTGGCTAGGCTGTTGGTCGAAATTGCCCGGAACGTCGATCCGGATAATCATGCGCATTTCGACGTTCCAGCCGCCGATCATCGCATGGATACGCTTCGCGAGCTGCTGGTCGGCCGCGAAATTTCTGAGCTTTCACGCGTTACGCACCTGCTCGACGAACCCGAGCAGCTTGCGGCCGCAGTGGGGGACGTTCTCCCCAGCGCAGCCGCATCGGCGTCTCATGCGCAACTCGGCGAGGCCTTTGCGCCAGTTGTCGAGCGGGCCGTGCGACGGTCCATCCAAAAGAACCCGCGCACGCTGACGGATATATTATACCCGGTGTTTCTGCCGGCCATTCGCAAGTCGATCGGCGAAAAGATCGACCAGACCTTTCAGTCGCTGAACGAATCTTTAAGGCATATATTTACTTGGCATGGACTTAAGTGGAGATTTGAAGCTTGGAGGACAGGAACGAGCTTCTCAGAAGTTGTCCTTAAGCATTCCCTCTCCTATCAAGTAGAGCATGTCTTTCTCATTAACCGCAATTCTGGGCTATTGATTACACATGTAGCCGCCGAAAATGCAACGAGCGAAGACCCTCAACTAATTTCTTCGATGCTTAGTGCAATTCAAGATTTTGTGAAGGACTCATTCAACGAGAAAGAACAGAGCGGCCTGGACACTATCCGTTTCGGGGAACTTCGTCTTTGGTCGGAAGTTGGACCGTTTGCGACCTTGGTTGCGGTGATCCGCGGAAACCCGCCAGAGGAATTACATGAGATAATTCGCGACGTACTGCTTCGCATCCACGATGAGAGCTCAGAAGCTCTAGAGCAGTTTGACGGCGACAGTTCGCAGTTGGCCGGCGTAGAGGCGCAGCTACAGACCTGTGTTGAACTGAAGCACGAGGATTCAAACGAGGGATTTCCGTGGCTGGTGGTGGCTGCAGTCCTGCTGGTTTTGGTACCGGCAGGCGGTTGGTTCTTTCTTTCCTGGCAAGCCGGGCAGCGCTGGCAGGCCTATGTGTCGCGACTGGGAACCCAGCCGGGCATCATCGTTGCGGAACACCAGATGCGCGGCGGCCAATTCTATATCGCCGGCCTGAGAGACCCGCTTGCCGCCGACCCGCAGTCGCTGTTGTCCGGAACGCAAGTCGATCCCGCTCGAGTTCATTCGCAGTGGCAATTCTATCAGAGCCTCGAGCCGGAGTTCGTGTTGAAGCGGCTGGCGGCGTCGCTGGCCCCGCCGGATACAGTACGACTTTCGATCGTCAACGGTCGCATCGTTGCCGAGGGCGAGGCTCCCGACACGTGGATCGACCGGGCGCGTGCCACCGCCCAACAACTTTCGGCAGGCGGACCGGTCTTCGATATCTCCAAGGTTCGTGATGTGAGCCCCGAAGCGCGCGCGGCGGAGCGCTGGCAGGCCTATGTGTCGCGACTGGGGGCCCAGCCGGGCATCATCGTTGCAGATCAGAAGATACGCGATGGCCAATTCTATATTGCCGGCCTGAGAGACCCGCTCTCCGCCGACCCGCAGTCGCTGCTGTCCGGAACGCAGGTCGATCCCGCTCGCGTTCATTCGCAGTGGCAATTCTATCAGAGCCTTGAGCCGGAGTTCGTGTTGAAGCGGCTGACGGCGTCGCTGGCTCCGCCGGATTCGGTACGGCTTTCGATCGTCAATGATCGCATCGTTGCCGAGGGTGAAGCTCCCGACACGTGGATCAACCGGGCGCATGCCGCCGCCCAGCAGCTTTCGGCAGGCGGGCCGGTCTTTGATATCTCCAGAGTCCGCGATGTAAGCCCCGAGGCACGCGAGGCGGAGCGCTGGCAGGCCTATGTGTCGCGACTGGGGACCCAGCCGGGCATCATCGTTGCAGATCAAAAGATACGCGATGGCCAATTCTATATTGCCGGCCTGAGAGACCCGCTTGCCGCCGACCCGCAGTCGCTGCTGTCCGGAACGCAAGTCGATCCCGCCCGGGTTCATTCGCAGTGGCAATTCTATCAGAGCCTTGAGCCGGAGTTCGTGTTGAAGCGGCTGACAGCGTCGCTGTATCCGCCGGATACAGTACGACTTTCAATCGTCAATGATCGCATCGTTGCCGAGGGTGAGGCTCCCGACACCTGGATAGACAAGGCACGCGCAGCGGCCCGACAGCTTTCGGCAGGCGGACCGGAATTCGACATCTCCAAGGTTCGTGATGTGAGCCCCGATGCGCGCGCGGCAGAGCACTGGCAGTATTATGTGTCGCGACTTGAGGCCCAACCGGGAATCATCGTCGCCCAACAAACGGCGAGGGGTGGACATTTCTACATTTCCGGCCTGAGAGACCCGCTTGCCGCCGACCCGCAAGCTCTGCTGTCCGGAACGGAGGTTGATCCTGCCCGCGTTCATTCACAGTGGCAATTCTATCAGAGCCTTGATCCGAAGTTCGTGGTGAAGCGGCTGACGGCGTCGCTGACCCCGCCGAAATCGGTTCAGGTTTCGATCGTCCAGGGTCGCATCGTTGTCGTGGGTGAGGCCCCTGCCGCCTGGATCACCCGGGCGCAGGCCGCCTCCGAGCAACTTTCGGCGGACGGAGTGGTTCTGGATGTCTCGCAGCTGCGTGAGCTGAACCTTGCAGAACTTAATTATTTGAGAGAAGCCATCCAGACGACCGATATTTTCTTCTCGTCCGGCAAAGTTGTGCCGGGACCAGAGCAGGTGCCGGTTCTCGACAGGTTGGCGGATCAAATCAAGGAATTCGCCCAGAATGCCCGCAAGTCAGGCGTAACAGCGCGGTTCATGTTAACCGGGCATTCGGACGCCACTGGCCGTGAGACGGCCAACGCGTCGATCAGCGCCGCCCGCGCTGAGACAGTTCGCGCGCTTCTTAACAAGCGCGGCGTCCCTCCGGAACTGCTGCTGGTTCGGGGCGCGGGAACTTTTGAGCCGTTGGTGCCTGAAAATATTCAAACTGGTAGCTCCACCAATCGCCGGGTTTCGGTTACGGTAAACCTGGACTAGGGCGGGGCCCACGATGCTGCAAAAAAAGATCTGCATGTTGGGCGGGTTCGCTGTCGGAAAGACGAGCCTGGTGCGCAGGTTTGTGCAAAGCATCTTTTCGGAAACCTACTTGACCACGGTGGGAGTGAAAATCGACAAGAAGAGTGTCGTACTCCCGGATAAAACCGTGGATCTGATTTTGTGGGATTTGGCCGGCGAAGACGATATCGGCTCATTCCGCGTCAGCTATGTGCGAGGTGCGACCGGGCTCGTGCTTGTCGTCGATGGAACCCGCGCCGCAACCCTTGCCGTGGCGCTCACGCTGCGCGAGCGGGTCGAGGCCGAATTCGGACCTATGCCGTTCGTGTTGCTGTTCAACAAATCCGATCTGGCCGATCGGT
Source organism: Mesorhizobium sp. P2_C7 (assembly GCF_056404515.1). Taxonomy (NCBI): domain Bacteria; kingdom Pseudomonadati; phylum Pseudomonadota; class Alphaproteobacteria; order Hyphomicrobiales; family Phyllobacteriaceae; genus Mesorhizobium; species Mesorhizobium sp. P2_C7. The sequence continues at coordinate 51,904 of NZ_JBFUDW010000003.1, read as the reverse complement.
GGGCAATACCGGATAGTGAGATTGACGGACTGAGGCAGCTTGGATGGCAAATCTATCTGACAAGCGCGCTTTCAGGTGAATGTGTCGATGATGCATTTCGTCAGCTTGCTTCGATGGTCACCGAATAGACCATGCATGGATTGCCAAGAGAAGTCAGAAGCTGGATTTTCAACTTCTTCTATCGTGAGCACTCTGTCGCGTATCTGAAAATTGACGCAGAGCTTTGCATAGTTGCGAAGGGCGGCAATCTTAAACATTACGAACTCTCATCACTTCGCATTGGTAAGCCTGTTGCCGATCAGCTTGCATTCATGGAAGGCTTGCTGCCTTGCCCGGAGCTTCCATTTCATATGGCCATGATCGAACTGCCCGGCGGGCGTGTCGCGGACCTTCATCTTTTTGCTGACGATGACTGCGTGTGGCTGCTCGTTCTTGACGCCACCGCCGAACGCGACAACAGGCAGCGGCTTCAACAGAAGGCCTATGAAATGACGCTCCTGCAAGAGAGGGAGCGTCAACTCAACGAGAAATTACGATCGACGAACGAGGCGTTGAGGGAGAGCCAGGAGGGATTGTCGCGTGAATACCAGCGCGCCGAAACCCTGCTCCTCAACATTCTGCCGGCGTCCATCGCGGAGCGGCTAAAGGCGCACGAACAGATTGCGGACAACCACGCGGAGGTGAGTGTGCTTTTTGCCGACATCGTCGGTTTTACGGAAAGAGCGCGAAGCGTCGGAGCCGTGACGACGCTCGCTATCTTGAATTACTTCTTCAAGGTGGCGGATCAGCTCTCGGAACGATATGGCTGCGAAAAGATCAAGACAATCGGCGATTGTGTGATGGTGGTTGCCGGCCTGCCCGCCGCGCGATCCGATCATGCGGAAGCCCTTGCGCACTATGCACTTGAACTGCGCGAGGCGGGTCGGCGCGAACGCTTCGCGGGAGAGCCGCTAAGACTGAGAATTGGAATTCACTCCGGACCGATCGTCGCCGGCGTCATAGGCAAAAAGCGGTTTGCCTATGACCTGTGGGGCGACACCGTCAATCTCGCCTCACGGATTCAAACGTCCGCCGAGCCCGATGAGATCCGTATTTCGGATGCAACTCACACACTGCTTGGACCAGATTTCGCTTGCGACCCACTCGAGGAGACGGAATTGCGGGGCACAGGTCGTGTGCGCATGTGGCGGCTCCGGGCCTGATTTGCCACTGGCAGTGCCAACCCTGCAGCGCATTTCATTTCAAGCCAGTGAATGTCCTCAGAGGGTGCGCGAAGCAGTTGATAACCGTGCGACCGCCGAAGGTCTGTCCTGGGCGATCTCGCATCGTCTGTGCATCTTTCGCCAAGCAAGACACGCTCCGTGAACCACAAGAATGACAGTCACTTTGCAAGCTTAAGTCCGGTTGCCGTCAACTAGAACGGGGCCGCTCCCATATCTGGGACCGATAAGGTAGACTGCAGCATCGGAAGACGGCGATGCACCATTCGTTTGGACAATTCGAACTTGATGAAGCTGCCCGCAAACTGTCCCTGGAGGGCGTTGGGCAGAAAATCCAGCCGCTTGTCTTTGACTTGCTCGTGTATCTGGTTCGCAACGCAGGCAGAGTTGTACCCAAAGAGGAGTTGATGGACGCTCTTTGGCCGGATGTCATTGTGACTGAAGCGTCGCTTCAGCGGGTGGTTAGCCTTACACGCAAGGCGCTTGCAGCAGGCGGATTGCAGGACGCAATACACAGCTACGTCCGCCACGGCTATCGCTTCGCAATCGATGAGCCAGGACTGGGCTACGTGCGGCCTGCCACGTTCGCGGGGGATGACAACCTTGCGCAGGCCCGCAGGCTAGCGGCGGCACGCGATTGGAGTGCGGCTGCAAAGCTCTTCGCAGGTCTTGCGGATATCGAGGCTCTCTCTCCGGCCGATATCGATCTTTGGGCTTTGGTCGTTGAATGCGGAGGGCGGCCGACCGAGGCGATCCCTATGCTGACCCGCGCCGTTGCTGCTCATATCGAGGCTGGGGATTCAGCGCGCGCCGCCAGATCCGCCGTGACACTTGCCAAGATCCAAGCCGAACGGGGAGCGGCTGCCGTTGCGGAGGGATGGCTGGAACGTGCTGCTTCGCTTCTTTCTCAGTCCAAGGACGCGAGCACGGAATCGTATCTGCTATGGATGAAGTCGCGTCTTGCATCCTCAGGCGGCCGCCCTGAGGAAGCGCTTCAGTTGGCTTCGGCCGCCCACTCGATAGCTGAACATTGCGATGACCCAGGCCTGCGAGCCCTGACCCTGACCTACAAGGGATTTTACAACCTGGCGCTTGGGAAGATCGAGGAGGGCAACGAGCAGCAAAACCATGCGGCGGCGATCGCGTTGTCGAGCCAGGTGGACCCGATCACCGGTAGCTTGGTCTATTGCAACATCCTCTGGAGCTGCAGGACCTTTGCCGATTGGTCGCGTGCTCGCCAGTGGAGTGAGGGTTTTGAAAGCTGGTGTACCGCAAGCTTTGCCCAAACATCAGGGGCCTGTGACCTTCATCGTGCCGAAGTGGTTGCGGCGCAACAGATTTTGCCTGAGGCCCTGGCTTGCATAAATGAGGCGCTTCCCAAACTTTCTGCAGAGGAATCGTGGTCGCTTGGCGAGGGCTTTCGGGTCCGTGGCGATATCTTCGCCATGATCGGCGATCTCGCGTCGGCGCGAGCTGACTACGATCAGGCCTATGCACTCGGCTGGGACGCGGAACCGGGCAATGCCTTGCTGTTGTTCGAAAGCGGCGACTTGGAAGGTGCGCTCGCTGCAATTGACCGTGTCTTACAAGGGGTGTCATGGTTCCATCTTCAGCGGCGCGGAAACTTGTTGGTCAATGCAGCCTGCATTGCAAGCCTCAATCTATCTGACCGAAATCGATGCACAACCACAACGCTGGCGACAACCGGCGACACAGGCGTTGATAGCCGAAACAAAGGCTGCACTCTGCAAGCCAGACGACCCGAACAAAAATCGCCTTCTGCTGTTGGCCCGGCAACTTTGGACAAGCGCCGGTGTCGATTATCATGCGGCGAGGATCCGCCTGCAGTTGGCAAGAGCTCTGCTCGGTTCGGGCGACGTCAGCGGCGCGAAAGTAGAGATCACGGCGGCAGAAAGATCGGCTCGCCACCTGGGATCGCAGCGCCTGGACCAAGAAGCCGCACTGCTTCGCCAGAGCTTTTCGCCCGATAGCCAATCGCTCATCGATCGTCCCAGGCAAGAGCTCATCACCTGAACGCGGCTGGCTTGCCTGCCGCGATGGGCCACGGATCAGCTCTTGCCGCCTAGCCAGGGCGAAGATCAGCCAAAGATAAGCTCGAGATAAGGACGGTCAGCCCCCTCAGCAGGTAATTTTTCCCGGCCATGCAGACACGCATGGCACCAGCGGCGCCGACAATGGGTCGGCGCGATAGCGAAAGGGAAAAATCGTGAACCTCTATGTCATCCGTCGCCCTAGCGCATGGGCATCTCTGCAGGAACTCGAAGCCGCCGGCGCGAAATCAGCAAAGGTCGCCAAGGAACAGATGCCTGGCCAAGTCCGCTGGATCCGCAGTTACGTGGTGAATGAACCCGATGGGCGCATCGGCACCTTCTGCATCTACGAGGCGAAAGACGGCGAGGCCATCCGGGATCACGCCAAGCGCGTCGGCATGCCGGGAGAGGAATTCTACCCGGTGGCCGACACCGTCATCCTTCAAAACGATCCGATTTCAACAGCAGCCGCCTGACTGAGTCCAGTTGCTGCCTCACGTCATCAGCGTGGGGCAGCATCACGCAACCAACAGGCAATGAACGGACGGCGCTTGCAGGCGGCATGCCCGCATACCAGCACCGCGAATCCTACCGAATGGAGAAAACAATGTTTCACTACCTCAAGCATGTTTCGATTGGGCTGAAGGCTCGCAGAACCGAGAGGGCTTTACGCGCTCTGCCAGACCATATCCTGAAGGACATAGGCCTTCGACGCGATGCAATCTCGTATGCCGTTCGAGAGCATCTGAAGCACGATCGTATTTGATCGTTCGCAACTAGATGGAATTGGAAAATGGAAATTCTTATAAACATGGCGAACATCATGTATGTGGTCGCCTACTTCACGCTGGATATTTTGCGGCTGCGGATACTGACGACCGCAGCAGCAACCTGTCTCGCGGTGTACTTCTACAGCCAGCCGGCGCCGCTCATGAGCGTGGTCGGCTGGAATGTCTTCTTTGTGCTTCTGAACCTCATCCAGATCGGCCGCATCTTGACGTCTCGCTACCTCAAGCTGCGGTCATATTCTCGCCGGGAAAATGCCGGCGGGCGTATGCGAAATGGCGGGTTTTGAACGACATTGGCGCTCGAAACCGAGACATCAAGTATGAGGCGCATGGTTCCGAAAAGGTACGGCCAGCGGCTGCTGGCGACTGTCGGCACTGGCGCAAATTCGCGGGCAGGCCGGAAACCTGAGGCTGCCGCCTCACACCGCCAGGCGCCCCTGCTCCGCCTCCTCGGCATTGGGGTCGCCCGGGGCCGTTGCCCAGGCGAGTTCGACCAGCGTCACGGTACGCCGGCCTACCCCGTCGAGCTGGCAGACGATGAGGCCTTGCTCCTCGATGTAGGTGAGGAGACGCCGGGCGCGGCGCAGCGAGTGGGAGCCATAGGCGCGGGCGATCGCGGCGTCGCTCGGGCAAGGCCAGCCCTCCTTCGCCGCCCTGGCGATCATCATGAACACGCCCTGCATATCATCAGGCAGCAGCGAGGCACGCACCGAGACGTCCTGCCAGGCGTCATCCCCTGCTGCCATGTCGGAGCCGAGCCCGGCGCGGGCGCGCGTCAGCATGCGGCGGAACTCCGGCAGATCGGGCACCACCGAGGCAAGGCCCTCGATGCGGCAGCGCACCACGAACTCCTGATAGAGCACGCCGATGACACGGAAGCCCGCGTCCGGCTGCGCCAGGATGGCGCGCAGCACACGGTCCACACGCTCGCGGCGCTCGGCCAGATCCTCGGCGCTGATTTGCGGCTCCACCGGCTCGGGGCGGATTTCGAGTGCCGCCGACTTCGCCGCCATCAGTTGATCGAGCAGGTCCGGCGACGACCGGCGTTGCGGCCGCACCGTCTCGGGCGGCGGCGCTGCCAGGATGATGGCGCGTGCGTCCTCGAGGGCTGCTTCCGGCAGCGGCATCAGCCGCGGCGTGCCGTTGCGCGGACTGGTGTCGGTCGGGCCGATGCGCAGCCCGAGCGGCCGCCGTGATAGCGCCGGACCGAGTGCCATGAACTGGCCGCGCTCCAGGTCGCGAAATGCCTCCGCCTGGCGCCGCTCCATGCCCAAAAGGTCGGCGGCGCGCGCCATGTCGATATCGAGGAAGGTGCGGCCCATGAGGAAATTGGACGCCTCGGCAGCGACGTTCTTGGCGAGCTTGGCCAGCCGCTGGGTGGCGATGATGCCGGCAAGCCCGCGTTTGCGGCCACGGCACATCAAATTGGTCATCGCGCCAAGCGAGAGTTTGCGCGCCTCGTCCGAAACCTCGCCGGCCACTGCCGGTGCGAACAGCTGCGCTTCGTCCACCACCACCAGCATCGGATACCAGTGGTCGCGGGCGACCTCGAACAGCCCGCCGAGGAAGGCGGCGGCCCGCCGCATCTGATTCTCGGCGTCGAGCCCCTCGAGATTGAGCACAGTGGAGACGCGGTGGATGCGCGCCCGCTCGCCGGCGCTCTGCAAGCCGCGCTCGGTATGCTCCTCGGCATCGATAACCAGATGGCCGAAACGGTCGCCCAGCGACACGAAGTCGCCTTCGGGGTCGATGATGGTCTGCTGCACCCAGGGGGCGCTCTGCTCCAGCAGCCGCCGCAAGAGATGCGACTTGCCGGAGCCCGAATTGCCCTGCACCAAAAGGCGCGTCGCCAGCAGCTCCTCGAGATCGAGCGTCGCCGCGGCGCCTGCGGTCGTGTGTCCCATCTCGATCGCAACGGTCATCTCGACTCAGGCGCTCCTTTCGCAGACGGGCTTATCAACCCGATCACAGCCCGTCGAGCGCGCATGGCCGCCCGCGCCGTGTTGCGCACAGGCCAAGGAACGGTCTCCGGATCATCACAACAAGGAACCCTGTGGATAGTAACCACCTGTTCACCATGTGACGGCGTTCCGATTGAAGCCGCGCCGCATCCGCTTAGCCTGACCTTGCATCGCGTCCCCAACGTGGTGCGTCCCAACCGCCCCCTGGCGACCGACGTTTTCAAGTTCACTCTCGCAGTATATGTCGGTCGCCAACCTCGCCTGATCTCGCCACGTTCCGACATCGTCGAGACTCGCCCGCTGGCGCAAACTTTGGGTTGACCGCCCCGGAGCGCGAGGCGACACTTCCCCAACGCTGGAAGTGCGAGGAGGAAAAGCGATGGACGAGCCCGAACGGTGGCGCCACATGTCGACAGCGCCGAGGGATGGCAGCCGCATCCTGGTCACGGTTCGCCCGTCCGAACAGGGGCCGGCGGAAGTCGACCTCGCCTATTGGTCGCGCGCCGACCAGTTCGCCAGCGAAGGCTGGCGCGCGTCGGACTCCTCGCCGGGACGCGTCGTCGAATACGCCGAACCGGAACTGAAATGCTGGATGCCGCTGCCGACAGCCAATCTCAGCCGCGCCTCCATGCCGGCCCCCTGGGAGGGTGACGACGCACAGCAGCTCGACGGCTCGGGGATTTGAGGCGCGAAGCCTCAGGCCATCAAGCGAAGTCTTGCAGATTGGTTTCCCGGAGCTTGGCGCCCGCCAGCAGGGCTTCGAGCACCTGCTTCTTGAGATTGAGGCACTGCGATCGGGCAAGCTTGACGATGCCGGAAACGTCGCTCACCTCGCAGGCATGAACCAGGTCCTTCTGCTGACCGATGATCAGCTGCGTGAAGTCGCGCGACCTGAATCCGAGGTGGAGAGCCCTCTCCGACTGGTCGAGTATCTGGCCCAGCAACTGCGCCAGGCGTGAATTTCCGGACAGCTCCGCCAAGGCAAGACGAAAGGCACGATCCGCCGCCAGGAATGCAACGTGGCTGCGCAGTGTCTCCGGCTTCAGCACCTTTCTGGCTGCCTGCCTGACATCTTCGAGCCCGCGCTCTGTGAGGCCCGACGCACCCACCCTGAACACTTCCGGTTCGATCAGACCGCGGACATCGAAGATCTCGGTGACATCGCGCAGCGTCAGTGGCGTGATGACATAGCCACGTCGCGGCTCGCTCCTGACCAGGCCCTCCTGCATCAGCCGGGTCAGCGCCGCGCGGATCGTCGCCTTTCTGATCAAATATCGATCGCCAATCTGCTTTTCCGTCAGCGTTTCACCGGGGCGAAGCACGCAGGCGACGATGTCGCTCTTCACCTGCTCGTACGCCTGCTCGCTGCGCAGCAGATCGGCGGTCGACGGGGCCGCGGCCGTGCCAGTGGACAGTGCCGGTTTCGTCGATGCGGCAGTCAAATCACGAGGAGTCATGCTTGTTCCGTTCTGGCGATCCGGTTGACGCCGCCATCGACTTTAAGTAGCCTTGAGCATCTCAGATTGATCATCTGGTCACCTCAAAAGGGATAACTGGCAATGGCTGTTCCGGTTGGCTCGCCTCTCTACGCGGTTGTCAATGATATCGTCAACGCTGCCGGAAGTCCCGATCCCCTCGCACGAATAAGGGCGGTGTTGGGCGACCATACGAACCGTCTTCATGCGCTGGGTGTGCTCGTTCATGAAGAAGAAGACGACGAGGTGCTTCTCCATGCAAGCCGGAATTTGACGATCTATCACATCACGCTGTCGCCTGGTCTGCAGTACCCGCCGCACAACCACCTGATGGACGCGCTTATCGGCATCTACAGGGGTGGCGAGACGAACTTCATCTATCCCGATGCCGCCAGCAAGCTCGATGCCCCGCGACGGCAGGACTCCACCGCGCCCACCGTGCTGCACCTGCCCCGGCACATAGTGCATTCGGTCGCCAACACCGGCAGCGCACGGTCCGGCGCGCTTCATGTCTATCTGGGCGATCTCCCGGCGACCAACCGACAACTCTGGGATCTGCAAAGCAATCAAGCCGAGCCGTTTGACAACGATCGCTATCTGGCCGGCGCCCAGCCCATCGAGCGATCTTGAGGCAGGCGCCCTTCTCCCACAAACAAGGGAGAAGGGAGAGCCGTCCCCTCAGAACAGGAACGACGCCGTAGCGGGGTTTGGGCCGGTGCGGCCGTTTGGCGAATCCATGCCCCGGATCGCCTGCAGGTCCTGCGCATCCAGCTCGAAATCGAAGACATCGAAATTGGCTGCTATGCGATCCCTGCGGATCGACTTTGGAATGACGATCAGCCCTTCCTGAAGGTGCCAGCGGATGATCGCCTGCGCCGCGGACTTGCCATGCTTGTCGGCAATGCCCGCAATGGTCGGGTCGTTCAGCAGCCGACCGCTGCCCAGCGGGCTCCAGCTTTCGATGCGGATGTCGTGGCTGGCATGAAAGTCCCTGATACCGCGCTGCTGGAACTGGGGATGCAGCTCGATCTGGTTGACCACTGGCGTCACGCCGGTCTCGCCGATGATCCGCTCCAGATGATCCTGGTTGAAATTCGAAACGCCGATCGACTTGATGGGGCCGGCCTGCCTGAGTTCGACCAGCGTCTTCCACGCCTCGACATATTTGTCCTGGCTAGGCACCGGCCAGTGGATCAGGAACAGGTCGAGTTGCTCGATGCCGAGCTTCTCCATCGTCTCGTCGAAGGCGCGCAGCGCCACATCGCGCTGGTGTGCGCCGTTGCGCAGCTTGGAGGTGATGAACAGCTCGCCTCTCGGCACGCCGGAGCTGCGGATCGCCTCTCCAACCCCATCCTCGTTCCGATAGCCCTCGGCGGTGTCGATCAGACGATAGCCGGCCTCGATCCCCCAACCCACCACCCGGGCGGTGATATCCTGGTCGACTTGCCACACGCCAAGGCCGAGCTGGGGAATGGCGGAGCCGTCGTTCAACGGTATCTGTTCAGGCATGGCAGGTCCTTTGCAAAAGATGATCCGGGCGGTCCGCCCGGCGCATGCCCTATCTAGGTTCGACAGGGAGCAACGACCAGTCGACAGCGGTCGAATTTGCCGGGTGCGAGCTCATCTCGGCCGGCGCACTGCCCGCACCACCCCGGCGGATACGCTGCCGCAGAACAGGCGTTCGCCGCCATCGGATTCCAGTCCCGAGACGCCCATGCCGGCCGGCATGTCGAGCTTCTCCAGAACCTTGCCGGTTTGCGGATCGACGCGGCGCAGGTCGCTCTGCTCGCCCTCCCAGGTGGCGTGCCACAGCTCGCCGTCAACCCAGGTCACCCCGGTGACGAAGCGGTTGGATTCGATGGTGCGCAGGATTGCCCCGGTCTCGGGGTCGATCTGGTGAATCCTGCGCTCCCGGTACTGGCCCACCCAGAGCGTTCCTTCCGCCCAGGTGAGCCCGGAGTCGCGTCCGCCGCCGGGCGCCGGAATGGATGCCAGCACCTCCCCGGTGTCGGGGTCGATCTTCTGGATGCGATCCCCGGCAAGCTGGAAGAAATGCCGGCCGTCATAGGCGGTGCCAGCGTGCGCGGCGACATCGATCGAGCGCAGCGCCTGCCCGCTTTCCGGATCGAAGGCGTTCAGTTTCTCACCAGAGGCAAACCAGACGTTGCGCCCGTCGAAGCTTACCCCGTGCACGGTGTCGACGCCCGGAAAGGGTCCGTATTCGCGCAGGATTTCGGCCGCTGAATGTTTCATGTCTTTGTCCTCACTGAGATGATCGGGCATTTTCAGGGATCATCCTCTAACCGTTTGGCAGCGGTGCCGGGAGTAACAAGGTCGTCGTGAATCCGGCCACCGGCGGCGTCATCCAGCGACGCGCCCGGCCGTGCCCGAACGACTGCACCTTGCCGGCCTCGCCAAGCTGCTCGAGCGCCCGCTGCACGCTGCGCTGGCCGGTGCCAAGCGCCAGCGCCAGCGCCGAACTCGCCCAGGATTCACCATCGGCAAGCAAGGCCAGCACCGCCGCGTGCCGCTCCTCGATCGGCCGCGCCAGCACCACCACCTCGGGCGCCTGGCGCGGCGCCAGCGCAAAGCCTTGGCTCGTGGCATTGATGTCGGCAAGCGTGCGCAGTTCGGCGCGCAACCGGCCGATCTCGACCCGCAATCGGGCCCGATGCGATTCATCGGCGTGCCTGCCGCCAAAAGCCTGTGCGATAAGCGTCGCCCGCGACACGTCCGCCGGCCATGCTTCGGCCAGCGTACGCGCCAGTGCAAACAGCACCGGGCGCGTTGCCAGCGAGACCATGGTTTCCTGCTGGCGCACGAGATAGCGCAAGGCATCGACGACCAACGCCGGCGACGCCTGCAGCGCCTCGACCTCATCGAGCAGCAAGGGGCGTTGCTGGCCACGCGCGATCAGCCGCGCCGCCGGCGCGTCCAGCGCCAGGAATGCGTTGTCGACCTCGGCCATCAGCCCCGGAATGCCGGCCCGGCGGGCGGCGTGTCGCGCCCACTCCAGCGCGGTACGCGCGGCCCTTGTCTTGAGGCGCCGCATCGCGATGCCGGCGACGGCCAGTTCGTGCGCGGCTCTCGAGGCCGGCGGAAGCGGCGCCGGGTCGAGCCCGGCCAGCACGTCTTCTGCCTCGTCGAGGCGGCCAATCAGCAACAGTCGCCGTACCTTGAGATGGCCGGCATGCGCGGCGTTCAGCCGGTCGCCATGCTTTTCCAGCGTCGCCCGCGCCGCATCCAGCGATTTGGCGGGCCAGCCCAGGTCCCGCGAGACCAGTGCGATCTCCGCCTCGGCGACGACGCATCTGGCGCGCGCCACCGCCTCCTTCGGACCGAAGGCGCGCGCGGCCCGCCGCAATAGCGCCTTGGCGCGGTCGAGGTCGCCGAGCTGCGCCATCGCGATGCCGCGCAACGCCAGCGCCGGCGCGTCCTCGCGCAGGGCGACGCGGTCCAGCGCCCCGAGTGGATCGCCCGCGGCCAGCGCCAATGCCGCTGCCGTGATCAGCGAGTCCATTCAAATCCCGTCACACTTGTAACTCCCACCCCTGCACTGCCCGCCCTAACTTAAGTCATGACCGCCAACCAGCAAGCCGTATCGGCAACAGGCGGCACACCAGGGAAAACAGCAATGACTTGGATGATGACCTAGCCATCAGGACAGGCGGAAGGCGCCGTGGCCGCCGTTGACGCCAATATCGGCACTCGTAGCCTGAGCATCTCAGGTATCGATATTAAGCATCTCGTAAAGGACAATTGACAATGCCTGACTCCGACGATCTGCCTCTCCTCGCGACGAACGACACGGTCGAGCGCGCCGGGCGCCACCCCTGCTGCGGCGGGCCTGCCCATTCAAATCCCGTCACACTTGTAACTCCCACCGGGGCGCTTCATCGCCCTACCCTGCCTCACGATCCGCAAGCAACAACGCGCCGCGCTGGCGCCACAGACTGACAAAGGAGACGAGCAATGACCAAGCACACCGCAATGAAGACCCCACCAATCGTTTCACAGCAGGCGTGGGAAGCCGCGCGCGAAGAACTGCTGGTGAAGGAGAAGGCCACACTGCGCGCCAAGGACGCGCTGGCCGCCGAGCGCCGGCGCATGCCGTGGATGGAAGTGGACAAGGCCTATGTGTTCGAGGGGCCGAACGGCAAAGCGAGCCTGCTCGATTTGTTCGAAGGCCGCCGCCAGTTGATCGTCTACCGCGCCTTCTTCGAGCCAGGGGTTCATGGCTGGCCCGATCACGCTTGCCGCGGCTGTTCGCTCGGCGCCGACCAGGTCGGCCATCTCGCCCACCTCAACGCCCGCAACACCACGCTTGCCTATGCCTCGCGCGCACCGCAGGCCGACATTGCGCGGCTGAAGAAGCGGATGGGCTGGGAGATGCCTTGGTACACCATCACCGATAGCTTCGACAAAGACTTCGGCGTCGACGAATGGCACGGCCACAACGTCTTCATCCATGACGGCGACCGGGTATTCCGCACTTATTTCATCAACAGCCGCGGGGACGAGGCGATGGGCACCGTGTGGAGCTACCTCGACGCAACGCCGCTCGGCCGCCAGGAGATCTGGGAAGACTCGCCCGAAGGCTATCCGCAGACCCCGCTCTACGGCTGGTGGAACTGGCACGACAATTACGATGCCGCGCCCGACCAGAAATGGGCAGAAGTGTCGGCTGCCGGCGAAGCGGCGTTCAGGGACAAGGACGGCCAGTAAGGATCTGCTGAGAGTGTCCGGCCGCCATCCAGCTTGGGTTCCTCGCCCCCGCCAAAGGCGGGGGAGAGGTGGCCGCGAAGCGGCCGGAGAGGGGGCTTTCGTAGGACGCGGCCCCCTCTCCGTCTCGGCTTCGCCGAGCCACCTCTCCCCCACTCTCGTGGGGGCGAGGAACCCAAGTCCTGGCGAGCAGGTCGCACGCACCAAGGCATAACCATCAAGGGAAAAGGACCATGAGCGATATCCATACCGGTGCCAGCGGCGCGATCCCTGCTGAAGACACAAGCCCGACCACCCCTGGCCTCGCCGACTGGCTGTGCCTCGCCGCGGCACCGACCTTCGCCCTGATGGCGCTGTTCAGCTGCATTCAGGGTGGCGATGCGGCCATGCTGTGCATGGGCGCCAATACCTCGCCGTTCACCGGAATGGCCGCGATGTATCTCCTGATGAGTGCCTTCCATCTGACGCCCTGGCTGAGGGTGATGTCTGGCCGGCCGGTCCGGCAATGAAACTGGTCAGGCTGAGAGCGCCGGGTGGCTTGGGCAACCTCGAACTGGTGGAGGAAGACCGTCCCCAGCCAGGATCGGGCGAAGTGCTGGTCAGAATCCGGGCCTGCTCGTTGAACCTGCGTGACGATTTCGTCGTTCAAGGCAAGATGCCGCTCGCCGACGGCCGCGTTCCGCTGTCCGATGGCGCGGGCGAGGTGATCGAAGTCGGCGACGATGTCGATGCGTTCAAAGCTGGAGACAGCGTCGTCAGCACCTTCTACCCATCGTGGCTGGGCGGTGACATGACGCCTGCGACCAGGCGCGACATACCGGGAGAAAGTTTCGACGGCTTTGCAAGCGAATATGTGTGCATGCCGGCACACGCCTTCACCAAGGCCCCGGTGGGCTACACGCATGTGGAGGCGGCAACGCTCACCTGCACCGGCGTCACCGCCTGGCGCGGCCTGGTTGTGTGCGGCAAGGTGAAACCCGGCGACACCGTGCTGGTCCTCGGCACAGGCAGCGTATCGCTGTTCGCGTTGCAATTTGCCAAAGCCGCCGGCGCCAGGGTTATCGCCACGTCTTCCGACGAGCAGAAGCTGGAAAGGCTCGGGCGCCTCGGCGCCGACGCCGTCATCAACTACAAGGCCGTGCCGGACTGGGGCCAAAAGGCCTGGGATTTGACGGACGGCCGCGGCGTCGATCACGTGATCGAGGTCGGCGGCCCCGCAACGCTCACGCAGTCGATAGCGGCCTGCCGGACGGGCGGGCACATCGCCCTGATCGGCGTCCTCACCGGCTTTGCGGCGCAAGTGTCGATCCCGGCCCTGTTTTCGAACCAGCTCCGCATCAGCGGGATCTCGATCGGCAGCAGGGCGGACCAGGAGGATATGATCCGGGCCATAGAGGTCAACCGTCTGAAGCCCATCATCGACCGCAGTTTGGCGCTTGAGGACATCGCTGGTGCCTTCACGCACTACGAATCCCAACGGCATTTCGGCAAGGTCTGCCTCGAACTTTGAGCGCCCCGAAAGCGGCATCACCGCACATCCATCAGCAACAGCCAATTGACAGCCCGGAGGAAACGGCGCTGACTGGCTGAACAGGTGGATCGCACAACAGGCGGGCGATATCGACCGCCGGCGTCGCCTTGGGGAGGATGCCATGCCAACCGTAATTGGCCATCACAACATCACGAAGGACAGCAAGCACTGGCTCAGTTCACCCAAGCGCAAGGAGCTTTTCGGCGCCCTTGGGATCACCAACATCCGCACGTTCGTCGATCCGCAGAATCCGAAACGAGTGGCCCTGATGATGGACGTCCCGGACATGGATGCCCTTGCGACAATGATGCAGAGCCAGAAAGCCGCTGACGCGATGGTCTACGATGGCGTGGTACCGGAATCGCTGGTGATCCTGGTCGAAGCCAAGGGTTGATGCGCGTCGCCTGAATCCGTTTCAACGCGACGCGCTTTAATGCAAGTGGCGGAGCTTGTCGGGGTTGCGCACCACATAGATTGCCGCGATCTTTCCGTCCTCGATGTCGAGTGCGGTCGTCTGCAGTTCGCCATCGGCTTCCAGCGTGATGAAGCCGGGCAGTCCATTGACGAAACCGACACGAACAAGCGTCGAGGCGTTCTTCTGCAGCCATTCCGCCACACGCGCGTATTGCTGCATCACGGCATCGAACCCCAGGACCACTTCCGTGGCTGCCGGACGCTTCCCGCCGCCATCGGCATGGGCGCTGACATCGGCCGACAGCATCGCGCCAAGCGCCTTCATGTCGCCGCTACGCGAGGCGGCGAAGAAGGCCTCGGCAAGCTCGAGGCCGCGTTGCCTTTCCACCTTGAAACGCGGTCTCGCCTGGCGGACATGGGTGCGCGCGCGGGCAGCGAGCTGACGGCAGGCGGCGGGTTCGCGCTGGATGGCGGCCGCGACCTCCTCGAATCCCAGCCCGAACACATCGTGCAGCAGAAAGGCCGCCCGCTCGAGCGGCGAAAGACGTTCCAGCACCAGCATCATCGGCAGGGTGACGTCTTCCACTTCGTCCTCTTCCACGACGGGATCGGGAAGCCAGGGACCGACATAGGTCTCGCGCTGGCGGCGCGCGGATTTGAGCTGGTCGAGACAAAGCCGCGTGACCGTGCGGCGCAGGAATGCCGCGGGCTCCCGCACCTCGCCAAGGTCGGCCCGCATCCAGCGGATGAAGGCCTCCTGCACGACATCCTCGGCATCCGCCACGGAGCCAAGCATGCGGTAAGCGACGCGCATCAACGTCGGACGCAGCGGATCGAAGGCCGCCGCCGCATGCTCGGTCGCTGCGCCCGTCATCAGGCGGCCGCCGCCTTGGCCGCGGACCTTATCGCCGCCGGATCGGCCCAGCTACCGAACCCAACCGCAAGGCGGTTGTAGCCGTTGATCACATTGATCATCAAGGTGAGCTTGACCTGCTCTTCCGGCGTGAATTCGGCCTCCAGGGCCTCGTAGGCGCTTTCGTGCGTATGACCTTCGCAAATCCGCGTCAGCGCCTCGGTCCAACCGAGCGCGGCGCGTTCGCGGTCGGTGTAGCAAGGCGCCTCGCGCCACGCCGACAGCAGGTAGATGCGCTGCTCGGTTTCGCCGTCCTCGCGTGCAAACACCGTGTGCATGTTGAGGCAGTTGGCGCAGCCGTTGATCTGGGATGCACGGATCTTCACAAGCTCGGCCAGGCTGGGCTCGAGGCTGGAGGAAATGGCGAAGGATGCGCGCTGCCATTCCTTCATCAGCGAGGGGGCAGCGGCGAAGAGATCAAGTTTTGCGGTCATGATTGGCTTCCTTCTGTTGGTGCCGACATCATGACGAGTCAGGATCCGCCAGTGTGACATTCACGCCAGGTTTTTATCGCCAGCCAGCGCGAGAGATCGCCCCGGCACCTGGTATCGGCCGTCGGCGACGCTTGCCTAGGTCGCGATATCGTTGACTGGCAGCAATGGCTTGGGGAGGTCAACCTCACCAAGCCCGGTGCGCAGTTCGATCTCGATGTCGCGACAGATTTGCGAGATCGGAACATCGTTGGCGTTGCCCTCGAAAGGGTTGGCACTGCTCTCGCCGACCTGGTCGAGAGACATGTATGCCCACCCCAGGAGTGTGCTGAAGGGGATCGTGAGCCAGATCGCGATCGGGCCGAGTGCGCCGCCCAGTTTGCCCATGTCGGCAAAGACTGGAACCACGCCAAATGGCAGCAAGGTGCAAAAGATCATGACGAACAAGGAACTGACGATGGCGTATTGCCGGGGATATGGATTGTTCTTGATGCGGTCGCAGCGCGCCTGCTGATCATGGAAGTCGCGGATCAGCTTGATGAGTTCGGCATAGACCTGCGGAGGGATTTTGGCGTCCTTGAACAACGCATTGACCTGGACCGATTGCATTTCAAGCAGGATTAGCGCTGGACGAGGCGACTTGACGACGTCGTTGGCTTGTTCGCCCAACAGCGGACGCAGTTCGTCGGCGATCGAGCCCCCATCCTCCTGGATATGGTAACGCCGCCGGTATTCGACATTGACCGCCCGCCCCATGGATTCCCACGGCATCGGCCGCCGCAGGGCGAACCGCAGGGCCGTCAACCAGGCGAGATGGCGGTAGATGAGTTGCCTGGCTGTCGGCACATCGTTGAAGTCCCTGCAGAAATTGGACCACAACCGGCTGCTGGCTGTAATTTGCGCAAAGGCTTGCAGCGCTTCACTGCTGCGGGTGAAAACCTGCGAATTCTTGAACCCGGCAACGAGTGACACGGTGGTGCCGAGCACGAGCACGACCGACCATGGCACCGAAAACCCGGCGATGCCCGGCAGACGGTAGGCCGCCACGGCCAGTGCGCTCACCACCACCATGTAGATGACACTGCCCCGCGACCAGAGAGCGAAATCTACCACCTTGTAGGAACGGCCTACATACATCGGGTGCCCTCGAAAGCGTGGACGACAAGCGAATCAAGCCATCACGCCTAGCATACCGTTTGCGCACCATGAATGGCCGTCTTGGCATGAGGCCGACTGTTGCGAGGCCGATTTCCCAAAGCGCGTCGCGTCCAATCTTGCCAAAAAACATGGGCACGGGGTCGCCCCCGTGCCCATGGCCTTTCACCTACCTCAATTGCACTTCGGCTTGGCGCTGTTGCAGGCGTCGACCAGTTCGGCCGGCGGATCCTTGTGGAACACGGTCTTGAAGGACTCCAGCACGTTGGACTGCACCACCGGCAAGGACTGGACGCCGACCCAAGCGGGCGTGGGTTCACCGATCAGCGCCTTCATCATCGCCAGCGCTTCGGCAACGCCCTGGTCATAGGGGCGCTGCGAACCGGTTGCCTTCAGCGGCCCACCCTTGGCGATTTCGATCGCCGACTGCAGGCCGAGATCGACAGTGGTGATCGGAATGTCGATGCCTTGCGCGCGCATCGACGACAGCGTGTCGAGCGCCGGCTGATCCCACACCGCAAACAGGCCCTTCACATCGGGATTGCCGGTGAGGAAGTCGCCGGCGATCTGCGACACCTTGGAGGGATCGGTGAAATCAACCTGCTTCATGACGATGTCGGGCCGGTTCTTCTTCATCCACTCGCCGACGCCCTTGGTGCGCTCGTTGGTGCTGAAATAGTCGACGCCGAAATTCACCAGGCCGATCGTGCCGCCCTTCGGCATGCAGGAAGACAGGATCTGCGCCGCGATCTGGCCGTTGCCCTGGCTGTCGGCCGAGATCATCGAGGCAAAATCCTTTGGAGATTCGAGGCCAACCGGGATGCTGTCCATGAACACCAGCTTGATGCCGGCCTCGCCCACCTTCTTGTAGGTCGGCGCCGTCGCGGTGAAGTCGACCGGAATGGAAATGATGCCGTCGGGATGCTGCTGGATGGTGTTCTCGATATCAGCGATCTGCTTGTCGACCTGATATTCGGCGGACGCGACGCCGGTCACGGTCACGCCATACTTGGCCAGCGTTTCGCTGATGCCTTGCACCTGCAGTTGCGACCAGTCGAGGTTCACCGTCTGCATGGAAATGCCGACCTTGAATTTGCCGGCCTTGACCTTGGCGGCTTCGTCGTCGCTCAACTTCAACTCGTCGGGCGAGGCTGCCTTTTCACCGTGCGGGCCCTGGCCGACAATGCCCTTGGGACCGAGCGTGGCCATGTCGACGCCGGTAACGCAGGTTTCCGGCGTTTGCGCCGAGCTTAGGGATGTTGAGAGCGCGAACGCGCTGGCGGCGATGCTCAATCCTAGGAAAAGCGAGTGGATTCGTGCCGAGTGCTTCATGACTTTCCTCCGTTGATCGTTGACGTCTCTGGTGCCGTTTGGAGCCGGCAATTTTCTGCTGAAATCCGCGGGCGCGCGCCTTACCTCCTCGTGAAGGCGACCGCGGCGACGATGATTGCTCCCTTGATGACGAGTTGCAGCGACGAGCTGACGCCAAGCAGCACCAGCCCATTGTTGAGCGTGCCGATGATCAGGCTGCCGAGCAGCGTGCCCAGCACGAAACCGCGACCGCCGAACAGGCTGCAGCCGCCGAGGATCACCGAGGCGATGACATCGAGCTCCATGCCTTGCACGACATCGGGCCGCGCCGCATGCGAACGCGCCGACAGGATCAGCGATGCCAGTCCGGCGAGCGTTCCGGTCAGCACGAAGGCCAGCGTGGTGACCTGCTTGATATGGACGCCGGAATAGAGCGCCGCAGTCGGGTTGCCGCCCGCCGCATAGACGCGCCGCCCATAGACGTTGTAGTGGAGCAGCAGGATGCCGGCGATCGTGACGCCAAGCGTCCACAGAATCGGCGCCGGGATGCCCAGCACCGAGCCTTCGCCGAAGATCGCGAAATAATACTCATTGGTGATGATGACCGGCTTGGTGTTGGTGACCATCAGCGCCAGGCCGCGCGCGCCGCTCAACGTGCCCAGCGTCACCAGGAAGGACGGGATTTCGAGGCGGGTGGTTAACACGCCGTTGATCAGCCCGATCAGCGCCCCAGTGCCCAATCCCGCTAGCGCGCCGACGACCCAGTTGTTGGCGACGAAAGCCATGGCCAGCGACGCACTCATACCCGAAAGCGCCAGCGTCGAGGCGACGGACAGGTCGATCTGCCTGGAGATGATGACGAACGTCATGCCGACGGCAATGATCGAGACCAGCGTCGTCTGGCGGCCGATGTTGAGAAAATTGTCGATCGACAGGAACCAGGGCGACGCCAGGCTGAAGACGATCAGCATGACGGCGAAGGCGACGTAAAGCATATAGGGGCGCTCGCCCTGAAGCAGATGCTGCAGCGCCGAGCGACCGCCTGGCTGGTTGGCGGCTGCCCCCCTTGCCACTGGTGGATTTGCCGGGCTTTGGGTGTCGGTCATGCCGCGTGCTCTTGCGATGGCTGCGAAAGTTGAATGAGGTGATGGAGATCCTCGGCGCTGCCGAATTCCTGTCTCGAAATCGTCTTGGTGATCCGGCCATCGACGACGATCGAGACGCGGTCGCAGAGCTGAAGCAGTTCGGAAAGATCCGAAGACACCAGCAGCACACCGCTTCCCGCCGCCGCTGCGGCGCGAATGACGCCGTAGATCTCCTCGCGCGCACCGACATCGACACCAACCGTCGGCTCGTCGAGCAGAAGCACGCGCGGCCGCGGCTCGTTCCATTTGCCGAACACGACCTTCTGCTGGTTGCCCCCGGACAGGTTCTTCACCGTGGTCGATGCGCCTGGCGCCTTGACGGCCAGCCGATGCATGGCGGCGTCGGCGTGCTCGCTCGCCGAGCGGCGCTGCAGCCAGCCCAGGCGCGAGAAATACGGCAACCGTGGCAGGGTCAGGTTGCGCTCGATCGAATGTTCGAGGACCAGGCCCTGGACGTGCCGGTCCTCCGGCACCAGCGCTATGCCTCGCCGTATCGCCGCGGCCGGATCGGTTCCGTTCAGCGAAACGCCGTCGAGGCTGGCATCGCCCGACTGGACGGGCAGCAGCCCGAAGATCGTCTGCAGGATTTCGGTGCGTCCGCTACCGATCAGGCCGGCAAGGCCGTGGATTTCGCCGCTGCGCAGTTCGAGATTGGCCCGGTCCAGCCTGTCATTGCTGACGCCCCTCAATTCGAGCACGGGCTTTTCAGGGGAACCAGGGCGGGCATAGGACATCACGCTTTGCCCCGCTGCCGTGGTGCCCGCCTTCAGAACGGCGTGATCCGGCCCGACGATCGCGCCGACCAATTGCCTCATACTGGTCTGTGACGTGATAAATGTTCCGGCGTTCTGCCCGTCGCGGAATACGGTCACCCGGTTCGAAATCCGAAAGACCTCATTGAGGCGATGCGTGACGTAGATCACCCCGACGCCTCGCGCGGCAACAGCACGGATCGCCTCGAACAGGATCTTCTCTTCATCGTCGGTCAGCGCCGAGGTCGGCTCGTCGAGGATGAGCAGGCGAACGTCGCCCATCAGCGCCTTGGCGATCTCGGTCATCTGGCGATAGGCAAAGGGCAGCGACCCGACCATGGCGCGGGCATCGAGCGGGATATTCTGAGACTTGAGGAAGGCTTCGGCCTGCGCCACCAGCTGGCGTTTTTTCAGGAAGCCCAAGCGGGTCTTCGGCTCTCGTCCCAGCATCAGATTGTCGGCAACCGAAAGCGATTCGACCAGGCTCAGATCCTGGTAGACCACCGCCACGCCGGCATCACGCGACTGGGCGGGCGAAGCGAACGAGACAGGCTCGCCATTGATCGCGATCGAGCCGCCATCATGCACATGCACGCCGCTTAGAATCTTGATCAGCGTCGATTTGCCGGCCCCGTTTTCACCAAGCAGGGCGTGCACTTCACCGGATTTGATTTCGAGACTGACACCGCGCAGCGCATTGACACCGCCGAACCGCTTGCTGACGCCCTCGACGCGCAGCAAGGGAGTCCCGGACGATGGCGAAATCGAACCCTGTTCGATCATGACGCCTGCATTTCCTTCCCTTGACGCGTCCCCTACCCCGATCGAGATTGTCTTTTGAGACTTCTCTTACTTTTTTTGTGACTTTTCCATCAGGCCAACGAAATGTCAAACGGAGTCAGGCGGCAGTTGGAATGATTCCGGCCCTACCTCCCCATGTTCGGTGATGACGGCGTCAAAACCGTCCATTGGCGCGAAGAAGGCGCGCTTGAGCTTGCCGATCTTGCTGCTGTCAACGACGAGGTAGTTTTCGCGCGCCAGGCCCATCACCTTCTGCTTCACCACCGCCTCGTGGAAATGCTCGCAGGTGGCGCCACGTTTGGCATCGACGCCGGCGGCCGACAGGAAAGCTGCATTGATGCCGACGCTCTTCAAAATGTCGAAGTCATGCGTGCCCGAGAAAGACGCCGACGCGGGATGATAGACGCCACCCAGCATGATGATCGTCACACTGGCCTTGCGGGTCAGGCGTTCCGCGACATTCATGGCGTAACATATTGCCGTTATTCGATAATCATCTGGAATGAGGTCGATCAGATGGATCAGCGTCGTGCCGCAATCGATGAAGATCGTCTCGTGGGGCCGAATTTTCCGCACCGCGTGCAGGCAGGCTTCGCGCTTCGCCGCCGCATGGCTGTCGGCCGCGGTCGCCAGTTCGTAAGGCGCGTCGGTATCGATCTCGGCCGCCGCCAGGATGTGTCCGCCGAGAAAGGCGATCTGCCCCGGATTGGTGGCAATGTCACGCCGCACGGTCATCTCCGAGACGCCGAGCAGCGTCGCCGCCTCTCTCAGATGGATAACCCGCCGTTCCGATAGCAGATGGATCAGCCGGGCTGTCCTTTGCGCTTTGCGAGCAGTCATGCGTTGGGCCTGTCGGTCGCCTGAAATGTGAGGAATTTAACAACCGCCCTCACTCAGTTGCAAGCGCGGTGTGCGAATCCGCCCAGTCATGCAAGAGAGCGGTCTTATCAGGTGCGATGCGAAAGATAGTCGCGAAGACGAAGCAGCCGACGTTGAATTTCCGGCGTGTCGAACAGAAACTGGCCACCACCGGGCCTGTAGCTCGCAAGCTTTACAACGGCACTTTGGACAAGCTCGTCGTCCGGATAGGCCTCGTCGAGCAGCACTTCCAGGCTGTTGGCAGCGGCCAGGCTGGTGTCTTCTCCGCTGACGAACCTTGTCAGCACCAAGATGAGACTATCCACGGGGTCACCCCTTCCCCGCCCCGAACCGCAGACCGTCCATCAGCAGCGACACCAGCCGGCGTGAGCGGTCGCGCCATTGCGGGGTGTCGGGTGCCGAATAGATGCCCGACAGTGCGTGCAGCACGTCGGAAGCGTCGACATCGCCGCGGATCGTGCCTTCGGCCACAGCAGCCTCGACCAGTTGCCGCAAGGCCTGCGAGACCCGGCCCGACGTGTCGGAAAACAGCGTCGAATTGGTGGTCAGCAGGATGCGTAGGCTGGTCGCCAGGCCGCGCTTGGTGGCGATATAGTCGACGAAGCGCTGCATCCACTGCTCCAGCGCGACATCGGACGGATGTTTTCCGGCGAGCTCGCCGGCAGCCGCGCACAGCGCCTCCGCCTCGCGCCGGTAGACCACCTCGACTAGGTGCTCGCGGGTCGGAAAATGCCGGTAGAGCGTACCGATACCGACGCCGGCTCGGCGCGCGATCTCTTCCAGCGAGGCGTCGATGCCACGCTCGGCAAAGACGGCGACCGCCACCTCGACCAGCCTGTCACGGTTGCGCTGCGCGTCGGCGCGCAACGGCTTGGCCTCTTCGACCTTCTCTTCTGCAATCACGGACGGCTCGGCGGCCAATTTTTTCTCCACGGTGTGGCGGGGGGCTTGAACCCGGCCGGGTCCGCCCCCCCGGAATAATCGGGGGCGCCTCCGTTTTAGTGGAGCACCTTTATCATATAATAGAGGGAACCGGTATGTCACGTGCTGAAAGTCGCTTCCCCCGCCCGCTGGGAGGCCGGTGAAGACCGATGAGTGCTATCTCCCCCATACGAGGAGATTAGCCAACCCGACCGCAAGGTGACCTTGCTCTTCCTAGGCCAGGCACCAGTTCATTCCCATCCGCGTCAAGCAAGTGGAGCCAGACGCCCATGACCAGCTTTCCCCTCGCTCTCACCATCAACGGACACCGATACGAACTGGAGGTCGATCCACGCGTCACACTGCTTGACCTGCTGCGCGAGCGGCTTGAACTCACCGGCACCAAGAAGGGCTGCGACCGCGGCCAGTGCGGCGCTTGCACGGTACTGGTCGATGGCAAGCGCATCAACTCCTGCCTGGCGCTTGCCGTCAGCCATGACGGCGCCAAGGTCTTGACCATCGAGGGTGTCTCCCATGGTGAAGACCTGCATCCGGTGCAGGCCGCCTTCATCGCCCATGACGGCTTCCAATGCGGTTTCTGCACGCCGGGTCAGATCATGAGCACGCTCGGTCTGATCGCCGAGGCGCAAGCCGGCGACGATCCCGAGCGCATCCGCGAGGGCATGAGCGGCAATCTCTGCCGTTGCGCTGCCTATGGCGGCATCGTCGAGGCCGTCCTGGAAGCCCAGGAACAACTGGCCAAGGCCGACCGGAGGACCGCGGCGTGAAGAACTTCGATTATATCAGGCCCACCACCATTCCCGACGCCATTGCGGCGGCGGCCGAGCCGGGTTCAGCCTATCTCGCCGGCGGCACCAACCTCCTTGACCTGATGAAGGGCGGCGTCACCAGCCCCGAGCGTATCGTCGACATCTCGCGCCTGCCGGAGCTCAACCGCATTGAGCGGCTGGCCGATGGCGGCCTGCGCATCGGCGCGCTGGTGCGCAATGCTGACCTCGCTCATGATCCAGAGTTCGCCAGATCCTATCCGGCGGTGGCGGAGGCCTTGCTGTCGGGCGCCTCGGCTCAGCTTCGCAATGCCGCCACCGTCGGCGGCAATCTGCTGCAGCGCACGCTCTGCAGCTATTTCTACGACACCGCCAGCGCCTGCAACAAGCGTGAGCCGGGCGCGGGCTGCGACGCGCTGGGTGGCGAGAACCGGCTGCATGCCGTGCTCGGCTGGAGCGACGCCTGCATCGCCACGCATCCATCGGACTTCTGCGTGCCGCTGGTGGCGCTCGACGCCGTGGTCGAGATCGAGGGCAAGAAGGGCCGGCGTCATGTGACGCTGGAGGAATTCCACCGGCTTCCCGGCGAGACGCCGCAGCGGGAGAATGGGCTGGAGCCCGGCGACCTGATCGTTGGGGTGCGCCTGCCGGCGGAGGCCGCCTCCTTCTCCGCCAATGCCCGCTATCTCAAGGTACGCGAGCGCACCTCCTATGCCTTCGCTGTTGTCTCGGCCGCCGCTGCCCTTGTCGTCGAAGGCGGCAAGATCCGCCAGGCGCGGTTGGCACTGGGCGGGGTAGCGGCCAAGCCGTGGCGGGCGCGTTCGGCGGAAGCGGTCCTGCTTGGCGCCGATGCCGACGAGACGAGCTTCGTCTGTGCGGCGGACGCCGCATTGGCCGATGCCAGTCCCTCCGGCGACAATGCGTTCAAGATCGAGCTCGCACGCCGCATCGTGGTCAGGGCGCTGATGTCTGCCCTGGCGGGAACGCCTGGACGGCTGCCAGCCCTTCCTGCCTCCCCATTTTCCTCCATTCCCGGAGTGCGCCATGACGCTTGAACTCAGCCTCAATCAGCAACCCGCCCATCTCCGGCAGGGCTCCAGCATCGGCCAGCCGCTGACCCGCCGCGATGGTTTTCTCAAGGTCACCGGTGCCGCCCGCTACGCCGCGGACAATCATCCGCCAGGCATGCTCTACGCAGTACTGGCCGTCAGCGGCATCGCGCGCGGCCGCGTTGCTTCACTGGATGTCGAGGCGGCCAAGGCGCACGGGGGCGTGGTCGAGGTGATGACGCCCGAGAACCGGCCACCGCTCGCCACCGATCCGGATGCCAAGAACAATCCCTTCATGTTCCGGCTCGACCTGCTGCAGAACGATCGTATCCGCTACCCGAACCAGACGATTGCCGTGGTGATCGCCGAAACGCTGGAGGCGGCGACCGAGGGGGCGGCACTGCTATCGCCGCGCTATGAAGCGCGGCCGGCGCGCGTTGGCCTCGACGGCGCCGAAAGCTTTGTGCCGGGCGGTGTCGGCATCGGCAGTCCTGCGGTGCACCACAAAGGCGATGTCGAGGCCGGTCTCAAGTCGGCGGCGACGCGGATCGAGGCGACCTACGAGACGCCGGCCCAATACCACAACGCCATGGAGCCGCATGCGATCGTCGCCGCCTGGGATGGCGACAGCCTGTCGATCGACACGCCGAGCCAGGGCCTTGCCATGGCACAGGGCCGCATCGCTGGCCTGTTCGGCATCGCACCGCAAAACATCCACATCCGCAGCCCTTTCCTGGGTGGCGGCTTCGGTTCCAAGGGCATGATCTCCGGGCCGCAGGTGCTCGGCATTCTGGCGGCGCGTCTCGTCGGTCGACCGGTCAAGCTGGTGCTGCGGCGCGAGCAGATGTACGGGCCAGTCGGCCATCGCGCGCCAACGCGCCAGACCTTGCGCATGGGCATGGACAGCGAAGGGCGGCTGACAGCGATCGACCATCACGCCAAGACCGCATCGAGCACGTTCGACGATTTCTTCGAGCCGGCCGCCGATGCCTCGCACACGCTCTATGCCAGCCCGGCCATCGCCACTTCGCACGAGGCGGTGCGGCTGGACACGGGCACGCCGCTGTTCATGCGCGCGCCGGGTGAAGCCACCGGCTCGATCGCGCTGGAGAGCGCCATCGATGAGGCGGCCGCGGCCTGCGGCATGGACCCGCTGGAGTTTCGGCTGCGCAATTATGCCGAGGTCGAGCCGATGACCGGCAAGCCGTTTTCGTCCAAGGCGCTGCGCCAATGCTACACCCAGGCATCAGAGCGCTTCGGTTGGCACCGCCGTCCGCTCCAGCCGCGCCAGATGCCGGACAAGGATGGCTTTCTAACCGGCTGGGGCATGGGCACGGCGACCTTTCCGGCGATCATGTTCCAGGCTGAGGCACGTGCGGTGCTGAGGGCCGACGGCAGCGGCCTGATGGAGACCGGCGCGCAGGACATGGGGCAAGGCGCCTGGACCGCCTTCGCCCAGATCGCCGCCGACGGGCTGGGGCTCGACATCGACCAGGTCGATTTCAGGGCCGGCAGCTCCGACCTGCCCAACGCAGGCATTGCCGGCGGCTCCGGCCATACGGCGACGGCCGGCATGGCGATCCACAATGCCGGAGCCGCCGTCATCGCCAGGCTCGCCGATCTCGCCACCGGCCATGAAGCCTCGCCGTTGTTCGGCGCCGGCAACGAGGGCGTCCTGGCCCGTGGCGGCCGCCTCTACCGGCGCGACGACGAAAATCGCAGTGAAAGCTACGGCGAGATCCTGGCCCGTGCCGGGCTCGCCGAGATCGATGGGCGTGGCACGGGAACCCCAGACCCGTCGTCGCGGGAGGCCTATGCCATGCACGCGCATGGCGCTGTGTTCGCCGAAGTGAAGGTCGATCCCGATTTCGGCCAGATCCGCGTCACCCGACTGGTCGGTGCCTTTGCCGCCGGGCGGGTCATCAATCCGCGGCTGGTGCGCAGCCAGTATTATGGCGGCATGATCTGGGGCGTCTCCTTCGCACTGCATGAGGAGGCCGTCACCGACCGGCGCTCGGGCCGTATCCAGAATGCCAACCTCGCCGAATACCATGTCCCGGTGAATGCCGACGTTCCGTCGGTCGAGGCGCTGCTGGTCCACGAGGACGACCCTTACGTCAACGCGCTCGGCATCAAGGGCGTTGGCGAAATCGGCATCACCGGCACGGCTGGTGCCGTCGCCAATGCGGTCTGGCATGCAACTGGCGTGCGCCCCAGGCGCTTTCCAATCCGGATCGAGGACCTGCTGGGATGACGAGTGATCCGTAAAACGGACAGGAAGCCAGTTGCCTGGCTTTCCAACGACGAATGCCCGGAGCGAAAGCGAAGGGACGGACAGCTGGGAGACACGGGTGAGCCTGCCGGCCGTCCTTGCCTGCCCAACATCAGCTCAATCGACCTCGCGTCAAGCAACTGGAGCCAGACGCCCATGACCAAAACAACAATTCCCGTCCATCTCGACATCAACGGCGATCGCCACACCCTGCAGCTCGAGCCGCGCGTCACGCTGCTCGACGCCTTGCGCGACCGTCTCGGCCTGACCGGCACCAAGAAGGGCTGCGACCACGGCCAGTGCGGCGCCTGCACCGTGCATGTCGACGGCGAGCGCGTGCTGGCCTGCCTGACGCTGGCCGCGCAGGCCGAGGGCCGCACCGTCACCACCATCGAGGGGCTTGCACGGGAGGGCGAACTGCATCCCGTGCAGGCTGCCTTCCTCGAGCACGATGCCTTCCAGTGCGGCTATTGCACGCCCGGCCAGATCATGTCGGCGGTCGCCTGCATCCGCGAGGGCCATGCCGGCTCGGATGAAGAAATCCGCGAATACATGGCCGGCAATCTCTGCCGCTGCGGCGCCTATCCACACATTGTCGCCGCTGTCCGCCAGGCAGCCCTGGAGGTCCAGTCATGAGAGATTTTTCCTATCTGCGAGCCGGCTCGCTCGATGCGGCCCGCCAGGCAGCCGCCCTGCCCGGCGCCATGCTCTTGGCCGGCGGCACCACGCTCATCGATCTCGCCAAATGCGGTGTTGCCGAGCCCGACAGTCTGGTCGACATCACCCATCTCAAGGGGCTGGACAAGATCGAAGTCAGCGCAAGCGGCGCCACCATCGGTGCACTGGCCAAAATGGGCCATGTCGCCGACCATGCCGATATCAAGAGCTACTTCCCCGTCGTCTCCGAAGCCCTGTGGCAGGCGGCTTCGGCGCAGATCCGCAACATGGCGACCATCGGCGGCAATCTGATGCAGCGCACGCGTTGCCCCTACTTCCGCGATCCGGCGAATTTCCCTGCCTGCAACAAGCGGGAACCCGGCAGCGGCTGTTCGGCTATCGGCGGTGTCACGCGGGGACACGCCGTACTCGGCACCAGCGAAGCCTGCATCGCCATGTATCCAGGTGACCTCGCCACCGCGCTGGTCGCCTTCGACGCGATCGTCCATCTCGGCGAGCGTCGGGTTTCGGTGGACGATTTCTTTCTGTTGCCCGGCGCCACGCCCGACCGGGAACACGCGATCGAACCGGGCGAGATGATCACCGCCATCGAGATCCCCGACTCCGCCGCCGCCCGGCGTTCCACATACCTGAAGATCCGCGACCGCCAATCCTATGAATTCGCCGCGGCAAGTGCTGCCGTCGGCATCGAGTTCGACGCTGACGGGCGCACCATCCGGGATTTGCGTGTGGCGCTGGGCGGCGTCGCGACCAAACCGTGGCGGGCGCGGGCCGTGGAAGAGGCGCTGAAAGGCAAAGTGCTGGAACCGGACGCCGTCCGCGCCGCCAGCCTGCTCGCCGTCGAAGGCGCCATCGACAACGGCGCCAACCACTACAAGATCGAACTGGCGCCGCGCGTCGTCGCCCGCGCCATCCTGAAAATGGGAGAAACCGCATGACCGTTCACAACATGAGACATGGTGATGCGTCCGATGGCGGCTCCGACGCCGTTGGCGGCCGGCTGTCGCGCGTCGACGGCCCGGCCAAGATCACCGGTGCCGCGAAATACGCCGTCGAGCAGCAGCTCGAAGGGCTCGCCTACGCCGTGCTGGTCGAAAGCACGATTGCATCAGGCAAGGTGCGCTCGATCGATACCGCCGAGGCCGAGGCAGCGCCCGGCGTGCTCAAGGTGTTGACCCCGGACACCATCATCAGCCTCAGGACTGCCTCTGACTGGTTCGGCACACCACCGCCGGACAAGCCCTATTGCCCGTTGGCGCGCGACATCACCTTCTCAGGCCAGCATGTCGCCGCGGTCGTAGCGGAAACCTTCGAGCAGGCTGTTGCGGCCGCTGCGCTGATCAAAGTCAGCTATGACGAGACCCCCTCCATTGTCGACCTCAGCGACGCCAAGGCCGGCGACGGCATTCCGATCGATGCCATGACCAAGGAATGGGGCGACGCCCAGGCAGCCTTCGCCTCGGCTCCGGTCAGGATCTGCGCCGCCTACAACACGCCGCGCGAATACCAGGCGCCGATGGAACCGCATGGGCTGATCGCCCAGTGGGATGGCGACAAGCTCACCGTATGGGAGCCGAGCCAGTGGCTGGACGGCATGGCGCGCACCTATGCCGAATGGTTCGACGTGCCGTTCGAGAATGTGCGGCTCGTCTCGCCCTATATCGGTGGCGGCTTCGGCTCCAAGGCGCTGGCGCTCAGCCATGGCGCGGTGGCGGCAAGTGCCGCCAAAATGCTCGGCCGGCCGGTGAGGCTGGTGATGACGCGGCCGCAGACATTCACCGGCTACGGCGGGCGCGCGGCGACACGCCAGACGGTGACGATCGGCGCAGATGTGGGAGGAATAATCCAGTCGATCGTGCATCGTGGCATCAACGAGACGTCGATGGACGGCATGTGGGTCGAGCCGCTGGGATCGGTCACCTCGATCATGTACGCGACGCCGAATTTCTCCTCGAAGCAGAATGTCGTGCGGGTGAATTCGGTGGTGCCGGGCGCCATGCGCGCGCCGGGCGAAAACCCCTCGGCCTTCGGCATCGAGAGCGCCATCGACGAACTCGCTTATGAGGTTGGCATCGATCCGCTGGAGATCCGCCTGAGAAACTATGCCGAGCAGGACCCACACGCCAGAAAAGCCTGGTCTACCAGGCAGTTGCGCGAGGCTTTTGCTGCCGGCGCAGAACGCTTCGATTGGGCAAGGCGGACACCACAGCCGCGCTCGATGCGTGACGGCAACCAGCTGATCGGCTGGGGTGTCGCCGCCGGCACATACCCGGTGCGGCGCGCCTATGGCGAGGCCATCGTGCGCATCCTCGCCGACGGCTCGGTCGAGGTCGAAAGCTCCTCGATCGACATGGGCCAGGGCACCTACACGATCCTAGCGCAGACCGCCGCCGAGACGGTCGGCGTGGCGGCCGACAATGTCGTGGTGAAGCTGGGCGACTCGCGCTTCCCCCGCGCCGGCGTCGCCGGCGGATCGCGGCTAGCCGGCGTCATGACCGGCGCCGTCTACAAGGCGGCGACCTCGGCGCTCGACCAGCTGGTGGGGCTGGCGATCAGCGATCCGCGCTCGCCGTTCCACGCGCTGCAGGCCAACACGCTGGTGGTCGCCAACGGCCGTATCTCATCGCCGCGCGGCGACGGCCCCGATCTCTCCATCGCCGAACTGCTCGGCAGCGTCGGCCGCGACCATATCGAAGCAACCGGCGACACCATGCCGGCCAATTCGACGGCGCAGGATCGCTACAAGAACTACACCACCATCGCCATGGCGCTGCCGCATACGGAGGGCGACTATTCCCGCCACAGCTGGTGCGCGCATTTCATCGAGGTGCGTGTCGACGAGGATTTCGGCACGGTGCGCGTGTCGCGCGTGGTGTCGGCGCTGGATTCGGGCCGGCTCTACAATCCCAAACTCGCCGAAAGCCAATGGAAGGGCGGCATCATCATGGGCATCGGCCAGGCGCTGCTCGAGGAAGGCATCGTCGACCGCCGCCACGGCCGCATCGTCAACAACAACCTTGCCGACTATCTGGTGCCGACCAACGCCGACATTCCGGACATCGAAGTGATCTCGGTCGGCATTCCCGACCTGCATTCCTCGGTGCTCGGCGGCAAGGGTGTCGGCGAGCTCGCGATCGTCGGCGTGGCACCCGCGATCGCCAACGCGGTCTTCCACGCCACCGGAAAACGGGTGCGCGACCTGCCGATCACGCTGGAGAAGCTGATTTAGGGGGCGACGATCTCCCCCCTTGCGGGGGAGATGGCCGGCAGGCCAGAGGGGGGTACTGTCCCGCCGGCATCTCAACCCAATCACAATCGCGCCGTCCAGTGATTTCCGGTTGAAGGTGGTAACCGCGAAGTTTGGCGATCCTTCCCACCCCCCTTTGCCCTGCCGGGCATCTCCCCCGCAAGGGGGAGCTTGGCAGCTCCGCCATCTTCGCCGATCACCACTCCAGCCCGAACACCAGCTTGCCGAAATGCAGGCCGCCGGCGGCCATGTGGGCGTAGGCTTCGGCTGCCTCGTTTTGCGAAAACACCTTGTCGACGACCGGCTCGATTCCAGCTGCACCGATGGCGCGGGCGGCGTCGTGAAGGTCGGACACAGATCCGGTGTTGTTGCCGACCACCCTCAGCGCCTTGATGATGATCGGCAGCAGATTGACCGTGGCCTCGGCGCCGGTGACGAAGCCGATGGTGAACAGCGTGCCGCCGGGCGCGGTGGCGTTGATGGCGCGGGCGAAGGTCGCGGTGCCGCCGGTCTCGACGACGAGGTCGGCACCGAGGCCGCCGGTCAGCTCCAGCACCTCGCCGTCCCAGTCCGGCGTCGCGCGGTAGTTGATGAGATGATCGGCGCCGAGCGCTTTCGCCCGCTCCAGCTTCTCGTCCGACGACGAGGTGATGATGACCGTGGCGCCGGCGGCTTTCGCAAGCTGCAAGGTGAAGATCGAGACCCCGCCGGTGCCGAGCAGCACGACGACCGAGCCCGGCCCGACATCGGCGGCGCGGATGGCGTTCCAGGCAGTGGTGCCGGCGATTGGCAGCGTCGAGGCCGCCTCGAAGGAGAGATGCGCCGGCACCGGCACGACCGAATTGGCCGGCAGCGCGACATATTCGGCCAGCGACCCCGGCAGCGAGATGCCGCGCATCTGGGTCATCTCGTAAGGGCGCGGCCGGCCACCGATCCAGCGCGGCTTGGCGTGGGCGACGACGCGATCGCCGACGGCCAGTCTCGTAACCCCCTCGCCCAGTGCAACAATCTCGCCGGCGCCGTCGGCGACGGGGATGAGCGGAAAGCTCGGTCCGGGATAATTGCCGCTCGCCACCGCGACATCGACGAAATTGAGGCTCGCCGCACGCTGGCGGATCAGCACCTCGCCGCGCTGCGGTTCGGGGGTGGCCAGGGTGGCGGCTCGGAAGGCGTCCAGCCTGGGTTGGCTTAGTTCGATGGCTTTCATGGTTTCACTCCGGTGCGTCGATTGATGGGTTGAGTGAACCTAGCTACTGCGCTATCTCTGGATAATCATTGGCTTTTGCATTTGAGTACTGCGAATCATGCAGCAATCCCAAGAACCAGTGGCCCTTGCCGAAATGGCGGCCTTCGCGGCCATTGCCGAGGCGCGGTCCTTCACCAGAGCTGCGGCGCGTGTCGGGCGTGACGCGACCATCCTGTCGCGGCGGCTGCAATCACTGGAGGAGCGGCTGGGTGTCAGGCTCCTCCATCGCACGACGCGCAGCGTGTCGCTGACCGAAGCGGGTGCCGAATTCCTGGTGCGCGTGCGCGCCATCCTCGCCGCTGTCGACGAGGCCGAGGCCGCCGCGTCGGCACATGCCGGCGGCCGCCCGCGCGGCCTGCTCCGGCTGGCGCTGCCCGGCACATTCGGGCGCATGTGGATCGGGCCGCTGCTGCCTCAATTCCTTGCCGAATTTCCCGATGTCCGCATCGAGGCGGAATTCTCCAACCGCTTCGTCGATCTGGTCGCCGAGAATTTCGACGTCGCCGTGCGGCTCGGCGCGCTGGAGGATTCGCGCCTGGTGGCGCGCAAGGTGGCGACGCGGCGCCGGCTGCTCTGCGCCGCCCCGTCCTATCTCGCCAGAAGGGGCAGGCCGGAGACACCGCAGGCGCTGCTCGAACATTCCTGCCTGGGCTTCAGCGGCTTCCAGACCTTTCCGGCCTGGGAGATGACCGACCGCGAGGGCCGGCACGTGCGCGTCGAGGTTTCCGGGCCGTTGGTCTCCGACGATGCCGAGGTGCTGGTCCAGGCCGCCGTGCAAGGCGTCGGCCTGATGATGAGCACCGACTGGCTGGTCGGCCGGGAACTCGCCGACGGCCGGCTGGTGCCGATCCTGGAGGACTGGACGCTGGCCGACGAAGGCGCGGTCTATGTCGTCGCGCCGTCAGCCAAGGGACAAGCCGCCAAGACCCGCGCCTTCGCGGACTGGATCGGCCAGCGCTTCGCGCCGGAGCCGCCCTGGCTGCGGTGAGGCCGCCGGTCTCCCACAAAGGGGGAAGATCACACGCTCCTCCCCTACTTCCCCTGCTGCTTCATGAACTGGCTGAGCAGATCGACCGGCAGCGGGAACACAACCGTGGACGAGCGTTCGCCGGCGATGTCGTGCAGGGCCTCGAAATAGCGCAGTTGCATAGCTTGCGGCTCGGCGGCCAGCATCTTGCCCGCCTCGACCAACTTGGCCGCCGCCTGCTGCTCGCCATCGGCGTTGATCACCTTGGCGCGGCGCAGCCGCTCGGCCTCGGCCTGCTTGGCGATGGCGCGGATCATGCTCTCGTTCAGGTCGACATGCTTGATCTCGACATTGGAGACCTTGATGCCCCAGGCGTCGGTGCGCTGGTCGAGGATCTCCTGGATATCGCTGTTGAGCTTGTCGCGCTCGGCCAGCATTTCGTCGAGCTCATGCTTGCCGAGCACCGAGCGCAGCGTGGTCTGCGCCAGTTGGTTGGTGGCGGCCATGAAGTCCTCGACCTGGATGATCGCCCGTTCGGCGTCGACGATGCGGAAATAGAGCACCGCGTTGACCTTCACAGAGACGTTGTCGCGCGAAATCACGTCCTGCGGCGGCACATCCTGCACCACCACCCGCAGATCGACCTTGACCATCTGCTGGATGAAGGGGACGAGGATGATGAGACCGGGACCTTTGACCCCGGTGAAGCGGCCGAGCGTGAAGACCACACCGCGCTGATATTCCCTGAGGATGCGAATGGCCGCGGACAGGAACATGACCACGACCAGCGCAAGCAACAGATAGGCCACGTAACCGATGCTCATTTCTTTGCTCCATTCCTTCCGGCGTCGCGCCGCCGCACGGTCAATACGAGGTCGCTGATGTCGGTGACCTCGACGCTGTCGCCGGGTGCGATGGGTTCGTTGGCCTTCGCCCGCCAGCGCTCGCCCTGGGCCAGTACATGGCCCTCGCCGCCCTGCCAGTCGAGAATCTGGGCCGACAGTCCGCGCATCGCCTCACCGCCGACACGCGGCAGGCTCTTGCGCGCCGCCCAGACATAGGTGCCCGTCAGCAGCGCCAGCCCAAGCGTCAGCGCGGCGGCGGGACCGATGACGGCCCATGACACGGCGAAGCCCGGACCTTGGGTCTTGAGCAGCACGGTTGCGCCAAGCAGAAAGGCGGCCACGCCGCCGAGTCCAAGCACCACGGTGGGGTTGAAGGCCTCGACAACGAGGAAGGCGACGCCGAGCAGCATCAGGGCGAGGCCGGCATAATTGATCGGCAGGAGATTGAGTGCATAGAGCCCAAGCACGAGGCAGATGGTCCCGATGACGCCGGGCGCCACCGCGCCGGGGCTGGTGAACTCGAAGATGATGGCGTAGACGCCGACCAGCATCAGGATGATGGCGACGTTCGGATCGGTGATGACGGAGAGAAGCTGGATGAACCAGCCGGGTTCCAGCGTCTCGACCCGCAGCCCTTTGGTCGCCAGAACCACTTTCCTGCCCGCTACATCGACGGTCCGCCCATCGGCCAGTTGCAACAACTCGGTGGTGTCGTGGGCGACGAAGTCGACCACATGTTCCTGCAGCGCCGCGTTGGCCGAAAGGCTCGCCGCTTCGCGCACGGCTTTCTCGCCCCAGTCGCCATTGCGCCCGCGCAGTTCCGCCAGCGAGCGGATCAAGGCAACCGCGTCATTGGTCACCTTGGCCATCATCGCGTCGCCTGCCGGCCGCCCGGTGGCGTCCTTCTCGTCGCCCTTGTCGTTCTTGTCGCTCTTGTCCTTGTCGCCGCCCGGAAGCGACGGCAGCCCGCCCATCTCGACCGGCGTCGCGGCGCCCAGATTGGTGCCGGGCGCCATCGCCGCAACGTGGGTGGCATAGAGGATATAGGTGCCGGCGCTGGCGGCATGGCCACCGGCCGGCGCGACATAGCCGATGACGGGCACCGGTGAAGCGAGGATATCGGCGATCATCTCGCGCATGGAGGTGACCAGCCCGCCGGGTGTATCGATCTGAAGGATGAGAACTTCGGCGCCCCGCTTGGCGGCGACATCAAGCGCTTCCTCGAGTTGCCTGGTGCTTGCCGGCCCGATGGCGCCGTCGATTGCGACGCTCAGCGCAACCTTCTCGCTCCCGGCCGAAGAGAAGGGAGAAAAGACAGCTGCGGCGACGAAGGCCGCGGCAAAAAGGGCCACCCGCGCGAAGGTCACGCTCAAAGCTCCGTGGATTCAATATGGGTTGTATTTTGCGAAGTCCAAGAGGAGAGCGACGTCGGCGATTGCGAACGCGGCTGAGCGCACAATCTCACTTGTGGGGAGTTGGTCGGCCGCCAGAGGCGCGCGCAAGAGCAGGAAATATTTGTGCCCTGGGCTCAACCTCGCCAGGCCGACCGGGCTCGCCCGGCAACTATGTCTCTGGAGAATCTACTCCGGCGATGGCACCGGCGGCCGCGACGTCATCGCGGTGCCGAAGGCGGCGGCAATGACGGCGGCGATCCCTGCGCATTGCGTAGGGGTCAGGCTTTCGTGCAGGAACAGGAAGCCGGCCAGCGCGCCCAGCCCGGGCTCGAGGCAGGTCAGCGTGCCGTAGATGCGGGCCGGCATCCTGGTCAGCGCCACCATCTCCAGCCAGAAGGGCAGCGCACTGGAGAACAGCCCGACGAGCAGCGCGCTGGTCAGGATTGACGGTTCGAGCAGCGCGGTTCCCGCCTGTGCCACGCCGAAGGGCAGCACCAGCACGGCTGCGATGGCCATGCCATAGGCTGTGGTGCGCGAGCCGAGTTCAGCACCCGCCTTCTGGGCGAGCACGATGTAGAGCGCCCAGAAGCCGCCGGCCGCCAGCGCCAGCATCACCCCGGTCGGATCAAGCGGTTGCATCGAATGGACGAAAGGCGACAACAGCAAGATGCCGGCCACCGCCAGCGCGATCCAGGCAAAGTCGCTGGCACGCCGCGAGGTCAACGTCGCCACCAACAGCGGGCCGGAGAACTCCAGCGCCACCGCTATGCCGAGCGGAATGGTGGCGAGCGCGGCGTAAAACAGAAGGTTGAGCGCGCACAGCGTCACGCCATAGGCGATCAGCCATGGCATGGTGGCGCGCGACGGCCGCATCTGCCACGGCCGCAGCACCGCGATCAGCATCAGCGCGCCGACGACCAGCCTGAGCGTCGTCGTGCCCTGCGCGCCGATCAGCGGGAACAGGCCCTTGGCGAAGGTGGCACCGATCTGGATCGACACCATGGCGCCCATCAGCGCGGCGATCGGCAAGGGCGCCGCTTCGCGACGGGCAACCGGCGTCGATGTCATTTTCGCTCATCCTCCATGCCGCCGGATCAAACCCGCCTGGCGGCATCGCGATAGGCCGAACCGGCCGGCCTGTCGTGAGACAGCGCCGACGTCTTGATGGGGCAAGGTGCCGGCAACCGCCAACCGGTCACTGATGTCGCCAGTCTCGATGCCAGCCGCGGGCCGGTCTTGACGTCGACGATCTCCGGCCTTGAACCTCAGACGGCCATCCGCGGGGTGATCCGCGGTTGCCGGCGTGGTGGAAGAGCCGGTTGCCCGATGCCGGCCCGTGGAACCAGGTGACGCTGTGTTCGCCGCAACGGCGCTTATGGTTTAGGCTCCATCGCTTACATAGGGCTGGTCTTCTCGACATCAGGAGGATTTGATCCGTGCTCGCCCGCGTCGACGCCGTCGCACCTCTGCCCGAAAATGTGCTCAGCCTGTCGACGGCGCGGCGGGCCTGGAACGGCGTTTCTCTCGACGTCAATGAATGGCGCGGCTCCGGCAGGGTGGCTCACCAATTTCCCCACGGGACGGAGACCCGCCTAATTGCCCTGCTGGAAGAGGTCGGCAGCCCGTGTGAACCACGGCTGCGCGAGAACCAGCCTTGCCCCGCCGGCTACAGGCCCAGGCACATGGACTTCGCCCCTGCCGGCATGGAGATGTGGGGCTATAGCGCCGACGTCCGCTTCGTTCGAGACGCCACGCTGATGTTCGATTTCGCCGCCATGGACGAAAGGCTGGCTACCCGGTTCGATCGCAAAGCGGTCTCGACGCCGCGGCTGCGTTTTGCCGATGACCGCATCTGGACCCTGGTCAAGCTGCTCGCCGAGGTGGTGAACGACACCGATCCGTCGGCGCAGCTCTACGGCGATGGGCTGACCGTGGCGATCATGGCGCGACTGTTCGTCGATCCGCTGGAGCCCGGCGCCGACGCCAAGGGCCTGGCGCCCTGGCAGCTTCGGCGTGTCATCGACCATCTCGATGCGCACCTGCCCGAGCGTGTCGACCTCGTGCGGCTGGCGGCACTGGCCGGCCTGTCGCAATCGCACTTCAGTCGGGCGTTCAAGGCCTCGACCGGCATGGCGCCGTATCGCTGGCAACTCGACGCCCGCATCCGGCGCGCGCAGGCACTGCTCATCGACAGCCGCGCCACGCTCGACCAGGTGGCCGAGGCCACCGGCTTTGCCGATGCCGTGCACTTTGGACGCACGTTCCGCAAGCTCATCGGCGCGACCCCGGCGACGTGGCGGCGCGACCGCAAAAGCTGATCGCAACGTGACAGCGGCCGATCGCAAGGCGACAGCGGATTCAGGCTGGAAATAGCAGGATCGAACAGTGCGTTGCGCCCTATGATGGAGCAATAGTCCCTCGACCGGGCAGGCGAGACATCGGATTGAGCACTTTGCGACATCCGCCTCCCCGGAACTCCTGATCCGGAAGGTGGAAGATGACCGCAGAACCGATCGACTATGATGCCCTGATGCAGGCTAACCTTGCCCGCGTGTTCGGCGAGCGCGATGCCGTCCGCCGGATGAGCGCCATTGCAAAAATCTATGCCGACGACGCGGTGCTATATGAACCGCATGCGGCGGCAACGGGCCATATCGCTATCAATCAGGCGGTGGAAGCGCTGCTGTCGAGCCTGCCGGCAGACTTCGTCTTCACGGCGACCGGCCCTGCCGTCGGTCACCACGGCATCGGGCGGCTGCGCTGGCAATCCGGCCCGCCCAACGGTCCCGTCGCCGTGACCGGCACTGATGTCGCGCATTTCCAGGGCGACCTCATCCATTCCCTTTACGTTTTTCTCGATCCCGCCGGCGCCTGATGCATGTCGCCCAAAAGTGCGCAGCGGTTTGGGACAACGACATGCACAAAAAACAGAAACTTAAAGCGCGTCGACTGGAGCCGTTTCAACACGACGCGCTTTAACCAGTCGCCCGCAGATCCAAGGAGTTTCCCATGCCCAAAACCGGCCTCGAAGCCCTGCTTCGCCCCGAAGACAGTATCCTGGTGCTGATCGACCATCAACCGTATCAGTTCACCAATCTCAACAGCCACGAACCGACGATAGTCGTCAATAACGTCGTTGGCCTGGCCAAGACGGCCAAGGTCTTCAATGTACCGACGATCCTGACGACCGTGCTCGAGGAGCGCGGCGGCTACATCATCAAGGGGCTGCAGGATGTCTTTCCGGAGCAGAAACCGATCGACCGCACCTTTATCAACACCTGGCAAGACCCCAAAGTCACCGACATCGTGAAGAAGAGCGGACGCAAGCAGCTCGTGCTCGCCGCGCTCTACACCGAGATTTGCCTGGCGATGCCGGCGATCCAGGCGCTGGCCGAAGGCTATGACGTGTTCATCGTCACTGATGCCTCAGGCGGCGTCTCGCTGGAGGCGCATGACATGGCCGTGCGCCGCATGGTCGCCGCAGGCGCAGTGCCGATCACCTGGATGGCGGTGCTGGGCGAATGGCAGCGCGACTGGGCCCGCGAAGACACGGCCGCCGGTGTCGCCGGCGTCGTAGCCGAACATGGCGGTGCCAGTGGCGTCGCCTTCGCCTGGGAAATGCAGCTGCTCGCCACCCGCGCCAAAGCCGGCGCCTGAACAGGCCCGCACGTCAAGAGGCCCGTGCTTCGAGAAAGGCTAGCCATGTCCGCCGCGCCCATCCGCATCGGCTACTGCCTGTCGCTGACCGGCCCGCTCGCGGGCAACAGCCGGTCGGCGCAGCTCGCGCATGACATCTGGCGGGAAGACACCAACCGACGGGGCGGCTTGCTCGGCCGCCCTGTCGAACTCGTCTGCCACGATGACCATGGTGACGCCTCGCTCGTGCCTGGCCTCTACAAGCGGATGATGGACGACGACAAGGTCGACCTGGTCATCGGCGGCTACGGCACCAACACGGTTTTGCCGGCAATGCCGCTGATCATCGAACGGCAGCGCTTCTTCGTCGGCCTGATGGGCCTCGGCGTCAACGCGCTCGCCTATCCCAACTATTTCGCCATGATCCCGACCGGGCCGGATCCGAACGCGGCACTGACCGAAGGCTTTTTCGCGCTCGCCGCGCAGCAGAGGCCTCGGCCCGCGACGGTGGCGCTCTTATCCGCCGACGCGGAATTTTCCAGGAATCCCATTCTCGGCGCCAAGGCAAACGCCGACAAATACGACTTCAGCATCGTTCATGAGGCCACTTATCCGCTGACGACAACCGACTTTAAGCCGGTCCTTGATGCCGTCGCCAAGAGTGGCTGCGACCTCTTGTTTCTGTGTTCATACCTTCAGGATTCGATCGACTTGGTGCGCGCCATCCATGCGCACCGGTTCCGCCCGAAGATGGTTGGCGCCGGCATGATCGGGCCGCAGAACACGGCGGTCAAGACGGCGCTCGGCCCGCTGCTCAATGGCTTCGTCAACTACGAATATTGGGTCCCCGTCTCCAGGATGATGTTCCCCGGCGTTCAGGAGTTTCTGGACACTTACCAGGCGCGAGCCGGCGATGCCGGCGTCGACCTCTTGGGGCACTATATGGCGCCGCTCGCCTTTGCGCAGATGCAGGTGGTTGCCCAGGCAATCGAGGCGACCGGCGGCTTCGACGACGCCGCCCTGTCGGCATACACGCGCGAAGCGATCTTCGACACCGTCATGGGCGCCGTCCGCTTCGGGGTGAACGGCGAATGGGCGCGGCCACGCGTCCTCCAGGTTCAGTTCCAAGGCATCTCCGGCCATGAGGCTGGCCAGTTCCGCAACGGATCGAGGCAGATCGTGGTGTCGCCACCAGACTTCGCCTCCGGTGAGCTGATCTTTCCCTATGCGCAAGCCCGCTCTGCCGGGTGAAGGGCTTTGCTTGCGGCTTCCCGTTGGGCTTTGGGAGGAGCGAACCGTGCGGGCAACCCACGAAAGAGCCGGCGATCATGCTGCATCGCGCAAAACCCAATAATTCCAATTCATTCCATGCGTAACCGGGGCCAAATACGTATAGTAAATTATAGATTTTCGAGTTTTGCGCACGATTTAAGAAAGATCTGAGCTTTTCTCATTCTCCTAGCCGGGTTTTTTTCCAATCAACCGGAGCGGGCAGATCCATACAGCTCAACGACAGGGTTGAAATGCTGGGGAAAATCGCCAAAAAAGGGTGAAATCCGGGCGGCTTTGTCAACCTTTATCGCTTGCTCACACAAGTATTTCGGCTTGGTAGATTTTTTGTGTTGCGCTGCACAATGCGGTAGCCGAACCATCCCTTGGGGGACTCGTTTAACGACTGGACATAGGCCGTGAAGGATTCCCTGGCTTGACCGAATTGAGCTGCCTGTCTGTCGATTTCGAGCTCGGCCTGAGCGGACTCGCAAGGCGCGGGTTTGATGGCGCCGGCCCAGTGGCGGGTCTCGTCCGCCTTGGCCTGCCGTTCGAAATGGCCGGCTTGCGGCTTCATCGCGGACATCACGTCGGCGGACGCCGCTGATGGGAAACAGCCGCGACATCCAACTGGATGCATTGAGGGCCATCGCCGTGACGATGGTTCTGTACTCCCATTTCTTCGCGGCCGGAGGATCATCCTTCTGGGGCCATATCGGCGTGCGGCTGTTCTTCGTGCTGAGCGGCTTCCTGATCACACGCCTGCTGCTGGAAGCGCGTTCGGCCGCCGAATTTGAAACCGGCGCCGCGTTGCGAGCCTTCTACATCAGGCGGGCGCTGCGGATATTTCCTCCCTATTTCGCCGTGCTGGGTTTCGTTTGGGTTTTCGACCTGGAACAGGCCAGGCCATCGCTGCTCTGGCATGCGCTCTATCTGTCGAATTTCTGGTATGCGCTGCGCAATGACTGGACGCCCTGGGTGTTGTGCCATTTCTGGAGCCTGAGCATCGAGGAGCAGTTCTATGTCGCCTGGCCACTGATCGTCCTGCTGGTTCCGCGCCGGCGCTTCGAGCCGATCTGCATCGGCATCATCCTGCTGTCGCTGGCCTATCGCTTCTACTGGCCGGTCGCCGCCACCCCAGCGCTGGCACGCGACCTGCTGCCGCCAGCATCCATGGATGCGCTGGCGTCGGGTGCGCTGCTTGCCTGCTGGCGGTCCAGAGGTGCTGCCCTGCCGTCATGGATGCGGCTGGGCTGGCCTGCCTTCGCGGCCGCATTCCTGATGATCGAGTGGTTTGTCCCGGCGCCTCCAGATCCGACGCTGGAATGGGCCCGCTGGCTGCTGCTGCAAGTCCTGCCCCTGGTGCCGCTGATGGCCATCGTCGCGTCCTGTTCGAGCGGCACCCTCGGCAAGCTTGCCGAGCTGCCGCCGCTGCTCGCTTTCGGCCGCATCAGCTACGGCGTTTATCTCTATCATCCGATATTGTTGTCGCTCGCCGTCAAGTCGCAGCCGTGGATTCCGCTCAATGTCTCGGAGCAAGGGCCAGGGCGGCTGCTGGTAGCAAGCGCCGCCACGATCGTCGTGGCCTCGATTTCCTGGGTGGTTTTCGAAAGGCCGCTCAACCGCCTGAAGCGCCACTTCCCCTATGTGGCGCGCACCCATGCCGCGCCGGCACACGCCGGCCATGCCGGCTGGGTCGCGAGGGCGCCCGGCCGATCGCCCGATGGCCCAGCGCCATCGCTCGACCTCCAGCGAACGGATGCGAGACCATGACCGCCGCGCCGCTCGTCTCCGTCCTGCTGCCGGTCTACAACGCCGGGCCCTATCTCGCTGCCGCGCTGGGAAGCATCCTGCGGCAGGACTACTGCCGCGTGGAGGTCATCGCCATCGATGACGGGTCGACCGACAATTCGCTCGAAATCCTCGAGCGATACCGGCAAGCCGACAGCCGCATCTCGATCATCTCGCGCGAAAACCGCGGCCTCGTGGCGACGCTCAACGAAGGGCTCCAGAATGCCCAGGGCGAACTGGTCGCACGGATGGACGCGGACGACGTCGCCTATCCCTGGCGCCTGTCGCGCCAGGTGGCGCTGTTCGAGCGGCGGCCCGAACTTGGCTTCTGCGGCGCCGGGGTCGACATGTTGATCCGCGGCCGCATCGCCAGGGGCAAGCCCGATCCGGTGTTCCAGTTCGGCCGCATTCCCATATTGGCGATGTTCTTCACCATCTTCATGCACCCGACGGTCGTCTACAACAGGAAGGTCATCGAAGACGGCGATCTCCACTACGACAAGACCTACAGGCACGCCGAGGATTTCGATCTTTTCAGGCGACTGGCCGGCCGCTACCCGGCAGCCATGATGCCCGAAAACCTGGTCGTCTACCGCATCCATCAGGCAAGCGTGACCAGCCGGCACAGCAAGGAGATGCGCAGGACGCATTTGCGGATCGTGGCGGAGAATCTCGAGCGCGAGGGCCTCGCGGAAACCACGCGAGACCTGCGCGACATCGGCGATGCGGTCAGCCTCGACACCGTTGCCCGTGCGGCCAACTTTATCGTCGCGCTGGAGGAGGAGATCTGCTCGCTGCCGGCCGAGACGCGACGGAGCTTCGAGGCCGGCGCACTGAACCTGTTCTATTTCCTTTACCAGCTCGTCGCCGACGAAAAGCAGCCCTCGCTGACGCATGAATTGCTGACGCGGACCGCGAAATGGAACGTCATCCGGCGCCGGGAGAAATATGCGCTGCGGCCGGGCTCCTGGGCGCCCTGGCTCAGCCTTGCCTCGCTGTCGGCCGGCAGGCAGGCGGACGCCCTGGCATACTTCTTCAAATCCGCGCCCGCCGAGACGGTCCTGGCGCCTTATCAGTTGAGTTAGAGGGGATGACCGTCAAAGCCCACCAACCCCTGCAGCGCGATCGTTCGACAGCGCTCGGCGCCGGCTCGGCCAATCCGCGCCCCGAACGATCGACGCCCGAAGTCAGCTTCATCATCTGTACGCGCAACCGCGTCGCCGTGCTCGAGGCTTGCATCAAGTCGGTGCAGGCCGCGTGCCGCGCCCATGCCGGCTTCGCCGCCGAGCTGGTGGTCGTCGACAACGGCTCGAGCGACCGCACGGCGGAACGCCTGGCCAGCATCGCCGCCATGTCGGACATTCCATTCACGCCGGTTCACGAGCCCCGCCCCGGATTGGCGACTGCCCGTAACGCCGGGTTGAAGCGCGCGCGGGGCCGTGTGCTGGTCTTTGTCGATGATGATTGCGCCGTCCATTGCGACTACCTGCGCGACCTGGAGCGACACTATGCGTCCGGGGAACAATGGCTCATCCGGGGCGGCCGTGTCGAACTTGGCGATCCCAGGGATTTGCCGTTCACGATCAAGCGCTCGCGGGTACGCGAGCGGCTGACGCCGGATGTCCATCCCGGCGGTTTCGTGCTGGGCTGCAACATGACGATGCACCGCGATGTCGCGGCCCGTATCGGCAATTTCGACGAACGCTTCGGCGCCGGCGGTCCGTTGCGATCGGCGGAGGATACCGACTATCTCGTGCGCGCGGTGCTGCTCGGCATCGCGGTCGAATATGTGCCGGACATGACGATCTTCCATCATCACGGCCGGCGCGATCGCAAATCCATCGAAAAGCTCCACCGCGACTACAGCCTGGGCAATGGCGGGCTCTGCCTGAAACATGTTCGCCATGCGCCCTGGCTGCTGCGTCATTTCTACTGGGCCGCGAGAGCCGCTCTCCGGGAATCGGCGGGCGGGCCTGCATTCGATCGTGAACTCGACCTGTCGCATTGGCCGATCGTCGGCATGAATTTGCTCGGCGCCGTCAGATTCGCGGTTCTCCTGCTGGCGAGACGGGCGCAGGGTGCGCCGGTGCGACAAGATCAACAGGCAAATGCCGAAGCGAGTTGAACCGCCATAATGCCATTGCTACCGCCAAGCCTGCCGATGCTGTTCCGGACGTTCGGAAAGAAGCAACTGCGCCTGCTTCCGGCCGTGGTGGTCCTCGGCCTGGTCGGCGCCGTC
The DNA here is from genome assembly GCF_056404515.1 of Mesorhizobium sp. P2_C7. Lineage (NCBI taxonomy): Bacteria > Pseudomonadati > Pseudomonadota > Alphaproteobacteria > Hyphomicrobiales > Phyllobacteriaceae > Mesorhizobium > Mesorhizobium sp. P2_C7. Next base: position 8,013 of record NZ_JBFUDW010000003.1, on the reverse strand, counting down.
CTCGAAGGGTTCGGCATCGGCCTGATCATCCCGTTGCTGGGCATTATCATGGGACACGGCGATGCAACCGGAATGGGCGGCTTTTCCGCCGTCCTCCAGCATGTCGGATCGGGCCTCAGCGAGCGCGACCGGCTTATGGTCATTTCGGTCGCCATCCTCGGCTCGATCGTCCTGAAGAACATTTTCGCCTTCGCCAACACGCTGCTGACGACCTTCATCTACGGCAAGGCTAGTCATTCGATCCGCAGCGCCTTGTCGGAGCGACTGTTGCGGGTCGGCTACCCATTCTTCCTGCGGCAGAGTCCAGGACGGCTGCTCAACATCATCTCCAACGAATCCTGGCGGGCATCGGATGCGATCCAGATCATGCTGTCGGCCATCGTCAGCGCATCGGCCGCCATCATCCTGCTGGCTTTTCTGCTGCTGCTTTCGTGGCGCATGACGCTGTTGGTCACGCTGGGACTGGCCGTCGTCCAGATTGCGCACGCCATCCTCTCGGCCAATCTGAAGGGACCCAGCCGCAGCGTCGCCTCGCGCAACAGTCACCTCGCATCGCAGATGCTCCATTTGGTGCATGCCGGACGCCTGATCCGCATCTTCGGACAGGAGAGCCGGGAGAAGGCGACATTCGATACGGCGTCCGATGCGGTCCGCCGCGCCTCCTTCGTCCTGCTAGTCCGCCAGGGAGCGTTGCCGCCGCTGACGGAGGTTCTCCACGCCGTGCTGTTCCTGGCGGTGGTGATCGGTGCCTGGCTGGCGCAGGTGAATTTCCCGCTGATCATCGCGTTTGTCATCCTGCTCTACAGGCTGCAGCCGCATATGCGGGCCTTGCAAGGGTCGTGGAGCCAGTTGCAAGGCCTGAGCGGATCGCTCGAAGAGGTGACATGGATGCTGGATCCGTCCGGCAAGCCTCAACCGCCGCAAGGCGATGGGCCGTTCCACGGCCTGCGCCAGGGCATCAAGTTCGATGACGTGACGTTCACCTATTCCGGCACGGACCGCCGCGAGGTGGTGCTGCATTCGGCGACTTTCGAAATCCGCGGCGGCCGCTCGACGGCACTGATCGGCCGCTCGGGCGCCGGCAAGACGACGATCGTCAACCTTCTGTGCCGCTTCGTGGAGCCGGACACCGGCAGGATTCTCGTCGATGGATCACCGCTCGACGGGATCGACGCCAGCCAGTGGCGCCAGCACATCGCACTGGCCAGCCAGGAACTGGAGCTGGTCGATGGCACCATTTTTGAAAACATAACCTACGGGCAGGACGCGGCCACGGCCGCCGAAGCCGAGCGTGCCGCGAGACTGGCCGAGGCGCATGAATTCATCGAACGGCTCCCGCTCGGCTACGAAACGCTCGTCGGCTACAGGGGTATCAACCTCTCGGCGGGACAGCGGCAGCGGATCGCACTGGCCAGGGCCCTGGTGCGCGATCCCGACCTCCTGATCCTGGACGAGGCCACCAACGCCGTCGACGGCCTGTCGGAGGCAGCCATCGTCGAGACCCTGAAGTCGAGAGCCGGCCGCCGCACGACCATCGTCATCAGCCACCATCACAGCACGATCTCGTTCTGCGACGACGTGGTGATCCTGAGCGGCGGCAGGGTGAAGAAGCAGGCACCTTTCGGCGCCCTGGCATCGCTCACCATGGACGAGCTTTACCAGCACGAGCCGCTCGCCGCCCCAGGCGGGGCGGGAGCGAAGCGACGTCGCGGCGAGCCCGCGAAGTAGGCTACGGCGTCGCGCGGAGGTTCCTGCGGGCGCGCCGCCTGCCCGTTGCACGTGCTTTTTCCGCCACGACGCCGGTGATCTCGACCACGGTGCTCTCACGCGGTCTGCCGCTGGTGGCCTTGTGGAGCCGCTCGTAGGGCAGCAATTCCTTGATCCTGGCATTGAGCGACACGATTTCGTCCCTGAGGTCCTCGCATTCCTGCCTCTGGACATCGAGCTGTATCTGTTCCGACGCCTGTTGCAGCACAAGCTGTGAAAAATTGGCGTTCACTTTCGAAAGGCTCGCCTTGTCGCTTTCGTTCTCTTCGATGAGCGCGGACAATTTTTCATCGGCGATTTTCTTTTCGGCCAGCGTGTCGTTCAATTCAGTCTTGAGCCTGGCGATCTCGCCGGTGGCATCGCTGTTCTCGTTCGAGGCCCACTCCAGCCGCGATTGCAGGTCCTCGATCTCGGAACGCAACCCGCGCATTTGCGTCTGGCTGCGCGCCAGTTCCGCTTCCCGGTCGCCTTCCACCATGCTGGCCGTTTCGGTCATTCCCGAAAGCTTCGCCTGTGCGGCCTCGAGCGACTTCTGGAGCCGCACCTCCTCTTTCTCGCTCTTGGCGAGCGCGGCGAGCAGTTCCGCAAACCGCGCTGCTTCGCTGGCATGGATCGCCGAGAGCTCGTCGAGCCGGTGGCGCGCCTGGGATTCCCGCTTCAGAGCCTTGTCGAGCTCCATCGACAGGCTGACATGCTTTTCGCGCAGCATCTTGCTCTCGCGCAAGCGCCTGTTGGCCTCGACCGTCCTGGCGGTCAGCCGCTTGGCGATGTCGCCGAAGTCCGCGTCGCGCTTTGCGCTCGCATTGGCTGCCTCCGCGAGTTCCAGCCTTGTCGCGGCAAGCGTCGCGCGAAGTCCGTCCCTGTCCTGGACCAGGCTTGTCTCGCGCTGTTGCAGCACTTCGCAGGTGCTTTCACGCTCGCGCAGCTTTCGCCCCGCATCGTGCAGCTTTTCCGACAGCGTTCTTTGTTCGGCGATGAGCGCGGCATTTGCCAACTCCAGCTCATTGGCGCGAAGAATGTCGCCATGCAGGATGTTGAGGTATTCGCGCGTCAAATGGTGTGAGGTCGCGATCTCCGACAGCTTGCCGGTGATCTCCTCCATATAGTCCCTGGCGTCATGGAACAGCCCTTCGAAGGCGCTCAACGCAGCCAATCGGGTCTGGGCGTGGGACGTCAGCCGCGGCCCGGTTTCGGGACTGTCCGGATTGCCCGCACCGTCTGCGTTCTCCGCACCATCCGCGTTTGCCGCATTGGCCTCGGGTGGCGGGTCGTCAGGTGCCGCCGTGGAATCCGGGACCTCGTCGCTCTTTGGCGGCGCCTCGTCCTCGGCGTTGAGACTAGCGTCCAGCGCATCCGCCAGATCGATCTGCAGTTCCTGTAGTGCGGTATCTACGTCTTCAGCGCGCTTGATCAAGCCCTTGAAGTTCATGCCCGAACTCCCCTACCCATACCCAACCCAGTACTTAACAAAATGCTAATGTATCATTACATCCGCGGCTTCCGTATGGGAAGCCCCGCCTGTAGAATGCTGAAACTAGGGGATTTCTCGCTTGCGTCCAGTGGCCTGAAGTCGCCGCCGCGCACCATTTTTCGTGGCAAAGCCCGCGCCGCCGCGCGTGAGCTCCAGAGGTGCCTCGGAGAAAACTTGTCTCATTCCGGCTTACCATACGGCAAGATGATTGTCGCAGGCGAGACTGACCACGCTACCCCAAAAGTGGAGGTACCAAACGTAGGTGGGTTGGCGCCGACCCTCCACAAAATGTGGGTTTCTCGCCCTACGGAAGTGGGGGGACAGGCTCGACCCCCAAATGAATTCAGAGGAAGCTTGCCGGTGTGGCAGGCCCCCTCCCCGACCGCTTCGCGATCTCCCCACCTCCCCCTTGTGGGGGGTAAGCCATCGGTTCGCGAAGCGAATTCATCGTGCCGGTGGCACGATGAAAGACAGCGAACGCCGGGACGCTGCGCAGCAGCGGGGACCCGGCAGACGAGACCGAAGGTCCGGGTGGGGTGCCTGGCGCCGCCCCTTCGATCCGCTTTGCGGATCGACCCTCCCACAAGGGGGAGGGTAAAATCAGCCCGCCATCGCCAGCGGCACGGCGCTCTTGTTGGGGATCTGGATGTCGATTTCCAGCGTCGACATGGTCTCGCCGCGATCCATCGAGACCTGCAGATAGTCCTGGTCGATCTGCACATGCTTGGCGATGACGGCCATGATCTCCTCGCGCAGGATGGAGACGAGGTCGGGCTGGCTGCGGTTGCGGCGCTCATAGGCGAGCAGCACTTGCAGCCGCTCGCGCGCCACCGGCGCACTGGAGCGCCGCTTGAAGATGTCGAGCAGGTTCATGCCGCCCTCCTTCCCAAAAGACGATCGAGGAAACCCTTGCGTTCGAACGGCACGACGACGGGCAAGTCCTCGCCCTCGAGCCGCCTGGCGGCGTCGATATAAGCCTTGGCGGCCGCGTTGAGCGGCTCCGACAGCGTCACCGGCGAACCGAGGTTGGAGGCCCTCAACACATCCTGGCTCTCGGGAATGATGCCGAGCAGCGGCGTCGACAGGATCTCCAGCACATCGTCGATGGAGAGCATTTCGCCGCGCGCGGCGCGCGCCGCGTCATAGCGTGTGACCAGCACATGCTTGGCGATCTGCTCGCCATGCTCGGCCCGCAGCGTGCGGGCGTCGAGCAGGCCGATGATGCGATCGGAATCGCGCACCGAGCTCACTTCCGGATTGGTGACGATGACCGCCTCGTCGGCAAAGCGCATGGCAAGTTGCGCGCCGCGCTCGATGCCGGCCGGGCTGTCGCAGAACACATAGTCGAACACCGAGCGCAGCTTGTCGATGACTTCGCCGACGCCGTCTTCGGTCAGCGCATCCTTGTCGCGCGTCTGCGAGGCCGGCAGCAGGAACAGCGTCTCCACCCGCTTGTCGCGGATCAGCGCCTGCGAAAGCTTGGCCGAGCCCTGGATGACGTTGACGAGATCGAACACCACGCGGCGTTCGGCGCCCATGATCAGGTCGAGGTTGCGCAGGCCGACGTCGAAATCGACGAGCGCCACCTTCTTGCCGGTCTTGGCGACCGCGGCGCCCAGGGCTGCCGTCGAGGTCGTCTTGCCGACGCCCCCCTTGCCCGAGGTGACCACCACTACCTTGCCCATGAAAATGCCTCCGTTGTTGTTATGTCGTTGGTCGAGCGGCCCTGCCGGCCGCAACAAATGTCAGCTGAGCGGCGCGACGCGCAGCCCGTCCCCGTCGAGAAATGCCTGGATCGGCTTGCCGCGCGAAACACCTTCCATCTCCTCGGCGGTGACATACCAGCCGTCGACCGCCAGAAGCTCGGCCTCGTTGCGGCGGCAGAAGATGCGCGCGCCCTTGTTGCCGAGCGCACCTGCCGAAGCGCGCCCGCGCAGCGTGCCATAGACATGGATCGAGCCCGCCGCGATGATCTCCGAGCCGGAAGCGACCGAGCCGAGCACGATGACATCGCCATGCGGATGCACGATCGCCTGGCCGGAGCGGATCGGCGACTTGATCATCAGCGTGCCCGAAGCCTCCTGCCCAACCTGCGGCTCGCTCTCGCCTGCTTTGCTTGCGCCAACCTTGTCGGCCTGCACGCGCCCCACATCCGCGCGTCCAGCACCTGCGCGATCCGCGTCCGCACGAACCTCTGGCGCCTCGCCCTCGGCCTTCTCCTCCGCCCTCGCCTTGCGGCCGGGCAGCAGGCCGTCGGTCGTCGCCTCCTTGGCGCCGACCAGCACCGGCGGCAATTCGGCGCCGAGCGAAGCGCCTTCGAGCTCGATGGCATAGACGCGGATGTCGCGCGTGCCGAGTTCCGCCACCAGCGCCGCGATATCGCTTGGCTGCGGCTTCAGCGTGTTCAGATCGAGCAGCACCGGCCGGCCGCTGAAATAGCCGGGCGAGTTGCCGATCCAATGATCCAGCCCCTCCAGCCAGGCCCCCAAAGGCGCCTCCGGCGTCAGCGTGAAAGCGACGAACGAGCGGGCGCGAAAGCGAATGGATTTGGCCTCGAGGGGAGCGGCAAAAGTCACTGGCGGCGAATCCTTACTGATAGGTAAACGCTAGCGAGTGAATGGTTAACGAATGGTTAATGCGTGGGGGTGCAACTTGGCAACTGCGCGAGAAATCGGCGGGTCTACTAGGGCCAGTAGCGGACGCTGACCGGCTACATGCCGAACGTCTTGATAGGGGCCGAAAACGGAACGTCCGCTTTCGGGATGACTCCGCTAGAAAGCCGACCTTTGCATCCAGCGTTGTGCTGCCCTCTTTGCGCCAAAAGCGGCCCCTGCTTTGAGGGCGGCGGGATGCCGCGTAATCTCATTGGAAGAGCGGGCGAAACGACGAGCTAGATCGGATGACATTTCTCCGATGAACGAAGGTCAGGTCTTGGCGGCCACATTGCATCGGGAGCGACGTGCTTCGCTGCGATCTTCTCGGAGGTCGTCGTTCCGTCTGCTTTGGGTAGCCTCGGTCTTAGATGCGGCTGAGAGGACGTTTGTTTGCGTCCCGCATCGCTCAGCGCTCATGGTGACTCGCCGAAATACTTGGCATGCAACTGCTCCACGAGCCCGCGCTCATGTGCGCCCAGAATTTCGACCGTCAGCCGCCTGGTCAAGGGACTGTTGCGTGCAAGACCGAAGCCGTACTTATCCGGCTCGAAGAGGCCTCCGATGACACTGACCCGTTCTTCGGGGTGCGTATGCGCATAATATTCGAGCACGGGCGCATCGCCGACGATCGCGTCGATTCTGCCGTCACGCAAAGCCGCTACCGCTTCCTCGATGTTCGGGAACGATTGCCGGTCGAAACCGGAGTTGCGGGCAAAATCCTCCGACACACTGCCGGTGAATACCCCGACCGACTTGCCGGGAAGATCGGCAAGGCTGTTGACCTGGTTGGTCAATGAAAGGGTGGTCATCACGCTCGTTACGGATGAGGTGACATAGGCGAGCACAGCAATCCCGAATATTAGCCACAAGCCCTGCCATACCCGTCCAATCCAACCGAAAACATTCTTTCGGCCGGATGCTTTGCCTGAGGCAACTGACATGATCGAGAAAAAGCTCTCCGCTATTCCGTCACGCCATCGACGCGGAAAGGCGGGATCAAACTTCCGGTCGAAGATGGTCAGCGATACGGTCGCCGCCGCGATGACAAAGGCGAGCCACGCATAGGCGCGAAGGAAGCCTGCGTCCCTCAAACCCGCCACAACGTCCAGGAATCCTGTGCCTTGATGCTCGTTGACCATGATCCTCTGTCCGGCATCGAACCACGGATGAGTGAAATCGATCCGCTGCGCCCGGCCTTGTGTAATAGTGAGATTGGTGACGGCAACGTCGATCTCGCCGTTTGCCGCGGCGTCGATCAGGGCACTAACCGTCGGGTAGGGGCGGTACTGGCTTTGCAAGCCCTGCGATGCCGCGATCGACTCCCAGAGTTCGACCGCCATTCCGGTGAAGCTACCTTTCTCCTGTATGACAAATGGCGGGCTGAGATAGAGGCCGACGCCGACTGGCTGTTTGGCTTGAGGCGTTTCCTGCCCAAGTGGACTGCTTACGGCCAGCAGGCTGAACAACACGGCTAGGCAGAGAGCGTTCCTCGACATGAAAGAGTTCCCGCCTGCGGAAGCATTGACGAAATCGTCCCCTCCGGCCTTTCTCGAGACAATGGCCTGAGAGAACGCGCATTACCGAATCTATAACAAGCCGGGTGTGCGATCCGAAATCATGAATTTGTGTCCCGTTTCCGATAGATACCGTCTAGCTTGGGAGGAGACAGCGAAGCGATCTGAGCCGACGGAAGCCACGGGCGTAGTATTCGGTGAGGTCGCGCAAAGGCTTGGAGCTCCGGTCGCGTGTCACAAGAGGCTGGGGTTCGCACTACATTTCGACCGTCGCAGGTATGTCCACTTGGAACAGCGCTTCGAATGTCGCCTTCCCGGGCGCAAACCGCGACCTCCGGAGTCCTCGGTTGCGATGTCTTCTGTGGATGGCTCCCGCGATGCAAGGGGTGATTTGACGTTTCTGACGATTGGGTCAGGTGCGGTCTTCTGTCCGGCCTGTTGATGCAGTCGTTCATGTTGACCGCTGGCCTTGATGGTATCCGCGAGTCAGGTCCCACTCTGCTTTGCGGGCAATGATGCCCACGACATTCGCACGGGTTATCCCAGCTCCCGGTATGACCGGTTCGCCATCACATCTCATCGCCCTTGCAACTGGTGAACTTCTTTT